>NZ_JHYG01000048.1 GCF_000687875.1 Acidocella facilis ATCC 35904 | reverse complement strand
GGCCGACATCAAATCGGAACGCTGGCCGGCTTCAATTCGGAATCAGTGGCCGGATTCAAGTTGGAATGCATGGCCGGCTTCGTCGGAATCCGCAGGCGAATCGCCATGGCGTTACCTTCACGGCCCAGGCTGCCGCAGAGCTGGCTGACGGTTTCGGCGCAGGCGAGAGCGGCGAGGACCGGTTCGACGCTCTGCTGGGGCTTCTGGGCATGATTGAGGTTGTTGACGGACGCCAGCGCGAGCGCACCGAAGAACATCCGGTGATTGCGAGTTGGGAGGGGTGGATACTCGGCCGGTAGCCCCATTCCACCTCGCGCTCAGTCAGCCGCCAGCTTGGGCAGAAGCCTGATGCGGTGGGCATCCAGCACCAGCGCCTGAACGGTTTCTCCCTTCGAAAAATGACGCTGGAACCATCGCGCGAAGTCTCGATTTCGTCCCAAGATCCTCACATAGCCACCGGGGTTAGCCCGCCGATCGATGCGCGAGATGACGGGATCGGTCCCGTCGCCGAACGACACCTCGACCGGCTCGCCATCTCCCCCCAGATAAGCGCTGGCCGCCGCGCCTGGGTTGATGATCCCCTGATGATAGTAGGCCTCGCCCAGCAAAATCTTGAACGTGAGGGCACTGCTCGGAGACGATTGCAGCGACGACTGACAGAAGGCCGGAATTGGTTGATCTTCCGGCACTTGCTGCCGGACCTCATCCAGTTCTTCGCGCTCGGCCTCCTCGGTGATGGCACGCCCCAGCTCCCTGCCGTTCCAAGGAGGGTCAAATGCTTCGATCAAGGCATCCTCAAGGCCTGCGGCGAGGTTGATCTCGAAATCGCCATACCGGAGGTAGGAGATCGGGTTGAAGACGAAGATGCGGACCGACGCCCCTTGCCCCAGCAACTCCCGAATCTTGGAATTGCAACGGCAGTTGGTGCGCTGGCTTCTTGCCGGGTTCTGATATCCGGCAAACCTCGCCCGTACCGTGCGCGCCGTCTTGCCGATGTACTCCACCTTATCACCGTGGATAAAGGCGTACAGGGAGTTCCGCTCGTCCATCAGCAGGCTGTCGGCATCTGGGTTTGTGCCGTCAAGGCGGAAGTTCAGACCTCCCTCTCGCGCCGCGAGTGAACCGCTCCGGTTTTCCCGGAGGCTATTTGGTTTGAGTCACGCTGCCATGGACTGCTCTCGCAGCGCGGCGTAGTAGGGTTTCTCGGCTT
>NZ_JHYG01000047.1 GCF_000687875.1 Acidocella facilis ATCC 35904 | reverse complement strand
CGGTAATTCTGAAGGGCTAAATTGGGCGCCAGTACGCCGGAAGTGGCCGTCAGAGACGGAATGACGGTATTTGAGCATTTCTGCCGACCACGACCATGCTCAGGGTAGCTGGGCAAACGGATCATGCACTGGCACGCCCAGCGGCTCAAAATGCCGCAGGTTGCGGGTCAGGATGGTCAGCCCGTGTTGCTGGGCTGTGGCGGCGATGATGATGTCGGCGAAGCCGGGGGCTTGACCCTGGCCTCGGGCGCGGTCGGATAGACTGCCAGCGAGGCGAGCGGTGGCAAGGTCGAAGGGCAGGATGCGGGCCGCGTAGAGGTGCAGCACCGTCTCCAGCCAGGCGGTAAGGTCGCGGGCTTTGCGGGTTGCCCCCTCACGCTTGGCCTTGGCGATCCCATCCTCAATCTCGGCGATGGTGACGGTGGGGAGGAATAATTCAGCCGAATGGGCGTCCATCCAGGCGGCCAACTCGGGCAGGGGAACGCGCGAGGATGCTCGCGCCGAGATGACATTGGTATCGACGAGATACAAGGATCAAAGGCCGCTATCACGGAGCGGGGATTGGTTGCGTGGCGGCAGATCGCCCGCATCGAGAGGTGCCGCCATCAGCAATTGGCCGAAGGAAGGCACATGCGAGAGCCGCTGCCATTCCGCGAAGCTCAATACCACTGCCTCGGGCTTGCCGTGGCGGGTAATGATGGCGGGTTCGCCGCGCATGGCATCGTCAACCACGGCAGACAAGCTGGCCTTGGCGTCGCGAAGTTGGATTTCCCGCATGGCGGCCTCCGGGTGGTGGGGTGAACTACAGTAGTCATATTTAGGCCGAAGGGCTGGGGATGGCAAGGAGAAAGCACTTGGCTGCGGTTCGTTCGGCGGGTGGGGGCGGAGTTGGCGTCTATTGAGCAAGCGCTGAGGGGCCCGCTGGTGAAATGGGATCGGTCCAGACCGGCAGCATGCAGTAATGCCGGCCGCTGGCGTCTTGTTGGAGGTTCTTGCGGCACACCGCCATGGCGCTGGCGCCGTTATTGTCCTGCATCAGTTGCCCCCAGGCGATGGCCTCCGATGGTCCGGCCTTCATGGCGGCTGTGATCAGGTTAGACGCAACCTCGCCCTGGAAACGCCCGGCATTGAGCCCGGCGGCGTAGGTGAAGACACTGGGCACCAGGCTTATTGCCAGCACCGCGGCGCACCAAGTGAACCGCTCCATGTTTGCCGGAGGCATCAACTCTTGAGAGGATGGTGTCATGACGAACAGAACGAGCAACAAGTTTTCGCCTGAGGTTCGCGA
>NZ_JHYG01000045.1 GCF_000687875.1 Acidocella facilis ATCC 35904 | reverse complement strand
CGTCATTATCCACAATATCACCTCACCCAAATTCAGGGAGGCAGTGTCCAGCAAATAAACCCGCGCCGCGAGGTGGGGCGCTCGCAGCGGTTACCCTACTCCAGGACCTCCACACGTGAACCTGCGGGAACTGGCTGAGGCAATCCCTCGGTGGCCTGCGGGTCACGTCAATAACCGCGTGGCTGAGGACCTGGACTGGTGGACGCTCCATGCGCGGGATGCCCTGTTCTGGACCCTGGACGACCTCCAGGAACTCAACGGCCTCGTCGCCCGCGCCCATTACCTGATCGCCAACCCGCCCGGCCCGACCGGGAACGCCACGCCGCCGGGTGGTGGCAGCGCGGGGAGCGGCCACGCGACAATCACACCCATGCGGATCGCTGCGTAAACCCCGCTTAACCTCAAAGGAAAACTGACATGCAGACACTGACGAACCCCGGAAATTCGGGGAATGATGACGCTCGCCTTAACGTTGGCGTGACACCGTTCGACTTCCAGGGCCGTCAGGTCCGCATCGTGACCCGCGAGGGCAACCCCTGGTTCGTGGCGGCGGACGTGTGCCGGGCGCTGGGCATCCAGATCATGCCGAGCGGGGAGCCAAACGTCACCGTGGCCCTGCGTAAATTAGGGGGGGATGAGCGTGCCCTATATCCGATACAGGGTCGTCATCACCGCGTGATGAGGGCAAACTTCATCTCTGAGTCCGGCCTCTACAAGCTGGTAATGCGCTCAGATAAACCCGAGGCCCGCCAGTTCCAGGACTGGGTTACCCGCGAGGTCCTGCCCGCTATCCGCAAGGATGGCATGTACGTGAAGGGTGAAGAGAAGGTCCGCACGGGCGAACTCTCCGAGGACGAACTGACCCTCATGGTCATGCAGCGCCTACAGGCCAAGGTGGAACGCCTTAAGGACGAGCGCGACGAACTGGCGGCCAAGGTGGACACCATGCAGCCCAAGGCGGAAGTGGCCGACCGGCTGACCTCCGCACGGGGCGCAAAGACCGTCACCGAGGCGTCCAAGGCCCTGAACGTCAACGCGCGGGAGCTTGTTCCAGTTCCTGGCGGATGCTGGCTGGAGCTATCGGCGCGGCGGGGTGTGGCAGGCGCGGGCCGAGCGTTTGAAGGCCGGGCACCTGATGCACCATATCGTCATGTTCCCGGACCGGGCGGGTAACGATAACGCCTCCTCCCAGATGCGGATCACGCCACGGGGTATGGTTGTGCTGGCGCAGGCACTGAAACGCAAAGCCGCGTGAACTTACGCGCCTTATTTGACGACACCGACGCCCCGGACCTTGGGCGTATCCTTATCGCCCTCACAGTCTTAACCGCCCTGGCCCTTGAGGTCTGGACGCTCTGAACCGCTCCATGTTTGCCGGAGGCATCAACTCTTGAGAGGATGGTGTCATGACGAACAGAACGAGCAACAAGTTTTCGCCTGAGGTTC
>NZ_JHYG01000044.1 GCF_000687875.1 Acidocella facilis ATCC 35904 | reverse complement strand
CTGCCCACGCGCTATCTTCCGAATCGGAAGTTGACCGGGCCACCACGCCCACCAAAAATCTTCCGCTCCCATGGCATCCATGCTACAAGTGACCATCTAACTGGTCAGGATTATCCCATGGGCAGCGTTAACCTCGCCGACGCCAAGGCGCATCTGAGCGAGCTCGTCGAACGGGCCGCCGCCGGAGAAGCCGTACGCATCACCCGCCGGGGCAAGCCGGTGGCGCAACTCGTCCCGGCTGACATCCCGCGCAAGCCGGTCAATCTCGGGGCGCTGCAGGCCGTGACCGCCGCCATGCCGAAACAGGCTGAGCCCGCGCGTGAGGCCATCCGTAAAATGCGCGACGAGGCGCGTTATTGAGCCTGTATCTCGACACGTCGCTGCTGGTCGCCGCCCTGACCAATGAAGCAGAGACCCCGCGCATGCAGGCGTGGCTGGCGGCACAGCAAGCCGGAGAGCTGGCGATCAGCGACTGGGTGATGAGCGAATTCTCCTCGGCCCTGTCGATCAAATTACGCACCGGCCAGCTGCAACCCGTCCACCGCGCCGAAGCCTTGGCGATGTTCACACAACTCACCGCTGAAAGTTTTTTGCACCTGCCGGTCAACGGGCCGCAGTTCCGGACCGCTGCCCGCTTCGCGGACCAATACACGCTCGGCCTGCGCGCGGGCGATGCCCTGCATCTGGCCATCTGCGCGGATCACGGCGCCACCCTATGCACACTCGACCGCCGCCTCGGCGAGGCCGGTGCAGCACTGGGCGTGAAAACAATGCTGCTGTAATCGCCCACGCAAAATGGGCCGTCCCACTGCCGGGTCCGGCCCATCCGCATTGGTCGTGGTTCTTCGTGAATTCCGAGCATCGGGCTACCCGTCCTCCTGCCCGGCGATGTCGGCAAGACAGTCCGACAGAAACTCCGCGGTCGAGCAGCCTTTGATAGCATCGGCGGTGATGAACAGTGCCATGCCGCCAAAACAATCGGCACGCATTTTTGAACAGGTGAACGCCGTCGTCACCGTAATATAACGCAGCTTGGCGGAACGCCGCACGATGTCTTGAAGAATCACCTCCCACGACACGCCGCTCATATCCAGCTCAATGATGTCATCACCCGATGTGGCATTTTTGAGTTTCTCCTCCACATAGAAATACACTTGGCTTTTGCTGCCGCGGGTCGCGTCCAGCGCCGCGCTAAGTTCAGCGCGATTGACCCAGATCAGATCCGATGGGCCTTGCCAGGAATGGAAATACGTTCCGTCGCCATCCGAGTCCGCATCAAACATCTGCGAGAGCAACAACAACTCCAGCTTCGTCATATCCGCGTTCGGGATGATTTCCGGTATCACGGTCGGTGAAAAATAATCCGCCATGTTGGCCTCCAAAAATGCAAAACCCGGCACGGAGCCGGGTTCTGGGTTGAAAGAGATGGATGGTGAAAGTCGATGCTCAGGC
>NZ_JHYG01000043.1 GCF_000687875.1 Acidocella facilis ATCC 35904 | reverse complement strand
GCATGATGATAAGGATGTGCCATTTCCGCCTCCTCAAAATTCATGGGAATAGTTTTCGGAGGCGGTATAGCGCTCATTATAGTCGAGCGTGATGCTGCCCTCCGTCACCTCAAAGGTAAAATCGCCGTAGGCGCCATCATTATTCTCCCAGCCGCAATGCGTCTGCGCCAAAAAATCATAGGACAGCGCCTCAATGGCTTCGCGCACCGTGTGGGTTTGGCGTTCAACGTCCGGGCTATCCCAGCCCGGCCGGAAAATCTCAATCCGCTCATCCGGCAATTCAACGATAACATCGCCGCTCTGGGCCGTGATGTCCTCGATCTGGCCGCTATCGCCATAGCCGTCGAAATTCACGATCACGGCGGTGACGCCATGGTCCGCCAGAATGCTGAACAGCGCTTTTTTGTTGTCCTCGAGCACGGCACTCGCACGCTCGCGATACGCGCGTTCTTTTTGTTCCCATGCCGCCATAAAAGGATCAACCGCAGGAAGCGATTGCTGACCAGATGGTGGATTATGATTGTCTGACATGATCTATCTCCAGAAATGCAAAACCCGGCACGAAGCCGGGTTTTGATGGGATGAAGGAATGGAGGCGAGGCGGCCTTTGGGCCGCCTCGGGATCTGGGATCACTCCGCCGCGATCTCGTGCGGCTCGAGCTGTGCTTCGTCTTCAGCGGATGGAAGATCGGCTGCCTCAGCCTCCTCGTCGGCCGCAGCCGCACTGGCATCAATGGCGACGGCACTACACGTGGCTTCTGCCGTAGCATCTGCCGGCATCGTCATGGCCTCCACGCCCTTCGTCCGCAGCACCTCGGGCAGCCACCCACAGCCCGCCAGCGCCTGCGCGGCGGCCTCGGCCATGTCGCCCTTCTTCAGCCCTTCAAGCCGCTGAGCTGCCTGCGCGCCCTTGGCTTCACGCACGGCCTCGAGAATGCGCGCCTTCGTCACCCTGCCGAGGTAATTGTCCACGTTCGGCGCCCAGCCCGCAGCGGCCAGATCAAGCGCCAAAATTTCCGCCAGCCGCCCGGCATGCGCCAACGCCCGGGGCCGCCGATTATAGGCATCATGCGTGGCATTCAGAGTCAGCGCCACGCAATGGGCGAATAAGGCCTCCCGGCTATCCGTATCGAGATTGGAGAGAGCATCCCAGAGTTCAGCACTATCTTCGGGCAATTGCGCTGCCCAAGCCTCGTGCCGTGCATCAACCCGTGCCGCCAAGGGCGTGTCAGCCAAGCCCGGCGCCTGGGCGCCGAACATCACACTCTTCGCCTCGATCTCCAGGCAGGATTCGGCGCCGTAGCGATAGAATAGCCGCAGGCACAGCGCGTGCAGTAGGGCGAGATAAGCAATGCCGGGCTCATTGCCCAGCGCCTCGCGCAGCGCCAGTGTGCGATATGCCGTCAGCTCCGTCAGCAGCCGGTCAGGCAAGGGCTTAATGCCATCTTCCTCCTCCACTTCCGGTTCGGCCGCATCACCAACATGCGCGACAATGATGCGGCTCTCCGGCATGGCGGGATCGCTATCATCATCTGCGATACCACTACCCTCGCCCGCCAAGCCAAGCTCATCGGCTTCCTCAACCACCGGCGGCTCATCCTCGGGGCGGACATAGCCGCGCTCGACGCGCAGCACGCCATTGCCGTCGATGCTGACAAACACCCCCGCCATGGCAATCTCGACAGAGTCATACACCGGCGGGCGCTGGGTCAGTACGTCAATCTCGGCTTCGATTTCCGCAAGGCGAGCATCGGCATCATCGGAGACCTCATCCGCCGCGGCGGCTTCTTCCTCGAGTTGCTCGGCCTCGGCCCGTAACGCCTCAACCTGAGCGATTTCCTTATCGGTGAGCTGGCGGCGCGTGCCTGTAATCCGCCGCAGGCCGTAGCTATGGCCATACGGGAATTCTGGTGCCATTTCGACCCATTTCCAACCCTCGGCGCGGATCGCATCGGCATCGCGTTCCAGCCTCTCCGCCACCACGCGGGCCAGCAAGCCGCTATCCTGCAACCAGCCGCCATCATCCTGCTGGAACAGATCGCGCATGACGGCGCCGCCCGCCGCGATATAATCCTCACCAGCATATTGCGCCCGCT
>NZ_JHYG01000042.1 GCF_000687875.1 Acidocella facilis ATCC 35904 | reverse complement strand
CGCCCCATTTTTTCGCGAAGGATAATGCATGATGATAAGGATGTGCCATTTCCGCCTCCTCAAAATTCATGGGAATAGTTTTCGGAGGCGGTATAACGCTCATTATAATCGAGCGTGATGCACCCCTCCGTCACGTCGAAGGTAAAATCGCCATAGGCGCCATCATTATTCTCCCAGCCGCAATGCGTCTGCGCCAAAAAATCATAGGACAGCGCCTCAATGGCTTCGCGCACCGTATAGGTCTGGCGTTCAATGTCCGGGCTATCCCAGGCGGGCCGGAAAATCTCGATCCGCTCATCCGGCAATTCAACGATAACATCGCTTGTCTGGGCCGTGATGTCCTCGATCTGGCCGCTATCGCCATAGCCGTCGAAATTCACGATCACGGAGGTAATGCCATGTTCCGCCAGAATCCCTAAAAGCACTTTCTTGTTGCCATCGAGCACGGCACACGCGCGCTCGCGATACGCGCGTTCTTTTTGTTCCCATGCCACCATAAAAGGATCGATCGCAGGAAGCGGTTGGTCTGACGCCTGATTGTGATTGTCTGACATGATCTGTCTCCAAAAATGCAAAACCCGGCACGAAGCCGGGTTTTTATGGTGTGAAGAAATAGACCCGAGGCGGCCTTTGGGCCGCCTCGGGGTTCTGGGATCACTCCGCCGCGATCTCGTGCGGCTGGAGCTGTTCATGGTCTTCGCCCGATGGAAGATCGGCTGCCTCAGCCTCCTCGTCGGAAACATCCGCACTGACATCGGCGACGGCACGATGCGGGGACACCGCCGCAGCATCTGCCGGCCTCGTCATGGTCTCCACGCCCTTCGTGCGCAGGACCTCAGGCAGCCAGCCGGAACCCGCCAACATTTGCGCGGCGGCTTCGGCCATGTCGCCTTTCTTCAGCCCTTCAAGCTGCTGCGCTGCCTGCGTGCCTTTGGCCGCGCTCACGGCCTCGAGAATGCGCGCCTTCGTGACCCGGCCAAGATAATTCTCCGCCGTTGGCGCCCAGCCCGCAGCGGCCAGATCGAGCACCAGAATTTCCGCCAGCCGCCCGGCATGCGCCAACGCCCGGGGACGGCGGTTATAGGCATCATGCGTGGCATTCAGCGTCAGCGCCACGCAATGCGCGAACAAGGCCTCGCGGCTATCCGTGTCGAGATTAGCGAGAGCATCCCAGAGTTCAGCACTATCTTCGGGCAATTGCGCTGCCCAGGCCTCGTGCCGCGCATCAACCCGTGCCGACAAGGGCGTATCAGCCAGGCCGGGTGCCTGGGCGCCGAACATCACGCTCTTCGCCTCAATCTCCAGGCAGGATTCGGCACCATAGCGGTAGAATAGACGCAGGCACAGCGCGTGCAGCAGGGCGAGGTAAGCGATGCCGGGCTCATTGCCCAGCGCTTCACGCAGCGCCAGCGTGCGATAGGCCGTCAGCTCGGTCAACAGCCGGTCGGGCAAAGGCTTGATGCCGTCTTCTTCCTCAGGCTCCGGCTCGGCCGCATCACCGACATGCGCGACGATGATGCGGCTTTCCGGCATGGCGGCATCGCTATCATTGTCGGCGATACCACTAACCTCGTCTGCCAAAGCCGACTCATCGGCTTCCTCAACCACCAGCGGCTCATCCTCGGGGCGAACATAACCGCATTCCACCCGCAGCGCGCCGTTGCCATCGATGCTTACAAACACCCCCGCCATCGCAATCTCGGCAGGGTCATACACCGGCGGGCGCTGAGTCAGCGCGTCAATCTCCGCCTCGATTTCCGCGAGGCGGACATCGGCATCATCGGAGACCTCGTCCACTGCGGCGGCTTCTTCCTCGAGTTGCTCGGCCTCGGCGCGCAACGCCTCAACCTGAGCGATCTCCTCTCCCGTCAGCGGGCGGCGCGTGCCCGGAATGCGCCGCATGCCGTAGCTGTGGCCATACGGAAATTCAGGTGCCACCTCGACCCATTTCCAACCCTCGGCGCGGAGCGCATCGGCATCGCGCTCCAACTTTTCCGCCACCACGCGCGCCAGCAGCCCGGCATCCTGCAACCAGCCGCCATCATCCTGCTGGAACAGATCGCGCATGACGGCGCCGCCCGCCGCGATATAATCCTCACCAGCATATTGCGCCCGCT
>NZ_JHYG01000041.1 GCF_000687875.1 Acidocella facilis ATCC 35904 | reverse complement strand
GCTGGGGCTGTTCGGGCCGGCACGATGATCCTGGGTATTCCGTCCCGGCCGGGGCTGCGGGTGATGGTAGCGTCCAAGCCGGTTGATTTTCGTAAAGGCATGGATGGGCTCGCTGCCATGGTGACACAAGCGTTGGCATCGGACCCATTTGCCGGGGATGTGTTCGTCTTCCGGGCCAAGCGAGCCGACCGCATCAAGATGCTGCTCTGGGATGGCTCCGGCCTCTGCCTGGTGACCAAGCGGCTGGAGGCCGGCGGTTTTACCTGGCCGCCGGTGCAGGATGGCGCGGTCAGCTTAAGTACCTCGCAGCTGCGCATGCTATTTGCCGGGATGGATTGGACGCAGATACCAGCGCGCTCTGCGCCGCCAATGAGGCCAACAATCCCGCCAGAAAAATTACAGAAGGCGCCTTAATTTTCTGGCGAAACACCCGGCATGTTTGGTAACTTTCCGGCATGTCGGATGGTCAAAACTCCCCGCAAGATCCGGTATATTTGCTGGCATTGAACGCGGCATTGCGGGCGGAGAACGAGAACCTGAAGGCGGTTGTGGCAGCTTTGCAGCGAGCCCTGTACGGCGCCCGATCCGAGAAGCAGATTGAGCCAGTGAACCAGTTGCCGCTTGCTTTGGATGATCTCTCCGCCGCGCCGGTGGAACCAGCCAAATTGCCGAAGCCTGCGAATTCCAACCGGCCAGCGCGGCCAAAAGCGGTGCGCAATATCGGCGGGCTACCGGCACATCTGCCGCGTGTGGACATCACAATCGAGCCTGACCGCAAAGTCTGCCCTTGCTGTGCGGGCAGCCTGCATCTGATCAGCGAGGACGTCAGCGAGATGCTCGACGTCGTGCCGGCCATTCTGCGGGTCAAACGCATCCACCGGCCGCGATATGGTTGCCGGGCCTGTGAAGGTGCCGTGGTGCAGGCCAAAGCACCGCCGCGGCCAGTCGATGGCGGCATGCCGACAATCGATCTGCTGGTGCATATCGCGGTGATGAAGTTTGCCTGGCACCTGCCGCTGCACCGGCAGGTTAAAATGCTTGCCGGCCAGGGGATTGAGCTGGATGTCTCGACCTTGGTACATTGGATCAGCCGGCTGGCCTGGTGGCTGAGGCCGCTGCATGCGGTGCTCGCCGCAAACATCATGGCAGCGCCGAGGATTTTTTGCGATGATACGCCGCTGCCGGTGTTGGACCGGACCAGAAAGCGAACACGCATTGCCCGGCTCTGGGCTTATGCGATGGATGACCGGCCGTGGCGCGGCCCGGCGCCGCCGGCGGTGGTTTATCTCTACGCCGAAGACCGCAAGGGCCGGCATGTCGAGGAGCATCTGGCGGGCAGAACCTGCGTGCTGCAGGTGGATGCCTATCCCGGCTATAACCGGCTGACCCGGCCGGAGCGTCCCGGCGGCCCTATCACCTTGTCATTCTGTCTGGCGCATGCGCGGCGCAAGTTTTTCGAGATCCATAAATCGACGGACTGTCCTGTCTCGGCCGAGGCGCTGCAGCGCATTGCCGCCATCTACAGGATCGAGGCACGCATCCGCGGCACCAGTGCCGAGCAGCGCCTGGCCGTACGCCAGGCTGAGACGCAAGACTTATTCGATGCGTTCAAGCCCTGGCTGCTGGATCGCTTAAGCGAAATCTCCGCCAAATCCGCGCTGGCCAAAGCCATTCGCTATACGTTGGGGCACTGGAACGGGCTTGGCGTGTTCCTGACTGATGGCCGTGTCGAGGTCGACAATAACACCGTGGAACGCACCATCAGGGCGATCAGCCTGGGCCGCAAGAACGCATTATTCGCCGGCTCTGCTGTTGGCGGTGAGAACTGGGCGATTTTAGCGTCACTGATCAACACGGCCAAACTGCATGAGCTCGACCCGCAGACCTATCTTGCCGACGTGCTGGCGCGCATCGTCTCGGGCCAGACCAAGGTCAATGCGCTGAGCGAATTGCTGCCCTGGTACTGGAAGGCAGCCCAAGCACAACCGGCGCAAGCCGCATGAGGCGGCCGCGGACGGGTGCAGCGTCAACTGGCAAGCTGCCCATGGATTTTGAGGCCCTGGATGCCTGGCTGGAACGCCTCAAGCCGGCGCCGAAGGTTGACGGCATGTCGATGCTCGATGGCTACCTCGCCGCCATCGTCGTCGGTCCCTGCTCAATCCCACCGCATGAGTGGTTCTTTGATCTGCTCGGCGAGAAGGGCAATATCGCCACGGCGCACGGCAAACAGCTCAACGCCATCATGGCGATCGCGGCCCGGTTCAACGGCATCGGCGAAACCCTGTCCACGGCGCCATCAAAATACGCGCCGATCTTCCAACGCACCGACGCTGGCATGGTGTTCGCCGGGCCTTGGTGCATGGGGTTTGTCGCCGCGATGAAATTGCGCTGGAAGGCGTGGGCGCCATTACTCAACGCAAAAAACATTCAATACGGCCTCCTGCTGCCAATCCTGCTCTACTGCGCCGACGAACTGGCTATCCCCGCCGGGCCGCCGCCCAAAGGCATCGACATAAAATCGTACCTCAAGACCGCCTATCACGACATACCCATCGTCGTGCCAGCAATCAGAGACTTCTGGATGCCCCAGCGCGTCGCAGAGACATCACGGTAAAGTCCAGCCCCATGCAGTGGGGGCCTCGCATCGGTTAC
>NZ_JHYG01000040.1 GCF_000687875.1 Acidocella facilis ATCC 35904 | reverse complement strand
TGAAGCCGAGAAACCCTACTACGCCGCGCTGCGAGAGCAGTCCATGGCAGCGTGACTCAAACCAAATAGCCTCCGGGAAAACCGGAGCGGTTCACGCCGTAAAGAGCCGTGGGGCTTATGGTTCCTGCTGGAGATGCCCCCATATCGGAGGCGCGGCCATCAAGCCGGTGAGTGTGTAGGATTCTGGATGAGACACGAAACACTGTCCGCCACATGCAGAAATGAATCGGTGCTATGCGTTTTCCGAATCGGTGCTAACTGCGAATAGTTTTCCGCTTTGCCCTTTTGACAAGACTGTCAATGAGCAAAAAGAACAAGTATACCGCTGCCAGGGCAAGAGCGCCGAATAGCTTCAAATCAAAAATGTCGTGAGAATAATGATAGCCAATGAAGCCAGCCAGCAATACGGCCACGGGGCCAACCAGAAGCGTTCCATATACAACCATCATCAAGATATCTCGCATGTTGCGGCTGGTGTCGTAAACGCCCTGTTGCTGAACGTATACGTGTCGTAATGTGCGCAGCCGGGTCAAAAAATCAGGCCGCCCGCAGCATAACCCTCCGCACCGCATCAGCACTCCAGGACCATCCCGTGCCGTTTCCACCCCCTCGACGCCTAGCCGCTACGCAATCTGCCGCGCTGTCAGCTGTTCATACCCAGATCGGGCGTGACAGCGGCTTTACAGATTCCGGGGCATTGAATGAATCCGGGGGCGAGTAGTCGTGAGAGATTCCATAGAGTGGCGCACACAGTTTATTCCAGCGTTCCAGATAATCGGCTGGCTTAAGGCCATGCGGAGATTCTCCATTATAATGTCGCCACCAGTAGAACGCTTGATCCTTTAAGGCTGACGGGAGCGGCACGGATACAGCATAGTACCGAACCCGCGCCATGGCGGCAGCAAATGCGTCATTTATGACTAAATCGCTTGGAATAGGCTTGTCTTTTCCGGCGATTTGCAAAACAGTTTTCTTGAGATTGACATGCTTCTTTGAAGCTAGAAAACCGGTCATTAGCCAGTTGAAGGTGGCGGGCTCCATCTGAAATAAACCAAGCGCTGGCCCACCATTAAACTGCCTTCGAAAGGCAAACCTGCTCTCTACTGCTGCTGTTCCCATTAGAAGTTTTTCAGCGGTGAGGGTGTATAGCCCCAATTTTGTAAGCGTGGGGATAACGATGTTTTTTTGAATGTCCGTGGGCGTTTGCATGTGTTAGTTTCCAGATTTTGAAAATTCTGTAGAGCAATAGGGAAACACCAGCTCTGCGCCATGCTTTTTTAGGTACGCGCTGTTTCCAGTCACTGTGATGGTTATTATGTTCTTGGTTTTGCTTACGGTCATGAGTTGATTGTAATATTCAACTTGTTCTTGAATAAGCTTTTTGTCTTTTTCTGAGGGATTGCTCGGATCGTCTGGCGTAACATCACTCATCATTACAGAGAGTGAGCCTGATATTCCGTCCTCGGCACAGTTTTTAGCAACTATGCCCTTTTGCGGAAGTTTGATGGCTATCTCAAATCCCCCAAATTCATCAGGCGCTCCTGTATACTGATTCGCACCGATTATTAAGTCCGAGCCTTTTACGGAAATGGATGCCTGAGTTAAAGCTGAGCTGCCGCTCGTCGCAGTTTGGGCCTCGGCAGCGGGGAGGCTCAAGAGGCATCCAAAGGTAGCAAGAACGCCAAACGTCTGCATATTCATGTGCGGCTATCCGAAATCTACGAGACTTGATTCCTGGCATACTGTCGCTTGCGCTCAATTTTCGCAATATTCCGAATCGGTCACGGAGAAGCTTCCGTACTCCTTAATATAACCCGCCGCACCGCGTCAGCCGTCCAGGCCCCGCCCCGTGCCGTCTCCACGCCCTCCGCACCCAGCCGGTCCGCAATCTGCCGCAAGGACATGCCCTGCCCCCGCAGGTCATCCACCAGGGGACGCACACGGGCCGCAAAGTCAGCGGCCTGACAAGACCGCGCCTCAGCTGCTAGCGCCGTGTCAGCCTTTGGCCCTCCACGGTAGCCGCCCAGCACCTTGCCCCTGGCCTTGGCAGCCGCAAGCGCCGCTTTGGTCCTGGCGCTAATCAGCCCGGCCTCTAGCTCGCCAACAGCGGCCATCTGGGTCACCAGGAATTTTCCTACAGGGCCGGGCGGTATCTGGGGCATATCGCAGAACACCACGCCACCGTCCCCAGTGCCCTCCACAACGGACAGCAGGAAGCGGGCATTGCGGGCCAGCCGGTCCAGCTTGGCCACGATCAGGGTAGCGCCTTTCAGCTTGCAGGCCGCCAGGGCCTTGGCCAGTTCTGGGCGGTCATTGCGCTTGCCGGACTCAATCTCAACAAACGAGGCGACCACGCGCCCCGGATGGGCTGACAGGTAGGCGGTCACGGCTTCCTGTTGCGCCTCAAGGCCCAGGCCGGACCTTCCCTGCTTTTCTGTGCTGACGCGGAAATAGGAGATGAAGGGCTGCTGGCTCATGAGTATGTCCACCGTGAATGTCCGTTGTCGGTGACCATACGGGACGCGTGAGGTAACCAGCCGAGTCGATTAGGAATCCCACCGATTCCAAAAACGCATGACTCCAGTGATTGCCTTCCTGGTGATTTTGAACCGTCACTAGCCGGTTGCAATTCGACTGGAGGCTTTCATGAAAATCCGCTCCCTTACCCTGCTGGCCCTCGCTTGCGCTGGCGTTGCCGCCTGTACGCCCGAGCAACATGCGCGGTTTGAGACGTTCAACGCCCGGCTACAGCAGGCGAACCAGCAACTGGCTCAGAGTAACGCTGCATGGGCCGCAGGGCACCCGGCACCCGTGGTTCAACCGCTAGGTCGTGTCTGCATTCATAGATTCCCTTTGTTTGTGATTTCTGATTCAAGGCTTGAGGAGGGTTCTTGCCTTGAGCAGACGGACACTGACGG
>NZ_JHYG01000039.1 GCF_000687875.1 Acidocella facilis ATCC 35904 | reverse complement strand
GCAATCAGAGACTTCTGGATGCCCCAGCGCGTCGCAGAGACATCACGGTAAAGTCCAGCCCCATGCAGTGGGGGCCTCGCATCGGTTACGGAGTAGGCAGGTTTCCTGGAGTACCCGCTGGTCCACGATCTGGAGGCCGAACACAGCCTTGGCGATCTTGCGGACAGCATCCGGGCAGGTGGTTCCCACCGGGTGATGCTTGGTAACGTGCGCGACGAACAGGGCCTTGTAGTCCGGGAGGGCCGGGGCGGGCGGTACGGGGGCCTCTTCGGGAACGGGCGGGGCTGCGGGGGCCAGGAGGGTGAAACGGGATTGCATTCTGTGGCTGCAAATTGTCGCGAACTGCGGTACAATGCCGCAGAAATGGCCGACAAACCGCCAAAAACTGACGATGGCAAACCTACCTGATGATTCCGGAGCAAGCCGCCCTCTGATTCCGACATGATGGCGCCCCCCATTCCGATTTGATGGCGCACGGGCAAGCGGGGGTGAGGGTGTCTTCGCTGGCTGCGTTAGGTTTTCCTCTTTGGCTTTTGCTGAGGAGGGGATTGATGCCAGCGGGGAGAGTTTGCATGCGCCATGTGCGCGAGATTTTGCGTCTGACGGCGGCTGGGGGTGGTGCCCTCGACGGTGCGCGAGACGCTGCGGCGGTTTGCCGATGCGGGGCTGAGCTGGCCGCTGGGGCCGGAGGTGACGGATTCTGCGCTGGAAGCCTCATTGCTGTGTGGCAAGAGCTTGATTGAGTATCTTAAGGCCAGGATCGTTAGGGATGCGGTCTTGTTTTTTGAGTTCTTCCATGAAACCGGCCCGTGAGCCAAAGGCGGCTTCATACCGTGCCACCGTATCAGCGGCTAATTTATTCAGCACGGCAACAGGCGGCGGCCCAGAGTCAGCGCTGCAAAATATGTCTATTGGCCAGCTTATGGCAGTACACTTCCCTGCGCTGATCTGGTCGAGGTTGCCGAACATATCGGGTGACCATCGGCCCTTAGGGGTATCTTGCCCGGTATTATCGCGGACCTCCCCGCCCAGGATCACGTAATGGTCTGGGCCATCGTTTACCGATGCAAAAACCCAGTATCTATAATCAGCCTTTTTAGAAACTGTTATTCCGCACTCATTCAGCAAGGCGGGTGATGCACGGGCGTAGTGCGCTTCATAGAAGCTGGCTGGGAGATTAAGCTTGAAAACTGGGTCAATCGTAACGGCCTGACGATCCGAATTACAATCCGGTGCTCTGGCCAGGGCAGGCGTGATACTAATCAGCCCGACGATACACGACAAAACCAGGCTTTGCCCTCGCATACATATGGCTCGGCCAGAAATCCTCTTGAACAAAGTCTGAGACCCAATTTTTGCCATTGTACCCCTCGATATGCCCCGCTTCACCGGCCTTAACTGGTTGGATCACGACGATGTCGCCTTTTTGTGGCACGTAATTAGGTGCTGGAACGGGTATGAACCCGAGGGCCCACAACGTGCCTCCCCATAATCTCGCGGGTTCGGGCCACGTGACGGGACGCATACCGGCTGCGGCCAAAGCCATGCGGACATAGTGGGCGCATCGACCTTCGCCAAACCGTTGCTTAGACACATGCGCGGTGATGTATTCGGCAAACTTGTCCTTGTCGAAATGCGCCATCCGTTGTCTCATTCCTTCTAGCTTAACGGGAACACGGAAGGCCGCCGAAAGCAATATGCCTGAGACCAGGAGGGGGTTTAGTCCGCCCGCTCCACATACAGCCCAGACAGGTCCACCTCAGGCCAAGTCACCCTCTCGATGGCCTCTTTCAGCTTCTCCAGCGGGATGCCTTTTAGATAGCGCTTCCGGCTCTCCCCGCCGCTCTCGTGGCCCGTCAGCAGGTCAATCCATCCCTCATTCACGTCAGCCTCGAACAGCTTGGTGGTCACGCCATGCCGGAACGAGTGGTAATCCAGCCCCTTCCGGTAGACCCCGATGGCCCGCCGGTAGGCCGAAAACCGCTTGGTGAAGCTATAGCCCTGCTTGGCATCCACGCCGCGCGGTTTCAGGTCTGGGAACACGGGCGCGTCTGGTGCGGGCGCGGTGGCCTGGACGTACTGGAGGAACCCCAGCTTTATCAGTTCGGAGTGCAAGGGCACCCTGCGCCGGGATTGCGCGTTCTTGAGTTGCCGCCCGTCCTCGTCGGTGATGTTCAGGAACCAGATATCGCCCGCCTGGGCCACGTCCGCTCCCCGCAGTTGGGCGAACTCTTCCAGGCGGTTCCCGTGGAAGGCGCCTAGCAGCGGCAGCCAGAACATGCCGTCCCTTATGATCTGGTCTCCGGCCCGTGCCCGATAGAACGGATTGCAGCCAGTCCAGATGGGGGAGGCGAAAAGGGCGGCCAGTTCTTTCCCAGTCCACATGTCCTGGTCGTCGCGCACGGACCCTTTGGCCTTGAAGGTGAACCCCTGGGCCGGGTTGGCGAATGTTCTGGATAGCCGCCCGGTCTCTTTCAGGAACTCAAAGAAGCGGGACACGGCCCAGAAGTGCCGCTTTACGGTCTTGTCGGACAGTAGCTGGGCACCGGGCGGCGACTCGGCGATGATTTCCGCCAACGGTTTGTCCTTCTCCTTGGGCGACTTCCGGTAGATCATCGGCAGCTTGCGGAGAACGGCGCGGAACTGCTCGGTATGTTCGGGGGTGTATTGGTCCACCGGGAGGTCACCCACCACCTCTCGGAACATGGCCAACGAGACCAGCGCTTGCTTGAGCGGGCCTGCTCGCCAGCCGGACGAGGCGGTGCCCCACGCCTGGAAATCATCCACATAGGACGAGGCCAGGGGGCGGGTAGGGGCCTTGGGGGCTTCCGGGGTGACTGGAGGGACCGGCACGGCGGGCAGGGCCGATTCGGTCAGCATGACCAGAGGTTCTTGTCCCAGGGTCCGGCGCTCAGCTATCTCCCAGCCCTTGAGGGCGGCCTCAATGAGACCGTAGGCCAGATGGTTCCGCAGGTCTGGTGAACCGCTCCATGTTTGCCGGAGGCATCAACTCTTGAGAGGATGGTGTCATGACGAACAGAACGAGCAACAAGTTTTCGCCTGAGGTTCGCGA
>NZ_JHYG01000038.1 GCF_000687875.1 Acidocella facilis ATCC 35904 | reverse complement strand
AACAAGTTCCGTCGCATGATCCCCTCCCGAATCGGGACAAAGGGAATCACCCTACCATTAGAAAATCAACAAAATTATTGGGTTTTGACCCTAGTGATGTCTGAATTTGGCGTGTTCGGGCCGAAGGCAGACTGGCCGGTTTCTGCCGTCCGGTTCCAAAGAGCGGTCGTTGGCAAAATGGCTAAAAATACGTAGGATGGATCAGCGCAGCGCAACTCATCAATCTGGTGCGGTACGAAAGCGATGGGTAGCGCTTCGCTCACCCATCCTACACTTGCTATGCGTCCACCGAACGCAGAGGGAGCCGATAGAGAAGATCAGTCTCTGAAATGCTTGGCGAGCATTTCGCTTGCAATCTCATAGCAATCATCAATGTAGAAATTCAGAATCAATATGTTCACGCCAAAGCTGACAGCTCCAGCAACAAGACTTCCGATACCCGGAAAGAATTTAGACACTTCCGCTACGACCTGCCCGGCAGCAAACCGCTTCAATAATTGCAACACCCCTTCTTTGGTTGCAAAACTGATAATTTGATTTGCGATTGGGGCAAAATTGGGGGCTATGTGCGCGAATTTATCCAACCTCGCTTCAGTAAGATTGAAATCATTGCGTATTAGCCCCATCGCGCCGAGGATAGCACCAACATCAACCGCTATGCCTAAGCCCGGCACGGGGACCATGTTTGCGGCGGCGGATACACCAGCCGCGTACAGAGCATATTCTCTACAAGCTTTTTTTTTCTTCTCCAAAAACTCCTTGGAGTATGCAGCCGCCGACCGATTGAAGCGATCCCGCTTTACACCAACAAGGCTTCCCTCAATCGCATTTTGAAGCTCATCCAATCCTTCGCCTGTTCGGCAACTGGTAAAGACAACCTCCACACTCTCGCCAATCTGCTGAGCAAGGTTCTCTTTAATCCTTGCCCGCAAGTCTGCATCTGTTTGTCCAGGCTGATATTCGGCATCAATCTTATTACGGACAAAAATGCAATGCTTCCCGTCTTGCCGCAATTGACGGAAAAACAGGATGTCATCCTCTTTGAGTTTACCGGAAGTGACACACAAAAATATGTCAAACTGGTCTATCTTAAACTTTTCCCGGTACTTATCTGCCGGGAATCTCGCCGTGCCGTAACCCGGCAGGTCACTTAAAAACAGACCGTTCCACTCGTGATCTTCACGCTCGAAGGTCTCGTCGTTCCCTACCCCGACCTTAACTAGGTCAGGCTTGCCTGTGATGGCGTTAATCAGGGAGGACTTACCCGCCCCCGGCTGTCCAAAAAGTGCAATATAAACTGGCGTCTTGGCGGACTTTTCCGCGTTTTGACGGATTTCCTCATAATCAGCCTCAGCCATCCTACCCCTCAACAGTTCGAAACATAACCATTTGTTCAGATTTATGGTGCCGAAATGTTTCTCTGTCCAGGGCTCTTAACTTCCCCCGTTGCAACACCCCGCCAACCCCCGTGACCTTCCCGGCATGAGCCAAGCGCCTGATCCGGTTGACAAATTTATTCGCCGCCGGGACTGCCAGAAAGGCGAGCTGAGCGGGCAAATTTACGACACGTTCCTATCCAAACTGCGCGACGTTATCGGCGTCCTCCGCTCTATTTTCCTTTCTTTGGGGAGACTGACGAGGCGCAAGAGATAGCACCGCGCAATGTCTATCCTGAAAGTAACCATAATGGGCGCAGAGCCGCCTCGCTCAACCTCAACACCTTCCTGTGTTAGTTATGTCCGCATCGGAGCACCCGGCCAGAGGTCGGGAATGGCGGGGTTGGGCGCGTTGCTGCCAATAACCGTGGTGATTTCTGGCCTCGGTGCCAGGCCTGAGAGTGAGAGTTGGGCTGGGCGCTTCATGACTGGTTTTAATCCGGAGGAGAGGCTTCCGGGGCCTGTCATGGAGAAGTGCCATGGATATCAATGCGTCTGCCGCGGTGGCGGTTGTGGGGGCGAGCGCGGGCCGGACTGGGCCAGCGGGTTTTAAGGTTGATGTCAGCCGGGGAGAGCGGCTGGGGCGGGTGTCGTCGGAATGGTTCTCGCGGCCCGATGATGAGCGGTTTCTGTCGCTGCCGGAATTGTATGCGGCGGTGCATGCCCGCGCGGAGCGCGCTGAGGCACGGACGGTGGAGAGCAGGGCCATCCGGGTGGAAGCCCGGCGTGACGATGGCGATCGGCTTGCGCTGATAGTGCCGGGACAGGAGCGGCCGGTGGCGCCGACCCATTGGAGTTTTGGTCAACTTTGCGGGCTGGTGGGGGCGCCGGCGGGGTATTTGCGTGAGTTGCCAGCACCTCTGGCGGGGATCAATCTGCAGCACGGGCTGCTCAACCACCGCGCCGAGCTGGTGAAGACGCTGGAGTCCGATGACGGGCGGGTAGAGCTGCGCGCCGTTACTGGTCCGGATTATGGGCGCATCTGGGACCATGAATTGGTGGCAGCGGTGATGCGCATCGCCGGCAACGGCACCGGCGACACGAATTGGAAAGTGCCGGGCGTGCTGGATTGGTCGACCATGACCCACAACCCGTATGTGGACGTGACGAAAGAGACGACCACGCTCTATGCCAGCGACCGGGACGTGTTTTTGTTCCTGGTCGATGACACGCACCCGATCGAAGCGGGGCGGCTGCCGAATGGTGAGCCGGATTTGTATTTTCGGGGGTTCTATTGCTGGAACAGCGAGGTAGGCTCGAAGACTCTGGGCATCGCCTCGTTCTATCTGCGCGCGGTGTGCGCCAACCGGAACATCTGGGGTGCCGAGGATTTCCAGGAGATCAGTATTCGTCACAGCAAATTCGCGACGCAGCGGTTTGCGCATGAGGCAGCACCCGCGCTGCGGCGCTTTGCCAATTCCTCACCAGCGCTGTTCGTGGCGGGCATCAAGGCGGCGCGGGAACAGATTGTCGCGCGCCAAGATGACGACCGCGAAAGTTTCTTGCGCAAACGCGGCTTCAGCAAGGGCGAGACGTCGAAAATCATCGCCACCGTGCTGGAAGAGGAAGGTCATCCGCCCGAGAGCGTTTTCGATTTTGTGCAGGGCATCACTGCGCTGGCGCGCAGCAAGCCACATCAGGA
>NZ_JHYG01000037.1 GCF_000687875.1 Acidocella facilis ATCC 35904 | reverse complement strand
CTTCTTGGCGGCGGCGGTGGTCTTCTTCGCGGTCGTCTTCTTGGCGGCAGCGGCGGTCTTCTTCGCGGCCGGCTTCTTGGTGGCAGCGGCGGTCTTCTTCGCGGCCGGTTTCTTCGTGGCAGCGGTCTTCTTCGCGGTGGCGCGCACGGCCATCGGCTGCGCGCGCTCAGTGGTGGTCTTGTCTTCGATGGTCACTGGTCATGCTCCTTAGCGTTCAAGGTTATCATTGAGTTCCGGGTGGTCGTGGTCCGGCACAGAAACGTCTTGTTCTACGGCTGGGTAGGCCGTCCTTCTTTGGTTCCGCGTGCGGTTTCCTTGACCGCGAAATTCAGACATGGTGCGCGATGCGAATCGCGCAATGCACGCAAGATTCGCTATTCAGCTTCCGCGCTGCGCCTGTCAACAAAAAGCAGCACTAAACTTCTGTCCTGACGCATTTTTTTACAGCAATGTGCAAGACATCCACAGCGTGGAGGCCCAGCGCCGCAATTTTGCCACGCCGTGTTCCTGGTTTCGCCATCGATCGTCGGCGCCGCGTGCTTCGAAAAGATTTAGAAAGCATCAATCAAAACCGGATCAGTCCGGCGCCGTTCCGGAGCGTGTGGCATGTTGGCGGGCGGGCAATGGCGTCTTGGCGAGGGGTGTGGCGCGTCGGCGCGGCTTTGAGGGGACGATCGCATTTGTCGTTGCCGCGCGGAATCGCTATGCTCGGTCCCGACGGATAAGCGCGTATGGCCCGGCCTGGATCAGGGCAGCGCCCGGCGGAACGGGCGACGGGTGAGGCGTGACGAAGCATAAGACGTGACGAAGCGTAAGACGTGACGGAACAAGAGAGCGAGACGAAGCGCGTAATCTTTCCAAGGGGCGAGCAGGTGACATGGTGGATGCACAAGGCACGGATGCAACCGGCAGGCTGACCAAGGTGGTTCTCGAGGGCGAGGCCCTGCACCGCATCTCGGCCCTGCAGCAGGCGGATCGCGAACAGGCGGTGCGTGACCTGGCGCAGGAAAATGAATTCCACCTGCCCGGGCATCCGGATTTGCAGAGCATTCTGCATCTCTCCATCCAGGAAGGCCGGCTGGTGTTCGATGTACGCGATGCGCAGGATGCGCCGGTGCAGGCGGTACTGCTGGCGCTGGGGCCGTTCAAGATGCTGATCCGCGATTACCAGATGTTGCTGGATTCCTATGCGATGGCGGTGGCGGAGGGGCGCGAGGCGCGCATCCAGGCGATCGATATGGGCCGGCGCGGGCTGCATAATGAAGGGGCCGAGCTGATGATCGAGCGGCTGGGCGGCAAGGTGGTGATTGATTTTCCCACCGCGCGGCGCTTATTCACCCTGGTCTGCGCTTTGCACCAAAAATTGTAGCACTTAGAACTTTAGGATTTTTTAACGCCATGAAAATTGACGGCACACCCTATCGCTCGATCTGGGTCGACGAGACCGATGGCTGGTCTGTCCGCATCATCGATCAGACCAAGCTGCCCTGGAATGTGGATCTGGTCCGGCTGACGACGCTTGAGGAAATGGCGCATGCGATCAAGGCGATGCTGGTGCGCGGCGCGCCGCTGATCGGCGCCTCGGCCGCCTACGGCGTGGCGCTGGCGATGCGCCATGATGCCGCCGATGCGGCGCTGGCGCAGGCGCTGGAGGTGCTGGGCGCGACCCGGCCGACCGCGATCAATCTGCGCTGGGCGCTGCGGCGCATGGGGGCGGCATTGCAGAGCGTGGAGCCGGCGAAGCGCGAAGCCGCCGCCTACGCGGAAGCGGCGAAGATCTGCGATGAGGATGTCGCGGTGAATGAGGCGATCGGCCGCAACGGTCTGGCGCTGATCGAAGAGAAGGCGAAATCCGGAAAACGGGTGAATATCCTGACGCATTGCAATGCTGGCTGGATCGCCACGGTGGATTGGGGCACGGCGCTGGCACCGATCTATATGGCGCATGATGCCGGGATCGACGTGCATGTCTGGGTGGAGGAGACCCGGCCGCGCAACCAGGGCGCCTCGCTGACCGCCTGGGAGCTTGGCAAACATGGGGTCAAACACACCGTCATCGCCGATAATGCCGGCGGGCATTATATGCAGCATGGCGAGGTGGATCTGGTGATTGTCGGTACTGACCGCGTTACCCGCCAGGGCGATGTCTGCAACAAGATCGGCACCTATCTGAAGGCGCTGGCGGCGCACGATAATAACGTGCCGTTCTGGGTGGCGCTGCCGTCCTCCACCATCGATTGGACGATCCGCGACGGGGTTGCCGAAATCCCGATCGAGGAGCGGGCCGCTTCCGAAGTGACGACGATGACCGGGCGCGCGATGGATGGCTCGATTGCCACGGTGCGCATCGTGCCGACCTCCAGCCCCGCCGCCAACCCGGCCTTCGATGTGACGCCGGCGCGGCTGGTGACCGGGCTGATCACCGAGCGCGGGTTGTGCGAAGCGACGGAGAGCGCGCTGACCGGAATGTTCAGCGACCTCGCGTGAGGATGGGTTTAAAGAAAGGCGGCGGTTTCGCCGCCTTTTTCAGCTTGGCGCTGCTGGGCGCCTGCGCGCCGCAGAACCATGCGCCGCCTTTTGCCAACCAGCCTTATGAAGCCTTCTCGCGGAGTGCCGCGGTGGCCATCGCGCTGCGCGAATGGCGGCTCTGGGGCGAGCATGTGGATGATGGCGACGTGCCCTATGTGCAGCAGGCCGGCACCATGCCCGAGCGCGCCCAGGGGCTGTGGCAGCGCGTCGGCGAATATTGGTGGGAGGGGATGAACGCTGGCGAGCCGGATGCGCGCTGGACTGGCAAGCATGATGCGCGGGGGCGGGTTTTCCCGGTGCGGGTGAATGGCGATTATGCGTGGTCGGCCGCGTTTATCTCTTATGTGATGCGCATTGCCGGGGCGGGGCCGAAATTTCCCTACGCGCCGGATCACTCCTTTTATATAGATTATGCGGCGCGGCCTTATCGGCCGGGGAAGTTGCTGATCGCGGAGAACCCGGCAATTTACGCGCCGCGCCTGGGGGATCTGGTGTGTTTTCCGCGCGGGGCCGCGCGTGACCTTACTTATAATGATCTGCCCACGAAGGATCATTTCCCCGCCCATTGCAGCATCGTCACCGGCGTGGCGGCGGGGGAGGTGGATGTGATCGGGGGGAATGTGGATGACGCGGTGACGCTGGAGCATCTGCACATTGACGCGCAAGGCCGGCTGCAAGGCAACAAGGACAACTGGTTCGTCGTGCTGCGCGTGCTCTACGCCCAGAATTAAGTGAGCAAAAGTTTTTGGGGGTATGGGGGCTTTTTTCAAAAAGCCCCCATACCTTAACTAGGGTCAAAACCCAATAATTTTGTTGATTTTCTAATGGTAGGGTGATTCCCTTTGTCCCGATTCGGGAGGGGATCATGCGACGGAACTTGT
>NZ_JHYG01000036.1 GCF_000687875.1 Acidocella facilis ATCC 35904 | reverse complement strand
GACCTTCAGGTTATGAGCCTGACGAGCTACCGGGCTGCTCCACCCCGCGTCACCGAGTAAAAAACCGCCCTTGGTGTCCCTTGGGCGGTTTTTTATTTTTGTATTGATAGGCTGGAAGACCTGGCGGCGACCTACTCTCCCGTGCCTTAAGACACAGTACCATTGGCGCTGGGGATTTTCACGTCCGAGTTCGGGATGGGATCGGGTGTAGGCTCCCCGCCAGAGCCACCAGGTCGTCCAGCCTATCAATATATGCTGTCTGGTTGAGGTTTTGGTGTGTGTGATCTCGTTTGCTTTTGTCCATGTCAGCGTATCGTCCGGATGGATGATTGCTGCTTATGGGGTTGGTGAGACGATGTTGAACTCTATCGGGTGATTAGTACCGGTTAGCTTCGCACATTACTGCGCTTCCACACCCGGCCTATTAACGTGGTGGTCTACCACGACCCTCAGGGAGGCCTAGTTTTGAGGTAAGTTTCCCGCTTAGATGCTTTCAGCGGTTATCTTTTCCGTACTTAGCTACCCGGCTATGCCGCTGGCGCGACAACCGGTACACCAGAGGTACGTCCATCCCGGTCCTCTCGTACTAGGGACAGATCCTCTCAAGCCTCCAACACCCACGGCAGATAGGGACCGAACTGTCTCACGACGTTCTAAACCCAGCTCACGTACCACTTTAATCGGCGAACAGCCGAACCCTTGGGACCTGCTCCAGCCCCAGGATGTGATGAGCCGACATCGAGGTGCCAAACCTCCCCGTCGATGTGGACTCTTGGGGGAGATCAGCCTGTTATCCCTAGAGTACCTTTTATCCGTTGAGCGATGGCCCTTCCATGCGGAACCACCGGATCACTATGGCCGACTTTCGTCTCTGCTCGAGCTGTCACTCTCGCAGTCAGGCGGGCTTATGCCATTGCACTCAACAGCCGATGTCCGACCGGCTTGAGCCCACCATCGCGCGCCTCCGTTACTTTTTGGGAGGCGACCGCCCCAGTCAAACTGCCCACCATGCAGGGTCCCGATCCCGGATAACGGGATTCGGTTAGATATCAGAAGAGTTCAGGGCGGTATTTCAAGGTTGGCTCCACCGAAGCTAGCGCCTCGGGTTCAATGCCTCCCGCCTATCCTACACAGCACTCTCCTAATACCACTGCAAAGTTGCAGTAAAGGTTCATAGGGTCTTTCCGTCTGACCGCGGGTACCCCGCATCTTCACGGGGAATTCAATTTCGCTGAGCCTACGCTGGAGACAGTGGGGAAGTCGTTACGCCATTCGTGCAGGTCGGAACTTACCCGACAAGGAATTTCGCTACCTTAGGACCGTTATAGTTACGGCCGCCGTTTACCGGGGCTTCAATTCAGTGCTTGCACACCTCCTCTTAACCTTCCGGCACCGGGCAGGCGTCAGACCGTATACGTCGTCTCTCGACTTCGCACAGCCCTGTGTTTTTACTAAACAGTCGCTACCCCCTCTTTTGTGCCACCCAATCATGGTTGCCCACAATTGGGTCTCGCTTATCCCGAAGTTACGCGAGTAATTTGCCTAGTTCCTTCAGCATAGTTCTCTCAAGCGCCTTGGTATACTCTACCAGTCCACCTGTGTCGGTTTAGGGTACGGTCTATATGCTAGAGCTATTTCCTGGAATGCTTAAAAAGCCAGATCAATCCAATAAGACCTGACAACATCTCGCATTCGTCACTTCTAGCAGGCACAGGAATATTCACCTGTTTCCCATCGACTACGGCTTTCGCCCTCGCCTTAGGAGCCGGCTCACCCTGCGCGGATTAACCTTGCGCAGGAACCCTTGGACTTACGGCGACAGTGTTTCTCACACTGTTTGTCGCTACTCATGTCAGCATTCGCACTTCTGATACCTCCAGGACCGGTCACCCGTATCCCTTCGCAGGCCTACAGAACGCTCCGCTACCGCGTGATAAATCACGCCCACAGCTTCGGTATATGGCTTGAGCCCCGTTACATTTTCGGCGCAGGATTTCTATTAGACCAGTGAGCTATTACGCTTTCTTTAAAGGATGGCTGCTTCTAAGCCAACCTCCTGGTTGTTTTGGAATTCCCACATCCTTTCCCACTTAGCCATAATTTGGGGACCTTAGCTGGTGGTCTGGGCTGTTTCCCTCTCGACGATGGACCTTAGCACCCACCGTCTGTCTGCCGTACAAGTCTCCTGGGTATTCGGAGTTTGGTTAGGTTTGGTAAGTCTTTGGGACCCCCTAGCCCATCCAGTGCTCTACCCCCCAGGGCATACATACGACGATCTACCTCAATAGATTTCGCGGAGAACCAGCTATCTCCAAGTTTGATTGGCCTTTCACCCCTAGCCACAGCTCATCCCCGACTTTTTCAACAGGCGTGGGTTCGGCCCTCCAGTGGGTGTTACCCCACCTTCAGCCTGGCCATGGCTAGATCACTTGGTTTCGGGTCTTCTGCCCGCGACTGAATGCCCTATTCAGACTCGCTTTCGCTGCGCCTACGTCTAACGACTTAAGCTTGCCGCGAACAGAAACTCGCTGACCCATTATACAAAAGGTACGCCGTCACACCATAAGGTGCTCCGACTGCTTGTAGGCATCCGGTTTCAGGTCTATTTCACTCCCCTTGTCGGGGTGCTTTTCACCTTTCCCTCACGGTACTTGTTCACTATCGGTCACCAGGGAGTATTTAGGCTTGGAGGATGGTCCCCCCATGTTCAGACAGGGTTTCACGTGCCCCGCCTTACTCAAGTCCTCAAATGTTGCCTTCGCATACGGGGCTATCACCCATATTGCCGGACTTTCCAGACCGTTCTGCTAACGTCATTTGAGGCACTGGCCTGCTCCGCGTTCGCTCGCCACTACTAGCGGAATCTCAATTGATGTCTTTTCCTCCAGGTACTGAGATGTTTCAGTTCCCCGGGTTTGCCTCTCTACCCTATGTATTCAGATAGAGATCTCCTTGCGGAGGGGTTTCCCCATTCGGATATCTTTGGATCAAAACCTGCTCGCGGTTCCCCAAAGCTTTACGCAGCGTGCCACGTCCTTCATCGCCTCCTGGTGCCAAGGCATCCACCGAATGCCCTTTTGTCGTTCAATTCGCTCTCACCACACGCAAATGCATTGAACACACATTCACGCGCTACCCACCATAAACAGGAACCATCCATCGGCGTTCCGGCTCACCCTCCGCTCTTTCAGCTCCACCGCTAGGTACGGCAAAAACCAAAATTGCTTCATCGAGCAAACCCAACGTCCAACAGCGTTTGACTGTTAGGCAGATGAGATCACACATGCACTGAACACTCGAACCATCTTGTGTCTCGCTTCCGGCTTTCACCGTCCACGGGTCAGACAACCCAACACAAGAAGCCCGGACCGATCCTCAAGGCCGAAACCTCAAAAACCAATGCGCGCATCCAGATGCACCAAAACCTATTCACCATGACAAAGAACAAATTCGTTCCCGACATTGCAGCTGGGAACAAACATCCAAGCCT
>NZ_JHYG01000035.1 GCF_000687875.1 Acidocella facilis ATCC 35904 | reverse complement strand
GCATGACTGTCCCTTGGCCGCGCCTTTGATTGAGAAAACCAAGAAGGCGAAAAAATTTCTCGCCGACAAAGCCTACGATAGCGCCGAATTACGAGGCAACTTGAAAAAGCGCGGGACGAAGGCCGTCATCCCGAACAAACGTAACCGCAAGCGGCCGTACAGCTTCAGCAAGACATCCTATAAAGAGCGGCATAAAATCGAGAATGCGTTCTGCCGCCTCAAAGATTTCAGACGGATCGCAACCAGATATGACCGGCTGGCCATCAATTTTGCCGCATCAATCTACCTCGTGGCAGCGGTCGTCTGGTGGGTGTTATGAGTCTGGACCCTAATTTCCCTCCATCAGCAGCGCGTCGTTATTCGCCGGGCTGTTCACCCGGCAGCTGACGGGCCAAGCTTTGAGACCTTCATCGCCTGCGGGCCGCAACAACTCCCCTGCATCTCCTTCTTCATCACCCAGCCACAGTGGCCAATTCCCAGCTTCCACGATCACCGGCATCCGGTCATGGATCGGCCGGGCTATTTCATTGGCGCTGGTCGTGATGAGGGTAAAACTGCGCAGCCTGGCACCCCCATCTCTCTGCCAGACATCCCACAGCCCAGCCAACATCATCGGGGCGCCATCCTTGCGGGCAAAGGCGTAAGGCTGCTTGCCGTCGGGTGCTGCCTGCCACTCGTAATAGGCATCCGCCGGTACCAGGCAGCGATTATGGGCAACGGCTGCTCGGAACATCGGTGATGTCGCCACCGTCTCAGCGCGCGCATTGATCGGCTTGCGCTCGGTTTTTAGGTCATCCTCCCAGTGCGGCACAAAGCCCCAAGTGAGCAGGTCAAGATGCCGTTCTCCCGTCTTGGGGTGCCGCCGCACCGCCATGGCCTGCTGGCTGGGCGCAATATTCCAGCTCGGCGCCCCGTTTGGCACCGGGTTCACCGCCTTGACCATCCGGGCGATTGCCTCGGGTGGCATGGTACTCACAAAACGCCCGCACATACGCGGAGCCTACCCCGCTACGCCCGGTTTGCAATCCTGAGTCATTTCAGCTTGCTGGCAGCAAATGTTCACTATATGTTCTATCCCTGCATTGAGCATACGGAGTCGGGTTATGAACTACAACGGGGGCAACACCACCGGCTTTGCCTCCCCTGCCGGAGACAACCTCGAAGGCCGGATCGACCTCGCCGCCATGCTCGACCTCTCACGCCCCAGCCGCTACCCGGTGCGTGTCGCGGGGGATGCACTCGCCTCGCGTGGCATTTTCGCGGGCGATATTTTAATCGCGGATGCCGCCTCGCCCCCAGCCCACGGCAAGGTCGCGGTGGTCATGCTCAACGGCACAGTCCTGGTCGGCCAACTCGCCTATCGCCAGCAGCAATGGTGGCTGGCCTCCGGCACCCAAGGCACCGCCCCGGTGGCCGTCACGGGCGATGATGCCGAGATCTGGGCCGTGGTCACCGGCCTCATCCGCACGCAAGTGTAAGCCATGCCGGTATTCGGGTTGATTGACGGCAACAGCTTTTACTGTTCCGCCGAACGGGCCTTCGCGCCCGAACTGCGCGGCATCCCGCTGGTGGTGCTGAGCAACAATGACGGCTGCGCCATCGCCCGCACCGCCGAGGCCAAAGCGCTCGGCATTAAAATGGGCGAGCCTTGGCACCTCGCTTTACGCCGGCCCGCGTGCAAGCAAGTCGAATGGCGCTCCAGCAATTATCCACTTTATGGCGATATGAGCCGGCGCATGTACGAGGTTTTGGCCGCCCGCGTGCCCCAGGTGGAGCCCTACAGCATCGATGAGATGTTTCTCGACCTCACCGGCCTGCCCGATCTGGAAAATTTCTGCCGCCGCCTGCGCGATGATGTCCGCCGCCTGGCCAAAATCCCCACCTGTGTGGGCATCGGCCCCACCAAAACCATCGCCAAACTCGCCAACCGCATCGCCAAGGATGATTTTTCGCTGCGCGGCGTGTGCGATTTGCGTGACCCCGCAACCCGCGCCAACTGCTACGCGCAATCACCGCTCAGCATGGTTTGGGGCATCGGCGGCAAAACCGCCGAAAAACTCAACAAATTAGGCATCACCAGCATCGCCGATTTCGTGAGGCTGGCGCCCGAACAGGTGCGCGAGCTGCTCACCGTCACCGGCGCGCGCGTGCAGGCCGAATTGCGCGGCCAAAGCTGCATTCCGCTCACACTAATGCCACCACCGCGCCAGGCCATCGCCGTAACCCGCTCTTTCGGTCGGTTGATCACCTCCTGGGACGAGTTGCGCGAGGCCGTGGCCGCCTTTGCCACCCGCGCCGCCGAGAAGCTGCGGGTTGACGGGCTGCAAGCCGGTCATCTCTCGGTATTCGCTCACACCAACCCGCATAATGGCGATGCCTGGTACAGCGCTAGCCGCGCCGCACAGATCGAACCAACCGCCGACACATTGGCCCTGATCACCGAGGCGGTGCGCCTGCTGCGCGCCGTCTGGCGACCAAATTTCCGGTATTTCAAAGCTGGCATCATGCTGGGCGATTTGGCACCCGCCCAGCAGCAAAGCGGGCTTTTCAACACCCGAGACGCGGTCAAATCCGCCCGCGCCATGGCGGCACTCGACGCCGTCAACGCCCGTTTCGGGAGCGGCACGCTGCGCCCGGCGGCAACCGGCATGATCAAAACCTGGGCCGGCCGCCAGGCACGGCACTCACCACGTTACACCACAAGCGCCGAGGAGATGCTGGTGGCTCAGGCGTTTTGAACGGATGATGAATATGATTAAGCGGGGCCAAGCCCCTGGTTGCGCACCCGCAAGGGGTGCGCTTCTGGGCGATCCGCCAAGCGGATCGCTGCCTGGTCGGCCCCACAGCCTCCCCAAACTGGTGTGGCATTACCCTGTATTTTCGGCGGTCAGTACCCCTGGCGTCAAATCCTCATCCACAACCAGCTCTGTGCGTACCGCCTTCTCTGGCCGCCCAGTTTTGCCGCCACCCTTCCCTTTTCCATTGCCGCCAGCTCCGGCTTTCGCGATCTTCTCCGCCGCCTTCGCGGCCTTCGGGCGCATCACGTTGATTGCAGCGGCATCAAGCGTATTCTTGATGTGCGCGGCGTAATGCTTCTCAATCATCTCCACACTGGTGCGGCAATTTTTGGCGATCTGATAAATATCAGCACCCTCCATCAGCCGCAGGCAGATGTATGTGTGCCGCAAACTGTAAGCCGTGCGCGGCTTGCCGTCCCGATCAGCCTTTAACTTGGCTTTGGCCAATATCCGGTTGAACAATTTCAACTGCCCGCCTTGCGGGAACACCTTGTCGGTCGGCTCCGGCAACTCCACCGGCAGCGGCGCGTTCGGGTTCTTCAAGCTCCGGCTGCGTTTTTGCTTACCGCGCGTCGGCTTCGGCCGGTTCAACAACCGCTCATAAGGCCGCACCGCCCCCGGCGTACTCTTACAAAACCCCACCCCGCGCTTGCCACGCACCTCGATCTCCAGAATCGTCTGCCCCGTGGCATGGTCGGTCACGATCGACACATCACGGTGCTGAAGATTTCCGGCTTCATCGGGCCGCAGCCCGGTATTGCCCATGAACAGGATGTAGTCGTGCATCTGCTCGGCATTCCACCGGTACTGCGGCTGCGGCGGATTGCGCGCCCAGTTCCGCGAGGCCGTATAAAGCTGCTTATATTCCTCGGGGCTGAACCAGGGCCGGTGCACCACTTTGCCCTGCGTTTTATAGGGCGGCGCCAGATCCGGCAGATGCGTCAGCCAGCCATGCCGAATCGCCGCCTTCAACACCAACCGCAGCGTCACCACCTCATCATGCAGCGTACTACGCGCCGGCGGTTTGGCCTTGGCCTTCGTCGCCGTCTCAATCCGGTGCACCCGGTAATCCTGCACGGTCCCGGGCGTGACCTCCGACAACCCCATCTTCCCAAAGAACGGCAACAGATGCAGGCGCAGCCGAATCTGATGCCCTTGCACCCATTTGGGCGAGCGCTCGCCCTCGGTGATGACTTCATATTCGCGGGTAAATTTCTCCGCCGCATCCTGTACGGTCTTTTCCGTCACCAACGTGCCGGCGGCTTCTTTTCCACAGAGTCCCAGATACCAATCCTGCGCCACTTTGGTTGCGAGATTGACGTTTTCTTGTTTGGTGGTGGCCCGCCATTGCTTGGCCCCGACGGAGGCCGAGCATTGCCAGAACCGGCTATTGCCGCGCCGGTAGAGCTGCAGCTTGCCACCTAGCAGCGTCAGATGATTATCCATCGAACACCCTCAACATAGGGGGCCGCGGGAACGGGGTATTCGGATCAAGGCGCCCGGCACACAGCCTCGGTTGCACTGAGTAAAATCTTTACAACCGCGTGGGTTGTCAGGTTTTTACCGGCAGGTGACTATGTGTTAACACTGTGCTAGGCGTTTAGAACACCAAAAGCCACCTTGCGGTGGCTTTAAGCTATTGATTTAGTTTGATTTAGTGGTTGCGGGACCTGGATTTGAACCAGGGACCTTCAGGTTATGAGCCTGACGAGCTACCGGGCTGCTCCACCCCGCGTCACCGAGTAAAAAACCGCCCTTGGTGTCCCTTGGGCGGTTTTTTATTTTTGTATTGATAGGCTGGAAGACCTGGCGGCGACCTACTCTCCCGTGCCTTAAGACACAGTACCATTGGCGCTGGGGATTTTCACGTCCGAGTTCGGGATGGGATCGGGTGTAGGCTCCCCGCCAGAGCCACCAGGTCGTCCAGCCTATCAATATATGCTGTCTGGTTGAGGTTTTGGTGTGTGTGATCTCGTTTGCTTTTGTCCATGTCAGCGTATCGTCCGGATGGATGATTGCTGCT
>NZ_JHYG01000034.1 GCF_000687875.1 Acidocella facilis ATCC 35904 | reverse complement strand
ATCAGATTAACTTGACAGTTTAACTTATTATAAGCCAACTAGCTGGCATGACTGCTGAACAGAAGGACAATCAATCCACCCGCGCCCCGGCCTTGGCGCAGGATCTTCGTGCCCTGCTCAGCAAGCTGAAACGCCGGCTGCGCGAACAGGGAAATATGGGAGACCTGACGCCATCCCAGGTATCCGTCTTGTTGCGCCTCGAGAAGAACGGCCCGGCGACAGCGGCGGGCCTGGCGCGCGCGGAAGGGATGCGTCCGCAATCGATGGGGCCGGTCATTGCAGCACTTCACGGCGCTGGGCTGGTGGGCGGCGCGCCGGACCCAAATGATGGAAGGCAGACCCTCCTCTCGCTCACCGACGCGTGCCGCACATGGGCTCAGGAAAAGCGTGCGGCAAAACAGGATTGGTTGACCCGCGCCATCCAGGCACGACTGTCTGCGGAGGAACAAGACGAACTCGCGGCGTCCATCGAATTGCTCAAGCGGCTCGTCGGCGACTGACGGAGCTCGTGGGGCGCAACCTATCGCGATTTTCAAAAGGATATTCCCATGGCGCTGACCACGCTCGATCCCAACACGGCCCTCATCATCGTTGACCTGCAGAAGGGCATCGTCGGTCTGCCCGTCATCCACCCCATCGGCGGCATTATCGAGCGGGCGAGCGCGCTGGCCGGCGCCTTCCGCGCGCGCGGTCTGCCGGTGGTGCTTGTGAACGTCGCTGGCGGCGCGCCAGGCCGGACGGAACAGCCGCGTCAAACTGCCCCCCGTCCCGAAGGGTGGACCGATCTCATCCCAGAGCTCAATCAACAGCCCGACGACATCGTCGTGACGAAGCGGACGTGGGGCGCATTCGCGAGCACGGACCTTAAAGCGCAGTTGAACGGGCTCGGCATCACCCAGGTGGTGATCGCAGGCGTGGCTACCGGAACTGGCGTCGAGGCAACCGCGCGCCAAGCCTATGAGCACGGTTTCAACGTGACGCTCGCCATCGACGCGATGACCGACATGCGCCTGGAGGCGCACGGCTATAGCATTGCGAACGTGTTTCCACGGCTGGGTGAAACTGGCACCACCCAGAACATCCTTGACCTGCTTGCAGCGAGGAATCCCTGACATGCTCTGGCTCGATTTCGTATCGTATTTTTTCGGTGGTGCCTTCCTTGCGAATGCCGTTCCACATCTCGTCAGCGGCGTGATGGGCAGGCCGTTTCAGAGCCCATTCGCGCAACCGCCCGGAGAAGGGCTTTCTTCGTCGACGGTCAATGTCTTGTGGGGCTTTTTCAACATCGTCACCGGCTATGTCCTCGTGTTCCGGATCGGTGATTTTGGAGTGAGGAACACAAGTGACGTCCTTGCCTGCGGGGCTGGCGTACTCTTGATCGCGCTTTTTTCGGCCCGGCATTTTGGCCGCTTCCACGGCGGCAATCAGACGGAGTATCCGTGAAAGCGCCGAGTGCAGGCATCTTCCGGTCTCTGCGGGGGTTCAACTATCGGGTCTGGGTCGCCGGTGCATTCGTCTCGAACGTGGGCACCTGGGTGCAGAGAACGGCTCAGGACTGGTTGGTGTTCACTCAGCTTACCCATCACGACGCGTCAGCCGTCGGCTTGGTCATGGCGCTGCAATTCGGGCCGCAGTTTCTACTACTCCCCTGGACAGGCTCTGCCGCCGATCATTTCAACCAGCGCAGGCTGCTGATTGCTACACAGGCAACGATGGGTGCTCTCGCTTTAGCGCTGGGGATTCTCACCGTCACGGGGACCGTCCGGCTCTGGCACGTATATATTTTTGCTTTTCTCTTTGGCAGTGCGGCGGCGTTCGATGCGCCCGTACGTCAGACCTTCGTCGCGGAACTGGTCGGGGATGTCGATCTGCACAACGCGGTGGCGCTCAATTCGACCTCGTTCAATGCCGCACGGATGATCGGGCCTGCTGTCTCCGGCGTGATCATCGCCGCTATTGGCACCGGCTGGGCATTTTTGATCAATGGTGCGTCCTTTGCTGCGGTGCTGATCTCCCTCCTGTCCCTTCGCATCTCCGAGCTCCATCCGAACGCGCGGGCGCCCCGCGCCAAGGGGAGCTTTATCGAAGGGTTGCGCTATGTGTGGGGGCGCCCAGACCTCAAGGCTATATTGGTGATGCTGTTCCTGGTCGGGACCTTCGGCCTGAACTTCCCGATCTTCATCTCGACCATGGCGGTCAGGGTCTTCCATGCCAACGCCCGCGGATACGGAATGCTGTCCTCGATCATGGCGATCGGAACCGTTGCCGGATCGTTGCTCAGTGCGGGGCGGCGTAAGGCAAAGTTCGGCATATTGCTGCTGGGTTCAGGGGTCTTTGGACTCGGTTGCACTCTGGCGGCACTCGCTCCAAATTATTGGCTGTTTGCTGGCACGCTCGTGATCATCGGCGTGGCCGCCCTGACATTGACCAATACGAGCAACAGCCTGATGCAGCTTTCGACAAAACCGGCGATGCGCGGACGGGTGATGGCGCTGCGTGTCGGCGTCGCACTCGGGGGCACGCCGATCGGCGCACCAATAGTCGGCTGGGTGGCGGATCATTGTGGGCCACGGTGGTCTCTCGGCATCGGCGCGGTCTCGGGTTTCGCAGCGGCGATCGTCGGCGCTTACGCCTTGGCGCGCCTGGAGCCACGATCTTCGGTTTGATATGTCTGTTTTTCGCGCTTGGTAGCCCTACGACGGCCAGGAGACTTTCGGCCCGACTTGCTTATTATCGGAAGCGTCAATGCTAGCCGCGGAATAACCGATGTTAACAGCGTAGCGGACATTTATGGAATAATTTCGAACGACTGAATTATTTACGGCCGATACTGGGCGTCAATATTTGCAAGTCATCTCTGATGAGGAGTTCCAGTATGACCTGTCTACTCTGACAATTCAAAAAGTTTTTGGTGCAGCTTTTTCAAAAAGCTGCGTGCTCCGTGCCTGGACTTTTTGCCAGCTGATATCGACATTCCCCAAAAGCTCCCGTCAAGTTTATAACACGCCCCCGCCCGGCATCGCCGGGCGGGGGGTCGTCGCGGGGCTTACTCCCCGTTTTGTTTGCGGCTGCGTGACCAGATGAGGGTGTACCCGTCGCTGCCTTCATCGCCGAACAGGTTGGCATAAATCGGCGCGCTGAAGCTCGGATCATCCAGCTTGACCGAGATATAATCCCGCCCCTCGGCGGATCGTTTGGACCAGCCAGCACCTAGGTCCGCTTTCGAAACGTATATGCGATGGCTGGGGGCGTTATCGCTGGTACGGTTCGCTTCCGGCACGATGCGCACATTCTTCGTCTGCACGCTCAAGGTTACAATTTCACCGTGGAATTCATTGCCGACTTTCTTAAAGGTTCCGATGGTAGCCACGTCAATTCTCCTTGCTATTTCGAGCCCGCGACCATCGCAGCCTCGATGGCGATCAATTGACCGGGGGCACGATCGGCCTGCACCGCCTGCGGCCGTAGCGTCAGCGGAGGATGGCGGCTTCCGGCTTTTTTGGAGCGCAGCGTCCGCGAGGAGGCAGCATCGCTGCCGGGGAAAAAAGCCGGAAGCCGCCATTGCAGGAAGGCGATCGTCCTTCGGTCAGATCAGCCACTGAGAGGCCGCGTGGTGCGGCGACCAGCAGACCTGGAGATAAACGGCAAACCCGGACCTGCGAGCAATCGGTAACAATAATGGTGAAATAACTGGACTTGTTTCACAGACATGCATACCCGTCCTGCCGAAATCCGCACCAGCCACAACGCCACCATCTTCAACACATGATGTGTCGAAGCTAAACACGGGCGAATGTCGCCATGCTCCAACGTGGGGGGAACAATCTCAACCAACTGGTGCGCCCCGGTTCACGCACCGCCCCTCGCCAAACCCCGGCGATGCCGCCGACGGCCAACACCTTTTCTGCTCCCGCTCCGCCGAACAAAATGGGTAAAAGGCCCGCGATGAATCCCCGCCCAGTGTCGCCGGGAGGCTCAGTGTTCAAGCCGCCGACAGCGTCTCTATCAGCGGGCAAGCCGCCTCACCTCCGGCATCGCAACGCTGCACGGCCTCGGTCAAAACGCGTTCCATGGCCCGCAGATCGGCGACACGCCTGCGCACATCCTGCAAATGTGCCGTGGCAAGGTCGCGCACTTCACCGCATGCCTGCGCCCCGGCGCCTGCCAGAAGTAGCAGTGCTCGCACCTCATCAAGCGTGAAGCCGAGTTCTCGCGCCCGCCGCACAAACACCAGCCGCCCCACATCGGCTTCATCGTAGAGACGATACCGGCCCCGCCGGCGCGGCTTCGGCAAAATGCCGATCTTTTCATAAAACCTGATGGTCTCGATCGCGCAGCCCGTGCGGCGTGAGAAATTTCCGATCGGCATGTCATCCCGGCTCATGGCATCGCGGTTCATCGGCCACCTCAATTCAGGGCTTGAGTCTGTAGTAACTACAGATGCTACGAGCCGATGACATCCACCGCAAGGAGATCATAACATGCCGCCAATCCCAACCGAATCAAACCCAAACAGTCGTGTCACCCGCGATACAGGCGCAACACTCCTGACCTTGAGCGGCCTGGGTGCCGCGTTCGGCGTGGCCTCCTGCTGTGGCCTGCCATTCCTGCTGGCGACGGCCGGTCTCAGCTCGGCATGGCTCTCGGGGATCGCGCTGTTCGCCGCGCCACACCGGCCACTGCTGCTTGCCGTGGCGGCGCTGTGCCTTGCGGCGGGCGCTGGGTTGCTGTGGTGGCGTCAGCCTGCTGGAGCGTGCGCAACCGGGTCTGTATGCGCCAAGCCCATGGTCCGTGGTATGACGATAATCGGTCTTTTCGCCGGGCTGGTGCTGCTGGTGATCGGCTATCTCTATGCGTGAGGTACCCGTGATCCTGGAATCAACCATCACCTGCCCGCATTGTGGCTTTCAGGCGGCCGAGACAATGCCGACCGATGCCTGCCAGTATTTTTACGAGTGCAAGGGATGCGGCACCCTGTTGCGGCCCAAGCCCGGGCATTGCTGCGTATTCTGCTCCTTCGGCAGCGTCCCCTGCCCACCAATCCAGATCGATGGCGGGCAAGGCGGCGGATGCTGCCCCGCCGGATGAGGTGCCGCCGTTTAATGCGGCGCATCGGCGTTGTGAGGGCTATGCGCCCCCACCGCCAAAAATCCACACCGGAATACCGAGTTTCTTGGCTTTGTCGGCCAGATTCTCCTGAATGCCAGTGCCGGGGAATACCATAACGCCAATCGGCAGCGCGTCCAGCAGCGCGTCATTGCGCTTGAACGGTGCCGCCTTGGCATGCCGTGCCCAGTCGGGCCGGTAAGCAATCTGCGTCACCTTGCGCGCATCCGCCCAGGCGGCGGCGATGCGCTCAGCGCCCTTTGGGCTACCGCCATGCAGCAGTACCATGTCCGGGTGCTTGGCGTGCACCTTGTCGAGCTTGTCCCAGATCAGCTTGTGGTCGTTGAATTCCATCCCGCCGGTGAAGGCGATTTTCGGCCCCGTTGGCAGCAGCGGCTCGGTCTCGGCCCGGCGCTTGGCGGCGATGAAGTCGCGGCTGTCGATGAGTGCGGCTGTCAGCGCGCGGTGATTCACCATCGATCCGGAGCGCGGGCGCCAGGCTGAACGTGTTTGGCGCTCAAATTGCTCAGCGGCCTGGTCGCGGAAGAACTCCAGGCAATCGCGCCGTTCCAGCAGTGTCTGCCCCTCGGCCGTGAGGCGTTCGAGTTCAACCGAGCGTATTTCTGAGCCATCCTGCTCCTTCTGGCTGCGTTTTTGCGCCTGCTCGTTATCGTCGAGCGCGCGCTCAATCCGGCCTACGGCGCGGTGGAACAAATTGACCGTGGCCCAGAGCAATTCCTCGAGGTCAGGCTCCAGGCGGGTGTCCGTTAGAGTGGCGGCAAAGGCATCGAAAATATCGGCAACGGCGCCTGCGATCAGCGGCGCTTCGGGCAATGGCCGCGGGTCGGGTTCGTCCTGGCAGGGATGGTAGCCATAAAGCTGGAGTTCGCTGAGAATATGCGCAGTGGGGGAAGCGGCGTGCGGGGGCTCGTAGCCAGTATCGTCGTGTTCGCGGGTCATGGGGTGCTCCTGTTTGCCGGAAGCCCGCGCCCATCGCGGCCTTCCATGGCGATCCCAGCCGTGGGCGGCGGCGGCCCGCACCGGTGAGGCCGGAGCGTA
>NZ_JHYG01000033.1 GCF_000687875.1 Acidocella facilis ATCC 35904 | reverse complement strand
ATTTTTTGAATGGTTTTGGCCATGGGGAAAACTCCATGACGGGCGGCCTGGAGCCACTCTCCTGGCCTGTCACCCGTCACGAATTTCTCAGCCGCCCTCTGACTCTCTGCCCCGCCCCATGAAAAAAGCCGTGGGCCGCATACCAGCCCACGGCAAACATAAAAGCGGAGAACAACGCGCCCGTTACGCCGCCCGCTCCAGCAGCAGCTTCGCTTTGCCCTCCAGTTCCAGCCTGGCATCCTGATGTGGCTTGCTGCGCGCCAGCGCAGTGATGCCCTGCACAAAATCGAAAACGCTCTCGGGCGGATGACCTTCCTCTTCCAGCACGGTGGCAATAACCTTCGCCGTCTCGCCCTTGCTGAAGCCGCGCTTACGCAGAAAACTCTCGCGTTGATCGTCCTGGCGCGCGACAATCTGTTCCCGCGCCGCCTTGATCCCCGCCACGAACGGCGCAGGCGAGGAATTGGCAAAACGCCGTAGCGCCGGCGCCGCCTCATGCGCAAAGCGCTGGGTGGCGAATTTGCTGTGGCGAATACTGATCTCCTGGAAATCCTCCGCACCCCAGATGTTGCGATTGGCGCACACCGCGCGCAGATAAAACGACGCGATGCCCAAGGTCTTCGAGCCAACCTCGCTGTTCCAGCAATAGAACCCGCGAAAATACAGATCGGGTTCACCATTGGGCAAGCGCCCCGCCTCGATCGGATGCGTATCGTCGACCAGGAACAAAAACACGTCCCGGTCGCTGGCATAAAGCGTGGTCGTCTCCTTCGTCACATCCACATAGGGGTTGTGGGTCATGGTCGCCCAGTCCAGCACGCCCGGCACTTTCCAATTCGTCTCACCCGTACCGTTGCCCGCAATCCGCATCACCGCCGCTACCAATTCATGGTCCCATATCCGCCCGTAATCTGGGCCGGTCACGGCACGCAGTTCCACCCGCCCATCGTCGGTCTCCAGCGTCTTCACCAACTCGGCGCGATGATTGAGCAGCCCGTGCTGCAGATTGATCCCCGCCAGCGGCGCGGGCAGCTCGCGCAAATATCCGGCCGGCGCCCCCACCAGCCCGCATAACTGCCCAAAACTCCAATGGGTCGGCGCCACCGGCCGCTCCTGTCCCGGCACGATGAGCGCCAACCGCTCGCCATCGTCGCGCCGGGCTTCAACTCGGATCGCCCGGCTCTCCACGGTTCGCGCCTCAGCCCGGTCAGCCCGGGCGCGCACCGCCGCATACAACTCCGGCAGAGACAGAAATCGCTCATCATCAGGCCGCGAAAACCATTCCGACGACACCCGCCCCAGCCGCTCCCCCCGGCTGACATCGACCTTAAAACCCGCCGACCCAGCCCGGCCCGCGCTCGCCCCCACAACCGCCACCGCGGCAGACGCATTGATATTCATGGCACTTCTCCACGACAGGCCCCGGAAGCCTCTCCTCCGGACTAAAACCTGTCATGAAGCTTACGGCTCAACTCTGACTCTCAGGCCCGGCACCGGGGTCAACACCACCACGGTTATCCGCAGCATGGCGCCCAAGTAAGCCTTTCCCGTCTCAGGGGCCCTGTCCTGCCCCCCCATTCGTTCGGGAGGGCGTATCCGCGCCGCAGGGTAAACCAGCCCCTTGCCTCAGACGGGCCTCAAGGAGCAGGCCAACGCAGCCAAGCTTTGACGGACTCGCCTTGTGACCTATAGATTCATATAGGATACGATCTGAGTTGCACAGGTCGATGACAACGACAAAAGGGGCAGGGATGTCGAGCGACGGGCCAACTCAGATCTTTCCGGAGCCGAAGCCCGCGTCACCTCCGGCCGCGGCCCTTGACATTATCTATGTCCATGGGCTGGGCGGAGATCGGCTCGAGACCTGGCAGAAGACCAAAGATACGTTCTGGCCGCGCTGGCTGGCCGAGCAGTTCCCGAATTGCCGGGTCTACATGATTGGCTATGACTCGGATAAGTTCGCTGGCATCCTCGCGGGCGAAGGCGCTTCGATCCAAGACCTCGCGTTGGCCATAGCGGACCAAATCGCGAGCCGCGAAGAAGGCGCGCCGCATGCCGTGCTCGTCGCCCACAGCCTGGGCGGACTCGTCGTCAAGCAGATGCTGCGGCGGTGCATGGATTCGTTGAATCCTGATTTTAACAGCATCGGCCGCTCGGTGGCGGGCGTAGTGTTCTTGGGGACCCCCCACCAAGGCGCGCAAGCGGCGACCGCGCTCGATTTCTTGTTGCGCAGCTTCAAGAGCAAGCAGGTCAAGCAGCTCGCCTATAGCGACGACACACTAATCGAACTCAACGAATTTTTCCGCTCTTGGGTGTCACGCCAGGGCGCCGCCGTCCGCTCCTTTTACGAGACTGAGAAGACCGGCGGCGTACACATCGTCGACAAGGTCACCGCCAATCCTGGGATCGTGGGAAGCGACCCGATCGCGGTCCAAGCCAACCATATTGATATCTGCAAGCCCGCGAGTAAGACGGCGCCCGTCTATGCGTCGGTCTGCGCGATGATCCGTCAGCTGCTCAAGAATATTGCCCCGGCGTCCGGGCCCGACGGTTCGATCAAGAACGGCGGCGGGGAAAGCGCATGCGTCACGCAGGGCAGTGATACCTCTGCCATGGCCGAGACGGGCGTTGCCCCCGAGGTGTTGGCGGATTTCGAATATTATACGACGATGGCCGACCATGACCGGCGCGATCTGGCGCAGAAACTGGCCGACGCCGGACGAAGCTACGCGATCGCCGACGCGAAGAGGAAGAAGGAGCGGTTCAACATGGCGCTGCAGCGTCATATCGCCCAACCATCCGCGGTGAACCGTTACACGCAGCTGATGGCGGACGTCGAAAGCCGCTTCAATCGCCATGTCGCACGCGTCGTCGCGGATCAGGCCGACACCGCCGCAATCGATAAGGTTGTGCAAGACCAGGTGATCGACCCGTGCACGGCGACCCATTCGACCAGCGGGAATGAGATCACGGCCGGGCTTGTCGACGGAGCACTTTATTATCTCGCGGGCAATTGCCACCTGGCGTGGGACAATGGGTGATTTCCGCGTCTGGTACGCATCGCGCGACCCTTATCATTGCATCTTTCGGATGATTCGGCTGATGACCGCAAAGAGCGAGCCGATTCTGTTGGAGCAGCTGCGCATCCTCGACATGTTCCTTATGTTCCCAGTGCTGCTCCATCGGTTGTCGTTGCCGGCCGACATCAAGGAGCGCTTCCGGCAGTTGGCTGTGCCGACGCCTGCTAATTTCTTCGTCAAGCTGCCGGGCACCGCGTCGGTCTGGCAAGACTTGCAAATCTATCAGTCGACGGCGCTGAAGCGCCTAACCGGTCTGGGACTTTTGAAGCGTGATGCGCTTCGTGACCGATATGCAAGCCTCGAAATCGAGTTGGTGCCCGATGAGATCATGAACAAGGCGATCGCCCAGAACGAAGTCGGGGAGGCGCTGACGCGCTTCCTAGTTGACGATGTCGGGTCGCTGCCCATGTTGGGCAGGAACGGCTTGGTCAAGCGCGCCGGCCTACCGTCCCGGGGGCCCGTCGTATGAGCGCTTTCTTCCGCATCGAAAGAATGCTCGTCACGCGCGGTAGCCATATTCTCTATGACGAGGCACTCCATTCCGGCGTGAATATCATTCACGGCTCGAATGGGTCGGGCAAGTCGACGCTCGCCGATTTCATTTTCTTCGGCCTCGGCGGTGATTTGCGGGAATGGAAGGAGTCGGCCTCACGCGCGGAGCAGGTCTATTTGCAGATCGTCACGCCCGCGGGCTTGCTGACATTACGGCGAGATATCTCGACCGATGGCGGCCGGCCGATGTCGATCTTTTTCGGAACGCTGGATGATGCACTCTCATCGCCTGGGGAGGCATGGCAGACACTGCCCTATCGACGCCCAGATCGCGGCTACAGCTTCAGCCAGGTGTTGTTCAAAGCAATCGGTCTGCCAGAATCAATCAGCGATGGCGCCAGCAACATCACGATGCACCAGCTTCTTCGATTGCTATATGTCGATCAGTTGACGCCAGTGCAGCGAATTTTCCGTGTGGAGAATTTCGACACCTGGCAGACGCGCCAAGCAGTCGGCGATCTACTCTCGGGGGTCGGTGGCTACGATCTGTTCGACAAGCAGATCGCACTCAGGGAAACCGAAAAACTCTATGATGCCGCCGCAACTGCCTATCGCAGCCTCGTTACGGTTGCGACCGGCTATGGCGAGAATATCCTCTCCGAGCACATCGAGGCGGCGATTGCCAAGATGACCGAAGAGCGCGGGCGTCTCCTTGGATCGATCGACGAGCTGGTGGGGACACCCGAGCCGCAGTTGGAGCGCGAAGATCTCAAGAAAATGCGCTCCGAAGCTATCAAGGACTACAACAGTGCCCGCCGAGCCGTCATAAAAATCAAGGAAGAAATCGAAGTCCTCGAATATGAAATCTCGGATGCCGAGGATTTCATCAAGCATCTCGCCAGATCACTCGCCGACTTCGAAGACGCCTCGATCACCTTCTTTGCCCTCGGTCATCTTGCGTTCGAATATTGCCCATCCTGCTTTGCACCGGTGCCGCCCAAGGATGCGGGCCATTGCCAGCTCTGCGACACCAAGCGTGTCGACGGCGGTGATGATAGCCGCACACTTGCGGTCCGCCTCGACCTGCAGATGCAACTGAAAGAATCGGAATCGCTTCAAGCCGAGCGCAATGCTGAATTGACTCAGAAGAACAGTGCGCTCCGCATCGCGCGCCAAGCGCTGCGGCGCGCGTCATCGACGATCGAGCTTGCTCAGTCGGGGACGGTGACCGGTCGAGAAAGCGCAATTGCGGAACTGAGCCGCAAGGTCGGCTTCATCGACAGTGAGCTGGAGGGCTTCCAGAAGCGCCTCGAACTCGCAAAGCAAATTCGAGCGGCGTCGGAAGCCAAGGAGGATCTAAATACGCGCGTTACGCGACTCAAGGCCGAAATCGAGGCAATCCAACGCGCTCAGGGCAAACGCAAACACGAGGCCTATACGCTCATCTCGAACCAGACCAAAAAGCTTCTTGACCAAGACCTCCAGGAGCATAGCGACTTTGATGACGTAGCAAACGTCTCCTTCGAATTCTCCGGCGATTGGGTTGCTATCAACGGCGAGAAAAATCGGGCGGGCAGCGCGAGTGGCATGGTTATCCTCAAGAACAGCTTCGCGGCCGGAATGCTGAGCGCGTCTCTGATCGACACGCGCTTCAACCTGCCGCGCTGGATGCTATTTGACAATATTGAGGACAAGGGCATGGTCGAGGAGCGGTCGTGGAACTTCCAGCGGCTCTTGGTTGCGTTGTCGCAGGCATCGATGACCTCACATCAGATCATCTTCACCACCTCCAAAATCGCGCCTGAGCTCAATCGAGAGGAGTTGGTCATCGGACGGCGCTATGAGCGGGCCGCGCGATCGCTGAATTAAAGGATGAATATGATTTAGCGGGGCCAAGCCCCTGGTTGCGCACCCGCAAGGGGTGCGCTTTTGGGCGATCCGCCAAGCGGATCGCTTTTTGGCCGGCCCTGCGGCAGGCTTCAGCTTAGCGGCGTTGGGCGCAGTGTTTCACCACAACCATTTTACGTTTAATCGGCGTCCTCGCTCAATGTTGCAGTTCTGCTTGAACTCGTTTCACGCTCATGCTTTACCGTGCCCGCGGTTTTCGGCTTCCTATTTGCAGCCTTCTTGCGCACCACGTTAATGGCTGCGGCATCGAGCGTGTTCTTGAGGTGGACGGCATAGTGCTTCTCGATCATCTCGACCGAGGTGCGGCAATTTTTCGCCACCTGATAGATGTCCGCACCTTCCATAAGACGCATGCAGATATAGGTATGACGCAAACTATAGGCAGTCCTGGCTTTGCCATCGCGATCAATTTTCAGCCCTGCCCGCTCAAGCAAATTATTAAACAGCTTGATGTGATTGCCCGGGAACACCCGGTCCGTTGGCTGCGGATATTCCAGCTCCGGCAACATCGGTGCCATACCACCGGCCTTTCGCCGTAACTGCCGCTCACGCCGAGACTCGCCATGCGCCGGCTTCGCGCGGGCGAGTAGCCGCTGATAGACGCGCACAGCACCCGGCATACTCTTGCAATGCCCGACACCGCGCTTGCCGCGCACCTCGATTTCCAGAATCTCCTGCTTGCTGGCATCATCCTGTGCAATCGTTACATCACGATGCTGCAGATTAAACGCTTCATCCGGCCGCAGCCCGGTATTGGCCATGAACAGCACAAAGTCATAAACCTGCTCGGCATTCCATCTGTAATGAGCCCGCTCCGGAGCCTTCGCATTCGCCCGCGCGGCCTCGTAAAGCTGCTTATATTCATCCGGGCTGAACCACGGCCGGTGCACGATTTTGCCCTGCGTGCGGTAGGGCGGTGTCAGGTCCGGCAGATGCTCCAGCCAGCCATGCCGGATGGCGGTCTTCAGTACCATGCGCAATGTCACCACCTCATCATGCAGCGTGCTGCGCGCCGGTGGTTTCGCCTTCGGCTTATGCTGACTTTTAGAATGCGGGTTCGGTGCGGCGTAGGTCGTCATCCGGTGCACCCGGTATTCCTGAACCTTGCCGGGGCTCACCTTATCCAACGGTAGGTTCCCAAAAAACGGCACCAGATGAACTCGCAACCTGATCGCATGGCTCTCGGTCCATTTCTCGGAACGCTCACCTTCGGTGATAACGCCGTATTCCTTGAGGAATTGATCGGCCGCCTTCTTGAAGGTCGGGCGGTCATTGAGCACACCCGCCTGGTTCTTGCCTTGCAAGCTAAAATACCATGTCTCGGCGGCTTTGGCCGCCAGATCCTGAATTTCCTGCTTGGTGCTGAACTGGCGCTGCTTGTTGCCGACAGACGCCCGCGCCTGCCAGAAACGGCTATTGCCGCGCTGATAAATCTGGACCTTTCCGCCCAGCAGATCGATGGTCGGCATGACACCCCCTCGCGCGTATCGCGCTGCGGTTGAGGATCGTAGTCAGACGACGACCATAGCCCATCAGGTTTGGGATTTCGAGTTAAATTACCCTAATACTGCCCTAGGGCACTTGAACGCCAAAAGCCACCTTGCGGTGGCTTTAAGCTATTGATTTAGTTTGATGTTTTGGTTGCGGGGGCCAGATTTGAACTGACGACCTTCAGGTTATGAGCCTGACGAGCTACCGGGCTGCTCCACCCCGCGTCACCGAGTAAAAAACCGCCCTTGGTGTCCCTTGGGCGGTTTTTTATTTTTGTATTGATAGGCTGGAAGACCTGGCGGCGACCTACTCTCCCGTGCCTTAAGACACAGTACCATTGGCGCTGGGGATTTTCACGTCCGAGTTCGGGATGGGATCGGGTGTAGGCTCCCCGCCAGAGCCACCAGGTCGTCCAGCCTATCAATATATGCTGTCTGGTTGAGGTTTTGGTGTGTGTGATCTCGTTTGCTTTTGTCCATGTCAGCGTATCGTCCGGATGGATGA
>NZ_JHYG01000032.1 GCF_000687875.1 Acidocella facilis ATCC 35904 | reverse complement strand
GCTGGCATGGTGTTCGCCGGGCCTTGGTGCATGGGGTTTGTCGCCGCGATGAAATTGCGCTGGAAGGCGTGGGCGCCATTACTCAACGCAAAAAACATTCAATACGGCCTCCTGCTGCCAATCCTGCTCTACTGCGCCGACGAACTGGCTATCCCCGCCGGGCCGCCGCCCAAAGGCATCGACATAAAATCGTACCTCAAGACCGCCTATCACGACATACCCATCGTCGTGCCAGCAATCAGAGACTTCTGGATGCCCCAGCGCGTCGCAGAGACATCACGGTAAAGTCCAGCCCCATGCAGTGGGGGCCTCGCATCGGTTACGGAGTATGAGAGCAAAGTCGTTGCATTGATAAAAAATATTCAAAGCGAATGGCGCAATGGCCGCGAGGCGCACGAGCTCATCAAGCCCATTCACTCAGACAGGTCTCCTATTGATTTGGAAAACCGAAATGAGACCTGCGCGCGCCCTGTTTCCGATATCCCCCCTGCGAGGCGGACCGTTTCTCCAGCATGGCATACGCTTAAGGGGGCATTTCTCGCGGATAAGCCTGGTTTGGCCGCGAAGACTGTCGGATAAAAGCCGCTGGTTAGAGCAACATCCGATCAAACGGACTCGTTTGATCGGATAAATTGCCTCGTCCAAAAGACCAGAGCGTGTTCCGCGATCCAATATGAGCCGAATAGGCTCTAGATACGGAAATACGCCTCACCGCCCAGGTCGGAGAGCAGGCCTGGATGTGTCGGTCGCCAGCCCAGGCTTTCCCGGGTCAGGTCACTGGAGGCGGGATTGTCATAAGCGACGAAAGGGGCGAGCCAACTGAAACGCCGTGCTGCCTGCCCAGGCGTCATGCTGACCGTAGGTAAGTTCAACCGCCGCCCGATCACCTCGGCGATTTGGCGGAATGGAACACCCTCATCGGCAACGCCATGATATCGTGCGCCCGGCTGTCCCTCCTCCAGCGCCAGGCGGAGCAACCGCGCCGCATCGAGACGGTGAATGGCGCTCCATCGGTTTTCACCGTCGCCGACATAGGCTGAGCTCTTGTGCTTGCGGGCGGTGGCGATAAGCCTCGGGACAAGACCATGATCGCCCTCGCCGTGAACCGAAGGCGCGAGCCGGACCATCGTCGCGCGCACGCCCCGCGCGGCCCAGCCCTTGACGGCCGCTTCGGTCTGCGACCGCATCCAGCCGGGAGAGCGCGGATCCGGCTCCTGCTCTTCCTTCGCCGTTTGCCCAGCTTCCATCCCCATGGTGCCGAACACTGTCACCAGGGGCCGGCCTGAAGCCTCAAGCGCGCTGGCCAAGGCGTCAATCGCGCGGCGATCAGCCGCGGTAATCGCCGCGCCGAACCGATTGACGATGTGCCTTGGCGAACCGCCGAGGATCAGGCCAAGCCGTCGCCCGAGCGGAATGTCACCTGGGCCGTGGATGAAGGCGAGGTGGATGACGCCATCGGCCGCCGCTGCCCCCGCGCGTAGCGTGTCGGGCGCGTGAAGCGATCCCGCATGGACCTTCGCGCCAAGCCTCGTCAAACTTTGCGCGGCGTCAGCCGAACGCGCCAGGCCAGTGACGTGGTGCCCGGCCCCGATCAACTCTTTGACAACCGCTTGGCCTATAAAGCCGCTGGCGCCAGTGACGAAGACATGCATGCCAAACTCCTGATGATCTGAGGCCAGCCTATCGACCAGGCTTAGGACGTGCTATTATCAAAACTCCATGTTTGATGATTGAGCGTCTAGTTGGATCCTTTGTCGCAAATTATCGGCCTGCTGCGGCCGCGCGAATTGAGTTGGCGTATGATCGCGGTGCGCGCGCCCTGGGCCATCGCTTTTCCCGCGGTGGAGGCGGTGGTGTTCGGCCAGATGATCGAGGGGACATGCACGCTCGTACGAGGCGAGACGACGCTGACACTGCATCCTGGCGACTTCATGATGATGGCCTGCCCGCCGGACTGGGTGATGCGATCGGATCCGCAGGTCGAGCCGCTCGGGCTTAAGGCGTTGTTTGCCGATCCCGCAGCGTTTCAGGCGGGGGATCGCGCCACGCCAGAGGTCCGTTTCCTGGCCGGCCATTTCCTCTTTGCCGAACCCAACGCCGGTCATATCGCCGGTCTGCTCTCGCCGATCGTCCATATCCGCGCGGCCGATGTGGCGGCGCAGCGGCTGGGGCGATTGCTGAGCCTGCTGGACGACGAGGCAACAGCGGACCGGCCGGGCCGGTCCCTGGCGCTGGATCGCCTGCTGGAGGTTATCCTCGTGGAAGCACTGCGCCATCGCGCTGATCAAGTGGATGGCATGCGGCCGGGACTTCTGGCGGGTTTGGCCGATCCACGGATCAGCCGCGCGCTACGGGCGATTCACATGCAGCCTTCGTGCGCCTGGAGCGTGGCCCAGTTGGCGCGGGAAGCGGGTATGTCGCGCGCGGGCTTCGCGGCCCGCTTCGCGCAGATCATCGGCGTTTCGCCCATCGGCTATCTCACGGTCTGGCGCCTGTCGATTGCCAAAGCCGCTCTGATTTCCGGCAAGCGCCCGATGATTGAGGTGGCCGAGATCGCAGGTTATGGGTCCGTCAGCGCGTTCAGCGCGGCGTTCAGCCGCGCCACGGGGCAGTCGCCGACGGTTTACCGGCAAATGGCGGCGGACTGGGCTTAGCGTCCAAACTTATCGCGGCCAACGCCATCAACAAGCGGGGAGCCAGGAGTGCAGCCAGAGACGGCGCCAGGCTGCAATGTGACTTGGTTCTCCCCCAAGCTCTGCAGCCGGTCAGGCCGGTAATACAACGCTCTTTCCGCCATCGGCCATGGCGATTGCGCCGACCATGAAGCTGGCCCGATCAGATGCCAGAAAGGCAATGACCTCGGCAATCTCGGCTGGCTGCGCAGCGCGGCCAATTGGCGCATGCGTGCCGTATTCCGCCAGCGCTGCATGGCCGTCTTGATGAATATGGTTCAAGATATTGGTGACTGTATCGCCAGAGCCCACGGCATTCACGCGGATGCCATGATCGATCGCCTCAACCGCGAGTGTCCGGGTGAACTGAGCCAGCGCGCCCTTGGACGCGGCATAGGCTGCGATTGAAGGGAATGTCTGGAAACAGGCATAAGAACCGACATTGACGATGCTGCCGCTCCGGTTTGGCTTCATTGCGTGCATGGCTGCGCGCGCGTGCAGGAACACAGCTCGGATATTGACCGCAAATATCCGGTCCCAGTCCTCTAGCGTCATCTCCATAACCAGCTTGTTGATGATAATGCCGGCATTATTGATAAGGATATCCAGCTTTCCGAACTGGCCGATGGCTAGTTCAACGGCCTGTTGCGCAGCTGCTTCTTCCGTCACGTCGGCAATAAGCGGCACGATCCCGTCTCTGGCAAGTTCGTTAACCTTCTCGTCACGATCCTCGGCGATGACGCGGGCGCCACGAGCGTGCAGCAGTTCCACCGCGGCCCGGCCAATGCCACTGGCGGCGCCGGTAACGATCGCAACCTTGCTGGTAAATTCAGAAATGTTGAAGGTCTGTTCCATCAAAAGCTCCTTTGATTTGCAAAGGGCTATTTAAAGTGCCTGCATCATCAGGTTAATACTGAACCATCCGAATGGGTTGTACGGAAAAGAGGGTATAATCAGCGAGGCTTTACGCTCTCTCGTACAGCGGCGATGAAGGCGGTGGCCGCCGCGGAGCGATGGCGCTGGGGCAGATAATAAAGCATAAATCCAGGGAAGCCGGCGGCGTAATCGGTCAGCAGCGCCACGAGGCGACCATCATTCAGATAGGGTTGAATTTCGCTCTCAACCCAGAAAGCAATGCCCGCCCCGGCGGCTGCGGCGTCGATCGTTGCCCGCTGATCGTTGATTACCAACGGGCCGGATATAGGCACGGAAAACCAGCTTCCACGCTCATAGAACTCCCAGCTATATAATGTGGCGTGTCCTGGCCAACGGAAACAAATGCAGAGATGGTCGCGAAGATCCCTTGGATGTTGCGGAACCCCATGCTTTGCAAGATAGCCAGGCGCTGCAACGGCTATTTGCCGCAGTTCAGAGTGCAGAGGAAAGGCGATGACATCCCGTTCGACCAATTCTCCCAGCCGTATCGCAGCATCGAATCCACTCGAGGCAATATCAATTGCAGCATCGTCAATTTGGATATCCAAAGTGATTTTGGGAAAGCGCTCGGCAAAGCTTGCCAGAAACGCGCGTAGAAACAAGTCGTAACCAAGCCGTTGCGCATGCACACGAACGTGCCCAGCCGCTTCGCCGCTCGCAGCCCTGGCCTCAGCGATTGCCGCTTCGATCTCCGCCGAGGCCTCGCTGAATCTGGAGGAAAGCCGGGCGCCAGCCGGGGTTGGGCTGACACTGCGCGTGGTTCTGTTAAGTAACTGTGTGCCGAGCTTTTGCTCGAGGCGGCGGATTGTTTCGCTGAGGGCGGAGCGGGACACCCGCAATTCCCGTGCCGCTCCAACAAAGCTGCCATTATCAATGATGCAGCGTAGCGCCCTGAGGTCCGCGTAATTTCCATTGGTCATACGCTAAGGTCTTAAACGAAGTTTCATCAGTCAATAGGCGTTCTTTTGTCTTTAGCTAAAACATTTATAATTCGATGAGAAAAGCAAGGGATTCCCGAGATACGAAAGAAAAATGCGTGAATGTCTCCGTTGCGATGAAAGATCTGATACCGCAAATTGTAATATAAATGCCTCCCGGTGGTGCTCTCCAACGATATTGAAGCTGAACTCGTCGAATTTAGAGAAATTTGAACGTACTATGTTTGTACATCATTTGAAGCCTCGGTCGGAAAAGACATGTTTTCCGACCGAGGCGCATGCAATTCCGCAGTCGTCAGACGGCCTTATGCCGGAGACTAGCCAATCTCAAGGAGCGTGTGGTTGTCTAGCGATTTGACCCGCGATGACACTGGTTCCTGTCTAAGGCCGGCGGTACGGCGAGACGGCGCTATTGTGGCTCGTCAGATTTGCTCAGAACATTAGACTTGTTTTGACCATGTGACGGCGTCAGCCCCGGCCGGAAGGCGCGTTGGGACGGCATCATCCGTGGCGGCTCGCCAGATCGCCTCCGCGACGTCCAAAGGTCGGGTAAATTCCTCATGCGCGCCCATCAGGCCCGCAATGACGGCCTGGCCCAGCGGGGCGTAGGGTTCTGGAAACTCCAGCGCACCTGGGCTGAGGGCGCGGGCATTCTCGCCGAAGCGGGTCTCTGGAGCAAGGCCAGGGAGAACGAGTTTCACCTTGATGTTGAAAGGCTCAAGCTCCAGCGCAAAGGACTCGGTAAAAGCGTTCACTGCCGCCTTGCTGGCCGTATAGACCGAGAGCAGCGGCAGCGGGCGTAAAGTCACGGTCGAGGTGACGTTGATGATGGTGCCGGACTTGCGCGCCCGGAATTGCGGCAAAACAGCTTGAATCATCGCCATGGTGCCGAAGGTGTTGGTCTCGAAGATACGTCGGATGATATCGATCGGCGTGCCTTCGAGTGCGTTCAGCCAACCGATACCTGCATTGTTCACGAGCACGTCGATATCGCCAGCATCGGCGATGGCCTGCGCGATGCTGCTCTGGTCTGCCACATCGAGCTTCAACAGTTGCAGGTTGGAGGTAGGGGGAATAACGTTGTCATCCGGGGTGCGCATGGTGGCGATGACCCGCCAGCCACGTTCGAGAAAATATTTCGCGGTCTCCAGGCCAAAGCCCGAAGAGCAACCGGTGATGAGGATGGATTTCATGATGTGTCCTGCGGTGAGTACCGAAAGAAGATAGATCGGCATGCCAGGACGGTATATAATAAGAAGTCCGTATTTCATTTGAATGAGTCCAGATGACTGATCCTCTCGCTGAAATCGTCGCGTTGCTCCGGCCCCGGATGAAGTTTTCCAAAGTGGCCAGCGGCGCAGGGCCGTGGCGGCTGCGTAAAGAGGGGGATGGCCATCTTTTCTATGGTGCCGTGGTGGAAGGGAGTTGCCGGCTGCAAGTGGAAGGGCGCGAGGCGTTGACACTGGGCGTGAATGATTTCGTGCTGATTCCCGCCGCGGTGGATTGCATCATGATGAGCCTGCATCCTGAGGCGGAAGAGACGCCCTTCTCTGAGCCGGTACGTTTGCCGTCCGGTGAGTTCAGGTTGGGAGATCTGGATGGGCCGGTCAATGTACGGAATTTGATCGGGCATTGTGAATTTTCTTCGCCGGATGCGGCGCTGCTGGTCTCGCTCCTGCCGGAATTGGTGCATGTTCGGGGCCAGTCAAACCTGGCGACGCTTGTGGCGCTGGTCGGGGAGGAGGATCGTGCAAATAAGCCGGGGCAGCAGGTCGTGTTGGCGCATCTGCTGGAGGTGGTGCTGATCGAAGCCTTGAGATCAGCCGCCGAAATTGGGGCGTCACCCGGGCTGCTGCGCGGCCTGGCGGATGAAAGGCTGGCAGTCGCGATCAGGCGAATGCACGAAGCGCCAGAACGGGCTTGGAGTGCAGCGGATCTAGCAAAGGAAGCCGCTTTGTCCCGCTCGGCGTTTTTCGAGCGTTTTAGCCGCGAGGTGGGGCTGGCGCCGATGGAATATTTGCTGACCTGGCGGATGGCGTTGGCAAAAACTCTGTTACGAAATGGCGGCAGGGTGGCGGCGGTCGCGGCACAGGTGGGCTATCAGTCAGCCAGTTCCTTCAGTGTGGCTTTTTCGCAGCGCGAGGGTGTGTCTCCTGCGCGTTATGCGCGAGAGGCTGCGCAAAGGGCGTCCTTGTCATAGGCCTGTGCGAGTTTCCGCGACCCGCGGCACATGAAACAACTCGGCCTGCAGATGAGCCGGCCGCACAAAATCGCGATCTGATGATGTGCATGCAGAAGCTTGTCTTTTTAGTTTAGTTTGAAGTTGTTTCGGGAGGTCGGGTGCTTGCCGGCGGGATATGTAAGCCGACCTCCCGCGCGATTTGCCTACGAAACCGGCAGCTTAGGCGTTCAGCGCTTCGTGGACCGTTTGCGCCACAGGCGTTGTCGGCCGACCGATCAGGCGGCTGAGCGCGCCGCTCTCATCGAAGAGCGCACCATTGGCTGCTTTTGCATCTGCATCGGCCAGGAGGTCAGCGAGATCATCCGGCAAGCCTGCTGCGATAAGAGCGGTTTTGAAATCGATCTCGGTCATGTCCGCATAATCAATTGTTTTGCCAACTTGCCTCGATATTTCTGCGGCAAGAACCGATAAGGTCCAGGCGGTATCACCGGCCAACTCAAAGCTGGCCGGCGCCTCGCTCATTGTCAGTGCCACTGCTGCGGCCGCGGCATAATCTGCGCGCGCGGCCAATGAAATTTTACCGTCGGCGGCCGCACCTATCGTCTTTTTAATTTGGACAGCCGACTTTGCGGCTTCAATCACGGCTTGGTGATGCCGCATGCGGCCCCAGTTGAGGTTTGACGAAATCAGCAGAAGTCTGTTAACGCCCGCGAAGGCACGTGAACTGGTCGTGACGTTTACCGACAAAAACAGCTGTTTTGTCTCCGAGGCATCCGTTTGCCGCCTGCTCAAGGCGCATGATCTGATTGCCTCGCCGGCCTTCATCACCGTTAAAGCGGCTGATGAATTCAAAGTCAAAACCACTGCTCCCAACCAAGTCTGGCAGATAGACTTTACATATTTGAAACTCATCGGCTCGGGGTGGATGTATCTCTCAACTAGGGTCAAAACCCAATAATTTTGTTGATTTTCTAATGGTAGGGTGATTCCCTTTGTCCCGATTCGGGAGGGGATCATGCGACGGAACTTGTTTTGGCTATCGGACGAGCAGTGGGCGAAGATTGAGCCATTTTTACCGACTGATATTCGCGGCAAGGACCGCGTTGATGATCGGCGCGTGATCAGCGGCATATTGCACGTGCTGAAAAGCGGTTGCCGCTGGTGTGATTGTCCGCCCGAATATGGTCCGCCGACCACCATCTATAATCGGTTCGTCCGATGGGCAAAGCGCGGCGTTTGGGAAAGGTT
>NZ_JHYG01000031.1 GCF_000687875.1 Acidocella facilis ATCC 35904 | reverse complement strand
GGCCTTGGTGCATGGGGTTTGTCGCCGCGATGAAATTGCGCTGGAAGGCGTGGGCGCCATTACTCAACGCAAAAAACATTCAATACGGCCTCCTGCTGCCAATCCTGCTCTACTGCGCCGACGAACTGGCTATCCCCGCCGGGCCGCCGCCCAAAGGCATCGACATAAAATCGTACCTCAAGACCGCCTATCACGACATACCCATCGTCGTGCCAGCAATCAGAGACTTCTGGATGCCCCAGCGCGTCGCAGAGACATCACGGTAAAGTCCAGCCCCATGCAGTGGGGGCCTCGCATCGGTTACGTAAAGTGGGTATCACCTCACCGGATGGATATGATCTGGACACTGCGGCGGAGGAGTTCCGAAACGTCCACGACGATGAGGCAACCATCATTGCGCTGCATTCCAACTTCAGGACCAAGACATACACTGACGATCAAGCGACTATCGTCACCCAGCCCTGGAGACGAATATACACGACCAATTACGACGATGTTATCGAGACGATTTGCTCGGACAACCGCAAGCCAATCACGACTCACGGCGTAAACGACCCGGTGGGCCAACCAATGCCGGGAACAACCCAGCTCCTGCATATATATGGCAACATAGGTCGAGCTTCAGCTCGCGAGTTCGCAACGACCTTTCTCTTAACCGAGCGACAGCGAGACAATTCTCCCTTCCTGACGTCGCCGTGGATGCGCGCATTTCATAACGACATACTCGCTGCTTCGAGCCTTATCTTCGTGGGCTTTTCGCTGACTGATATCGACATCCGGAGGCTTCTTGGCCTCTTGCCTCCCGATGCTCTGCAAAAGATTCATTTTGTGAACCACCCCAGTACAAAGAAGCCGATCCTCACGCGCATGAGCAGGTTCGGAACTCCGCACCCCATCGGACTTTCTGCCTTAGCCTCTCACTTGGGAATGAAGCGATCAGGTGCACCCGTCAAATCCGACACAGTGCTGCCCGTCGCGATGCATGAAATATTCTTCACCCCGCAGGTAACGGCTTCGATTTCGGCTCGTGACATCGAACAACTTTTTGTCTCCGGATCGACAAATATAGACAAGCTGTCGCAAGCTGATATCTCCGCCAAGCCGGGTGCTTACACAATATCTCGAAGCCGCAACGCTTACGCCCGTGCAGGAAACAACGCATCCGGTAGCATGCCCATCTTGGTATATGGCGACATCGGTAATGGCAAGACGATTTTCGCAGATCAGATTGGGTACCAATATGCCCAAAAGAATTACCGTGTCTTTAAATTCCAGCGAGAGCCGGACAATGTCGGCGACGTTCTGGCTTATCTGCAAGGGCTGGACGAGCCTGCGCTCCTAATTTTCGACGACGTCATGCGATTTCCCAAGCTACCAACGGCGATCCTGGAAATGAGAAAAAGCAACCTCGTCATTCTGGCTACGGTCCGAACGAGCTTCCGTGACACATCTGCATCTGCGGTGAAATCTCGGCTCGCGAACGTCACATCAATTGAAATCGACCTCGACAGCCCGCTACGCGAGGAAGCGGTACGAATCGTCGAGTACCTTACGTCTAATGGCCTGCTGGGGAAATATTCGGATTTCTCAAATTCGGAGAAGCTGCAGTTTGTGGAGCGCACCTGCGGCGGCCAACTCCGCGATATCGTCCTCAGCCTTTTTGAGACAGGCGTCCTACACGCTAGGGTGGAGGAGCTTCTGGTCAATATCCAGAAACTCGACAAAAGCGCCCGGGACCTCATCATCTTTAGCGCTGTCCTTACGGAGGCTGGATATCAAGATCTATCGGAGATTTGGCTCCTCTCCCAGTTACTCGACTATTCAGGTGCCTTCGAGGAACTGAGAGCCTCCTTGCTTAAAAATGAGCTTGGCAGCCTTGTTCGGATCGACGAAGGCGATCTCAGCATTCGGTCTCCAGCACTAGCAGAATTCATCCTCAAGCGTGTCTTCAATCTAGAAACTATCCTTGACGTAGTGAAGCGTGGCCTGACTTCGGTCGACAACCACTTCGCTAGCGAAGATGATCTTGTGAAGATGGCGAAGGGGCTTCTTAAATTCTCGGTCTATGGGCGGATCATCAAGAGCAATCGTGAAAATGCAATCGTCGAAAAATTCTACGATGATTGCCGCTTGTTCTCGTTTGCCGTCGACGACCCGTTATTTTGGGTACAGAGGTCGATATGCACTATGAATGCTAACGAGTTCGATATCTCGTTCCGTTTTATCGAAACTGCCTATGGTTTGGCAGCGCGCCGTATGAACTGGGATACCTACCAAATCGATAATCACAAGGCCCGGGTGCTGCTGACCCAGTCGCGTGAGACCGGCGTCAGCGCGGATGGCAGCCGTGAACGAGACGCCATCTCATTGTTGCAGTCAGTGTTGACTAGGAAAAATGACGATCTCTATCACCCGCTTTCTGTGATGCGGATTTATGCCGAAATCGTCGATAAATACTTGCACACTCTGACCGCGGCGCAGAAGCCTCCCCTGAAGCAATCGATTGAGACTGCTATTCGGAGCATCTCAAAGTTTAAGCATCCCGGTCGCTTTAGAAATCTAGTCGAATTGCGTAACCGGCTCGCAGGCGCGGTCAAAGAACTGTCAATTTGATCGTAGAAATCAATTCGAGGCAACAGCCCCCTGGTCAATTCGCTTGGTCACGTAGTACTTTGACGTCGGCTACAGCCGCATTTCTGAGCTCATAAACGACGCCCCCTGGAGACCATCCGCCTCGGCAAGCGTCGCCTCCTCCGGTACAGCAGCCTCCAGAACCTCGCCGGAGGTAGAGGGCCGGAGGGCGGCCGGCCATGACCGGAGCAGAATCCTCGTTACGCCAAGCGCCGATTTAGACCGAAACCTTCCAAGTTATGGAATGGACTGCGCATGCGCTTAGTCAGGGTGCTGCGCCAAGTCACGTGCTAAGTCGCTCGTCTAATTGAAAAATTTAGTAGAAGGCACTGATTTTAAATAACTCTTGCTTGAATTAATGCTCTCTGGCAGAACTGCCTTAGCATGGCGGCCGTACACCTAACCAAATGGCTACAAGCCCTCGGCTACGAGCGGCTTGGTGACGCCTTGATCACCGATGCCGCAGAGATCGGCTCGAGGCCCTATGCGGCTGAACTCCACGACCTGCTATGCGAGGATGGCGAATTCCGCCTTAATGCGGTATTTTTGGTCGAAGAGACACCGACCATCTGTTTCGTCGAGGAAGCACAGGTCCCGACTGCGGAAGCCGTGGACGCTATTCGCCAGCGGCTTTGGAATCAAAACCTCGCCTCTGCTCTGTTGGTCATCTCCGAGGGCCAGATCCGCGCCTACTCCATCCCGAAATGGAAAAATGCTCTGAGCTGCGACACCCTCAATCACGCAGATGCAGGCCCCGACGGGCCGTGGTCGGCTGGCGAGGTGCTTTCGTCCGAGCTTCAGCAAAGGCTCGAGGATTGGTTCGACCCCAGCCGACGGGTTGATCGAGATCTTTTGAGACAGCTCTCTAATGCTGTGACGCAGCTTACATCCGGGGAGGTGCCCCTGATTGCGCGACAGATCGATGCGCAGATGCTCCTCGCTCAGGTCCTGTTTATTTCGTATCTCGAGCATCGCGGGATAATCGGTGACGAGTACCGGATCGCCCATGAGCTGAAGACGCTGCGTGAGTTTATTGATGCCAGCAGCGGACGGGACATCGATAAGCTCATTGCGCAGCTCAAAGTCGACTTTAATGGCGACTTCCTGGAGCCGTCGGAAATCACCTGGGCGAAGCTTCCGGCCGACGCTTTGCGGATCGTTGGGCGTCTTCTTTCACGCGTCGATCTTGAGACTGGCCAGACCGACTTCTGGAACTACGACTTCAGCCAAATTCCCGTCGAACTATTGTCTGGAATTTACGAAACCTTCCTTCAAGATGAAAGGAAGATCGACGGAGCCTACTACACCCCTCGAGTTTTGGCCGAACTCGCCATAACCCAGGCTTTGTCTGGCATCGAAGACCCTACGTGCCTAAAGGTCTACGACGGCGCTTGTGGTTCTGGAATCCTGCTTACAACAGCCTTCCGTAAGATTGTCGCCCATAAGCAATCCGACCTGGGTAGGGCGCTTGAAATTGGCGAACGCATCTCACTTCTCGAAAATACGATTTATGGCGGTGACGTGAACCGGATTGCATGCCGCGTGACCGCGTTCAGTCTCTATCTCTGCCTGCTGGAACGTCTCTCTCAGCGCGATCTAGTTCACCTCCAGCAGGATCATGATTGCAAGCTACCGAAGTTGATCGGAGGTAACATCGCGGAAGGAAAGGAGCATGGCGATTTCTTCTCTGACACCAACCCTTTCTCGGCGTCCGGGAAGTTCGACGTTGTGGTATCCAATCCGCCTTGGCGCGAGCTGAGGAACGACGAGGGAGCTAATGCCACTGAGTGGGCAGCACGCAACAACGTGCGCATGCCGCATCGGCAGATTGCCGCTGCCTTTGCGGCAAAGGCGGTCGAGGCTGCGAAGTCAGGTGCTCGAATCGTCCTAATCCTCCCCACCTCATTGATCACAGCCCCGACCAACGCGGATTTCCTCCGCCAATTCACAACCCGCGTTCAGTTGGCCCGGATGGTGAACCTCGCCGACTTCCGGCGGCTGCTGTTCGCGCAGGCGGAGCATGCATGCACCGTCCTGGTGGCGACGAACCAGCCCGGCCTATCGGATGGACGCGTCGAAGGCCATCTTGAGTACCTGATGCCCAAGTGTGACATCAGCTTCGCGTTCAACCGGTTGACGCTCCACGACTACGACAAGATTGAGGTTGCAAGGGCCTCCCTTGTTGCCGGTAATGATGAACTGAGACGCCGCTTCTGGGGCAGTCATCGGGACGAAGCATTGTTCCACCGGCTGTCTGCGCTGCCTAACCTTGGTGACTGCATCGAAACGGAGCGATGGCGGATCGGAAAGGGGTACCACAAGAAGGATGGTTCTAAGTCCATCAACCCTCGGCGGCTCGCCGCCTTCCCTTTCCTGGCGACCTCGGAACTGAACGCACCGAGCTTGAGTGTTACCACCCACTCTCTGCAGCCAGTCCCCGTGAAGGACGGCGTCGCCAGCTATGGCGACTTCGCCCTTTATGAGGGGCCGAGGGTGCTTTGGCCAGACGGCACGTCCCCTGAGCTGGAGATAAGAGCTGCGTACAGTCATCTTCGCTTCTGTTTCCCCTCTGGGGTCGGTGCCCTCAGTGTCGGGACGCAAGACGATGCGATAGCCCGCCTTCTGACGTGCTACCTCCGCTCCAGTCTGGCCAGTTACTGGTTGATCCTCACCGGCTATTCAGCGGCTGCTGAGCGGGCGCGAGTAACTGTGAAAGAGATCAAGTCTCTCCCCTTTATCCATCCGAAGCGGCACTCAAACGAGGCCTCTGCCACTAAGCTCATTGATGAAGCTCACGCCCTTGTGGCCACGTTCGAAACGCCACATGGTCAGATCTTCTCCGAGAACTACTACACAGATGCCCGTCGCAAACTCGACCAGCTGATCTTCGACTACTTCGGCTTGAGGGACAATGAACGCGCGCTAATAGAAGACATGGTGCAATTGGTCGCGCATAGCCTCCAGCCCACGAGCTACGCCGAGCTGTATACGCCGCTTCAAGACAAGCCTACAGCCGATGCACAGGGAGCTTACGTGCGCGAATTGCGTCGTGGCCTTGACGCGTGGAGTCGTCGTGGAAAGGGGGCAATCCGGGTCAGCCTTGTTGAGAGAGCGGGCTTCAAGACTCCCCTCGATATTGTGCATGTCGCACTCTCAGACGATGCCTCCAAAGTGAAACGTCCGAACCCACACGGCTCCTCGATCGCGGCACTGCTTGAAGCCATCGATGTGGAAGCGGCGCAAGGAAGGGCCATCGACTTCTTCGCTATGCCGAACTCCATCTTCGTCTGGGGAAATGATGTCTATCTAGTGAAGCCATCACGTATGCGCTTCTGGACCAGGAGCGCGGCGCTCCGTGACGCAGACGAGGTAGTCGAACTGCTCGTGGGTGAGCGAGCCGCCGCTAAGGTGAAATCTGCTTGAAGCGCGTTCTGGCCACGCCCACAGCTGCCGAGACTCTGTTTCCTGATCCCCAGGTCGGCGAATTCCTGGACTACGTGCGCGACGTTTGGACGGAGCTGAAGGCCGTTCGTCCTGCTTGGTGGGCAGAGAAGAAGGAAACAACCCTAGTCGCCGGCCTATTTCACGCGCTGAACGATGACAATCGGAGACAGGAAACCGGGATCGTCTGGGGGCACTTTGTACACGAAGCCTCTGATGTGGAGCTCGATGCGAAAGGCATGCCGAAGTACAGAGGTAGAACCGACATCAAATTCATCTACGCGGCCAACATGGGGCCGGAGCTGGTGCTTGAGTTCAAACGTCTCGATAACAAGCGGCCCTTGCGAAAGAAGTACGCCAGCGAAGGCGTAGGCAGATTTGCCTCAGGAAAGTATTCGAGCAGAACCGACATGGGCATCATGGTCGGTATGGTCAATGGTTGCGTCATAACGGAGAAGGCGCAACTTTGCGCATACTTGAGTGAAACCAAGGTCGTAACTGAACTTTCATCCCAACCGATCACCCATCCAGCTTATGGTGATCCGTCCAAACACGGTGCGTTGGCTTTTGACACCAAGCACGCGCGCCCCGCGCATTGTCTCGCGAACATGATCGTCGTGGGCCACATGCTGCTGGAGCGCTAATGTGGATGCGCCTTGGTCGACCCGGCCAAAGACTCGCGTTCGGGAGGGCTAAGTGGCCTCCGAATGGCCGGCATGGGGCGGGGCGGAACCAGCAGATGGGTTCCCCTCTCCTTCCCCCCCAACCGCCTGTATGGCACAGCTGAGCACGGAAAGGCCTTGGCAGCGCCGCACATTGGCACCCCCATGCAAGCCGATGAACGACCTTAGAATCGTAAAAGTCGCCTCCACCACCCTGTAATTCCACAAACTACGAATCTGAGGGTCAGGATGTTGATTTTCACTGAGATCTGACCCGGGATTTTCATCGAGAATTGACCCGGGTTGAAGATATGTCTCGCGTTGTGTGGGACGGGTCAAGTTGCTGTGGATTTATCCTTTCTGGTTTTTGGTCTGTTGGTGCTGTCCTTGAAGCGGAAGCTGTCATTACCGGTCTCGATGATGTGGCAATGATGGGTCAGGCGGTCGAGCAGCGCTGTGGTCATCTTGGCATCACCGAACACTCCGGCCCATTCGCTGAAACTGAGGTTGGTGGTGATGATGACGCTGGTGCGCTCATAGAGCTTGGAGAGCAGGTGGAAGAGCAGCGCGCCGCCTGACGGACTGAACGGCAGGTATCCGAGCTCATCGAGGACTACGAGGTCGAGGCGCAGTAGGCGTTCGGCCAGCTGGCCTGCTTTGTTCAATGCCTTCTCTTGCTCAAGCGCATTGACCAGATCAACGGTGGCAAAGAACCGGACCTTCTTGCGGTGATGCTCGACCGCCTGCACGCCCAAGGCGGTGGCGACGTGGCTTTTGCCGGTTCCGGGGCCACCGATCAGCACGATATTGTCGGCACCATCCATGAACTCGCCGCGGTGTAATTGCCGGATCAGAGCCTCATTGGCCTCGCTGGCGGCAAAGTCGAAGCCGGTCAGATCCTTGTAAGCAGGGAACCGGGCCGCCTTGATCTGGTAGGAGATGGACCTGACCTCGCGCTCGGCCATCTCCGCCTTGAGCAACTGCGAGAGGATCGGCACGGCCGCATCGAAGGCAGGCGCACCTTGTTCGATCAGGTCACCAACAGCCTGGGCCATGCCGAACATTTTAAGGCCGCGCAGCATCACCACCACGGCCGCACTGGCGGGATCATGACGCATGGCGCTGTCCCCTGTCACGAAGGGTGTCATAGCGCTCAACATTGGCTACCGGTTCTCGTGCCAGGCGCAGGGCCTGAGGGGCGTCGATCGGGGGCGCCGGCGGGGCCTTGCCGTCGGTCAGCCGGTGCAGAACGTTGATGATATGAGTCTTGGTCGCAACGCCGGCTTCAAGTGCAAGCTCGACGGCGCATAGAACGGCCTGCTCATCATGCTGGAGAACCAGGGCCAGGATCTCGACCATCTCCCGATCACCACCAGATCGCTTGAGCAGCTGGCCTTGCAGTTGCTTAAAGCCTTCAGGCAACTCGGCAAACGGCGCACCATTGCGCAAAGCCCCTGGTTTGCGCTGGATGACGGCGAGATAATGTCGCCAATCGTAAACCGTTCGTCCCGGCAGGTAATGGGATCGCTCGATGATCCGGGCATGCTCGCACAACACCTGTCCCTCGGCGGCGATAACGATCCGTTCCGGGTAAATCCGCAGGCTCACCGGCCGGTTGGCAAAGGATGCCGGCACGCTGTAGCGATTGCGCTCAAAGTTCACGAGGCAGGTCGGCGACACACGCTTGGTGTGCTCGACAAAGCCATCGAAGGGACGCCCTAGTGGCATCAGATGGCCCCGTTCAGCTTCATGCGCATCGGCGGTGGTGCCCGGCAAAACCCCATGCTGAATCTGCCCCCATTGCTCAATGCAGCGTGCCTCAAGCCAGGCGTTGAGCGCATTCAAATCAGCAAAACTGGGCAATGGTTGCCATAGCCGGCGCCGTGCATCCTGCACGTTCTTCTCAACCTGACCCTTCTCCCAGCCCGATGCCGGATTGCAAAAATCCGTCTCGAACAGATAGTGGCTGGCCATGGCGGCAAAGCGGGCATTGACCTGCCGGGCCTTGCCCGTGCCGATCCGGTCAACGGCGGTCTTCATATTATCGAAGATGCCACGCTGGGGAACGCCTCCAAGAACCCGGAACGCCTCGGCCAGGGCATCGAACAGCATCTCGTGGGTCTGCAGCAGATAGGCCCGGACGATAAATACCCGGCTATGCGACAGCTTGGTATGCGCCACCTGCAGCTTGGTCCGCTCGCCAGCAATCACCGCCCAGTCCTCGCTCCAGTCAAACTAGAACGCCTCGCCGGCCGCAAAGGCCAGCGGCACGAAGGTTCCGCGGCCGCTGGTCTGTTGTTCAAGCAGCCGATCAGCCGTCCAGCCACGGGCAAAGGCCGCGACGCGCCCATAGGAACCGTCATAGCCCAGCGCCACAAGATCAGCGTGCAACTGCTTTGCCGTGCGCTTTTGTTTACGTGATTTGCTAGCCTCCTGCCGAAGCCACCCCGTCAGCTTCTCAGCAAAAGGGTCCAACTTGCTTGGCCGATCGGGGAGCTTGAATTGCGGCTCCACCGCATCTGACCGCAAATATTTGCGGATCGTATTCCGCGACAATCCGGTACGCCGCTCAATCTCACGGATCGGGATATGCTGCCGAAGATGCCAGCGACGAATTACGCTCAATAACGCCATGTCGATCACTCCTAAATCCCCTGATCAAAGCCAGGGAGGGGTCAAAACATGGGTCAGGTCTCAGTGAAAATTCCGCGCCTAAAGGGTCAATTCTCAGTGGCACTCAACA
>NZ_JHYG01000030.1 GCF_000687875.1 Acidocella facilis ATCC 35904 | reverse complement strand
GCCTGGCAGCGGCCACGTCAATCCCGCCACCTGGGCGCGCTTCAGATTGTCCTGGATCGTGCTCCGCGCCACACCGAGCATCCGCCCGATCGCACGCGCGCTGATGCCCTCGCTGGCCAGACGTAATGTGTATCGTATCTGCCTCATCGTCAGCTCTCTCTTCGCCGGCATCCGTCTCTCCCCGTGAGTGTTCACGAGGCGCAAATGCCCGAGTTGCTGACCCACCCGAAAACGCCGGAAATAGCCCCGCCAGGTGGCCGGATTTAAATCGGAATCCTGGCCGGCTTCATCTCGGAATGGTGGCCGACATCAAATCGGAATCCCCGGCCGGCTTGCGTCGGAATCCGCATCTCAGCTGACGCTTACGTTATTTCTAGTATCAATCTATATGGTTCTAATCCTGTCTCCTGGAGGGCGGCGCGCACGCCATCGGCATATCTCCTTTGACGTAACTCCAAGGCGGATACGTTGACGGCTACCGAAGGGAGCCTCAATCCCACATCGTCCCAACGCCTCACCTGCGAACAGGCCGCGCGCAGCACCCATTGGTCGATCGGGGGGATTAAGCCGCAGCCTTCGGCGACAGGTATAAAACTATTCGGAAATGTAAGTTCGGCCTTAGGGTGGGCCCACCGCAACAAGGCTTCAGCACCGGTAATCATTCCTGTCCTTAGATTGATCTTAGGTTGATAATTCAGAACGAATTGCTCAAGCCGCAATGCTTGATGCAATTCCATTTTGACTTTCTGGCGTGCAATGGCACGATCAGACATCGCGACCTCAAAAAAGGTATATCCGTTTCGACCTCCTTGCTTGGCCTTGTACATCGCTGTATCGGAGTGTTGGAGAAGGGCTTCCGCGTCATGTGCATCATCCGGATAGACGCTGATACCGATACTTGCGGTAATATTTATTTCGTGGCCACCGATATTGTGCGGTTGCGCTAGCGCCATCAGGATCGTCTTGGCCGCTGCCTCGGCTCCCGCACTTCCCTGGCCGTCGGGAAGCAGTATCACAAACTCGTCACCCCCCTGCCTGCTGACCGTATCCAGGTTACGAACGCTGGAGGAAAGGCGCTCTGCAATGGACTTGAGCAGGCGGTCTCCTACATCGTGGCCGAGCGAGTCATTAATATGTTTAAAATTATCGATGTCTATAAATAACAGAGAAACGCACGACCTATGTCGCTTTGCCAGTGCGATAGCCTGGGTTATCCTATCCGAAAGCATCGCGCGGTTAGGTAATTTGGTCAGATCGTCATGCTGTGCCAGATACGCCATCTTTGTAGCCAGCGCATGCGCTGCCGTGACATCATGAAACACAATCACCGCACCGGTGATCTTGCCTGATGCATCATGGATCGGCGCCGCCGAATCCTCGATCGCGATCTCCATTCCATCACGCCGGATCAGGAGTGTGTCGGCTGCGAGGCCCATCTCCTCATCCTTTTCGAGTACCAGTTCGATTGGGCTACGACCTGAAAGGCGCGTGGTGCCGTTTACGATTTGCATCACCTCGGCGATGGGCCGACCGTGAGCCTCGTCCCTGGACCAGCCAGTCATCTTTTCCGCTGCAATATTCAGATAATCGATGTTACCGTGGAGGTCAGTACTGATAACGGCATCGCTGATCGAGTTAAGAATCACCTTCGCGCGCATATTCTCCGACAATAGCAGTTCTTCGATTTGTTTGCGCTGGATCATGCTATGGAGAGACTGAGGTATGAGAGAGCTCACAAGGCCGCTTCTTTGCAAATAGCCCTGCGCTCCACGCTGAACAGCCTCGCGCGCTAGTGGTGCATCGCTATCATCACTGATCGTCATTATCGGTATATGGGGCGCAAGCGCAAACAGCTTATCGAAAGTTTCAAGTCCCTCGGAGTCAGGAAGCGAGAGATCCGTCAGAATAGCATCTATCCCTCCGCGGCATAGCCGATCCAATGCGGTTGACAGACGGGTCACAGCTTCGACCTTGAAAATTCTATCTGTACGGGAACTCAGCAGGGAAATGAGTTTTGTCGTGTCTGTCGCATTATCTGTGATTAGGAGTATATGATTTGAAGGCATCTAATCCCCCTCCGATCGCCGCGCGACGCGGTGCCTTTCGGTACATACGGAGAGATCGGCCTCCATCGCTATTCTTCCATTGTAGTAGAATGGCACGATTTATAATTCCAAGGCGAGAGTGGACAGGGGGGCATAGTGTCAAGCTAATCGAGCGTGCCCGGCCGACCAGACTCGGAATATACCTATGCGGCCAGTAGATCTTTTCCCTTGCCGTCGGGCATGTCTGACTTACGCCGTGTTGTGAGCCTGTGTGAACGCGCGGGAAGCGAGAACGACGTCGGCCGTCCTTGTACCTCGTCCGCACATCCATCAATTGGTACTTAAATGAGGAATATTCACGCTGATCGAGAGCCGCAGTTGTCGGTTATCTCTCTGCCGGCGATAGAAAGGTTAACCGCCTTTTCGTCGCTTTGTAATCTGTGGGGCATAGTGAACTGACGCCTTCGCACCGCCGACTAATTCCTTGCGAGCGACCGAAACGATTGACAGAAAGATAAACTGGAGATTTATGCTAGGGTCCTGGATTCGGACGCAGCCAGGGCAGTGACAAGCCGTTGATCCCAATACATCAGAGGACGATGCGGCGCCGTTCGCCTTAACGACGTGTTGGGCATTCCTCAAAGCTCTGTTTTGTCGCCCGCATCGGAGGCAGCGGCGAGCGCCAAGCGGGCTAAGGCCGGCAGTGATTTCGCACCCATCTTCTTCATGATCGAGGCGCGGTGGTTCTCCACCGTGCGTTGGCTGATGCCGATGTCCGCGGCGATGTTCTTGCTGGGATGGCCGGCAAGAACCATGTCCATGATCTGGCGCTGTCGTGAGGTGAGCTTGCCAAGTCTCTCGGAAGCATCTTTCCGCCACGCCGACAGCTTGGTCGTGTCCCGCGACTGATCCAGGGCGCGCTTAACGGCGGCGAGAAGTTCCTCGCGGTCAACAGGCTTCTCGATGAAATCTATGGCGCCAGCTTTCATGGCCGCGATTGCCATTGGCACATCGCTGTTGCCGGTGATCATGATGGCAGGCAATCCGTCACCACGGGCTTGTAATCGCTTCAGTAATTCCAGCCCCGTCATTCCCGGCAAGTAGCCATCGACGAGCAGACAGGCTTCTCGCTCCGGACGATAGGCTCCAAGGAAGCTCTCGCAGCTTGCAAAGTCTTCAACGATCCGTCCCTCGGTCTCGAGCAAGTCGCGAAGCCCCTCGCGCACATAGCTATCGTCATCGACCACAAAAATGACGGGCATATCCGGAGCCTGGCGGACCGCGGACTGGGGTGCCACCGGCGGATGCGACATGGCTTGAGGAATCGACAGCAGGCGCTGGATAGCCTGTGTGACATCCATCGTCTTGACAGGCTTGTTCAGTTGCACGCAGTCCTGGCTGGCGATGCGCCGCAAGGTATCCGTCGAGATGTCGCCCGTCAGAACGATGACCGGTATTCGGCGATGGAGTATATCTCTTACCTTCGCGGCGACGTCGAGCCCGTCCATCCCATGTGGAAGATTGTAGTCCGCGAGGATGAGGTCAGGACGAAGCCCGTGAGCAATCAAATCGAGGGCCGAGGCTCCGTCGGGTGCTGTCGCCGGACGATGGCCTTCTTCCGTAAGCACGACTTCAAGGAGTTCGCAGAGGTCTCTGTCGTCCTCGATCACCAGGATCGCGCCGGTGTGACGGCTAGTCGCGTCTGTCTGATCTTTTTCACCGGGTTGAAGCTCTTCAGCGAAGGGTAATTTGTCTGGCGCAAGCATGACGTCGATTGAGAACATTGACCCTTTGCCAAGCTGCGAGCGGACATCCACCGGATGACCAAGCAGGGTCGCCAGGCGCTGGACGATGGACAGCCCAAGACCGAGACCGAGACTGCGTTCTCGAGCGGCGTTACCGAGTTGATGATATTCACCGAAGATTGCCTGAAGATTCTGTTCGGCGATGCCGATGCCGGTATCCCAGACTTCGATTCGCAGCGTTGCACTGCGGCGGCGGCAGCCTAGCAGCACCTTGCCCTGCCTTGTGTATTTCAGCGCGTTTGAAAGAAGATTGCGTAACATCTGCTCAAGCAGAGTTGGATCGCTGTGGACCGAAAGGCTGCACCCGATCACGCGCAGGAGAAGATTCTGTGCCCTAGCATGATAGGAAAATTCCTCCCGCAACCGATCAAGCAGGTCGTTGATCGGAAAGTCAATGAATTGAGGGTGGACGGTCCCAGCTTCCAACTGATTGATGTCGAGGAGCGTGTTGAGCATGCCCGACATCGCGGCGGACGTCTCGTCCAGTCGGGTGACGAGCGCCAGGGCCTCTTCCAGCTTGGCTTCCCGAATCTTCTTTGCTAGGACACCGCGCATCAGGCTGAGGGCTTGCATCGGCTGCCGGAGATCGTGGCTCGCAGCCGCCAGAAAGCGGGACTTGGCGATATTGGCTTGCTGTGCTTCCCGCTTGGCGGTCTCCAGAGCGTCCGCGGTGCGTCGGCGCTCGGTGATATCGGCGAAGGTAATAACGACACCCTCAACCCGGTCATCTTGGGCGCGATAAGGCAATATCCGGCGGATGTACCATAGACCATCCTTGGCCTGGATCTCGCGCTCGATTGGCGAGAGCGTCTGCAGGACTGTGCGCGCGTCGGTCAGCAGGTCACTATCAGCGGCTAATGAGTTGAGGTCGGCGAGCGGCCGGCCGATATCCGTCGGAATGATGTTGAAGAGCGATTTAGTGGCCGGCGTGAAGAAACGGATATCAAGGTCGAGATCGAGAAAGATGGTCGCGACGTCGGTGCTGTAAAGGATGTTCTGGAGATCGCTGGCAGTCGTCCTTTGCCGTTCCAGCGTTTCCTGGAGCTGGCTGTTGAGGGCCGTGAGCTCCTCGTTCATCGACTGCAGTTCTTCCTTCGATGTCAGCAGCTCTTCGTTGGTCGATTGATACTCCTCGTTGGCGGACAACGCCTCTTCGCTAACCGCTTTTTGCTCTTCGTTTGATGTTTCGAGACTATGGATCGCGGCCTGAAGTTCCGTTTGCGTCGCTTCCAATTGTTGTTCGAGTTCGGCGACGTGTTCGATGTCGGGTGGCGCGGTCGCCGGGCTTCGCTTATGGATCGGCGGCGGACTATCTACGAAGCAGACGAGCAGCAGGTCTTCACCGTCGATCAGTGCCGGCTGCACCGCAATCTCGAATGAACCAGCCTTGCCTTCATTGTTCGTCCGGCCGCCAGGCACGACAATGCGTTTTTTCTCCAGCATGGCCTGATGGATCGCGGCTCTGAGCTTGATCCGCAGGTGTGGGCGAACCATCGCGAGCAGATCATAATTCGGATGCCCTTGGGGCACGCGCAGATATCGTTCAGTCGGCCCCAAGGAATAGAGCCATTCCAGCTTACGATTGATCAACACCGCGGCGGGTGCGTATGTTTCGATGATGAGGCGACGGCAGCCCTCGGCAAGCGCGACCTGGCGGGAAGGCGTCTGGGCCTGAAGGCGTGGCGGCAGCCGTGCACCCTCGGCGGTTCCAAACAAAAAGCCAGCCTCGCCGGGTCGCGCGCGCCCGATGTGCCGGTAAATTCGATCCGGCTTCGAGATGACCTCGAAGCGGCCCTTGGAACCGCCGATCGTCTCGGCGCTTCCAAGCAGCAGAATACCGCCTTCGCGCAAGGCGAAATGGAAGAACGAGATCACCTTCTCCTGCGCCTCGGGGCGGAGATAGATGAGCAGATTCCGGCACGACACCAGATCGAGCCGGGAAAATGGCGGATCGGCTAGAACGTCCTGCACCGCGAAAACGATCGTGGCGCGGAGTTCGGGCAGGATTCGGTACCCATGGTCGTCCTTCGAGAAAAAGCGAGCCAATCGCTCGGGCGATACCTCTGCCGCAATGGTTTCGGGATACAGGCCCTCGCGGGCCGTTGCCACCGCATCGGCGTCGACATCGGAGGCGAAGATCTGTAGCTTGATCTCTCGCTTCGCCGCGGTGATCTTCTCGCGGAAGAGCATGGCGAGCGAATAGGTTTCCTCACCTGTGCTGCACCCGGCGATCCAGATGCGCAGCGGCTGGTCGATGGCATGGTTGCGGACGAGATCAGGAACGATCTTTTCGCGCAGTGCATCAAAGACCTTGGGATCACGAAAGAAGCTAGTGACGTTGATGAGTAAGTCCGTGGCGAGCCGAGCGAGTTCGTTGTCGTCGCCCTTCAGAACATCGACGTAGCGCTCGATGTCGTCGGTCTCGATCGACGCCATCGCCATGCGGCGTTCGATCCGGCGCCGCAGTGTGCCCTCCTTGTAGAGCCGGAAATCATGGACCGTCTTTTTCCGCAGAAGATCGACGATCTCAGGCAGCCAATCCGGAGTGGTGTCCTGTTCGTGGGGCGCGGCTGACTCGCGCGTAAGCGCCATTCTGCGGTGGAATTTGATGAGCGCGTCCGGAATGCTCGCCAGCGGTAGGACAAGATCGACCGCGCCAGTCTGGATCGCGTTTCTCGGCATTCCATCGAAAGCCGCCTCGTCGGGGTCCTGCGCGATGACGAGGCCACCCTTTTCCTTGACGGCTTTCAGGCCAAGGCTGCCATCGGCGCCTGTCCCCGAGAGGATCACGCAGATGGCGCGTTCCCCATATTCTTCAGCCAGTGAGCGCAGCAAAAAGTCGAAGGGCAGGCGGGCGCCGTGGCGTGCTTCAGGTTCAGACAGGTGCAGGGCGCCATTGCTGGCGGAGAGATAACTACCCGGCGGAATGATAAAGAGGTGGTTGGGCTCGACCAGCATGCCACTGGTCGCCTGGACCACGGCCATGGAGGTATGGTGCGCCAGCAGTTCCGCCATCATGCTCTCATGCGTCGGGTCGAGATGCTGCACGAGGATGAACGCCATGCCGTTATCGGATGGCAAAGCACTGAAAAGCTTCGTACAGGCCTCCAGACCACCCGCCGAGGCGCCTAGGCCGACGATCGGAAAATCCTCTGAGCCATGGGGAAGCACAGTGGTCACCCCGGCTCGCCCCGTTGAACGGGCTCGGCCTGACTTGGCGTTGGTGGGTCGGTCTCTCAGCATAGAACTTTCATTTTTCATGCGCCGGGAATCTCTGCGCACGCTGTCAGCGTACACCTCGTGTCGAGCACGGCAATGACGGAGATCAACCGTCGACGTTCACGTATCACCAGTGAAGAGTGTTTTGCCACGGCTGGCGGCATATTACAAATAGACAATGACGAGATCAGGAAGCCGCGAGGTTCATGAGTAGATTCCGACGCTGACTGCGTGCCGGTTTACGCGATATATACTTCCTGTAAGTTTTTTTTAATTGATATTTCGGAGCCAGATGACTTCGAGCCCCTCAGGCAGACAGCAGTATCGCTTACAGTTATCAACAAACGGAGGGAACATGACATGGATAAGGATCGTATCGCTGGCTCAACCAAAGAGGCCAAGGGCGCCATTAAGGAGGCCGCTGGCAAAGCTGTTGGTGACACAAAGCTGACTGCCGTGGGCAAGAGCGACAAGGCTCAAGGCAAGGTTAAGAATGCCGTCGGTGGCTTGAAGGACGCGTTGAAGAAGTAGGTGCCCTGGGTAGCGTTCAGGGCGTTGTCAATCCCACCTTCGTGAGTCCACGTCGCCGTTATAGACGACCGAAAGGAGCGCTGAATGAAACGTTCGATCGAGATTTTAGCCGGTTCTGCCCTCCTGGCGGTGTCGCTAAGTGGTCCGGGGTTTTCACAAGGTACGCCGCAAACAGTCAGCCTGATGCAGGTCGACCCGGCATCGCTGGCGACGGGCTATCGGGCCTCCAAAGTGATAGGAAGCACCGTCGTCAACGATGCCCACGTAACCGTGGGGACGATCGACGATTTGATCATCACCGCAACTGATAAGGTTCCTTTTGCGGTGTTGTCAGTCGGAGGGTTCCTCGGCATAGGCTCGAGATACGTCGTGGTGTCATTCGGCTCGCTGCAGGTGAAGAATAAACAAATGGTGCTGCCTGGTGCTACCAAAGACGCCTTGATTGCTCTGCCGTCATTCAAGTATAGCAGAGGCAGATGATCGAATATGTGCCGCGCCACCAGGCAGAGCCGGCTCGGGCGCGGTCCTTGGCTGTTTGTAATTGTCGTTCTCGCGCTGCAGTATTTGCAGCGTCGGAGGCATGGACAGGATTTAGCTTTATAATCCGAAAATAATTATAATCCGAAAATAATTTTTGAATCGAAGTATGGTTTCCTTCTGTTTGAGTGACAGTTCGACTGATAGCCCATGCCAACCATCGGTCGGCAATTTGCGTATCTGTTATCTGGCGATGTCGCCGGGGGCGCACACTACTGCTAATCACGCATGAACGCCGCCATCGGTGGTATGTGGACAGCAACAAAGAAACACCGCGAGCAGAAATTTCAGGCAGATGATGATAGCTGAAGAGATCAAAACACCACTGAGAGCCCGGCGCGTTCTCGTCGTGGAGGACAATAAACTTATAGGAACGCTATACATCGAACTTTTGGAAGAGATGGGGCATTCGGTCTGCGCGATCGTTGCCACGGAGACTGAGGCGGTAGCTGCAGCTTCAATACACAAACCCGACTTGATGATTGTTGACGCCGCATTGGCTGAAGGCAGCGGCGTGTCGGCCGTCAAAAGAATTCTGCGAGCAGGCTTTGTTCCTCACGTGTTTATAAGTGGGAATGCCACATCGGTGCGGCAGGACCGGTCCGATGCGATCGTAATGCAGAAGCCCTTTTGGGGTCCGGACTTGGAGTGCGCTATTCAACGCGCTCTTACCGCGGCGTCCAAGGCTTGAAACTTTAACGGATAATGGCGACGTGGTTGGTTGCGTCCTGATTTGTAACCGGCCGTAATTCGGAGAGTGCCTCGAATTCCCGTGGGCATGGCCGGCTTGAGCAAGCCGTAATACCCCTCATCGCACTGCAGACGGATGTGCAGTTTGCCGAAATGTCGCATGTTTCTTCCGACGGCCTGACCACAATCTTGAAGTCAGGATCTAAAGCACACGCAGCACAAGAACGACAATCACAACTAGCACCACTAAGCCGACTATACCGCCACCAATATACATTATTCCGATCCTTCTCTAGAATTTTCTCGAATTAAGAAAAACGAGCATTGGGCCGATCTCGCATTTATCGGACCGTGACCAATGTGACTCTTTGGACGGCCCAGAATTGGCTCGAGACGGGCGCGTTGAGTAGAGTGTTATCGGATGATAGGGCGATATAAGAAGAGTCGGAAACTACTCAGTCCGGCTTACCTCCTAATAAAATGCGAGAATGGCGGACGCTTCGGCAGAGCGTTCCGTCAGAACACAAGGCGGCCGAGACGCGTCTTGCGGTAACCGATGCGAGGCCCCCACTGCATGGGGCTGGACTTTACCGTGATGTCTCTGCGACGCGCTGGGGCATCCAGAAGTCTCTGATTGCTGGCACGACGATGGGTATGTCGTGATAGGCGGTCTTGAGGTACGATTTTATGTCGATGCCTTTGGGCGGCGGCCCGGCGGGGATAGCCAGTTCGTCGGCGCAGTAGAGCAGGATTGGCAGCAGGAGGCCGTATTGAATGTTTTTTGCGTTGAGTAATGGCGCCCACGCCTTCCAGCGCAATTTCATCGCGGCGACAAACCCCATGCACCAAGGCCCGGCGAACACCATGCCAGCGTCGGTGCGTTGGAAGATCGGCGC
>NZ_JHYG01000029.1 GCF_000687875.1 Acidocella facilis ATCC 35904 | reverse complement strand
GCCGTTACGGGCAAACAGCCGCTCCTCCAAAACCGCATCGGTCAGGTCGCCTGGCAGCGGCCACGTCAATCCCGCCACCTGGGCGCGCTTCAGATTGTCCTGGATCGTGCTCCGCGCCACACCGAGCATCCGCCCGATCGCACGCGCGCTGATGCCCTCGCTGGCCAGACGTAATGTGTATCGTATCTGCCTCATCGTCAGCTCTCTCTTCGCCGGCATCCGTCTCTCCCCGTGAGTGTTCACGAGGCGCAAATGCCCGAGTTGCTGACCCACCCGAAAACGCCGGAAATGCCCCGCCAGGTGGCCGGATTTAAGTCGGAATCCTGGCCGGCTTCATCTCGGAATGGTGGCCGACATCAAATCGGAATCCCCGGCCGGCTTCCGTCGGAATCCGCAGTATTTTACACATCCGGCCGCGCGTCGTTGGGGACCTCATATCTGTATAGCCTGTTTGCCCGGGCCTACGGCACAAATAATTTGCCTGACAGCTCGAACATGTGTCACGAAGCGACATCCGTTGTGTTGACCAAATCCATTGGCGTGCCGGTTGGAACCGTTACGCTTGAAGATTGTGAGCACACCGATCTGATCTTCTTTTTTGGCCAGAATACCGGCACAAACAGCCCGCGCATGCTGCATCAGCTAGAGGACGCGCGCCGGCGAGGCGTGCAGATCATAACCTTCAACCCGCTGCGCGAACGTAGTCTGGAACGTTTCGAAAATCCAAAATCACCGGCAGAGATGCTGATAAAGCCAGCCACCCTGATCAGTACACAATATCACCAATTAATGATCGGTGGAGATGCCGCAGCTCTTATGGGGTTGTGCAAGGCGGTCATTGAGATGGACGATAATGCGCAGGCAATGGGCAGTGCTCGCGTAATCGATCATGAGTTCATCGAAGACCATTGCGCAGGATTTGATAAGTTTGCCGCTGCGGCGCGTGAATATGATTGGGACGACATCGTCCGCCGCTCCGGATTATCGCGCACAGCCATCGAAGCTGCCGCAGTCGTCTACACGCGCGCCCCGCGCGCCATGGCGTGCTATGGTATGGGCCTCACCCAGCACAAAAACGGTGTCGAGACAATTCAGCTCCTTGTCAATCTCCTGCTTTTGCGCGGGAATATCGGCCGGCGGGGTACGGGTATCTGTCCGGTGCGGGGTCATTCCAATGTGCAAGGTCAACGCACTGTCGGGATCAGCGAGAAACCAGAACTGGTCCCGCTTGATCGGCTCGAGGCTCAGTATAGATTTGCAGCGCCTCGAAAAAAAGGCCTGAATATCATTGAGGCATGCGAAGCGTTGGTGAACGGTAAGCTGCAGGCAGTATTTCAACTTGGCGGCAATCTTGTCCGCTCCGTACCGGACCGCGCGCGCATTGAACCCGCCTGGCGGGAATTGCCGCTCAGTGTCAGCATTGCCACCAAGCTCAACCGCAATCATCTCATTCATGGCAAGATCGGATATATCCTGCCCTGCCTCGGCCGGAGCGAGGAGGATATCCAGCCTTCCGGCCCGCAGGCTGTATCCGTCGAGGACAGTATCGCCTGCATCCATGGCTCGCGCGGGCGCCGACCGCCGGCGAGTCCAAACTTGTTGTCCGAAACAAGGATTATTGCCGGCTTAGCGAAAGCCACGCTGGCGCCCAACCCCCTTATGGACTGGGCGGGCTGGGCCGATGATTATTCCAGGATACGCACAGCACTCGGTGAAACCTACCCGGAGATTTTCCACGACATGGAGCGCCGCATGTGGCTGCCGGGCGGTTTTCCCAGACCGATCAAGGCCCGCGAGCGCATCTGGCAGACCGAAAGCCAACGGGCAAATTTCATCACGCCCGAGGGCCTTAAGGAAGATCCTCATCCGCAGGATAGCCACCGTGACGTGTTTCGGATGATGACGTTACGGAGCAATGATCAGTTCAACACCACTATCTATGGCTATAATGACAGGTTCCGCGGCATCAAGGGTACCCGCATGGTGGTGCTGCTGAACCGTGACGACATGATCCGGCTCGGTATCGACGAAGGCGACATGTTGATGCTTGAGACGGTTTGGGATGACGGGATTGAGCGTAAAATGAGTGGATTCCGTGCCACCGGTTACGACATCCCGCCTGGTTGCTGCGCCACCTATTATCCAGAGGCCAACGCGCTGATGCCATTGTCGCATTATGCAGCGGGCAGCTTCACACCAGCGGCGAAATCAATTCCGATCAGGGTCATCAAGCTCTCCAACTAAACTCACGCGAAAAGGAAGAACGAGCCGAAGGCGGAACACAGCTTTATTGTGATGGCGGGGATTCGGCCAACCCGTCATTTTCATTCATGGCTGGTTGCGCGGCGTTTGATATATAGATCCTCGTCATCAGAGGCACCTGAAAGGGAAGGGTATCGCTTCAATCTTTTACACTGTAGCCACTGAACCGCTATGCATCGACGATGCGGAAGATAACACAAAGGCCTGCTGCGTTTCGGCTATTTTTCTTCCGGAAGATCTTCCATGGCGCGGTCAAGAGCAGTTCCAACCAATTCGCTCGCCCATTCATTGATGAGGGATTTCAGCGTTTCCTCCTGCACCCCCTGCGGCCATTTTGTTCCAAAATGGCCGTCCAGACGGGGGATCAATTCATCAGCATACATCTGTTGCTCCTGTCAAAAGCATGATGGTTATTTTATTTAACGCGTGACCCGCTATTAACTATTTTCCGTACGAATGTTTCGCTAAGCTATATCCGGCGCATTATATAGGGATCTGACCACAGCGTCTTTCTTTCAGTCGCACAGGCTTCACATTTTTTGCGTATAAAGGGTAGAAGTGGCCGGCTTTGTCTGAACACCGTTTCGCAATCTATAAGTGAAAGCTCTGCCGTGTTGGTTGATGGTATGCCGGTATCTGGGCCTTGCGCAAGGAGGGCTTAGCCCGACTGGAGCGAGGCCCAGATACCGGCGGCGGAATTTTCAGGCTGCTGCGAGCAGTGGGGCCTGGGTGAAGTAGGCTTGGTCTGGCGTGCGCGCGCCAAGGCTCGAATGCGGGCGCCGCCCATTGTAGACAACCATGTACCGGCCAAGCCCGGCGGCGCCTTCCGACAACTGCGCCTTCCAGGCCGTGATCTGGTTGGAATGAACATCATAAAGCTGCGCCAATTCGGCCAGCGTCTTCTCGCCCTTTAATGCAGCCAGGGCCACCTTGGCCTTAAACGCAGGGGCGTGGGTACGGCGGGTACGCTTCGTCATAAGGTCTCCTGATCTGCGGCATCATCGCCGCGTTCAGGCAGAAATTCCACTTATCGAGGTGTTCAAATTTGGCCAGCCAGCTATGGTGTCGCATTTCATTTCTCCCCACCCTTGGCGGCCTTGTGGCGAAAAGCCAAGCGCTGCCCGCAGCGCGGTCTACTAGATTACTATGCCATATCTCACTCTTGAAAGGAATATGTCTTGTCAGATGACCGAAATGACCGCGAGAAGGACATCGAGCAAATTGCTTATCATTTTTGGAATGACGCGGGCCGTCCTGCGGGCAGGGACCTGGAGTTCTGGCGGCAGGCAGAAGCAGAATATAGCCAGCGCGTTTCGAAACAGAATCAGGGCCATATGGTTGAGAAAGCTGGTGAAGACAGTTTTCCAGCGAGTGATCCGCTCAATCACATGTAGCTGGAGCATGATGAAGAATTTTTTCCATCGCTCGTAACCCGGAAAATTCGGCTTGATGATTGTCTGCGGCCACGGCAGTTTAAAAGTGAGTTTGATATCCGGCTTATAATGGCTGGCGTTAATTGGATCTCCCGCTGTCTCCAAAGCTATGCAGATGCAAAAAATGTTAGCCTTTTGGCGACGTCTCGTACCAAACCATCCGCAGCGGTATCGTCTCTGTCCCCGGGGCCTTGGCTTGCCGGAGGCAGCGATTGACGTGCTTGAGGTCGCAGATTTTGTCGAATTCTTCCCGGATTATTACGTTGCCGTGGACGTCTATCAGTTCATATACGATAGCCTTATCCGCCTCCGAGTAAAGGTGACTCTTTGGGTATAAGATTATCCTTTGCTTTGCATTTGTTGGCAACTCAAAGTTTTGCAGCAATTTCATGAACTCGAATATTCAGAGAACAAATTTTTAATGTTTTACGGTGGCGTTTTGTAACTTAATCGCTGGAATAATTTTGGCGCTTCTCGTCTTTCACGTGTTCAGTGCCGCAAAACCAAGACAAAACTCCAAGCTGTCAAGATCTTTGCATGACTCAAATATCCCCGGTTTTTTATCTGATGGATCGAGGTATTTGAGTATGCCAAATTTTCTAGGGTCCCGCTTTCGCCTTCACCTTGTCTTTTAGTTCCTCGTGCGGTCATCAGGCTCTTCCCGGCTTAGGAAGAGTATTGAATCGTCTTGTTTTTCACAGCTCTTGGCGGCGAGGCCTTCCAGTTCAGCCGCTATGGCTTGTCGGATGTCATAAAATTAAACTTCAGCCCCATTCTTATTGTCGCCAAAGCACCAAAATCTCCGGAAGTCTAACGGAATATGATAACGTGTCGTCATTTGCTGCGCACAAAACCGAATTGGAGTTCGTTGGCTGCCGTGATTGCGGACAAATTCAGTCAATGGCCGATGTTGCGTATGGCGGCTCGCTGCGTTGTGTCCGATGCGGCCACACTCTGGAGCGATTGAACGGGCGCAGCCTCACCTTGGCTTTCGCCTGTAGCCTGGCGACCTTACTGCTGCTATTTCCCGCCAATCTGCTGCCGATCCTGCAGGTCAATATCCTCGCCGCAACCAACCATAGTTATATCGCTTCCGGCGTCCTCGGAATCTGGGTGCAGGACTGGCCAGTGGCCGCCATCGTCATCGGGCTGGAGATCATCGCTCTGCCCTTTCTCCGCTTTGGTCTGCTCAGCCTGGTGCTGGGCATGCTTTGGCTTGGCCGACCGGCTTCGTGGCTCGGGCGTGGGTTTCGCTGGGCGGAGCGGCTGGATAACTGGGCGATGATGGATGTTTTCGTCTTTGGCGGCTTCATCGGCTATGAGCGTGTGGTGCAGGAGTTGCCGGTGCGGATTCTCCCCGGCGGCTATTGCGTTATTGCTGCGGCCTTCCTGTCCCTGGTGACCCGCGCCGCGCTTGAGCGCCGGCAGATCTGGCGGCGCATCGGCTCCGTTGCCCGCGAGGCCGCGCCGGACATGATCTGCTGCACCAGTTGCGACCATCCGGCGCCGCCGGTGGCCGAAGGCCAACCTTGCCCGCGCTGCGGCGCAACGCTGTGGCGCTGCCGGCCCTATGCGCCGATGCGCGCCATGGCTCTCACACTGGCCGGCTTCGCCTTCTATCCGGTCGCTTATCTTTACCCGATGGAATCAAGCGACGTGCTGGGGGATCTTACCGGCTATTCCATTCTCACCGGCGTGTTCAAGCTGGTGCAGGCCAATCTGTGGATCTTCGCCGCGATCATCTTTTGCGCCAGCGTGCTGATCCCGCTGCTGAAACTCTTCGCATTTGCATGGTTCGGGCTCTCCATCCAGCGCCGCTCCAGCGCCCGGCTGCGGCTGAAAACCCGGCTCTACCGGCTGATCAACACGATTGGCCGCTGGTCACATATCGATGTCTTCACCGTCTCGGTGTTTTTGCCGTTGATGCATCTTTCCGGGCTGCTGGCCGTTCTCGTCGGCAAGGCTCTGCCCGCCTTCCTGGCGGTGGTGGTGCTGACCATGCTGGCGGCCCCGCTGTTTGACCCGCGGGCGATGTGGCTGGCAGCGGAGCGGCGGGTATGAGCGAAAACCCACCGCCGCCCGAACAGGCTGTATTCCGTCCCTCGAAATGGCCGGGGCTGATCTGGGCGGTGCCGCTGGCGGCGGTGGGCATTATCGGCTGGCTGAGCCTCAGCGCCTTCGTGCATCACGGGCCGCGTGTGCGGGTGACGTTTCCGGTGACCGGCGGCTTGCGGGCCGGCACCACCAAGGTTGAGTATCAGGGCTATGTTGTCGGCCATATCAGTGCCGTGCGGCTGGAGAAAGACCTGCAAAAGCTCCAGGTGACGCTGGATTTCGACAATCGCATGGCCGGGCATCTGGGGGCGGGCACGCGCTATTGGCTGGCTGGTACCAGCTTCAGCCTGGCGCATCTCAGCAACATCAAGGACATGGTCTCCGGTCCGGTGGTGATGCTGGACCCGCATGCCGGCGCTACGGTCACGCATGCCCAGGGGCTGGGGGCGCCGCCGGCATTGAGCGGCTCGCCCCCCGGCCTGTCCCTCACCCTCACCGCCGCGCGGCTGGACAATCTTTCCGCCGGCTCGCCGGTTTTCTTCAAAGGCTATCATGTCGGCCAGGTAACCAGCGTGGCGATGGCGCCGGATGGCGGGCATCTCAACATGGCCTTGTTCATCAAGGCGCCCTGGGAGGGGCTGGTCACCGCGCGGACGCGCTTCTGGAATGCTGGCGCGGTGCGCCTCTCCGCGGGTGGCGACGGGCCAGGGGTGCAATTACAATCCGTTCCGGCGCTGCTGATGGGGGCGGTGGCGTTCGAGACGCCTCCTGTCCCGGGCGCGGCGCCGGCAAAAACGGGCGCCACTTTCACGCTGTATGCCAGTAAAACGCAGGCGCAGGATGCCCCGGGGCCGGACGCGGTGCGCTACGCGGCAATTTTCCCCGGCGGCCCGCACGGGCTCAAGCCCGGCGCGCCGGTGCAGATCGAGGGGGCGCCGGCCGGCAGCGTCAGCGCTGTAGCCTTGCATTATGACGCGGGGCAGGGTGCGCTGCAGACGCGGGTGACCTTCAGCCTCTCCCCCGCGCGCGCCGGGGTGGCGGATGCGGCCGGGCTCAACGCCATGCTGGCGACATTGGTGGGCAAGGGGCTGCGGGCGGAGATGGGCAGCAGCGTGCCGGTGGTCGGCGGCAAGATCATCCAGCTGGAGATGGCCAAGGATGCGCCCCCGGCCGCAATCCAGCCCGGTACGCCGCCTCTGATCCCCAGCTTCGGTGCCGGCGGCGGCGATGTCAGCGGCGTCATCACCCAACTCAACCAGGTGCTGGCCAGCGTCAACGGCATGCGGCTGGACCAGATCGCCGCCAATGTGCAGAGCGCCACCCGCCATATCGCCAGCCTCACCGGTTCGGCGCAGACCCGGCGCACGCTGCGCCATCTTGATCAGACGATGCGCCATATCGACGACATCACCCGCCGGGCCGATGCGCAACTGCCGGCCCTTCTCAGCGCGGTTCAACAAAGCGCCGATCAGGCCCAGCATGCGCTGCGCGATGCGCGGAACCTGCTGGCGGCGCAGCGCCAGGGCAATGCGGCGGCGGATAGCGGCGACCTGCCGCAGACGCTCTACCAGCTGTCCGAGGCAGCGCGCTCGCTGCGCGCGCTTTCCGATTTTCTCACCAGTCATCCCGGCGCGCTGCTGACCGGGCGGAGGGAATGACGATGCGACGAACCGTACTGCTTCTGCTGCTCCTGCTTTCCGCCTGCGCCGGCAAGCCGACCACCTATCTGGCGCTGGCCCCGGTACCGGGCGTGGCGCGGCCGGCCCACGGGTTGAAGGCTCTCGCGGTCAGCGCCATCGACATTCCGCCGGCGATCGACAGGCTGCACCTGACCACCGGTGCGGCGCCGGGGGTGCTGCATGTCGCCGGCAATACCCAATGGGCCGGGCCGCTGGGGCCGATGGCGCAGATCGTGCTGGCGCAGGATCTGGCGGCACGGCTGACGCGCACGGATGTGCTGATGCCCGGCGACCCGCTGCCGCCAGAGGGCGCCGCCAGCCTGCAGGTGACGGTGCAGGATTTCATGCCCGATGCGAAAGGCCAGGTGCGCCTGCGCGCGGACTGGACCGCGCTGGCCCCCGACGGGCAGCGGGTACTGGCGCAAGGCCGGTTTTCGCAGCGCTTCGATGGCGGCCAAGGGAGGGCTGACGAGGCGCGGAGCATGAGCCGCGCCCTCGGCGCCCTCGCCGACCAGATTGCCGCTCGGTTGGCGGGGCGGGTATGAGGCGGGTCATCGTCATCGCCTTGTTTCTCGCCGGGCTGGGGCTGGCCACGGCGGCGGTGCTTTGGCTGGGGGCCGGCAAGGTGCTGCATGCCTTGTCCACGCTCGGCCCAGGCGGGCTGGCGGCGATCCTGCTCTGGCAGCTGGCGGTGTTCATCATCCTGGCCGGCGCGTGGCGGGTGCTTCTTCCCGGCGCGCCGTTCTGGCTGACGGTCTGGGGCCGGCTGGTGCGCGAGGGCGGCGAGACTTGCCTGCCGTTCTCGGAGATCGGCGGGCTGGTATTTGGCACGCGCGCGGTGATACTGGGCGGCACCAGCCTGCCGCGCGCCGCTGCCTCCAGCCTTGCGGACATGATCTGCGAAGCGGCGGGGCTGGTGCCGTTTATCCTGATCGGGCTCGGGTTGCTGTTGGCGCGCGCCCCGCATAATTGGCTGATTTGGCCGCTGGCGGGCGGGCTGGTGCTGCTGCTGGCCGGGGCGGGGGCCGGCTATCTCGTCCGGCGCCGGCTGGCGCGGCTGGCGCGCGGCGCGGTGACGCGGCTGCTGCGCCCCTGGACCAAGAGCGCGCCGCGCGAGGCTGAGGCGATTCAGGCGCAGACCACCAAGCTGCTGCATGACAGGCCGCGCCTGGCGCTAGCCGCCTTGATCCATTTCCTGGCCTGGTGCGCCGGGGCCGGCAATATCTGGCTGGCTTATCATTTTCTTGGCGCGCAGGTGAGGCCGGTGGCAGCGCTGGGTATTGAGAGCCTGCTGAGCAGCGTACTGGCGGTGGCTTTTCTGGTCCCGGCGGCGCTGGGGGTGCAGGAGCTGGCCTATATCGCCATTGGCGGCGCTTTTGGCGTGCCGCCGCATCTCTCCCTCGCCCTTTCCTTCATCCGCCGCGCGCGGGATATTCTGATCGGCGCGCCGGCATTGGCGATCTGGCAGGGGGTGGAGGCGCGGCGTTTGCGCCAGCAGGCGAAGGAGGCCTGAGCCGATGCCCGCCACCGACATGCGGGGGCTGGGATGGCTGCTGGCGGCAGTCGCGACCGCCGCGCTGCTCTGGACCTTGTCGGATGTGGTGATGCTGGTCTTCGCCGCGATCCTGCTCGCGGTGTTGCTGCGCGGCGCGGCGCTGCTTCTGGCCCGTTACACCCGCCTGCCGGTTGGCGGCGCTTTGGCAGTGATCATCCTGCTGCTGGTTTCCGTGTGCGGCGGGTTCGCCTGGTATTTCGGGCCGCGCTTTGTCAGCGAGGGCCAGCAATTGATCCTCCAGATCCAGCATTATGTCGGGCATTTGCAACAGGATCAGGGCTTCTGGGGGCAGATGGCGCGCCGGGCGATGGCGGCCAAGGGGGATTTCGCCATCGCACCGCTGGCGCCAAAACTACTGACGATGACCTTTGGCACCGGCGGCGGCATCCTGCTGCTGCTGGCTACGACGCTGTATTTGGCGATTTCGCCGGATCTCTATCTGCACGGCATCATCCGCCTGCTGCCTGTGCCCCGCCGCCGCCGCGCGGAGGACATCGCCTTCCAGCTCTGCCAGACGCTGCGCTATTGGATGCTCGGGCAGATGGTGGACATGGGCGTGGTCGGTGTCCTGTCGATGACCGGCTTGGCGCTGCTCGGCATTCCACTGCCGTTGGCGCTGGGGGTGCTGGCGGGGCTGTTGACCTTCGTGCCTTATGTCGGCGCCATCCTCGCCGGCATACCGGCGGTCATCGTCGCCTCTACTGTCGGGAAGCTAGCGGTGCTCTGGGTGGTGCTGCTTTATACCGGCTGCCATCTGGTGGAAGGCTATTTTGTCGCCCCGCTGGTTTCGCGCCGAACGGTGGCGCTGCCGCCCGCCGTGACCATCCTCGCGATGGCGGTACTGGGCGAGCTGTTCGGCTTCATGGGCCTATTATTGGCCACCCCTTTGGCGGCGGCGGTGATTTTGCTGGTGCGGGAAATTTATGTCCAGGATTATCTCGAGGGCTAATTGTCCAGAGAGGGGAATGAAGAATGACGAAATCATAAGTGAGGGGACGATTCAGACTTTGGATTGACCCGCAAGGCGGGTCAATCCAAAGTCATCGCACTCTGGTGGGGTTAAGCCGCGCTGCTGGGCGTGTTGGAAGAGGTCAGCGCCCAGCCCTGCCGCTCAATGTAACACCGGAAACACTCAGCCTGAACTCACGCCGATCTGCACAGCAATTATCAAAAGCCTCACTTAGAGTCTCTTTCACTTAATTTGACGCATACCCTGAGTTTCTGAGGTAGTTTGCGCATTCGTTGGGCTTGAACTGGTTGAGCAATATTCCAATGCGCTTCCATGTGGCTTCGACGGTTCTTTCTGCGGCTTTTCGAAGCAGGGTTTTGAGTTTGGCGAAGACCTGCTCGATGGGGTTGAGATCGGGGCTGTAGGGCGGCAGGAAGAGGAGTTTGGCACCTGCGTCTCGAATGGCCTTGCGCACGGCGGGGCCTTTATGGCTGCCGAGATTGTCCATGATGACGATGTCTCCGGGGGACAAAGTCGGCACCAGCATCTGGCGGACATAGGCGGTGAATGTTTTGCCGTTGATTGGCCCGTCCAGAACGAAGGGGGCGTCGATGCGATCTGAGCGCAAGGCGGCCAGGAAGGTCAGGGTTTTCCAGTGACCATGTGGCACCTTTGCCTGTAGGGGCTGACCGCGCGGTGACCAGCCGCGCAGGCGCGTCATATTCGTCTTGGCCCAGGTTTCGTCCAGAAAAACCAGCCGCTCAGGCGCCAGTTTTGCCTGATGCTTCTTCCAGAACCGGCGTTTGCGCGCCACGTCGGGACGATCTTGCTCGGCGGCGAACAGCGTTTTTTTTGAAACTGAGCCGGGCGTCACGCACCAGGCGCCACACCGAAACCTCACTTGTGGCAACGCCGCGCGCGCCAAGTTCCAGCGCCAAGGCGCGCATCGTCAAATCCGGCTTCTCGTCCAGCCGGGCCAGTATCCAGCTCAAATGCGGCGCCAAAGCCCGAGGCGGCCGCCGGCCTTGCGGTTTGGCCGCAGCACTACCCGTCTCCCGCAACCGCTGCGACCACTTCACCGCACTTGCCGGACTTACAGAAAACAGCGCCGCAACCTCACGGCACGAACGGCCAGATAAAACCGCCGCCGCCACTCGTTCCCTTAGAACCTGAACGAAAATGATAGTTGAGCGATTTCAGTTAGTTGTGATTCTGTTGGTTTGCAACAACTGACGGAATCACGATGACTTGGACTGAAA
>NZ_JHYG01000028.1 GCF_000687875.1 Acidocella facilis ATCC 35904 | reverse complement strand
GCATGACTGTCCCTTGGCCGCGCCTTTGATTGAGAAAACCAAGAAGGCGAAAAAATTTCTCGCCGACAAAGCCTACGATAGCGCCGAATTACGAGGCAACTTGAAAAAGCGCGGGACGAAGGCCGTCATCCCGAACAAACGTAACCGCAAGCGGCCGTACAGCTTCAGCAAGACATCCTATAAAGAGCGGCATAAAATCGAGAATGCGTTCTGCCGCCTCAAAGATTTCAGACGGATCGCAACCAGATATGACCGGCTGGCCATCAATTTTGCCGCATCAATCTACCTCGTGGCAGCGGTCGTCTGGTGGGTGTTATGAGTCTGGACCCTAATACCTCGATCGGCTTTCACGACCCGAAATTGGTCATTCCCGCCAGTGCCGCGGAGATCGGCGCCTGGAGCAATACGCTGATTGCGATGGGTGAGCTGGTTTTCATTGTTGTCATCATGAACGCGGATCTTTCGGTACGTCGCACGATGGACGTCGAAATGCGCAAAGCCATCGCGAATGGTGATTTCCAGCTTCACTACCAGCCTCAGATCAACGAGGCGGGAAGGGTGGTTAGTGCCGAAGCTCTCATCCGTTGGCGGCACGCCAAGATGGGCAATGTGCCGCCGGTAAAATTCATCCCGCTTGCCGAGGAAACAGGCCTCATCGTTCCCATCGGAAACTGGGTTCTGCGTGCTGCTTGTGCCCAGCTTGCGCAGTGGGAAGCCCAGCAGCACACGCAGCATCTGACCATGGCGGTCAATGTCAGCGCCTCGCAATTCCGCCAGCCCGATTTCGTCCAGACTGTATCGGAAATTATCCGCCTCAGCGGCGTCACCCCTTCGAAACTCAAGCTGGAACTCACGGAAAGCATGTTCATCGACAATGTCGATGCAACGGTCGCCAAGATGATCGCATTGAAGGCGATCGGCATTAGCTGGTCGCTGGATGATTTTGGCACGGGCTATTCGTCCTTGAGCGTTCTCAACCGCTTTCCACTCGGCCAGATCAAGATCGACAAATCCTTCGTCCGGGACATGCTCACCAACGCGCGGAACATGGTCGTCACCCAAGCCATCATCGAACTTGCCGGCAAGCTGAACCTGCAGGTGATCGCCGAGGGGGTTGAAACGCGCGAGCAGCTCAATCGCCTACGCGAGGTCGGCTGCCTGAATTATCAAGGTTATTTCTTCAGTCCGCCGCTTGACATCGATGCGTTCGGCACGTTCCTGTTGCCCGCGCCGTCGAAAAGCAAGACATTTTCGTGATATTTTCAGGGGGTTTCCGCCTCGGCTTATTCCGTGCCTTGCCGCCGTGACCTTTGCTATTGTGAAGCCGGTAGAAAATCAGATGTTTAGATTGACGCGTCAGGGTCAAGAAAAAACGCGAAATTGCTCGCGAATACAAAATTTAGAGCCTCACGCTAAAGGCTTGAGGCTCTAATCGATTGCTGACAAATCCGGAGCCCCTTGCATTCACATTGGCGCGCGGGCCGCTGAGAGGTTACGCGGCTTCGGCCGCCAACACGAGCGGAAAGTCGATCTCAGTGCCCGCCGCGATGTTGAGCAGGTTGGTGAAAATATTCTCGGCTACCACGGCAATGATTTCCACGACCTGGGCATCGCTGAAGCCGGCTGCCTTGAGCGTCTGCACATCGGCATCGCTCACCTTGCCGCGTTGCTCGTTAATTTTGAGGGCAAAGTTGAGGGCGGCATCGGCCCGAGGCTCGGCCGAACGACCTTTGCGCGCCAAGGCGATTTCACCGGCATCGATCTTGGCGAGGTTCAGAGCGATATAGCTGTGCGCTGAAAGGCAATAGTCACAATCATTGCTCTGCGCGATGGCAATGGCGATGCGCTCGCGGGTTTTAAGGTCGAGCGCCTTGCCCAAGGCGCCTGTCAGGCCGAGCAGCCCCTGCAAGGCGGCAGGGCTGAGCGCCAGGACGCGAAAGCTGTTGGGGATGACGCCGAGTTGCTTCCGCACGGCCTCCAGCATGGTCTGGGAGGCGGCAGGGGCGGTTTCAAAGGTGGGAACGGTAATGCGGGACATGGGTTTCTCCAGGAGTGAACCGCCATTTGCGGTGTGAAGCGTGATGTAAACGCCGAATGCGGGCACGATAATCCGCCGCGTTGACAAAAGTTTATTGCTGTCTCAGCAATTATGTATGGATAATCTCGAAGCCATGCGCATTTTCGCCGCCGTTGCCGCCCAGGGCAGCTTTACGGAGGCGGCGCGGCGCCTGCGGCTTTCACCCTCCGTGGTGACGCGATCCGTCGCGCAGATCGAGGCGCGGCTCGGAATCATGCTGCTCAACCGCACGACCCGATCTGTGCAATTGACCGAACGCGGCCAGATCTATCTCGAGGATTGCAAACGCATCCTGGACGATTTCGAGATGGCGGAGCGGCGGGTCCGTGGCGAGGATGCGAACCCCCGCGGGACCTTGCGCGTCACCGCGCCGGTTCTGTTCGGGCGCTTATACGTATTGCCGATCGTGAATGCGCTTTTGCACGAGCATCCCGCGCTCTCGATCCATCTGACATTATCCGACCGGAATGTCAGCCTGTTTGAAGACGGTGTGGACGTTGCCGTTCGCGTCGGCGAGCTTGCCGATAGCAGCATGATCGCGGTCACGCTGGGCCTCGCCACCCCGGTCCTCGTCGCCAGTCCGGCCTATCTGCAAACGCGCCCCGCGCCGGCCTCACCGGCGGCGCTTTCAGCGCATGATATCATCCTGTTCGAAGGCATTGGCGCCACCAATGAGTGGCCCTTCGGCGCCGATCGCAAAACAATGCGTGTGGAGCCTCGCCTCATCGTCAACGGTGCCGACGCGGCGATCGCGGCCGCGCAGGCCGGCGTTGGCATCGCACGAACGCTCTCCTACCAGGTCTCGGACGCCGTGCGGGCCGGGCACCTCACCCTCATTCTGCAAGAGTTCGCGCCGCCGCCGTTGCCGGTCAGTGTGGCCTACCAGGCGCGGCGCATTGCGTCTGCCAACGTCGCTGTTTTCGTCAAAGCCATACGGGCGTATTTCAAGGCGAATCCTCTTGTTCAAGTCCACGGCCCGCAGGAGGTTCCCCACCGATGACGCCGCACATTGCTTTCGATAATTCCTATGCGCGGCTGCCCGAAGGGTTTTTTGCCCCCGTTCTGCCAACCAAGGTCGCGGCCCCGCGCCTCATCAAGCTCAATCACGGGCTGGCGCGTGAGTTGGGGCTGGACCCCGAGAGGCTGGCCACGCCGGAGGGGGCGGAGGTTTTCGCCGGTGTGCGCATCCCTCAAGGGGCAGCCCCCCTGGCCATGGCCTATGCCGGGCACCAGTTCGGCCAGTTCGTGCCGCGTTTGGGCGACGGGCGGGCGATCCTGCTGGGGGAGGTGCTTGACCAGAACGGCACAAGGCGTGACATCCAGCTGAAAGGCGCGGGGCCCACGCCTTTCTCCCGGCGTGGCGATGGGCGCGCCGCGCTGGGCCCGGTGCTGCGCGAATATCTGGTGAGCGAGGCCATGGCGGCGCTCGGCATCCCCACCACGCGCGCCCTCGCCGCCGTGGTCACCGGCGAGACCGTGTGGCGCGACAGGGCGCTACCCGGCGCCATCCTCACCCGTGTCGCCGCGAGCCATATCCGCATCGGCACCTTCCAGTTCTTTGCCGCGCGCGGTGACGAGACGAGTCTGCGCCGCCTGGCCGACTACGCCATCGCCCGGCATTATCCCGAGGCGGCGTCCGCTCCTGCGCCCTATCTCGCGCTGCTGGAGGGCGTCATCGCCCGCCAGGCCGCGCTGGTGGCGCAATGGCTGCTGGTCGGGTTCATCCATGGGGTGATGAATACCGACAATATGTCGATTTCCGGCGAAACCATCGATTACGGCCCCTGCGCCTTCATGGACGCCTATAATCCCGCCACGGTGTTCAGCTCCATCGATGCGGGCGGCCGCTATGCCTATGGCCGCCAGCCGGACATCGCGCTGTGGAATCTTTGCCGGCTGGCGGAATGTCTGCTGAAGCTGATCAGCCCTGATGAGGAAACCGCTCTGGCCCTGGCCAGCGCGGCGTTGGAGCGCTTCCGCGAGATATTCGCCGCGGCGCATCTGGACGGGCTGCGGCGCAAGCTGGGGCTGGCCATGGCGCAAGAGGGCGATGCCGCGCTGGCGCAAGAGCTGCTCGATCTGATGGCGGAACACGGCGCCGATTTCACGCTCACCTTCCGGCGGCTATGCGACGCCGCCGTAAATCCCGAAGCAGATACGGCGCTGTTCAGCGGCTCTGCCGGCTGGGCAGCGCGCTGGCGGGCACGGCTGGCGCAGGAGGCTCTTGCCCCGCAGGCCCGCCGTGCCGCGATGCGCCGCGCCAACCCGGCCTTCATCCCGCGCAATCATCGCGTCGAGGCCGCGCTCGAACAGGCCGTTGAAAAGAACGATGTCTCCGGCTTTGAAACACTGCTCGGGATCCTGGCCGCCCCTTATGACGACCAAGCCGTGTTCGCCGCCTATGCCGAGCCGCCAGCGCCGAGCGAGGGCATCTATCGAACCTTTTGCGGCACGTAGGGTGTTTTTCATTTGATAAAAAACACGCTGGCTTTTTGTTTGCGGGCAATTTCAATGACCTGATCTGAAACGGACGGTGCCGATGGAAGCTGGCGGTTACTGATTTCGAACCCGTTGGGGAGTGTGTGAAACGCTCTCCGCAGGATGTGGCAGGCCCCTTTCTCCCGCAGCCCGCCCTTCCGCATTCGCCGTGCGCCTGTTTCCTGAGACTCAGCCAACATGCGGCCCGTCCCGGACGCCAGCGAAGTTTGAACGATACAAAGCTGGCTCAACCAAGGGCGCATCCGGTTCGGGTTTCGCATTCACATCGCGGAGTTTCCACCATCGACAGGCAGCATGGCGCCGGTGATGAAGCTGGCATCGTCGGATGCGAGAAACGCGATCGCCGCGGCGACATCGCGAGGATGGCCGAGACGACCGAGGGGAATCGCCTCCGCCATATCGCGCAAGTGGGCCTCGCTGGAGGCTTCGCTGCGCAGCATCGCGGTGTCGGTGTCCCCGGGACAGACCGCGTTCACGCGTATCTTCTGGCGTGCATGGTCGATCGCCATGCTGCGGGTGAGCTGGACGAGCGCGCCTTTGCTGGTGCCATAAGCCACGGCCTGCTTTGCGGCGACCAGGCCCCAATCCGAGGAAACATTGACGATCGCGCCTCCCCCCTGCCGCGCCATGAGGGGCACGGCGGCGCGGGAGAGGCGGAAAGCGGCGGTGACGTTAACCGCCAAGGTCAAGTCCCATTGCTCATCGCTGCAGGCCTGCGCATCGCCTTGGAACAGAATGCCGGCATTATTCACAACGACGTCCAGCCGGCCATGGCTCTGCTCGGCCCAGGCGATGAGTTTTGCCGGCGTATCCGGGGTGGCGATATCCGCCGCCAGAAACTGGGCCCCATATTCAGCAGCCAACGCGTTACCGGCGTCTGTGTTGCGTCCGGTCAGCAACAGGGTAGCGCCCCGTTCGGCGAATAGCTGCGCGGTTGCCTTCCCTATTCCCGCCGTGGCACCTGTGATCAAAACGACTTTTCCGGCAAACATTTTCGCTCCTTTCGGCCAATCCTGCATTTCCACCTCGGAGAAGATTTGCAGGCCGTTGAATTCATGGTCGATGTTTGAAATGCTGACAACATTTCGTGTGGCTTTTCGCCTAGGTGCGTCCTTCCCCCTCCGCTTCGATGGCCGTCTTCAGTCTTCGGTTAAGCCGCATCAACGCAGGCGGGACGTAGCCTGCTTTGCGCGTGATGAACCCCAGGCTTCTATGCATTTTAATATCGGCACTGGTAATTTCGACCAGGGTTTTGCGCGCGTGGTCGCTCCGTAAAATCCGCCGTGGCACAAATCCGAGCAGGTCGGTTCCGTCTATGAAGGCGGCCACGAGTTGGGCCGACCCGATCTCGACTTGCACGCTTGGCGGGTCAAATCCACGGGCAATGAAAACATTGTCCAACCAGTCCCGGCTGGCGACGAAGCGGGAGGCCAGAACCCACTGGAATGCAGAAAGCTCGCTGATCGTCGCGGCTCGACGGCGATCCAGCGGGTGGCCTTTTCTTCCGACGACGACAACATCATCCTCCCCCCAGTTTTCCCGGGCTAGATTGGACTCATCTCTCGCCTGAACGGTGGTCACAATCCCGTCCAGATGATCATCGACAAGCTCTCGCCGCAGCGCATCGTTTAAGCCGATCTGCAATTTTAGCGTGGTCCGGCCGGCCTCGGCGCGATGCCAGTCGGCGATGACAGGCAAGAGGGTTTCGACGATCGAGGTGCCAAGTCCCAGCCTGACATGCCCTTTATTGCCCCCGGCCATTTCCGCAACGTCTCTGAGCGCGTCGGCCATCGCGGCGCGCATCCTCACCGCATGAGACAGCAGCGTCTGCCCCGCCGCGGTCAACACCAAACGCCGGCCGCGTCGTTCGAATAATGCACCTTCGACGCGATCTTCGAGACGACGGATGCATTTGCTCAGCGCCGGCTTTGTGCGCCCCACCTCGGCAGCGGCGCGGGTGAGGCTTTCCAGCCTTGCGATGGCCTCGAAATAGGCGAGGTCGCGAATATCCATAAGACCGTTTCGTGAAAGTTTGCTTTTGGTGAAAATTAGAAACTAGAGCTCAACCAATCCCTGCGCAATGGTGACCGCCGAAACGATCAAAAAGGTGGAAATGTCGGCAACGATCTTGGTTAGTGCGCCAACGCTAGCGGAGGCCGGGCAGGAGGTTCTCCGTGCCGAAGGGTGCCGGGTGATCTTCACCAGCAGGCAGGGCGGCACCGAGGAAATGCTCCACCATCTGCGCCGCGAGGCCGTGGACGGGGTGATTTCCCGCACCTTGCCGTTCGACGCCCAGGCCTTCGCCGCGGCCGGATCGAGCCTCAAGGTGATTTCCCGCCATGGCGTTGGCATTGATAATGTCGATATAGCGACCGCGACTGAACGCGGTGTCCCGGTCCTGATCGCACCGGCAGGTAACGGGCAGTCGGTTGCTGAGCTGACGATGGCGCTGATGTTGGCCGCCGCCCGCCAGGTTGCGACCCAAAACGCCGCTATCCGGGCAGGCAATGTTGATTTCCGCTGAGATCTGACCCGGGAAGGCCGGATTTTTCCACTGAGAATTGGCTCTGACTCACATTTGCTGCTGGCGATGCTCATGCGCCGACTACGCGCGCCTGAAGCAGGTCAAGTTTCGCGCGCCCATACATCTGTCGCTTGATAAGTTTGAGGCGCGTGATCTGCCCCTCAGTCTGTCCGTTCGACCATGGCGAGACGATCGCGTTTCTGACAGCCGTGTGGTCCTTTTCGACGCCATTGGCGAATGACCCGATGAGGCTGCCTTTGGCAATCTCCAGCCATTCATCGAGCTTTGCCGCTGACTTTGAGCGGATCATGGATTGGAAGTCCCCAATCGCTTTGCGCGCCGCGACCAATTCAGGGACGCTTGCCTCGATAACTGCCACCAGAATCGCTTCGGATTTAGCAAGCTCATCCCGTGCCGAGGTCATCAGGCGGGCAATGACCTTGGCGGAGGGCGTGCGTGCAAATCCACTTTGATTGGCCTTTTCAGCGAGGCGCCGGCGCTGTGCCCATTGCGAGACGACACCGCTCTGACCGGCAAAGCCTTCCGCGCACATCTCACGCCAGAGCGCCAAAGCATTGCGGGCGCCGCTTTCCCATCTACTGTTCAACCACGGCAACCAGCTATCCAGAGAGCTTGGCCGTATACGGAAAACGTCCAGTCGCTGTCCGCGCAAAACGTCGCGAACGAGCTATCGGCTAAGACATGTTTGCCGGACAATTTGCCTGATGGAGGTCCCTATGTTCGCCAGTTTCAAGATCGCTTCGTTTGTTTCCTGCCGTCGTTGGTAGCCTTCGTATTACAGCTTCTCGGCGTAGGTGAGAAGCTTGGGATCGATGTCGTTGCTGCCAACGGACTGCCTGATCTGCCGCATGGACTTGACTACGGCGTCCAGAAACGCTCGGCTCGAATTCTCCATGAGATACCAACGATCGGCAACCTGCCGGTCTTCAGGCAGCCCTTTTGCAATCGCCTCGCCATATCCGCCGCCCCGGTCACGGGCAACAATCGATATCGACGGGCGTTTGGCAAGCCAGGCTCGAGATGTCTCCAGCGCCCTGTCCGACCGCAAGGGGAATCGGCGCGGATGGTGCGCGATCGCTTTGTGTGGTTTCGGCTTCGCTTTCGGGGTCGCGGCTTTCATTCCCCACTACAAATGGATATCGTTCGCGTTGATTGTGATAACGGGTCTGCTTTCGAAAGCTCTTTCCGGCCCGTACTGGTCGATTCCGGGTCTGATTTTCCCACCTGGTGTGGCCGGCGGCGCGCGCGGGATCATCAACGGGCTCGGAAATCTCGGCGGCTTTATCGGTCCCCTGCTCGTAGGCTGGCTGACCACGCTGACCGGAACGACCAGTGCTGGCATCTATGCGTTAGCGGCGATCTTGGTCTTTGGCGGCCTGCTCTGCATGTTGCTGCCGGACGCGACGGCCAGCGATGTCAGCCGAAAGACGAGCTAATCAGCAAGATCATGTGCTGATAGAGAACCGTAAAGGCCTGGTGGGGGAGAGTACCCTCACCCCCGCCACCGGCACCGCCGAGCGCGCGGCCACGCTGACCATGCAGGGCCGCCGCACAGGCAACAGGCGCATCACGCTGGGGCCGATAAAGCCTACGATGTTGCCGATTTCATCGTAAGCGTCAGCTGAGAGGCGCCTTGTCCGGTTTTGCGTGCTCTGCCTCTGTTCTTCTGCTTAGCGGTGGAGGATGGCGTTGGCGGATGGTGTTGAAGTTGAGAGTGTGCTCCGGACTAGTCCGGAGTTGGGTTTTGAGGTGCTTTCCGGTGTTTCCAAGCGCCGCATTTGGAGCACGGAGGAGAAGCTGCGGATCTTGGCGCAGTTTTCGGCGCCCGGATCATCCCCGGCGCTGGCTTGTCGGGCGCACGGGATCAGCACCGGGCAGTTTTATACCTGGCGCAAGCAGTTTCGCAGTGGTGAGCTGACCGGGTTTGTGCCGGTATCGGTAATGGCGGAGCCACCCTCGCAGCAGGCGCCCGCTCTTGTGCGGGATGAGCTGCTACCCACGCCGGCGGTGGCATCTGGCCTTGTCGAGGTTGAGCTGCCGAGCGGCGTCAAGCTTCGGATCAGCGGTGAGGTCGAGGCTATGACGTTGCGGCGTATTTTGTCGGCGCTGCGTTGATCGGGCTGCCGGGGCATGTCCGCATCTACCTGGCCTGTGGGACGACGGACATGCGCAAGGGCTTCGATACGCTGGCGGCGCAGGTGCAGACCATGCTGAGCCTCGATCCGCATAACGGCGCGCTCTATGCGTTCCGTGGCAAGCGCGGTGATCTGGTGAAGATCCTGTGGTGGGATGGTCAGGGGCTGTGCCTGTTCTGCAAGCGACTGGAGCGTGGCAAGTTTCTCTGGCCGCAAGCGCGGGACGGCTCCGTGCTGCTGAGCACGGCACAATTGTCCATGCTGCTGGAAGGGATCGACTGGCGCGCGCCGGTGCGTAGTTTTACGCCGGAAGCGGCCTGCTGATTCACAAAAACTGATGATATTTGCATGGGATTCGACTAGAATCCTGGCAATGGATGCTGCCGCCGAGATCATCAGTCTGCGAGCCCAGCTTGCCGAACGAGAGGCGGAACTGGCGACCGCGCGTGCCGAGCTGACTGGCGCGCATCTGCTCATCGAGCAGTACAAGGCGCAATTACATAAACTGCGGCGTATGCAGTTCGGGCGTTCGTCTGAGGTGCTGGACGCGCAAATCGAGCAGCTTGAACTCCAACTCGAAGACCTTGAGGAAGCCGAAGCCGCGCGGGTAGCGGCAGCGCCGCAGTCACGCCTGACCCGATCGCCCGCTGTGCGCAAGCCGTTGCCGGCACATCTGCCGCGTGAGGATGTGATGTATCCCGCCGCCGAGACCTGCCCCAATTGCGGCGGCACGCACCTGGTCAAGCTCGGCGAGGATATCACCGAGGTGCTGGAGAAAATTCCAGCGCGGCTGAAGGTCATTCGTTATGTGCGCCCGAAACTCTCTTGCCGCTCCTGCGAGACGATCACCCAGGCGCCAGCGCCCGATCTGCCGATCGAGAAGGGCCGCCCCGGCCCCGGCCTGCTCGCGCATGTGGTGGTAAGCAAATATCTCGATGGGCTGCCGCTTTATCGCCAATCCGCCATCCTGGCGCGCGAAGGCGTAGAGATCGAACGTGCCACCCTGGCTGACTGGGTAGGACATGCCGCTTGGTGGCTGGCGCCGCTGGCGGCCACGATCGGCGCTCATGTAAAAACGGCACCGGTGATCCATACCGACGATACGCCGGTGCCGCTGCTCAGCCCTGGGCTTGGCCGCACCAGAACCGGACGGCTTTGGGTCTATCTGGCCGATGAACGAAGTTGGCAGGGCCCGCGCCCGACCGCCGCCTGGTATCGCTTCAGCCCCGACCGCAAAGGTGAGCGTCCACGGGACCATCTGGCGGAATTCGAGGGCACCATCCAGGCCGATGCCTATACCGGCTATGGCGCATTGACCCGTGAGAGCGGTGCACCGGGCCGCAACGCGCCACGCATCCAGCACGCTGCCTGCTGGGCACATGCGCGGCGAAAATTGTTCGATGAATTCGAGCGCACCAAATCGCCAATTGCCCAGGAGGCACTGCGCCGGATTGGCGAACTCTATGCCATTGAAGCTCAGATCAGTGGCGAAAGTGCTGAGAAACGGGAACAGGTTCGCCAGGAGCAGGCCCGTCCGCTGCTGGCCGAACTCAAGCGCTACCTCCAGGAACAGCGTCGACGCCTCTCCGCCAAAACCAATCTCGCCAAAGCAATCAACTATGCCCTCGGCCGCTGGGAAGGTTTGTGCCTCTACACCACCGACGGCCGCGTCGGCATCGACAACAATCCAGCCGAACGGGCCCTGCGCGGCATCGCCATCACGCGTAAAAATTACTTGTTCCTCGGCTCCGAAGCTGGCGGTGAACGCGCCGCCATCATCTATACCGTGCTCGAAACCGCCAAGCTCAACGGCCTCGATCCAGAAGCCTACCTCGCCAATGTTATCGACCGCATGGCAAAGGGACATCCGGCAACCAGGCTCAAAGAGTTGCTCCCATGGAACTGGAGCATGGAGAAATCCGCCGCAGATCAAGCAACTGCGGTGCTCAGCTGACGCTTAC
>NZ_JHYG01000027.1 GCF_000687875.1 Acidocella facilis ATCC 35904 | reverse complement strand
ACTGGCGCCCAATTTAGCCCTTCAGAATTACCGTAGCCACATCCCGACTGCGGTAATTGCCTCAATGAGCTCGAATCACTTGGGCGGCTGGAGTGGGAGCATTAAGCAGTGCATCTGATCAGATTAACTTGACAGTTTAACTTATTATAAGCCAACTAGCTGGCATGACTGCTGAACAGAAGGACAATCAATCCACCCGCGCCCCGGCCTTGGCGCAGGATCTTCGTGCCCTGCTCAGCAAGCTGAAACGCCGGCTGCGCGAACAGGGAAATATGGGAGACCTGACGCCATCCCAGGTATCCGTCTTGTTGCGCCTCGAGAAGGATGGCCCGGCGACAGCAGCGGGCTTGGCGCGCGCGGAAGGGATGCGTCCGCAATCGATGGGGCCGGTCATTGCAGCCCTTGAGGGCGCAGGGTTGGTGAGCGGCGCACCGGACCCGCATGATGGAAGGCAGACCCTCCTCTCACTTACCGACGCCTGCCGCACATGGGCTCAGGAAAAGCGGGCGGCAAAACAGGATTGGTTGACCCGCTCCATCCAGGCACGGTTGTCTCCGCAGGAACAAGACGAACTCGCGGCATCTGTCGAATTGCTAAACCGGCTCGTCGACGACTGACGGGGCTCGTGGGGCTCACGCCCTGCTCAAACCATCGCGGTTTTCAAGAGGATACTCCCATGGCGCTGACAACGCTCGACCCCAACACGGCCCTGATCATCGTTGACCTGCAGAAAGGCATCGTCGGTCTGCCCGTCATCCACCCCATCGGCGGCATTATCGAGCGGGCGGGCTCGCTGGCCGACGCCTTCCGCGCGCACGGTCTGCCGGTGGTGCTTGTCAACGTCGCTGGCGGCGCGCCAGGCCGGACAGAACAGCCGCGGCAAACTGCCCCCCGTCCCGAAGGGTGGACTGATCTCATCCCAGAGCTCAATCAACAACCCGGTGATATCGCCGTCACGAAACAGACATGGGGTGCGTTCGCGAGCACAAACCTCGAAGCGCAGTTGAAGGCGCTGGGCGTCACCCAGGTGGTGATCGCGGGTGTGGCCACCGGAACTGGCGTCGAGGCAACCGCGCGCCAAGCCTATGAGCAAGGTTTCAACGTCACCCTCGCCATCGACGCCATGACCGACATGCGCCCGGAGGCACACGGTTATAGTATCGCGAACGTGTTTCCGCGGCTGGGTGAAACCGGCACAACCCAGAACATCATTGACCTGCTTGCAGCGAAGATTCCCTGACATGCCCTGGCTCGATCTCCTATCGTATTTTTTCGGCGGTGCCTTCCTTGCGAATGCCGTTCCACATCTCGTCAGCGGCATGATGGGCAGGCCGTTCCAGAGCCCATTCGCACAACCGCCAGGGGAAGGGCTCTCTTCGTCGACCATCAACGTGCTTTGGGGATTTTTTAACATCGTCGCCGGTTATGTCCTGGTGTTGCGCATCGGTGATTTTGGGGTGAGGAACACAGGCGACGTCCTCGCCTGCGGTGCTGGCGTGCTGCTGATCGCGCTGTTTTCCGCCCGGCATTTTGGCCGCTTCCACGGCGGCAATCAACGGGAACATCCATGAACGCTCCCCGTGCAGGTGTCTTCCGGTCCCTGCGGGGGGTCAACAATCGGGTCTGGGTCGCCGGTGCGTTCGTCTCCAACGTGGGCACCTGGATACAGCGGACGGCTCAGGACTGGCTGGTGTTCACCCAGCTCACCCATCACAACGCTTCGGCCGTCGGCCTGGTCATGGCGCTGCAATTTGGGCCGCAGTTTCTTCTGCTCCCCTGGACAGGCTCTGCCGCCGATCATTTCAACCAGCGCAGGCTGCTGATTGCGACCCAGGCGACGATGGGCCTTCTCGCTTTGGCGCTGGGGATTCTCACCGTCACGGGGGCTGTCCGGCTCTGGCATGTGTACATTTTCGCATTCCTGTTCGGCAGCGCGGCGACGTTCGATGCGCCTGCACGCCAGACCTTCGTGGCGGAACTGGTCGGGGATGTGGATCTGCACAATGCCGTGGCGCTCAACTCGACTTCGTTCAATGCCGCACGGATGATCGGACCTGCTGTCTCCGGCGTGATCATCGCCGCGATTGGCACCGGCTGGGCATTTTTGATCAATGGCGCGTCCTTTGCTGCGGTGCTGATCTCTCTCTTGTCGCTTCGCATCTCCGAGCTTCATCCGAACGCGCGGGCACCCCGCGCCAAGGGGAGTTTTATGGAAGGGTTGCGCTATGTGTGGGGGCGCCCAGACCTCAAGGCCATCCTGGTAATGCTGTTCCTGATCGGGACCTTCGGTCTGAACTTTCCGATCTTCATCTCGACCATGGCGGTCAAGGTGTTCAATTCCGACGCCCGCGGATACGGAATGCTGTCCTCGATCATGGCGATCGGAACCGTTGCCGGAGCGTTGCTCAGTGCGGGGCGCCGTAAGGCACGGTTCGGCTTGTTGATTATGGGCTCTGGGGTCTTTGGACTCGGTTGCACCCTGGCGGCACTCGCTCCAAATTATTGGCTGTTTGCCGGCACGCTCGTGATCATCGGCGTGGCCGCCCTGACATTGACCAATACGAGCAACAGCCTGATGCAGCTTTCGACAGAGTCGGCGATGCGCGGGCGTGTAATGGCATTGCGTGTTGGCGTCGCTCTTGGGGGCACGCCGATCGGTGCGCCGATCGTCGGCTGGGTGGCAGATCATTGCGGGCCACGCTGGTCGCTCGGTATTGGCGCTGCTTCTGGCTTCGCAGCGGCGATCGTCGGCGCTTACGCCTTGGCACGCCTGGAGCAACGATCTTCGGTTTGATATGTCGGCTTTTCGGGTTTGGTTGCCAAAAAAGCAGACCAGCCGCTTCCGGCCAGCTATCCTGTACATTATGCCGTGGCGTGCCCCAAGCTCAAAGCGGTCATTGCCTACGCATCGCGCAAAAGCCGAGAAGGGTGATGAGCGCTCTGTTTGGTTTTGGCCGGCGCGCCGCAATGACCAATCCTATATCCCTATGTTACCTTGAGAATCAAGCTACGACACTTCCGGCTTTGCTGCCGCAGAATGCCGATGCCTGAATTGCGACGGCCCTTCGCCGGCGAGCTGCGCGAATGCCTTGGCGAAGGCACTTAGCGAGGAATAGCCGACTTCGGCAGCAACTTCGGTAACCCTGCGCCCTTCACTCAAAAGTCCCATCGCCATCATGATCCGCGCCTGGCCAAGCCAGCTCTGCCACGTAAGCCCTGTATCCCGCGCGAACAGTCGGCGAAAACTACGTTCGGACAGCCCCGCGGCGGCGAGGGCGCCGGTCTGGGTGGCAGCACTGAGATCGGATGCGGCGTAATCCATGGCGCGCCGGATAGGGGGATGTGTCGCACCGGGCAGAAACAAAGGCAGCTCACTCTCCAGCCATTGGCCGCATAGCAGCGCCAGCGTCTGCAAAAAACTGGTCGCGAGCAGCACATCCTTCTGGGGCGCGCCAAGCCCCCAGCGCGCCGAGAACACGATCATCTCCCGCATTAGCGGGCTTGCCGCCAGAATTTTTACCCGCGCTGTGGGATCAGCCACTGCCGTCGGCGAGAAATACAGCGAAACCCCCACAGCCGCGGTGATGAGCGTGCGGTGCCGCGCCCCGGCCGGGATCCAGGCGGCCCGCCCCTGAGGCAAAATATAGCGCCCGGCCTCCGTCTCGATCTGCGTCGGCCCATCAACCGCATAGATCAGTTGGTGGTACTCATGCGTATGCCAGTCGTAGAAGACATTACGTGCGGGATCGAGAAAGGCAAAGCCGATCCCGCGCGGCTGGTCCAGCCCGTGCGCGGTCAGCGCATTCTGCGTCTCTTCGTAGCTTAATGCGCGCATGGCCGGTTTCCACTCATTTCTGGCCGCAGGACGTTAGCCGGCCAAAGTGCGCCTGGCTATACTCCATGCCGACTGTGAAAGAGAGAGGCCGGAATGACCGATATCACGCATAACCAGCGCATCGTCGCGCAATTCACCCGCTGGGCCAAACCTTTTGCGGAACTGCCCATTCATGCCCAGGCCGACGCCATGGCGCGCAGCCTCGCCGCCTGTGCGCTGGAGCCCACGCTTAATGTGCTCGATGTCGCCTGCGGCCCCGGCATATTGGCCTGCGCCATGGCCCCGCATGCACGCCAGGTCACGGGCATCGACATCACCCCTGCCATGATCGCCCAGGCCCAGGTGCGCCAGGCGGCGGTGGGGCTGCACAATCTGGCCTGGCACATCGGCGATGCTACCACGTTGCCCTTCGCGGCACAGAGTTTTGACCGGGTGACTACACGCTACAGCCTGCATCACATGCAGGATCCGGCGGCGGTGCTGCGCGAGATGAAGCGTGTCTGCCGCCCCGGCGGCCGCATCATCGTCATCGATGCCACGCCCTCGCCCGAAACATGGGATGGCTATGATGCCATGGAACGGCTGCGCGACCCGTCGCATACGAGCGCACTGCCCCTGGATGAACTGCGGCGGATGGGCAAAGACGCAGGGCTGAGCGAGGCCGTGGTCGAAGCCTACCGGCTCGAAGCTCAGCTTGAGACGCTGAGCGATGAAAAGGACATGGCGGCGCTAACGGCGATGTTCGATGCGGATATCGCGAGCGGGCAGGATCGCATCGGTGTCGGCGCCTGGCGCACGCCCGAGGGCATCCGCTTCCACTTCCCCGTCTCGATCCTCGCCTGGCATATCGCATGACCGCAGCCTTAAGCATCCGCCCGGCGGAGGCGGCCGATCTTCCGGTCCTGCGCGCCCTCATCGGTCTTGCCATCGACAGTTTGCAGGCCGGGTTTCTCTCGCCCGAACAGATCGCAGCGAGCCATATGATCATGGGGCTGGACACCCAGCTCGTGGAGGATGGCACGTATTTCGTCGTGGAAAACCATGGAGGTATTGTGGGCTGCGGCGGCTGGAGTCGGCGCGCGACATTGTACGGCGGTGACCACAGCGCCGAACTGCGAGACTCGGCATTGCTCGATCCCTCTCGGGACGGCGCAAAAATCCGGGCGATGTATACCCACCCGGATTTCGCGCGCCAGGGCATTGGACGGCTGATCCTGTCCCGCTGCGAGCATGAAGCATCATCTGAAGGGTTTTCATCAGCCGAGCCGATGGCGACGCTGAGCGGCCGGCTGCTCTACCTCGCCTGCGGCTACGACATTGTCGAGCTAGGGCCAAAACCCAATAAACTTGTTGATATTTCCTTGGTCTGATGATTCTCTATCCCCGATTCGGGGAGCGTATATGAGACGGAACTTATTTTGGCTTTCGGACGAGCAATGGGCGAAAATTGAGCCGCTTTTGCCAACTGACGTGCGGGGCAAAGCCCGTGTTGATGACCGGAAGGTGCTGAGCGGCATCCTGCATGTTATAAAGAGCGGCTGCCGCTGGTGCGATTGCCCGCCGGACTACGGCCCTCCGACGACGATTTATAACCGGTTTGTGCGCTGGGCCGAGCGTGGGGTTTGGGAGAGATTGTTTCAGGAACTTGCCCGGCGCGGCCGCTCAACCGACACGCAAATGATTGATTCTACTCATATAAAGGCACACCGCTCGGCATCGGGCGGAAAAGGGGGGAGCAAAATCAGGCGATTGGTCGGTCGCGAGGCGGGCGTAATACAAAGATCCATGCAATTGCAGATGCTAAAGGCCGTCTTCTTTCCCTCATTCTGACGGGTGGTGAGGCACACGACTGCCCTGTCGCCGAACCGCTGATACAAAAAACCAAAAAGGCCAAGAAACTCCTCGCCGACAAAGCCTATGACAGCGCCGAATTGCGGAAATCTCTAAAAAAGCGCGGCACAAAGCCCGTTATTCCAAACAAGTGCAATCGAAAGCAGCCCTTCAGTTTCAGCAAAAAAGCATATAGGGACCGGCATCTCATCGAAAATGCCTTCTGCCGCCTCAAAGATTTCAGACGTATCGCCACACGCTATGACAGGCTGGCCGTAAATTTCGCCGCATCAATTTATCTCGCGGCCGCGGTCGTCTGGTGGATATTATGAGTCTGGACCCTAGTTGATACCGCCGCCGGCGCCGTCAATATCCCGCTCGTACGGATGCGCAAACATCTCCAGGCGCGCTGATGGATGACAGACAAAGTCGAGAACCGCCTCCGCGGTCGTTTTCGCCACAAGCTGCCCCGTAAGCAGTCTTTCCGCGCCCGGCCCATCCTGCTTATTATCGGAAGCGTTGATGGTAACGGCGGAATGGCCGATGTTGACAGCATAACAGCGATATACGGAGTCATTTCGAATGGCTGAATTATTTACGGCCGATACTAGGCGTCAATATTTGTAAGTCGTCTTGGATGAGTAGTTCCAGTATGACCAGCCTACTCTGATAATTCAAAAAAGTTTTTGGTGCAGCTTTTTTCAAAAAGCTGCGTACTCCATGCCGAAACTCTACTCTGCTGATATTGACGTTTTCCAAAAGCTCTCGTCAATTTTTATAGCACGTCCCCGCCCGGCTTCGCCGAGCGGGGCTCATCGCGGGTGTTACTCCCCATTTTGTTTGCGGCTGCGGGACCAGATGAGGGTGTACCCGTCGCTGCCTTCATCGCCGAACAGGTTGGCGTAAATCGGCGCACTGAAGCTCGGATCATCCAGCTTGACCGAGATATAATCGCGCCCCTCAGCGGAGCGTTTGGACCATCCGGCACCGAGATCAGCTTTTGAAACGTATATGCGATGGCTGGGGGCGTTATCGCTGGTACGGTTGGTTTCAGGCACGATCCGCACATTCTTCGTCTGCACGCTCAAGGTAACGATTTCACCGTGGAATTCATTGCCGACTTTCTTAAAGGTTCCAATGTTAGCCATGTCAATTCTCCTATGCTGTTTCGAGCCCGCGACCATCGCAGCCTCGATGGCGACCTATTGACCGGGGGCACGATCGGCCTGCACCGCCTGCGGCCGTAGCGTCAGCGGAGGATGGCAGCTTCTGGCTTTTTTGAAGCGCAGCGTCCGCGAGGAGGCAGCATCGCTGCCGGGGAAAAAAGTCAGATGCCGCCATTGCAGGAAGGCGATCGTCCTTCGGTCAGATCAGCCACGGAGAGGCCGCGTGGCGCGGCTTGGGACAGGCAGTCAGGAGAAGTATGGCGACATTTGAAATCTTCCACGAAGCGGCAACATCCATGACCGAGAGCGAGACTTTGTTGCAGACGTAGCCGCGCCATCATGCCCTGTATAACCCGTCGCTCCAACGCCCCCTGCCCTCACATCAAGGGACAAGCGGATTGGCAGCACATGGTCATGCATTTCGCAGTGGAGAGATCATTCTGTTCAAGCGATGAATCCAGACGCGCACCTGACCATGCCAATCCACGGCAATGCTGCGCGAGGATCACGCCTTTTCCGTCCGATTTCCCCAGCAAAACGGGGCACACGCCACGGTGAATTCCGCCGGTGATGCCGGGCGGGGTGTTGGCGGGGGCTTGTCCGATGAATAAAGCCGCCGTCGGCGGGCGGCTTTAGCCTGCCGTTGGAATACGGTATGCGTGGGGCCGGATTGTAGGGGCTATGCGCCCCCAATCCCAAAGCTCCACACCGGAATACCGAGTTTCTTGGCCTTGTCAGACAGGTTTTCCTGAATGCCGGTGCCAGGGAACACCATGACGCCGATCGGCAGGCCATGCAGCAGCGCGTCATTGCGCTTGAACGGTGCCGCCTTGGCATGCCGTGCCCAGTCGGGCTTGTAGGCAATCTGCGTCACCTTGCGGGCATCGGCCCAGGCGGCGGCGATGCGCTCGGCCCCCTTTGGGCTGCCGCCATGCAGCAGCACCATGTCCGGATGTTTGGCGTGCACTTTGTCGAGCTTGTCCCAGATCAGCATGTGGTCGTTGAACTCCATCCCGCCGGTGAAGGCGATTTTCAGCCCCGTTGGCAACAGCGGCTCGGTCTCGGCCCGACGTTTGGCTGCGATAAAGTCGCGGCTGTCGATGAGTGCCGCCGTCAACGCCCGGTGATTAACCATCGAGCCGGAGCGTGGGCGCCAGGCTGAGCGTGTTTGGCGCTCAAATTGCTCGGCTGCCTGGTCACGGAAGAATTCCAGGCAGTCGCGCCGTTCCAGCAATGTCTGCCCCTCCGCCGTGAGGCGTTCCAGCTCGACCGAGCGCACCTCAGAACCATCCTGGTCCTTCTGGCTGCGTTTTTGCGCCTGCTCGTTATCGTCGAGCGCCCGCTCAATCCGGCCTACGGCGCGGTGGAACAAATTGACCGTCGCCCAGAGCAATTCCTCGAGGTCAGGCTCCAGGCGGGTGTCCGTCAGAGTAGCGGCAAAGGCATCGAAGATATCTGCAACGGCGCCTGCGATCAGCGGCGCTTCGGGCAATGGCCGCGGGTCGGGCTCGTCCTGGCCAGGATGGTAGCCATAGAGCTGGAGTTCGCTGAGAATATGCGCGGTGGGGGAAGAGGCGTGCGGTGGCTCGTAGCCAGTATCGTCGTGTTCGCGGGTCATGGGATGCTCCTGTTTGCCGGAAGCCCGCGCCCATCGCGGCCTTCCATGGCGATCCCAGCCGTGGGCGGCGGCGGCCCGCACCGGTGAGGCCGGAGCGTAAGCGGAGGATGGCGGCGGGGCCGCTATTTTGCTTCGCGATGCAAAGCCCCGGGGCGTCGCATGGCATGATCAGTGTTACTTACAATTCCCCGGGGCGGCGGAAAATAGCGGCCCCGCCGCCATTGCGGGCCGCCGCCGCCCACGGCACAGAGCGCCCTCTCGGAAGGCTGGCGGCGCGGCCGCCCGGCACACAAGCGTGCCCTGGCTGCAAATACGATACCAGCGTCAACGAGCAGCAATCAGCGTTTCCACCGCGTCAAATCTCAGTCGTAAATCATAAAGCGCGCGACATCCTCCGGCGCGATCTGGCCGCGCAAATTAGCTCGTAATTCGGCAATGCCAAGTTCGCGGAGATCATCGTTGAAATCGCCCAGGCGGGGCGAGAGGACCAGCGCCTCGATCCCGGCGGCACTTGCGCGTTCGGTCAGGCTTGCCACGGCGCGGTCACCGGCTGAATCAGGATCGCGGGCAATGTAGAGCCGCCGCAATCCAGCAGGCGGCAGCAGGGCGGCCAGATGCCCCGCCGAGAGTGATGCTGCCATCGGCATCGCAGGCAACATGCAGCGCAGCGACAGCATGGTCTCGATGCCCTCCCCGGCGACGAGCACATCAAGACCATTCGCCAGACCGAACCGGACGGCATGGCCGAGCAGATGGCCCAGTGCACGCCGTGGTGTCTCAAGCGGTGCCTTGCCCAGCCGAATGCGATCAAAGCCGCCAGGATCGAGCCAGGTGCGGTGCACACCGGTGATCATGCCGTCAAGATCGGTCACCGCCGCAATCAACGCGGGCCAGGCTTCCGGAACGGCGTCAGGAGTCGCACGATAGAAGCAGCGTGGGTGAAAGCGCAGCGCACCAGAGTCGATATCAGCAAGCGCCACCGAGGTAATACCGCGACGACGCAAATAGGCTTCGCCAAGCGTTCCGGGCAGCGATTGAGCCTTGGCGAACATACGCCGGGCAGAGCGTTGAACCTGTGCTGCCATAGCATCAGTATCGTCTGTGTTATTTGGTGCGGGATCAATGCTGACAGCGGCTGGAGCGCTGTCGCTGCCAACCAGCCCGAGAAACCGCCGCGCCTCCTCGGCCACGTCGCGGAAATCCGTCAGGCCGCAGTTTTCTCGGATCAAATCCAGCAAATCGCCATGCGTGCCCTCGGCGGCGTCCTGCCAACGTCCGGCGGCGCCCTTGCCCGTGCCGCCGCCACTGAGCCGCACAAATAAGGACCGCCCCGGTGTATTATGCACATCTCCCACCAGCCAATAGCGGCCCTCGCGCCGCCCGGCGGGCAAATAATGCCGGCACACTGCCTCAGCCTGCCGGGCCAGCATTTGCGCCAGCTCAGCCACAGGCATGGAAAAATCACGCTTGGGCATCATTTTCTCCTCCACCACCAAAGAGTTTCCGCCAACCGGAGCCCATCAAGCTGCCGAACAGCGCAGCCTATCGTTCCGCCCTGCCCACGCGCTATCTTCCGAATCGGAAGTTGACCGGGCCACCACGCCCACCAAAAATCTTCCGCTCCCATGGCATCCATGCTACAAGTGACCAGCTAACTGGTCAGGAGTATCCCATGGGCAGCGTTAACCTCGCCGACGCCAAGGCACATCTGAGCGAGCTCGTCGAACGAGCCGCCGCCGGAGAAGCCGTGCGCATCACCCGCCGGGGAAAGCCAGTGGCGCAACTCGTCCCGGCTGACATCCCGCGCAAGCCGGTCAATCTCGGGGCTTTACAGGCCGCAACCGCTAATATGCCCACCCAGGCTGAGCCCGCGCGTGAGGCCATCCGTAAAATGCGCGACGAGGCGCGCTATTGAGCCTGTATCTCGACACGTCGCTGCTGGTTGCCGCCCTGACGAATGAAGCCGAGACTGAGCGCATGCAGGCCTGGCTGGCGGCACAGCAAGCCGGAGAGCTGGCAATCAGCGACTGGGTGATGACCGAATTCTCATCCGCCCTGTCAATCAAATTACGCACCGGCCAGCTACAACCCGTCCACCGCGCCGAAGCCTTGGCGATGTTCACACAACTCGCCGCTGAAAGTTTTTTGCACCTGCCGGTCAGCGGGCCGCAATTCCGGACTGCCGCCCGCTTCGCGGACCAATACACGCTGGGCCTGCGCGCGGGCGATGCCCTGCACCTGGCCATCTGCGCGGATCACGGCGCCACCCTATGCACGCTTGACCGCCGCCTCGGCGAGGCCGGCGCGGCACTGGGCGTGAAAACGATGTTGCTGTAATCGCCCACGCAAAATGGGCCGCCCCGTTGCCGGGTTCGGCCCATCCGCATTGGTCATGGTTCTGCGTAAATTGTCCCGGGCATCCTTCTACCCGCCCTCCTGCCCGGCGATGTCGGCAAGACAGTCCGACAGAAACTCCGTGGTCGAGCAGCCTTTGATGGCATCGGCGGTGATGAACAGTGCCATGCCGCCAAAACCATCGGCGCGCATTTTTGAACAGGTGAATGCCGTGGTCACGGTGATATAACGAAGCTTGGCCGAACGACGCACGATGTCCTGAAGAATCACCTCCCAGGACACGGCGCTCATATCCAGGTCGACGGATGTATCATCCGCAGCAGCGTTTTTGAGTTTTTCTTCCACATGGTTGCGCACCTGGCTGCCGCTGCCGCAGGCTTCATCCAGCGCAGCGCTGAGTTCGGCGCGATTGACCCAGATCAGATCCGATGGGCCCTGCCAGGAATGGAAATAGGTTCCATCGCCATCCGTCCCCGCATCGAACATATGCGAGAGCAACAACAGCTCCAGCTTCGTCATGTCCCCGTTCGGGATGATCTCCGGGATCACGGTCGGTGAAAAGTAGTCCGCCATGTCGGCCTCCAAAAGTGCAAAACCCGGCACGGAGCCGGGTTCTGGGTTGAAAGAGATGGATGGTGAAAGTCGATGCTCAGGCTGCATCGACTTCAAAAGGATCAAGCAATCTATGCAGCGCCATGGCCCTGCCCATCCAGGGTTCGGGCCGGATCGCTTTGATCCAATCGGCGAACCCCGGTATGAAGCC
>NZ_JHYG01000026.1 GCF_000687875.1 Acidocella facilis ATCC 35904 | reverse complement strand
CATCCGCCCGATCGCACGCGCGCTGATGCCCTCGCTGGCCAGACGTAATGTGTATCGTATCTGCCTCATCGTCAGCTCTCTCTTCGCCGGCATCCGTCTCTCCCCGTGAGTGTTCACGAGGCGCAAATGCCCGAGTTGCTGACCCACCCGAAAACGCCGGAAATAGCCCCGCCAGGTGGCCGGATTTAAATCGGAATCCTGGCCGGCTTCATCTCGGAATGGTGGCCGACATCAAATCGGAATCCCCGGCCGGCTTGCCTCGGAATCCGCAAGGCCCGGGCCATGACAGCTTCGGCCTTGCCTCGCCGGTCTGCCTGGCGCCGTTTGCTCTGCCCCGGGAGAAAGGCTGCCCGGGCCATGCGGTAGGCCTCAGCGGGATAGGTCTCGGCTAGGACCACGCCGGGTGTGTGCGCCAATTCCTCCAGCGTGCCGTCGAACGGCCAGAGCTTCGAGCCCCGCAGCAAAGCTGGCCGGATCACCTCGCTCCAGCCGGTGAGCGCGCCCTTGCCTACCTGGTTGCCGCCCAGGGTCCAGAATAGGGAGCATGCCGCTTGGCGGTGCTCGGTGCAGCGCTCGCAGACCCGGAGCAGATCGTCGAAGCTGGCCACGCCCAGGCCTGCCACCAGCTCCGTGCGCGAGACGCCCTTGGTGGACATAAGCGGGTAAAACGGGCGCGTAAGTCCGATCTCCGTCGGCAGCCGGGCCACCTCGGAAAAACGGCTCCAGGCTTCGCCGCTCAGTGCGGATAGCATTTCGCGGAAGCTGCGGAATTCGGTCTGGGCGCCGTATGCAATCGGCACGCCGATGGGGAAATCGAAGCCGAGCAGGACGCGCTGGATGGCTGCATCCGCGAAGGCGGCGTCAACGAAGGCGGCAACATTGCCGACGGGTTCAGGGGCTTCCACAAGCCAGCGATCATCCTGTCGCCTCGCTGAAGCGGACCAACGCTTGGCCGTGCTCACGCTCCAGTCAGCATGTGTCAGTCGCTCAAACACCGGCTGTTGTCCGGCCACCGGGGCAGGGCGGCAGATTGCTGGTCGCTCGCCGATGTCTTCGGCCAGCCTGAGCAGGTATCCGTCCGGGTCCATCACCAGGAACTGGCGCTGGCCGACCTCGACCTCGCCGGCGCGGTACCATGCCTCCTCAGGCACCATGACAGCGGCCAATCGGCTCCGGCCAGGCGGCCCAGAATGGGCCGGAGCGCCGGCACCTCGATCTGGAAGTTGATGCCGCGGCCCAGCGGCGCCTCAAGCGGTCCTGTCACCCACTGGCGCTCCCCCGGATCACGCTGCTCCAGCATGACCTGGGCGCCGTCCAGGTCCAGATAGGCGAAGCCGTCCTCCGGCCGGTCGTACGCCACGGAAAAGCCGATCAGGTCTCGCCAGAAGCGCAGGCTCGCCTGCAGGTCGGAGACGACAAGTTCAGGTACCAGCTTCGCCAGCTCTCCATGCGCCCCTCCCGCGTTCGGCGGTACGGTTGCATGGAGGTTTAGCGGGAGCAAGGAGTGTCTCTCCGGGCGCTGAGCAGCGATTGTGATCAACGGCGGCTGCTCTCTCAGAAAGAATTGAGTGCCGCCATTGCTTCCGGCGGCAGGCGCAAATTGGCCGCCCCAAGATTTTGGGTCAGATGCGTGACCGAAGACGTGCCAGGAATCAGGAGGATATTGGGAGAACGCGCCAGCAGCCAAGCGAGCGCCACCTGCAACGGCGTGGCGCCCAATTCCGACGCTACCTTATTCAGCCGCTCCGATTGCAACGGGGAAAAACCGCCCAGCGGGAAGAAGGGTACATAGGCGATGCCCTGGCGGTACAGCGTATCCACCAGCGCGTCATCGTCGCGGTGGACGAGATTATAATGGTTCTGCACGCAGACGATAGGCACGAATGTGCGCGCCTCTTCCACTTGTTTGGCCGTGGCGTTGCTGATGCCCAAATGCCGGATCAGCCCCTGGCGCTGCAGGTCCGCCAGCACGGTGAAATAAGGCTCCACCGTGCCTTCCGCAGGGGCATGGCCGTCATCGCCCCATAGGCGCATATTCGCGACCTCGATGTAATCCAGCCCCAGATTGCGCAAATTGTCATGCACCGCCTGGGTGAGGTCACTCGGGCTATTGGCGGGCAGCCAGGCGCCATCTGGCCCGCGCCTGGCGCCGAGCTTGGTGACGAGCGTCAGCTCTGGTTCGTAGGGGTGCAGCGCCTCGCGGATGATCTGGTTTGTCACCTGCGGGCCGTAGAAATCGCTGGTATCGATATGGTTCACCCCAGCCTCGATGGCGGCGCGCAGCACGTCGATGGCGGCGGCACGGTCCTTGGGCGGGCCGAACACGCCAGGCCCAGCGAGCTGCATGGCACCATAGCCCATGCGGCGCACAATCCGGTTGCCGAGTTGATAGGTTCCGGCTTGGTCTAGATTGGTCATTCCTGCCTCCTGCGATGAATACGGGCAAGAGCTAAGGGTTGACGGAATGCGCGATAAGTAGATCAAATCGGTACAGGCTGTACGGATTTTCGGACAATGAAGTCGGGTTTACAGGACATCATGGCCTTTCTCGCCGTGGCGGAGGCCGGCGGATTTCGTGAGGGTGGACGGCTGAGTGGCGTTCCGGCTTCCAGCCTGAGCGAGGCGGTGCGCCGGCTGGAGGCGCGGCTGGGCGTACGATTGCTCCATCGTACCACGCGCTCAGTGGCACCGACGGAGGCTGGGGCGCGCCTCGCGGAGCGGTTGCGCCCGGCGCTGGGCGAGGTGGAGGCGGCTCTGGATGTGGTGAATCATTTCCGCGACCGTCCGGCGGGCACGTTGCGGCTGAACGTGCCGGGCAGCGCCGCGCGGCTGGTGCTGCCTCAGATCATTACCCCCTTTCTGCAAGCCTATCCCGACATCAAGCTGGAGGTTATGGTGGAGGACGGTTTCGTGGACCTGCTGGCGGCGGGTTGTGACGCTGGAATCCGTTACGACGAGCGACTGGAGCAGGACATGATCGCCGTCCCTATCGGCCCGCGCGTGCAGCGCTTCGCCACTGCGGCGGCACCCTCCTATCTGGCGGCCCATGGGAAACCGGGCCATCCGCGTGAACTTTTGAATCACGCCTGTCTGCGCGGGCAGTTTGCGAGCGGAACGATACCGGTCTGGGAGTTTGAGCGCGATGGCGAACTGCTGCGCGTGGAACCCGGCGGGCCGTTGTTGGTGCGTCTGGGCGCAGCGGTGGAATTGGCGGTGGACGCGGCGGTGCGCGGCCTCGGCGTTATCCACCTCTTCGAGGGGTGGTTGAGGCCTTATCTGGACAGTGGGCAATTGCAACCGGTGTTGGAAGATTGGTGGCAGAGCTTCAGCGGCCCGTTTTTGTATTATCCAGGCCGTAGGTTGGTGCCGGCGCCGCTTCGAGCCTTTCTGGATTTCATTCGTATCGGCTCGACTATTTGAAAGTCACCATCAAAGCCCGTTTCAACATGGTGCCGGGGGCTTGTATCCGCGATGTTCAAATTGCTCGACTGGTCGCGAGGTTCCTTGTCATCCACGTTCCTCGCTGGGTGCGGGCTGCCAAGTGGGCTTCCCACCGGGCGAAGTGCGGCGTTCCGGGGCCGTTGAGGGGATAGTGGTGGGCGGCCCCAAAACGCCAGCGGGCCGGTCCATGTGGACCGGCCCGCTTTCGCTTGATTTTCAATGAATTCATTGGCGCGCTCGAAGAGATTCGAACTCCTGACCCTCAGATTCGTAGTAGGTTCGAAACGAAATTTCGAGGCCCCTTGCTCGCCTCTGCGGGCCGCGAATGACCCCGCTTGGCCATGCCGGCGGTCATGTTGGATGTGGGCTGCACCCCCTGTTGGCTCCAATCTGCCGCTCTTCGCCGCCACCCGCCCGAGGGGATTGTGAGGGGAAGTCGGTGGGAAGCTGGAGGGGCGGTCAGGCCCAGCGGCCGGAGCGTTTCCATCGGTTGGCGGCCATGCCGGTGCGGTCTAACATTGGCGCAACTTCGCCTTGGAGAAATGCCTCTGAACGGCAGGCCTCTGCTCTCAGCCTGCGCCCAGCCGCCGCAGGACGACGATCTTGGGGTTCTCCGTGTCCATGTATCGTAGCTCAATCGGTTCTAGCTGGGCGATGATGGCGAAGTGTTCCGCGGCGCGGACCTTGCGCACTTCGTCCAGCACACCGAGACCGCCCAGTCCGACCGCCGGGAAGAACCCGTAGCATTCGCCGTAGGATAGCTTCCCGCACTTCTTCAGTGCTCGGTCGAAGAGTGGCTTCGCTGTCCCGTGCTCGAAAAAGTCGTTTCCTGAATCAACACCACTTAGATCCGTTGGAAGAGAACGATCTGCTGCCAAGACTGGGTGTTTGGGAGAAATGTGATCTGTGTAAGCATATTTGTGTACCAAATTAATACTCAAGGCGTAATTTTTGTTGTTCCAGATGAGAAGTTTCCCGAACGCACCATACCCGATCAACACCGAGCTCTCGGCGGGGAAGTCCGGGTCACCCTTGAGGATCAGATTGACTAAGCTCTGGTAGCGATCCGGGCGCACGAGTTGGAAGCGGCCATCGAGCCAAGTCCCGGCACCGTACTCTTCCCAGAAGTCCAGCATAGACTGCGGAACCCGGCCCCGGTAGGCTTCCCGCACCTCTGCGGGCACCGGCTCTCCATCGGCGGGTGGGCCAAATTCCTCAATGCAGTACAGGAAGTCTTCATTGAGCTTGGTCATGGTCGTGTCAGTCCTCACAGGGTTCAAGCCTGATATTCATCTTCTCGTCGCCGCGCTGCAAAGCCTTCTTCACCGCGTCCTTCAGCGTCTGCACACGGCTCTTCCATTGTGAGCCGAGCGAGCGGTTGACCGAACTGTTGCCCATCCCCATCGGGTCATCCTCCCCGCCGCCGGCGATGCTGTCCAGGGCATGGGTGGCATCCAATTGCTTCATTTCTTCGGCGGTTTGGGCTTCGGCCATCTGCTTGGCTTCTCTCGCGCCATATCCTTGCTCCTTGTACTGTCTCCTAAGTTCGGTCGAACGCTTTTGCTGAAAGTCTTCTCTCGTCTCAGCCCGCTTCGCGGCATCTCCCTCGGGCCTGTAGCTGCCCGTGTCCGCCTTGCGCTGGCTAGCCGCATCCAGCCTGTCCTGCATCTGCTGCGGCGTCTGGCTGTTGATCAGGTCCTGCTGCTCCTGCAACTGCTTCTTTGTCTCCGCCTCGCTCTGTCCGGCGGGCGTGTTGAAGCACGGGAGCGCGTCGCCGCATTCCAAACAGGGTTCAGAAGCGTCAGAGTCCTTGAGTTGCTCGTCGGCCTTCTCGTTGGCGTTATGAATGGCTTGCCCCAGTTTCGCAGCCCCATAGCCAAGCGCCGTCCCAACGATTGCACCGACAACGATGCCAGCCGCAACCCCAATCGGTCCGCCGACGGCACCAATTTCTCCGCCCGTTTCAGCCCCCGCAAAAGCACTCACCAGGAACGCCCCTCGCGCGACATGATATACGCCATGGCTTGCATCATTGATTTTATCGCCTCGTCCGGGCCGCCTGGCCCCTGAGCCAGAGCCGCCCGTACTTCGGCAGTGCCGCTGAATTGCCCCTTGGTCAACAGCATCAGATACGAGAACCGTCCCAGCCCGCGTTCGGTGTTGAGGCCCAGCGCACGACCTTGCGCCTCACTCCGCGCAATGAAACCCAGCAGCCCGGCCTCATCCATGCCTCTTGTATGCTCCGGTGCGGCGTCGCGCAGACAGGAAGCGATCGCCCGGTGCGAGCGCGCTGTCATCGCCCCGGAGAGCGCCTGCATCTGGCCATCGTCCAGCACCAGCCGACCGCGGGCGGGCTCTGGCCAGTCCGCCCGGCGCTTCGCCTGCAACGCCCCCTCCGGCGCCGCGACCGCCAGCGCCGCCGCCGGGCCGAACAGCCGGGCGCGCTGCGCCGGGGTCAGCACCGGCAGGATCATCGCCAGCACGCCCGGGTCCCAATGGCGGAACATCACCGTCCGCTGCGCCGGCGCGAACGGGTCCGGCGCAGCGCCTTGGGCCGGCGGCGGGGCTGGAATCTCCACCAGGTTCAGTGTGCGCAGATGCCGGTAGAGGGCGGGCTCGTCAGGCGCCTCCACCCGCCAGAACACGGCGGCATCCTCGATGCCTTCGATGCGCAGCAGGTTGCGCAGCCGCCGCTCGTTCAGCAGCGCCAGATGCGGGCCGGCGCGCACGATTCCGGCATTGCCGCGATATTCCAGAAACAGCGCGCGCGCCTCGATATCGATCTGCCTCAGCAAGGCGGGCAGATCGTCATATTTCGCCCCATCTAGCACGGCGAAGACCGGGCGCGGCCATTCCGCCAGAATGTCGGCAAGTCCGGCCGCCATGCTACCCCATGCTCATGAAGGGAGCGCCCGCCGCCGCGGCCTGGCGCGGGCAGGGCGGGGCGGCCGGCCCGGCGCCCACCGCCCCCGCATTGCCGCCGCCACCGCTGCCGCCGCTCTCGCCGATCAGCACCGTGAAGCAGCCCAGCGCGATGACGCCACCATGCGACATCTGGTCGCCCATCCGCGCCGCCGGCATGCCGCCGATCAGCACGGTGGAGGAGCCCATCGCCACCGTATCAGGCGGGCCGACGCACACCGCCATGTCGGAGACGCGCGCGGCGGGCAAGCCGCCGACCAGCACGGTCGGGCAGCCGGGACCGGAGACGGGTCCGCCGACATGCGGCACGGGGCCATTGCTGGCCGGGCAGGTGTGCATGTCCGTCAATCGCGCCGCGGGCTTCCCGGCCATTCATTCGCCCCTCGATAGAACCGGGTGCAACCTAGGCGGGCTGGCGGCGCGGGTAAATAACACCGTTCATTACGAGGTGGTCATCTGGCGGCAGGGGCGGGATGGAGCCATCTGGAAGATGGTGCCCTGTCGGTGCAGATTTTCGGCTGTCCTGGTCTGCTTTGTGTCCTCTGGAACCCGTCCATGAAAAATGCCGCGCCAAGCCCACCTGGGCTTTGGGCGGTTTTTGCGGGGAAACGGCACGTCTGCCTGGGCGATGGTATGACACTGGGGAAGGGGAAGGCTCTTAAAAGCCTTCCCCTTCCCCAGTGTCATGTTGCCCGCACTTTTTTGCCTAAGTTGGGAGCGATCCGTCTCTCCCGGTCTTCAACCACCGAAGGCCGGCGGTGGACCGGAACGGGATGACAGGGCGCTTGAAGGCGCCCTGCCAGCCCGTTCTCCGCCTTCGCCAACCAGGGCGCGGCGGTGCCCAGATTGGGCCGCATGTCATGCCTCCGCCCGCGCTGTGCGGGCCAAGCAACCCCAGACGGCGCGGAACGGCCAGCCTTTGATGGCTGACCATCCCGCGCCTTGGAGACACCGACATGACTCAAATCCCAGCCCAGCTCCGAACCTTGGACGAACTGGTCCGCCAGCACGCGGAGGGCCACGATCTGCCGCGGCACGTGCCGCATGTGCGCCTGGCCGACGCCCTGGCGCGCGGCGACGACCCTCTGCATCTGCTTCCATACTTCGCCGATCTGGACAGGAAGGTTGAGAACCTTGAAGATCTTCTCAGCGCCTGCGCCGATCCCGGCGAAGAGGAAATCGAAGCCTACCGCGTCGAGCAGGGAATTGCCGTCTACCTTGTCACGGATGGGCAATGGGCGGTCTTCACCAAATGAAGGAGGCGGCCATGGAAACCGGCACCCAGACCGCATCCGCCAAGCCCGCGTTCGCCGCCAGGGGCGGAAGCGGCCGCGACGTTGTCGCGTGGCGCGCGACCAGCGCCGGGCGCAACGTCGCGCTCATCACCACCGAGCTGATCCCGGGCCGGCCGCTGCGCCTTTGGGGCGCGGCGGCCGAAACCTCAGACGGCGGCGTGTTCATCCGCCTTGCCATCCTCGGCCCGTATGACGGCTGGAGCGTGACCCAGCTTTTGGCCGTGGCGCTGGCCAGATTCGAAGCCGAGCAGGCGCATTCCGGCGAAGCAATTTTGGCCGATATCGTGCGCCATCTGGATCGCGCCGCCGCAATGCACCGCGAGCCGCAGGATGGCTGGGCGGTGCCGCCGGTCTCCTTCGAGCCGGCGCCGCCGGGCAGTCCGGCGTCGCCGTTCCCGTGGAGCCTGGCCAGGGCTGGGCAGTTCTCGATTGCCTTGTGCCCTGACGCGGAGGCGCGGCAGCGCGGCGTCACGCCAGAGCAGCTTTTGGTCCTGATCGACATGGCGCTGACCAGTTGGCTGCCGGTTACGTCCTGGCGGCGGAGCTGCTGGGAAACACGCCGTGAGGTGCGCGCGGCGCTGGCGCTGGAAGCCGCGCGGGCGAAGGCGCGGTGGGCGGCGCATGTGGCGGATTGCGATGCAGAGCCGGCCCCGGGCTGAGCCGGGTGGCGCATCGGCGCCGCCGGTCAACCGCATGTGATGCTCTCGCCCAGGCCGAGGCCGGCCCGGGCGATCATCCACCCCGAACGAGCAGGAGGCCCCGCCCGCCAAGGCGGGGCTTCCCGCGTCTGGAGCCCCATCACATGGACCGACACGAGACCCACACGCTGGAGGAATTGCTGCGGCGCTATTCCAGCATCGAGAAGTTGCCTGACGTGCAGCGGATCAAATTCGACGATGCAGTGCGCACCGGCGAAGACCCGCTCAGCATCGTCAAGTATTTCAAGACGCTCGGCATCGCGGTGCGCGAGCCGGCGGACCTCTTCTTGCGTAACGATGCACTTGACGAAGAAGAAATCAACGCTTTCAAGATTCCGCAGGGCGTGGCTGTCTCCGTCGAAAGCGATGACCTGTGGCTGGTGTTCGAGGTCGACAGCGCCGGCCCGTCTGACCTGTCCAACGGAACCGAAACGGAATCATCCGCCAGTACGGCGACGCCTGTTGCGTGCGCTGAAGGAGGCGCAGGCCAATGATCGACTTCGACGAGAAATCCATCGTCGCCGTGCGCCGCACTGGAGACGGCGAGCGCTTCGCCTTGTTCACCAACGCGGATGTGCAGGCCTTTTGGGAGCAGAAATTCTGGACGGTGGCGCTGGACACCGGCGGCGACGGCTTCGGCCTGCCGGTGCGGTACGGCACGGTCAGCTCCGCCCCGGTGGGCTGGACCTTGCGCCAGTTGATCCTCGTGGCGCAGGCGCGCGCGGCGCTGGAATATGCGCGGGTGCCGGATGGCGGCGCGCTCGCCGTGCTGGAGGCGCTGGGCAAGGCGGTCAGGCAGATGCAGGCGGGCGAGCCGCTCGGCGCCGGGGTGGAATTCTGCCCCGGCGGCGTGGCCTCACCCTACCGCTGGACCAAGGCGCGGTGCGGCGATCTGGCGATCGAGCTCTGCCCGGATCCGGAAAGCCGCCAGGAGGGCATTGTGCCTGAGCAGCTCCTCATCGTTGCCGACGAGGCGCTGCGGGATTGGGCCGCGCGGGCGCCGTACATCTCGCGGCTCTGGACCTGCCGCAACGCCGTACGCGAGGCTCTGGCCGCCGAAATTCGCCGCGTGCGGATCGCGCGCCTGGTGGCGGGTGAATCCGGCGAGGGCGGATAGGGCAGGGGCGGAAAGGACGACCGGCGGGCTGCGCGGGTTGATCGCCAACGCGCCTTGGAGGTTTTGAACCTTCAAGCGCGGATCTGCCATCTTCCTCACCGGCCAACGCGGATCAGCGCTGGCCTTTGGCGGCAAAGTTGGGCGGTCGAACACCTCCATGGACGAGCCGGGGCAAGCCCGCCCCGGCGCCAGACATGGAGACAGACATGACAAGCAAGATCGCCACCAGCACCGAGACCGCCGAGCCGCCGGCGCCGATGAAGCTGCTCACCGCCCGCCAGGCGGGGGAGCTGCTCGGCGTCTCGCCGGAGACGCTGGAGCGCTGGCGTGGCGCCGGCACCGGCCCAGCCTACATCCGGCTCACCGGCCGCTACATCCGGTACCGCCAGGACGATCTGGAAGCGTTCATCCAGAACGCCCGCCGCAACAGCACCGCCGGGTGAGCATCGCCCACCTGCCGCTCTCGGCCCGGTGCCGGAAGCGGCACGTCCACCTGGGCGAGATGCCAGCGCGTCAACCGGGCGGGCAAGCTCCAAGACCCCGATGCCCCCCATGCCCATCCACCTCATCCATCCAGCCAACGGAAAGGAAACCAATGGCCGCGATCACGATCACCCGCACCATGATGCAGAAGCTGCCGCCCCTGCCGGAGGGTGCGGCCAAGGCCCGCATCTTCGACGACCGGCTGGTCGGCTTCATCGCCGAGCAGCGCAGAAGCACCGTCACGTTCTACTTCCGGTACAAGGACGCGCGCGGGCGCCAGCACGAGGTCCGGCTGGGCCGCCTCGGCGACGTCACCGTCGACCAGGCCCGCAGGCGCGCCGAGCAGCTCAAGGCCGAGGTCAGCCTGGGCGGAGACCCGGTGGCGGAGAAGGCGAAGCTCAAATCCGTGCCCACGGTGGAGGAATTCGCCCGGGACAGATACCTGCCGCACGTCCGGGAGCGCCAGCGCTCCGCCCACAACGTCGAGGCTGTTGAGTGCCACTGAGAATTGACCCTTTAGGCGCGGAATTTTCACTGAGACCTGACCCATGTTTTGACCCCTCCCTGGCTTTGATCAGGGGATTTAGGAGTGATCGACATGGCGTTATTGAGCGTAATTCGTCGCTGGCATCTTCGGCAGCATATCCCGATCCGTGAGATTGAGCGGCGTACCGGATTGTCGCGGAATACGATCCGCAAATATTTGCGGTCAGATGCGGTGGAGCCGCAATTCAAGCTCCCCGATCGGCCAAGCAAGTTGGACCCTTTTGCTGAGAAGCTGACGGGGTGGCTTCGGCAGGAGGCTAGCAAATCACGTAAACAAAAGCGCACGGCAAAGCAGTTGCACGCTGATCTTGTGGCGCTGGGCTATGACGGTTCCTATGGGCGCGTCGCGGCCTTTGCCCGTGGCTGGACGGCTGATCGGCTGCTTGAACAACAGACCAGCGGCCGCGGAACCTTCGTGCCGCTGGCCTTTGCGGCCGGCGAGGCGTTCTAGTTTGACTGGAGCGAGGACTGGGCGGTGATTGCTGGCGAGCGGACCAAGCTGCAGGTGGCGCATACCAAGCTGTCGCATAGCCGGGTATTTATCGTCCGGGCCTATCTGCTGCAGACCCACGAGATGCTGTTCGATGCCCTGGCCGAGGCGTTCCGGGTTCTTGGAGGCGTTCCCCAGCGTGGCATCTTCGATAATATGAAGACCGCCGTTGACCGGATCGGCACGGGCAAGGCCCGGCAGGTCAATGCCCGCTTTGCCGCCATGGCCAGCCACTATCTGTTCGAGACGGATTTTTGCAATCCGGCATCGGGCTGGGAGAAGGGTCAGGTTGAGAAGAACGTGCAGGATGCACGGCGCCGGCTATGGCAACCATTGCCCAGTTTTGCTGATTTGAATGCGCTCAACGCCTGGCTTGAGGCACGCTGCATTGAGCAATGGGGGCAGATTCAGCATGGGGTTTTGCCGGGCACCACCGCCGATGCGCATGAAGCTGAACGGGGCCATCTGATGCCACTAGGGCGTCCCTTCGATGGCTTTGTCGAGCACACCAAGCGTGTGTCGCCGACCTGCCTCGTGAACTTTGAGCGCAATCGCTACAGCGTGCCGGCATCCTTTGCCAACCGGCCGGTGAGCCTGCGGATTTACCCGGAACGGATCGTTATCGCCGCCGAGGGACAGGTGTTGTGCGAGCATGCCCGGATCATCGAGCGATCCCATTACCTGCCGGGACGAACGGTTTACGATTGGCGACATTATCTCGCCGTCATCCAGCGCAAACCAGGGGCTTTGCGCAATGGTGCGCCGTTTGCCGAGTTGCCTGAAGGCTTTAAGCAACTGCAAGGCCAGCTGCTCAAGCGATCTGGTGGTGATCGGGAGATGGTCGAGATCCTGGCCCTGGTTCTCCAGCATGATGAGCAGGCCGTTCTATGCGCCGTCGAGCTTGCACTTGAAGCCGGCGTTGCGACCAAGACTCATATCATCAACGTTCTGCACCGGCTGACCGACGGCAAGGCCCCGCCGGCGCCCCCGATCGACGCCCCTCAGGCCCTGCGCCTGGCACGAGAACCGGTAGCCAATGTTGAGCGCTATGACACCCTTCGTGACAGGGGACAGCGCCATGCGTCATGATCCCGCCAGTGCGGCCGTGGTGGTGATGCTGCGCGGCCTTAAAATGTTCGGCATGGCCCAGGCTGTTGGTGACCTGATCGAACAAGGTGCGCCTGCCTTCGATGCGGCCGTGCCGATCCTCTCGCAGTTGCTCAAGGCGGAGATGGCCGAGCGCGAGGTCAGGTCCATCTCCTACCAGATCAAGGCGGCCCGGTTCCCTGCTTACAAGGATCTGACCGGCTTCGACTTTGCCGCCAGCGAGGCCAATGAGGCTCTGATCCGGCAATTACACCGCGGCGAGTTCATGGATGGTGCCGACAATATCGTGCTGATCGGTGGCCCCGGAACCGGCAAAAGCCACGTCGCCACCGCCTTGGGCGTGCAGGCGGTCGAGCATCACCGCAAGAAGGTCCGGTTCTTTGCCACCGTTGATCTGGTCAATGCGCTTGAGCAAGAGAAGGCATTGAACAAAGCAGGCCAGCTGGCCGAACGCCTACTGCGCCTCGACCTCGTAGTCCTCGATGAGCTCGGATACCTGCCGTTCAGTCCGTCAGGCGGCGCGCTGCTCTTCCACCTGCTCTCCAAGCTCTATGAG
>NZ_JHYG01000025.1 GCF_000687875.1 Acidocella facilis ATCC 35904 | reverse complement strand
CGTCATTATCCACAATATCACCTCACCCAAATTCAGGGAGGCAGTGTCCAGCAAATAAACCCGCGCCGCGAGGTGGGGCGCTCGCAGCGGTTACGTCTTGCGCAAGGCGGTCCGCTCCGTCTTCTGATTCGACTTTTCGGAGCAGGTGGAGCGCTGCCGGCATCTCTTCAAAAGCGCCGCGGTACTGTCCGGAGGCAAGGAGCGGGCGGACAGAGAACAGCAGTTCCGGGACAGGCGAAGTGGCTACCGAATGGCGGCCGTGAGGCGCATAGAAAAAGGGCCGGGCAAGGTGCGACCGGACCGAAACCGGGCCAGCAACTTTGTGCGGCTCGCAAGGATTCGGTGACATTCGCCTTTTGGCCTTCGGGTGTCCGCACGCGACAGACATTGGGTTGCCGGCCCTTCGGCTGGCACGTGAGTGGTATCCGGATGATCCCCATGCGGCGCGGGTGCAGGCTTTCTTTGCTTTGCTGGCGGAGATGGAGAACACCAATCTTTTGCATCGTGACGCTGCCGAGGGTTTGCTTTTCGCTCAAAGTTCAGCGCACGAGTTTCTCATTAAAGGTGGCGTTGGCACTCCAGATTGGCGCAGCCGTGCCGCCGCCGTTCATGGGGCTTTCGTTTTGCGCCGCCTGAGCCCCGGCGGTTGCGCCGATCTTTTGGCCATTACCCTCTTCCTCGATAGGCTGTTGCTATGCTGAGAATCTTCCTCGCGTGCCTTCGATGACGATAGCCATTCTCTGTTCCGGCCAAGGTGCGCAAAGCGCCGGGATGTTCACTCTTCTGGCTGACGCCCCCGCAGCGGCGCCCGTTTTTGCAGCGGCAAAAATCGCCTTGGAGCGCACCGATCCGCGCGATCTTGTGCAGCAGGCAAGCAGTGCTGCGTTCCATGCGAACAAGCTTGGCCAAATCCTGTGTTGCACGCAGGCACTGGCGGCGTGGGCGGTGATTAATGACAGGCTGCCGCGCCCATTGGTGGTGGCTGGGTACAGCGTCGGCGAGCTGGCGGCCTGGGGCATCGCCGGATTGCTTGACATGCCTGCGGTGCTGGCGCTTGCCGTCGAGCGCGCGGCAGTGATGGATGCGGCAACCCTCGAACCGTCAGGGCTGGCGGCTGTGCGTGGCTTGAGCCAAGCGGTTCTGGAAAAACTATGTCACGGGCATAGTTGTTTCATCGCGATCGTGAATGCGCCGGATCAGATGTTGGTCGGCGGCACACATCCGGCGCTTGCAGCGCTCATCGCCAATGCCCAGACGGCGGGTGCCGCACACACGGTTTTGTTGCCGGTCGCGGTCGCTTCCCATACGCCGTTACTCGCAACGGCAAGCCGGATATTCGGTGAGAAACTGGCCGCAGCGCCGATCCGCGACGGCCTGCCCGAAGGCATCCGTTTGTTGAGCGGCATTGATGGCGCGCCGGTGTTCGACGTCGCCGCGGGTGCGGCCAAGCTGGCGCGGCAAATCCAGCAGACGGTGGACTGGGCAGCTTGCATGGATAACATTCGATCATCGACCGTCAGCAAAGTGATCGAATTGGGTCCGGGGAGCGCGCTGGCTCATATGATGCGAGATGAGATGCCGGAGGCTGATGTGCATAGCCTTGCGGAATTTCACAGTCTAGTTGGTTTTATGCACTGGATCGGCCAAAGGAAAAGCTAGATTGTCATAAGATTGGTGACAGCCGGCTCCAAATGGCCCGGGCTTAAGCGTTAGTGCTCAATGGCGGTTAACCATGCTCGGCGCCCTCGTCCAACGTGCAAAGTTAAGCTCCGGTATCACTGAAACAATCCATGCCGGGTTGCCGAAGGCCATCAGCTGCGCCAGCATGATATTGCTCCCATCAAACTGATGGTCCAATCACCGGAGGCCGTATTGTCGAAATTATCGGGACCAAGCTGGGGTCCAGCATCCAAGGGAACACCAAAACGGCTGGTGATCCTCTGTCACGGCGTTGGCGCAGACGGTAACGACCTGATTGACCTTACCCCTTTCTGGGGGCGAGTGCTGCCAGATGCCGTATTCGTCGCCCCTCACGCCCCCGAGCCGTTCGACATGGCACCTTCGGGCCGGCAATGGTTTCCACTCGGCGACCTGGACCCCGCCAAACTTGGGGGCGGTGTTCGCCGGGCGGAAAAGGTGCTGGATGAGTTCATCGATGAGCAACTCGCCAAATACAACCTGTCGCCAACCGCTTATGCGTTGATGGGCTTCAGCCAAGGGGCGATGATAGCACTGTTCACAGGGCTACGCCGTGCCACTGCGCCACGTGCCATTCTGGCATTTTCAGGTGCGCTCATCGATCCTGAAACTTTAAAGGCGGAGATGAAAAACCATGCGCCGGTCTTGCTTGCACATGGAGAGGCCGACCAGGTTGTTCCTGTATTCCGATCCAGAGATGCCGAGGCGGTACTACGGGCAGCAAATGTGCCTGTGGAAGCGTTGTACGTGGCCAATCTTGGACATGGTATCGACGACGCCATTCTCGATGCCGGGGCATTGTTTTTGAAGAAGGCGTTCGCCGGATAGGGCTAGGTAAGGGTGTTGTCGGGCAAAACAACAGCTGCTCCGCGCGTATCGCCGCTGTTCAGATGAGCGGCACCGTCTTTCCATAGTGGTTGTTCACAGGAGCGACAGCAGATGGCTGATTCGGACGGACCACGGACATTAGCCAGAGCTAATCAGGCGTTTCGCCGTCGAACTCATCGGGTGCTCGATCATTGGGCCCCAACCCCATTCGCGCCGCTTTGAGCGCTAGCTACTCCGCTTCAAGGTCTGCGACGACGGAGCGGTCGTCGGACGGTTCGCCCATTGTCGGACCCTCGCGCAATCGCTTGAGCTGGTGACGTATCGCCTCCATCCCATCGTCGATCTGCTGGCGCAGTGGCTTATCTGATTCTGACATGTACCCAACCTAGCGTGTCACCTCGATTGAGGACAGGGGTGCTGCCTACAGCCTCTGGTCTCGCGAATGGCGGCTTGGTATGGACGATCCACTTCGTCTGCCACAACGGCGCGATGTGGCGCAGGAAAGCGCGCCGCTCGCTCATCCCGGCATGGTTGCCGAAGAATTGGATGCGATCAGCGGTATGGAGATCGATTAGCCCGGTCGTCGTGACAAGTGGCGCTGTTCTCCTCAATTCAGAAAAAATTGCCAAAACGGTCAAATCTCGCGCTCGTATTTCCTTAATTTCCCCAGAAAATTCTGTCAGGGTCTGGGAAAATGCAAGCTTTTCCAGCGATTCCTTAAGACAAGGTTTTCAGCTTTTGATTGATTTGAGGACGGCGAGTGTGTCTGATGGCGTAGACATCGCATTCGCTTGATCATCGATGCGATCGGCAATGACAGGGTTGTCGCGTCTGGATTCTTCGAGAAGCTCGATAATCTTCGAACATTTCTGATCATTGTAGACGACGAGTTCAAGAATTAGCTGTGCGCGATGACTTGTAAGCTGATCTTCGCGACGCTGGGTTGTAATGATCAGTGACGCAACCAGCAGGGCGCCTGTGGCGATGCCGCCTTGTAACCAGCTGAAAGGTGGCGGATCCAAAGGTTTGTAACCAAGATGCGAAGCCGTGATATTCGCGGTAATCCAAGCGAGGATGATAAAAAAAAGTGCCAAAACAAAAATGGGCTGCCCGACCAGCGCGGTTAATTGATCCACCAGTCTTTGTTGTGTGGTAGTCTCCTGCTTGTGCGTGGTGCTGAGATGGGATGTCATTTTGGTCATGGACTCATTTAGCTTTTGCATTTTTTGTCAGCGACCCGCTGCCAAGCCCAGTGCGGCCTGGGTGTCCCGTAATGCGCCCGGGATATCCTTCTTCCCCAACGCATTACGGGCCTCGGAGATATCGATGATCAGCGGATCATTGCTAGGCATGTTCGCCTCGCTCTGGGCCACGGTACGGTCTAATGCCAACGTCTCCGCTTGTTCCAGTGCCTCCTGGGCTTCGCCTGTGTGGTGCAACTTTAGGGCGTTTACCGCCGCGGCTAGTATCCCCGAATCAGTAGTGGAGGCGGTCTTCGGTGCCGGTAATTGGTTTGCCACATCGTTCGAGCCGTTTAGGATATTCCCCGCCTGAGTGGATTTCGGCTCAGAGGGCTGCGCCTGTGCGGCTGCCGTTGCGGCCAGGAGCAATCCGAAGACAATAAATTTTTGCATAATGCATATCCGTGTTGTGGTTGAGGTGTTGCGCCAAACGTCGGGCAAGCTATGCGGTAGAGTATATGCTTGATGCAGCGGTGCGGCGAGAAGCGGAAACTACCCAGGAAGAGGCATAAGGAATTGGTCGGCACCACCTGCGAGGGGGTTGGGCTGCTTGTCTGCCACTTGGATACGCCGTGTATCCATTTCTTCTTTGTTTTGCCCAAGCATATTATGCTCTGAGCGGTTGCGGATTCACGGCAATCACAATAAAAACCGTGGTTCACGGGAAAGCCTCATGTCGCGCTCTCATCCTGTAGACGTACCAGGACTTGATGCGTGCGGCCGTCATCGCGCATAATCAAGCTGGACTGGCCTTTTGGTTGCATAATCCCATCCAGACAAAGGGTGCCAACATTTGCGCTTATGCCATCGGGATTTTCAACGGTGATATGGTAACGTGCGCTACGATAGCGCAGTACGACCTCAAAACCCGCCCAATAAGAGGGAATGCAAGGGGTAATGTACAAGGTCGCTGCCTCCAGCCGTATGCCGAGTATACTCTCAACCCCGGCTCGCTGCATCCAGCCCGCGGAGCCGGTGTACCAGCTCCAGCCGCCGCGTCCGATATGTTGCTGGTGAGCATACACATCGGCGGCAACGGCATAGGGTTCGGTTTTATAGCGGTATACGTCTGCGCGCGTGCCGGCGTGGTTGATTGGGTTGAGCAGCGCGAAGAGTTCGGTGGCTTTGCGGCCTTCGCCCAGCGCCGCGAAAGCCATTACCGACCAGATGGCGGCATGGGTATACTGCCCGCCATTCTCGCGGATACCCGGTGGATAGGCTTTGATATAACCGGGATCGAGCGCGGTTTTGTTGAAGGGCGGAGCAAACAGCAGCGCCACGCCGTCATGCGGGCGGATCAGCTCCGCCTCGACTGACGCCATCGCGCGCGCGGCCCGTTCCGGCGCGGCGGCGCCGGAGAGCACGGCCCAGGATTGCGCTATGGCGTCAATGCGGCATTCCTCGCTCTCCGCTGCCCCTAACTTGGTGCCATCGTCGTAGAAGCCGCGGCAATACCAGGCGCCGTCCCAGGCATTATGTTCCAGGGCGGCGCGCAGGCTGGTAGCGTGGGCCTGCCAGGCAGAGGCTCGCCTCGCCTCGCCACGCGCCGCCGCCAGGGGGATGAAGCGCCGCAGCGCGGTGTAAAGGAACCAGCCTAGCCACACGCTCTCACCCGCGCCGTGCTCGCCGACACGATTCATGCCGTCGTTCCAGTCGCCCGTGCCAATCAATGGCAGGCCGTGCCCGCCCAGGGCCAGGCTGGTATCCAGCGCCAGGGCGCAATGCTCGAACAGTGAGGCGCGTTGTTCCGAAATTCCTGGTTGGAAGAAGCAATCATGCGCGCCTGCCTCAAGCGGCTGCCCTTCGAGAAAGGCGATCGTTTCATCCAGAACGCCAGCATCGCCGGTCGCCGTCACGTAATGGCTGACGGCATAGGCCAGCCAGGCGCGGTCGTCGGAGATGCGGGTGCGCACGCCCTGGCCAGAAGGTGGCAGCCACCAATGCTGTACATCGCCCTCCAGAAATTGCCGCCCGGCGGCGCGCAACAGATGTGCGCGCGTCTCGGCGGGGCAGGATGCCGTCAATGCCATGCCATCCTGCAATTGGTCGCGGAAGCCATAGGCGCCGCCGGCCTGGTAGAACGCTGATCGCGCCCAGATGCGGCAGGCTAGCGTCTGGTAGAGCAGCCAGCCATTGAGCATGATATCCATGGCGCGGTCCGGGGTTTTCACCTGCACCGCGTCCAGCACATCGTCCCAATGGCGCTTGACCGCGCTGAGCGCGTCAGCATGATCGATCTCTCGCCATTGCATGACCAAGCGACGGGCTTCGGCGGCGTCTTCCGCCTGACCGAGACTGATCGTGATCTCGGCACGCCCGCCGGGCGGCAGGAGCAGAAATGTCCGCAGGGCGCCGCACGGGTCGAGCCCGGCGCCCAGCCGGCCCGGGAGAGCATCTTCACCAGCCAGCGCAAGCGGGTTGCCCAAGCTGCCGTTGCGGCCGATAAAGCCGGTGCGGTCGCCGGTTGCCTCGCTCTGCTGGCCGCCAAGGTCGAGGAACGCCACGCGTCCGCCAAAGGCATTGCTCCATTTATTGGTCGCGAATAGAGCGCCCGTTTCCTGGTCGAGCGCGGTGATGGTGAATGGCTGAGCCGCCGTGCGCGAGGAGCCGAGAACCCATTCCACATAAGCGGTCAAACTGAGCCGCCGGGCCCGGCCGGATTGATTGTGCAGCACCAGGCACGAGAGTTTTACCGGCGCATCCAGCGGTACGAATTGCAGCAGCTCGGTGGCAATCCCGTGCGCGCCGTGAGTGAAACGGCTATACCCAAAGCCGTGCGTTGCCGTATAGGTGCCCGCCGCGTCGCGGATGGGATATGCCACCGGGCTCCACAGCGCGCCGCTTTCCTCATCGCGTAGATAGAGTGCCTCTCCCGAAGAGTCGGAGACCGGGTCGTTACACCAGGGGGTGAGCTGGTTCTCCCGGCTGTTCACCGCCCATGTGTAACCGCTACCTTCCGCCGACACATGAAACCCGAAGCCGGGATTGGCGATGACATTGACCCAGGGGGCTGGGGTGGACTGGCCGGGTTCGAGGATGGTCACATATTCACGCCCTTCCCGGGCAAAACCGCCGAGGCCGTTGGCGAATTCGAGCGTCGGCCGCGGCGGGGGCGGCGCGCGGGGCGAGGCGACAGGACGTGGCGGCGTCTTCATCGCTTGTGTAGCCGGGGCGATGCGATCCAACTGCTCGCCCAGCCTGCCACGCTGAGCCACCAGCACCACCCGTGCGACCGCCAGAAGCAAGGCGCGTGTCTCGCGTGGCAGTAGATCCGCCCGGCGTACGAATACCTGCCCGCCGGCGCCGCCATCCCGGCGCGCCGAACTGGCTCGCACCAGCGTTTCCAGTGCCGTCTGCAAATCCTGCACGTAGGAGGATTGCCGCTCATTGAGGATCACGAGGTCGACCGCAAGGCCCTTCAGCCGCCAATATTCACGGGCCTGGAGCAATTGCCGAACGATATCCAGATGCTCGGCATCGGCGATGCGCAGCAGCAGGATCGGCAGATCGCCTGAAATTCCCTGCGGCCAAAGGTTCGATTGAGCGCCGGCGCCATTCTGGATCGTCTCCGAGGCCGGGCGCAGCACCGGCGCGGCGTGGATGAGGTGTCCGGCAAGCTGCTGAAAGAGCGCCGCTGCAGCCGCGCTGATGCCCAGATGATGCAGTTGCACCTGGGTTTGTGTCCAGGCAAGTGTCGTTACCCGGTCGAAGGCGGTACGGTCGCGATGCTTGTCGATACTGTCGAGCAGTGCGGCTCGGCTGGAGGCTACAAGCGTCCAGAAGGCGATATGCACCGTGGCGCCCGGAGCAATGCGCAGGCGCTTGCGCAAGGCGAAGACCGCGTCCAGCACCGTGCCGCTGGTGTTGGACAGAGCGTGCCCGTTACTCATCGCGATCGGTGTTTTTATATCGTGGCCACGACCGAGGAAGCGGGCGCGATCGGTTTCATAAGTCGGCCCGCCGAGCGCAACGCCAGTCTCGATGACGGCCAGATGCGCGGCCCAGATTTCCGGATCGCCTGGCGAGCGGCGCCGACGCGTGGCGATGAGCGCATCCGCGCCAGGCAGGTACTCGGTTTCAATAAAGAGTTTCGAGAAGGCCGGATGGGCGATATCCGCCGCCAGCGGCGCCAAGATGAGTTCGGCATAAGAGGTGATTTCTATCTCGCATGGCAGCTTACCCTCATTGGTTACCGCCACGCGGCGGATTTCGGCATGATCCTCGGGTGACACCAGCACGTCCATCCCGGTGATTAATGCGCCGTCATGGCGGATGTATGAGGCCCGGTCTTCGGCGAACGCCACGCGATAGTCCTTCGGCGTTATGCCATTTGGCTGGTAGCTGGCCGACCAGACCTCATTGCCGCGTGTATCGCGGACAAATATATAGCTCCCATGGGCGTCACGCGTGGCATCCTCGCGCCAGCGCGTGATCGCAAGACCATCCCAGCTTATGTAGCCGGACCCGGCGGTGGTCAGCATCGTCGTGAAACGGCCATTGGAGAGCAAATGCGACGCCGGGGTCGCCTGCTGCGCGGACGTGAAATGCCGAACGCCGGAAGGCTCGACGAAACGGGCCTGGGCGGGTGAATTCACCTGCACCTCCCAGGGGTGAATAATCGCCACGTCGCGCGGAACACGCTCCTGCAGCAGCAATTCTGTCGCCTGGATCATCGGCTCCGCGTGGAAGCGCCCACGCATCACGCCGTTCAGCAATGCGTCGGCGATGGCCACGATCGTCATGCCCTGGTGATGCGCCATGAAGGCGCGGACCACCGCGACATTTTTCCCTTCGGGCACGCGGCTTTGGGTGTAGTCCAGCGCCTCATAGAAGCCATGCCGTCCCAGCGCGCCGGCGCGCATCAGCGCGCCAAGATTGGCCGCCGCCGCATCTGGCGTGACCATTGAAGCAAGGGCGGTCGCGTAGGGGGCTACCACGAAATTGTCGCTCAACCCGCGCTTCAGCCCCAGGCCAGGGACGCCGAAGTTGGAATATTGGTATGTCAGTTCAAGATCGCGCGCGTTATAGGCTGATTCAGAAATTCCCCACGGGCGCTTGTGCATCCGGCCATATTCAATCTGGCGGCGTATAACCAGCCTGTTTGTCTGTTCCAGCAAGCTGCCCATCGGGGCGCGCATGATGAGCGAGGGCATGAGATACTCGAACATGGAGCCCGACCACGAGATGAGCGCCGCGCCCGCCCCCACTGGCGTGGCCGCCCGGCCGAGACGGAACCAGTGCCGAGCCGGGACATCGCCCTTGGCGATGGCGAAGAAACTCGCCAGCCTCGCCTCAGAGGCCAGAAGATCGTAGCAATTATCGTCCTGCACGCCTTCGGGTACCAGATAGCCGATGGAGAGCAGCATCCGTTGGCGGTTGAACAGAAAGCCAAACTCCATTTCCAGCGCCATGGCCCGGGCCGCGCTCTCCAGTGCCGCCAAGCGTGTTTGCAGGGCGGCGTGCGCGCCGGGCATCTGGTCGCGCTGCCGCGAGAGGATTGTCCGCAACGTTGCCTGCGCCCAGAAGGCCATGTCGGCCGCCTCCTTGCTGGCGCGCTCGCTGTAAAAAGTATTGGCGATATCCGCGGCGGCCACGGCTTGTCCGGCCAGCGTCGCGGAATCCGCTGCAGTGCGCGCGGCGGCTGCCAAGCCGCTGAGCGCCGCGTCAAGCTGGTTCCAGGTGACTGTTTGTGTCCGTGGCCCGGTGCGCAGCGGCGCCGCCTCCTCACAGGCAATGGCGGCGGCATCGGCCACGCCTGTCAAGGGGGGGCGGATGCAAGCTGCAAGCCGCCATGCCCGGCAGGCGTTGGCGAGTGCGATAAGATGTCCGGCAAGATTGCCGCTATCCACCGCCGAGACGTATTTCGGTTGCAGCGGGCGAAGATCCTGCGTGTCATACCAGTTGTAGAAATGCCCGCGAAAGCGCTCCAGCCGAGCCAGTGTGGCGAAGCTCCCCTCCAGGCGCTCGGTGGCTTCCGTCAGGCCGATCCAACCGAACTCATGCGCGCTGGCGATAGAGAGGAAATACAGCCCGATATTGGTTGGTGAGGTACGATGCGCCAGAACCGGGCTCGGCTCCTCCTGAAAATTGTCCGGGGGTAGGGCGTTGTCGGCCGCCGTCACGAAGCTTTCGAAGAACCGCCAGGTGCGTCGGGCCGCGAGGCGGAGGACCAGCGCATCGCGCGCCGAGACCTGAACCTGACTTGCTGCCGGTGGGGCGGCACTCACCCAGCGCGCCACCAGCGGCGAGGCGGCCCACAGCAACGTAAAAGGCAGCGCCAGCATCCATGTGCCGTCCCCCGCCAGCGCGACGGTCATGATGGACGCGCAAGCGACCACCACAGCTCCAGCCATGCGCCTGTACACGTGGGCAAGGCCAAGCCGTGGGCCGGTGGCGGCCTGCGCCGCCGTAACCCATTCGAGCAGATGGCGGCCGGAGACGCCCAAGCGGTAGAGCGTGCGGATAATCGCATCGCCCATCAGCCAAGCTTGATGCGCCAGGAACGTGATGACAAGCGCCGAGAGCGCCAGAGCAACGCGCAGATCCGCGCCGAGCGCGCGTGTGTGGCTGGCCAGGGTGACACCCGGACGGCGCGCGGGGATCGCCATTATCACGGGGATGAGCGCTGGCACCAGAAGTGTCACCAGCACAAAACCGGTCCATATCGCGGCCACGGGCAGCGGCAATGTCCATCCCGCGACCAGTGCCAGTACACTAAGCGGCGCGCCTAGCGTGCGACGTAGATTGTCCAGCATTTTCCACCGGCCGAGGGCGGACAACCTGCCACGGCAGCCGAGAATCCACGGCAGCAACTGCCAATCGCCCCGCGCCCAGCGATGCTGGCGAAGCGCGGCGACATCGTAACGGGCTGGAAACTCCTCCACGACCTCGACATCGGAGGCCAGTCCTGCCCGAGCGAAGATGCCTTCAAATAGATCGTGGCTGAGCAGGCTGGCTTGCGGTATGCGCCCGGTCAGAGCGGCCTCGAAGCTATCGACTTCGTAGATACCCTTGCCGGCATACGAGCCCTCGCCGAACAAATCCTGATAGACATCGGAGACCGCCGCCGCATAAGGGTCGATGCCGCTCAGGCTGGAGAAAACCCTCTGGAACAACGACCCCTCTCGCCCGATGGGCAGCGACGGCGTAACGCGGGGTTGCAGCACGGCATAGCCTTCGGCAACGCGGCCTGCGCTATCCAGGCGTGGCTGGTTGAGCGGGTGCGCCATTTTACCGATCAGCCGTCGGATCGCCCCACGTGGCAGCCGCGTATCGGCATCGAGCGTGACAACATAGCGCACGCCGGATGGCAAGGCCTCCGTAGTCGTGAAGCTCGTATCCACGGCGCCCCGTAACAGCCGGTTAAGCTCGTGGAGCTTGCCGCGCTTGCGCTCCCAGCCGATCCATTTTCCCTCGCTCGGCGCCCACATCCGGCGGCGATGTAATAACATGAACCGCGGGCCCCCGGGTGCCGGGCCATAATGCGCATTAAGCCGGGCAACGCCCGCCAACGCCAGGGCCAACAGCGCCTCGTCGCCGGGTTCATGCTCCGCCGTGGCATCCGTCCAATCGGAAAGCAGGGCGAAATGCATATCGCCTTCTGGGCTGGCCAGGTGGTGGATCTCCAAACGTTCGACGAGCTCATCTATTGCCGCTGGTGTTGTCAGCAATGCGGGCACCGCGACCAGCGTACGCAGATGCGACGGAATGCCATCGCGCAATTCCAGCGCGGGCAGCAAGGCGGCGCCAAAGCCCCACGTGACGCCGCGGTTGACCAGTGCAACCGCGGCGTCGAGCGCGGGGATGACGCCAAGCAGGCCGAGCATAGCCAAGGGCAACGGACCAAGCCCTATATGGGCCAGAACCAGCAAGGGGAGCGCCAGCAGGAGCGCGCCGGCGCCGAAAATGGTGCCGCCATAGACACGCAAGCCACAAGCCTGTTTCGCCCGCCGCGGAACAGACCAGACTGTCAGGCGCAGACCGATGCTGCTGGCAAAGGCCTGCCGCCCGTTGCCCAGCAGATGGTACCCCGGCTCGCGCGCCCGGCCCGTTTGCGCCTCGGCCACTCGCATGGCGGCCCGCGCAACATCAATTTCCGTACGGCCGCTGCCGCGCGCCAATTGCTCAATGGCGCTGCGGTAGAGGTTGCGTGTTGGAAAATCCATATCGAGAAACCCGCTGCCGCCGGCTAAAATATTATCGACCTGGCTGAGCTGTTCAACGAGGGTCTGCCAGTCGACATCGCCTATGAGCCGTAGGCTGGTGACGATGTTGCGCACGGTGACATTCGCCGCGCCCTGGCGTAGATGTACCTCCCTCACCATGTCATCGGCGATCATATTCTGTGCCGCCAGGCGCTGGTCGAGCCACGTGAGCGCGGGGGTGACGCTCGGGTCCTGGTCGCGCAGGCGATGCACCAGTTGCACGGCAAAGGCATCTGCAAGCCGCGCCTGCTCGTACTGTGCGAACACCAAGGTCGCCGGCTCTGGGTCTTGTCCGCCAACCCCAAGAAGTCTGTCGGCCAGTTCATCGGCGATTTGCCGCGCTGCGCGGTTAGCCACCATCTGCTCGGCCACGCGTCGAAGATTTTCGATCAATATTATCCGCAATGTGACCGATAACGCCCATAACTCACCAATGGTGAGCGGCTGCACAGACTGGTAGGCCCGGACATAGCGTATAAGCATTTCTGAATCAAAATGGCTGTCCGTATGCGCGACGAATGCCCAGGCTACGCCTAAGATGCGTGGATAGCCGTTGAACGGGCCGGCGATAAGTTTTGGTAATTGCCGGTAATACCCTACCGGCAGATCGGCATGGATCTCGCGGATCTGTTTTTCGACCAGATGATAATTATCGACCAACCACTCGGCTGCAGGGGTAATAGCGCGGCCTTCGCCGATAGCCTTGGCCATTGTCCGATACGCCAGCCGCAGGATGACTCCGTTATCTTCCAGGCGTTCCACGAGCGTATGCCCTCGGGTTTGCCGCTGGGATACCGGCTGCGCGGCAGCCAAGCTGCGCGCATGCGTTTCAAGTCGGTCTGCACTGAACAGTTCCTCGCGGATCGTCTCGCGGCTATGCCATAGACCAAATTTTGGCGACCCGAAATTTAAGAATTTCATCTCAAGCTTTTCAGTAATGGGTTGGCGAGAGACACAACTCTCCAGCCGGCCTCCAGCAGCCGGCCGTTATGTAACCCCGTGGCACACGAGGGATGGGTTTAATAGAGTCGGAAAATACCTATAAATTTGCGCGAAGCCAGACGAGTGCTCCGCCGCTTATGCTTAAGGACTCTCTGAACAAGCTGCCGATTCAAAGGCACTTGCTCCAATTAGGCTGTATCGCTGTTTTCTGGCGGCTTGGCCGGGCCAATTTCTGCCCTTTCTCCTCTCGGCAAGAGGAACAGGTGCGTTTTTTTGGCTACCATCGACCTTGGCTGCGAGCAGCCGGAGATAGGTGATGAAGTGAGCCTCATCATACGGCGTGATGCTGTCGGGGCAGGGCGCCTCGTCGGCGACGTCAGGGTCGAGTTCTGGCAAATTGAGCCTCGCTTAACCAGTTGGTTCCGATCCTCAGACGGTGCTCGCGAAAGCATTCTTGGTTCGGGGCGTCCGTTCTGCGGCCGCGTCGCGCAAAGAGCCGCTCGCGGTCATAAGACCGCCGAAAATTGGCAATGGCGCTGGCAACGAAGCAGAATCTCACAATTCGGACGACGGCTTTGCCAAGGCTGAGGAAGAGGATCGGGGAATCAAACGAGCGATAACATCTTAACAAGTGGCGGCTCAGTGTCGGCTTGCCGAATCTTGCGGCGATCCTCACGATCCGAACAGATTGAGGCCGAGGGCTTTAGCTATGTAGGCAACAGCAGCTTGGCCGCGGACGCTGTTGCCAACGAGATCGAGTTGCGGGGAGAAGGCTGCGATGGCAAGCTTGCCCGGCGCCACGGCCAGGATACCACCGCCAACCCCGCTTTTGCCAGGCAGGCCCACCTGATAGGCCCAGTCCCCTGATGCCGTATATAGGCCTTCCATGGTCATTTCAGAGAGCAGGTGCGGGATGTTTGCTGCCGCGACCACAGACAGCCGCGTCACGGGGTTAACGCCGCCCCCTGCAAGCGTGGCGCCCATGACCGCAAGGTCGGTTGTCGTAACAAGCGTGGAGCATTGGCGCGTGTAGACATCGACGGCTCGCATCGGGTCACTGTAGCAGGTACCTGCGCTACAGAGCAGCCAACCGATGGCCCGATTATGGAAATTCGTTGTTTGCTCGGATTGGTTGATCTCGTCGCTCAGCGCAATGGGCCTTCCGGCGAAACGGCTTTGCATATCCAAGATTTTGGCCCAACATGCGTCTGCGCTGACGCCCGATACTAGGCTTACTATGGCGATGGCGCCGGCGTTTACCAGAGGGGACAATGGCTTCCCATTGTGCAGTTCCAGCGCCATTACCGAGTTGAATGGGAGCCCGGTGGGAGTGGTGCCGACTTTTTGACGAACCGCCTCCGAGCCGATGAGTTCGGTCACCAAAGCCAGAGTGAACACCTTGGAGATCGATTCGATCGCAAAGGCATAGTCGGTATCGCCTGCCTTATAGAGCCTTCCGTCTGTCGTCATGACGGCGACTCCGAACAGTTCCGACGGCACCGAGGCAAGGTAAGGGATGTAGTTCGCGTTGGCGCCTCCGATGTTTGGCGCGCTGGAGCTGTGCGCCGCATCGACTGCGGCCTGGATTGTCTGCGGCGAAAGCTTCATTCAGACCTCACCCGTGCGCTGAAGTTGGGGAGAACTGGGCCCGCATCGGAGGGGGCTCAGTACTTTCAAAGTGCGATGGCCGTCACTGTCTTGCCGCACCGGTGGTCACGGCAGGTGTCACACCACCTGTCCCAATTCCTGGCTCCACGGGCGCATCGAGGTGACCGCCCGCGGCTTCCCAGGTAAATGGCGCGAAGTCACTGTCCGGGTTTCTCCAGTGGGGCTTGCGAACGGCATAAATGGCGAATGGAACCGCGACCAGGACCACGCTGAGGACGATTAAAATGCCGACATAAAGTGCCGGGCTCCCCACCTTAATCTGCCCGGGTGGGACGAACGACAGGATCAAAGCAAGCAGTGAACCGAGGAAACCAACCCCGCCGACCAGCCACATGCCGATGTTCCCACCGGGAATCTTGTAGGGTCGCGGGCGGTTCGACTGACTGGAGCGAAGATAGATTGCTGCCGCGAACATGAGGAGATACATGACGAGGTAGAGGATAACCGTAAGCTGGCTCAGGATTTGATAGGCCGCCTGGACAGTCGGCAACACCACGAATAAGACCGACAAGACCGTCACCACCATTGCCTGGACCAACAGGATATGCGTCGCCATGCCGTGCTTGTTCGTATGCTGCCAGAAACGCGGCATGTAACCAGCCTTCGCGACCACGAGCAAGCCGGACGACGGCCCTGAAACCCAGGTGACGATGCCGGCGAGGACTCCAATTGCCAGCGCGACCGCCATGACCGGCGCAAGCCACGCGATATGCGCCCACTTGAACATATCGAAATAGGCGACGAGAAGGCTCTGCGTCAGGTTGATCGACGCTTTTGGGATGATGAATGCGATTGCCAAGGTGCCCAATACAAAAATCGCAACCGTGGCAATGGAGGAGACGAAGATTGCGATCGGGTAGTTTCGGGTGGGGTTTCTGACTTCCTTGACGTGAATGGCGTTCATTTCCATGCCGGCGTAGAATAGAAAGATGCCGGCCGCCAACACTATATTTTTGAAGTTCGAAAAGTCTGGAACAAGATCCTTCCAGGCCAGATTGACTTGCAGGTGGGCCCCACTCAGGAGGTAAGCGAAACCAAGCACAATGAGAACGAGGGCGGGAATGATCGTGCCGATTATGCCGCCCCACTTTGACACCCTGGCAAAAACCCCCACGCCGCGGAACGCGATGAACGTGGCCAGCCAGTAGATTGACAGGACGATCGCCAGCACGAACAACTTGTCGGCAGACAGCGTCTTATCCCAACTCTGGTCGGAACCGGTGAATGCCAGCGAAACCGCGCCGAAGGTAAGTGCTGTCGGGAACCATACAGTGACCTCGGTCCACAACATGAACATGGCAACAAAGGCCCAACGCGGCCCGAAGGCCTCTCCAACCCAGCGAAAAACGCCGCCCTTTTCCGGCCATCCCGTGGCGAGTTCCGCTGCGACCAGCGACACGGGCACAAGGAAGACAATGGCGGCAAACAAATAGTAGAAGATCGCGCTCACGCCGTATTCGGCTTCGGCCGGCAGGCCTCTCAGGCTCACAACCGCGACGATGTTCATGATCGCAAGTGTAAAGATGCTGATGGCGCCAGCCGAGGCGACTTTTTTCGTACCAGGCTTAGCGGCGCCTACAGGAGGTGCCGTGCGAGTTGGGGTTGGCGGCGGCATCTTATGACTCTCCTTTTCTTGCGTGACCCACTGTCGGATGTCGTTGCCGCCACCATCGGGGGTGGTGGCAACGAATGTGCGTCAAACGTGGGTATGCACCGGCACTTCCTGTTGGGTCATCGGCACAGTAATTGGATGGTTCTCGAAATGGCCGATCGCGCGCTTGATGTCTTCTACCAGTAGGCCGGCCATGTCCCGGCTGACCCCTTGGCGAATCATGATACGCATGACGGAGATGTCCTTGGCTTCGCCGGTCAGGGCGAAGGCGGGAACCTGCCAGCCACGCTGCCGCAGTCGGTCAGAGAGGTCATATAGCGTGTAGGGTAGCTGCCCGTTGGGCTTTACTCGAAAGCATACCGCTGGAATGCCGGTTTCGGGGTTGCCGTCGTTGATGAACTCGAATGGCCCGAGCTTGCCGATCTCCTGGGCCAGCCACTGAGTGGTGTCATAACAAGCCTGTTGGATGCGCCGGTAGCCATCGCGGCCGAGGCGCAGGAAATTATAGTACTGGGCAATGACCTGGCCGGCTGGCCGGGAGAAATTGATGGCGAAGGTACCGACAGCCCCGCCAAGATACGGCACGGAAAATATAAGATCCTCGGGGAGGTCCTGCGTTTCACGCCACAGTACCCAGCCGCACCCGATCGGTGCCAGCCCATATTTGTGACCGGACGTACTGATCGACTTCACGCGGGGCAGACGGAAGTCCCAGACGATATCCGGCGCGACAAAGGGCGCCAGGAAGCCGCCGCTGGCGGCGTCCACATGGATATCTATGTCGAGTCCGCTCCGCTTTTGGAGATCATCGAGCGCAGCGGCGATTGGGGCGATGAACTCGTATTGGCCGGTGTAGGTCACTCCGAATGTAGGAACAACCGAGATGGTGTTCTCGTCGACTGCTTCCAGCATCCGTTCCACATCCATGTTGAACATGCCGGGACGCATCGGAATCTCTCGTTTTTCGATCTCCCAGTAGCGACAAAACTTTGTCCAGCAGACCTGAACCGGCCCACAAACCAAGTTTGGCTTATCAGTGGGTTTGCCCTGTGCCTTGCGCCGGGCCATCCAGCGCCATTTGGCGGCCAGACCGCCAAGCATGCAGGCTTCCGAAGACCCGATGGTTGAAGTCCCAACCGTACTGGCCGCCGCCGGGGCATTCCACAGGTCGGCCAGCATGTGGGTGCAGCGGATCTCGATTTCCGCCGTTTGCGGATACTCGGTCTTGTCGATCATGTTCTTGTCGATGGCGAGGTTCATCAGCTTATGAACCTCGGGCTCCTCCCAGGTCTGGCAGAAGGTCGCCAGATTCTGCCGAGCGTTGCCGTCCAGATAGAGTTCGTCCGATACGACCTGATAAATATCCTCGGGCCGATTCTCGTGTTCAGGGAAACGGTACTTCGGCAATGGGTTCGCCAGGGCGCGGGCGCCGAAGATTGAATCGTCGATGTGCGATCCGAGGTCTTGTCGACGAGACAGTGGCATTTATTTCTCCTCTTCAGAATCAGCAGCCCGACCGAAGCGTGCAATCACGCACGGCGAGCAACACTGCTCGCCGCAGCTTGCTTGCCGTGGGTGCTTGAATCGCGAGGCTTTTCGACGATCAGCGTTCGAGTAGCCCAAGGTTAACCAGGAGAATACCCTGGCGGTAGACTCGGAATCTACGCACCCCGCGCGGATGCCCGGCTAAAGCATAAGGGGGACCGGGAAATATTTTCGACGATACCGCTGCTGCTTGTGTGGCCGGCGTGCAAGAAGCCCGGAGCATTTGTGTTACGTGGAGGAGAGCGTATAGTACTATGCCGTCAGAAGAGTCCGAAGCACTCGTCGACTCGCGACCGCTTGTGAATACGGCCTCAGTTAAGGCACCTCTGAATAAGTGACCTTGAAGGGCAACGGCGGCATTTCTTACACTCTATTTTTTTTGCGGGGAGAGGGTTGCATGCGTCAGTCGAGCTTTGCCGGAGTTGGCTTTGAGCGTTACGGCAAGACGACGCGGCGTGCGGCATTTTTGGCGGAGATGGAGCAGGTCATCCCCTGGGGCGATCTCTACGCGTTGATTGAGCCTGTGTACCCGAAGGCCGGGAAGGGCCGCCGGCCTGTTGGGCTTGGACGGATGTTGCGCATCCATTTTCTCCAGCATTGGTTCAACCTGTCTGACCCAGCGGTTGAGGAAGCGCTTTACGAATCGGCCTCGATGCGCCGTTTTGTTGGTATTGACCTGGGTCAGGAGCCTGTCCCCGACGAGACGACGGTCTGCAAATTCCGCCACTTGCTGGAGGTGCACGATTTCGGGCGGGTGCTGTTTGAGCAGGTTCATGCTCACCTTGAAGCGCGCGGGATCAGGATATCCACGGGCACGATCGTAGACGCGACGATTATCGCGGCACCGTCTTCGACCAAGAATGCGTCCGGCCGGCGCGATCCGGAGATGCACCAGACCCGCAAAGGACAGCAATGGTATTTCGGCATGAAGGCGCATGTGGGCGTGGACAGCAAAACCAAGATCATTCACGCGGTGGTGGCAACGGCGGCGAACGTGCATGACAGCGCAGTTCTGGGCGATCTGCTGCATGGCGAGGAAACCCGCGTCTGGGGCGACCAGGCTTACCGCGGCCAGCGCGACGTCATTCGCGAACATGCCCCGCGCGCCAAGGACTTCACCAACCGGCGCTACCGGCATCGCGGCATGGTGGACGAGGCGCAAAAGGCGCGAAACCGCACCAAGTCCCGGGTGCGGGCCAAGGTCGAGCACTGTTTCGCGGTGATCAAGGGCGTGTTCGGGTTCACCAAGCTGCGTTATCGAGGGCTGGAGAAGAACGCCCAGCGCTTGTTTGTTGCCTGCTCTTTGGCCAACTTGTTCATGATCCGAAGACAGTTGATGCCCGTCTGATTGGCCAAGCCGCAAAAATGCGGCGGTTCAATGCCCTCAGCAGGCAATACAAACGAAACCAATCAGCCAAGACGTCGCCAATGACGTTCCGCCAACGGACAAAAATGCCGGGCCTGAAAATCAACCCTTATTCAGAGATGCCTTAA
>NZ_JHYG01000024.1 GCF_000687875.1 Acidocella facilis ATCC 35904 | reverse complement strand
GCAACCGCTCAGATCAAGGCTAATCCCAGCCGCGCCATAAGCCCCCCAATCGACTGGAGGCTCTACAAGGAGCGCCATCAGGTCGAGTGCTTCTTCAATAAACTCAAACGCTTCCGCAGAATCGCCCTCAGATGCGAAAAAACCATCAAAGCCTTCATGGGCTTCGTACATCTCGCTTGCGCCATGATTTGGCTACGATGAATGCAGACACGACCTAGAGCCTCAAGCTTTTAGCTTGAGGTTCTAGGTTTTGTTTTAGCGAGCAATTTCATGTGTTTATCTTGACGCTGCCACGCCAATCTAAACACATATTGCTCTAATCGTTGACGGAAAGCACCATCATCGGGTCGGGGATTTTCTCCGGGGCGATTTCGGCCGCCAGAGGCACCACCGCCGTACCAATGGCGAAGAATTCGATGACATGCGGTTGCCAATTATGGCTTCCCTCATGAATATCAACACCCACGACACCCTCCGCCTTCGCCGAAGCCGCCTCATGCTGCATGCGCTCGACGGCGATTTCGCGGGCTTCGTAGAGCGCGGCGGTGAAGTTCTCCAGCTCGACATTCCGCCCCACCGCGCCAAGGCCGGAGAGCACGCCGCGATGCGCCACGTGATAGACGCAGGAGCCCATCACCATTTCCACCGGCCGGTAGCCCGCATGCAGCAGCGACCAGAAATCCTGGCCTGAGAGATCCGAGGTGAACGGCCCGTTATCATGAGCGCGAAAGCCCTTATGGCCCTCGCCATGCACAACCCCGGTGCCGATGGCGATGAACTCAAGAAGATGCTCATCCCATTCCAGCCGCTTGATGGTCAGCTTCACCCCCACAATGCCATCGGCCCCCATGGCGGCGGCCTCGGCGCGCATCCGGCTCATGGCCAGTTCACGGGCATGGTACATGGCCTTGGAGAGCACCTCCATCTCCTGGTTCTTGCCCCAGGAGGAATATTGAACGCCGACATGGTAAACGCAGGAGCCCACGCAAAGGCCAATCGGCTCGAAACCCGCCTTGCGGACCAGCAGAAACTCATTGACCGAGAAATCGGATGTGAAAACGCCGGTGGAATGGGCCGAGGAGCGTAGCCCTTTCAGGCGTTCCTGCGCGTGCAAAGGCAAATTCAAGGTCATGGTTCAGATGGCTCCGTCAGTCTGGTTCGTGGCGTAGGATTGATGGTGCGCGGCAGTGCCGGTCAGGGGCGAGAAGCCGTCGCGCATATCCACCATCATCACGACATCATGCGGCAACTTGGTGCCGCGGCGGGCATCCACCGTGGTCGCCACCACAATATGCCGGGCGAGATATTCCTTGATTTTTTGCTGGCCATAGTCGCGCTCCACCTCAAATATCTGGGAGAAATTGACATGGGCGAGCACACCATTCCCCCGTGGCCGCGCCGTCTCGCGCAGATTGGCGTGCGCCTTGCGGCGCACAATCTCCCACAAGCCGGAAAGCTGGCTGGCTTCGACATTGAACCACAAGCTGGGATTGGCGGCGTAACCGCGCCAGTCACGCAGCCATTCGTAATGGGCGCCGATGGCAATGCCCGTCGGCACGACATCGGCCTCCAACAGCTTCACGAATTCCAGCGCCGGGACGGTGGCGATGATCGGATCGTTCGAGGGCGGCAGGCCTTCCAGTTTTACCGCCGTCCCCGTCAGGGAGAAATCCATGGAGCTGTCCACATCCAGCGGAATGGTGCGCATCTTCACATCCAGCACCGCATTGGCGCCGCAGGCGCGCGCCTCATCCGCCAGGCGTTTCAGCGCCGTCTCCCAGCCCTGCGCGTGGCCCAGCGTCCAGGACCAGCCATAATGCAGCCAGCAGGTGGCGGAGATGGCGGCGATGGGCTTCAGCCCGTGGGAGCGCGCCAGCCGCAGCTCAGCCGGCGTCAGCGTCGCCATCCAGGGCTTACGGCCTTCGACGGTCTCGGTGAGGCGGGCGAGCGTGTCGCGCGGAATCCGCCCGGTCTGCACGCTGTTGAGAATGTCCGCCTGGCGGCGGGCGCTCTGCGCCTCGGCCTGCTTCTGGTCCGCCGTCTTGCCCTTGATGAAATCGAACAGCCCCATCAGGACACCATGAAGGCTTGCAGGGAGGCGCTAAGCGCCTGGGCATGGGCCGAGGCTTTCTCGGTTTCGGCCCGCAGCCGGGCGAACCATTCGGCGGCATCGATGGTCTTGGTGTTCAGCGTAATGCCGCGCACCACCATGGCGATGCTGGCGACCAGATGGCCGTTGACGATCTCCAGCTTGTAACGGCTCTCGCCCAGCTCCAGCGTGACACCGGTGACGGTGCCGGACCTGGCAAACATCCCCTTCTTCTCATGGATCGTGACCTGCCCGGGCAGCGCCTCGGCCAGGCGATGGGCGAAGGCGCCGAGATGGGAGGCGGCATCCGCGGAAAAGCGCCGCAGCCATGCCGCCTGGAGGTCGAAATTCTCGCTCATGTCTCCAACACCCGCGCATTCACCCCCTGCATGCCGATCACCAGCTTGGCGCGGATCTCGGCCAGCTTCTGCTCCCGCGCGGCCTCTTGCGCCGCCGCCTCGCGCTCGATGTCGATCACCTCGTTCATGGTCCGGATGGTCTCATCCGCCACCTGGGCCAGCACATCGATATTGCGTGGATCGCCGCCGCGCGACTGGGCGGCGGTGACGGCGGCGTCATGCGCGCCCTTGGCGGCCAGCAGCGTGATCTGCCGATTGGCCTCATCCAGCTTGGCGGCGGCATCGGCGGCGTTGCGGATTTCCACCTGCACCACCGCCTGGCTGGCCACCGCCATCAGCCGCGGGATGACCACCAGCATGCCGTTGGAAATCTTCAGCATCCGGGTTTCGGCGGCGGCGCGGTTCTGGGCGATGATGGGGATGAGCATGGCGCTGCCCACCAGCGCCTCGCGCATGTCGGCAAGCTTGGCGCGGAAATTCGCGATCCCCGACCGGAAGGCCTGAACCTCGGCGGCATCCGCGGCCTCCTGTGTTTCGATCGCGCGCAGGCCCTTCGCTTCCAACTCCGCTTCGGCGCGATCCAGCGCGATCTGCCCGGCGGCGATGCCAATTTTGAGGTTATACAGCCCCTCCCGGATGGACGCCGCCTGCTGGTCCAGCAGCTGGATGGACACGGCGAGATCGGCCTTGGTCTTGCGCGCCTTGGCCTGCTCCTGGTCCATGAGGGTGAGGAACTGCTTGCGGCTTTCGGCAAAGCCCTGGAAGGCGCTGCGCGCCTGGGCGATGCCGCCGAGCAGTTTGCCGAACAGGCCAGGGCGCTGCACGCCGGCCGCCGCTTCCGCCTGAAGGTCCGAAATGCGCAGGATCTTGATGCCATCAAGCACGGCGGCGGCAATCTGCCCGGCCTCACCGGCATCGCCCAGCCGCACGCCCGAGAGCAGCTGCCGGGATGACGCCGCGATGCCTGACAGCGCGCCCTCGCCATGGGCCATCAGCGAGGTGGAGGACGCGAAGTCGATCTTGGCGGCCTGAGCCTGGGCGGCGGCAAGCTCCTCAGACGGCAGATTCGCAACCTCCACCAGACGCGGCGCCGGTGGTAGGGGCGCCAACGCCTCGGGCAAGGGCGCCGGGAGGGACGGTGCAGGCTCCCCGGCGGGAAGAGACATAGGCCCCGTATCGAACAATGACAGGTCGAGCGGCGAGGATGGCGTTTCAGGCATGCTGCATCTCCAGTGCTGCAAGCATGCTATCACGACCGACGTCGGCCGCAATTCGGAATGACAAAAAGCCGCGACGCTCATTTGGGCCAAGCGGCTCTAGCAGCTCACGCCTTCGGCTCGCGACACCCTCCTCATCGGAAGAGGTAACAACGCCGCCAAGCCTTGCATCCCTGAAACCGCAATATTCGCAAACCCATTTGCGTCCCAAAAGATCGCTCCGGGAAGGGCCACCTTCCTGAATTTTGGCGGCAGGGGCAGCCTTTGGGGCTCTGTCTGGTCGGCGGTTGGAATGACAATGCCGCCATGGTGTTCCGGCATCTTTTCCATGACCTCTGGCGTAACAGTTCGGTGCTACAGTCGGCGGCCAAAAGCCCTGGGAAATCGAGATAATTTAAGCAAATCAAACGCTTAAACGGTCTGTGGCGGAGAGGGTGGGATTCGAACCCACGGTACGCTTGCACGTACAACAGTTTTCGAGACTGCCCCAATCGGCCACTCTGGCACCTCTCCGTGGGTCTCGGCTGGGGGCTTATAGGCAAGGGTGGGGCACACCGCAACAGGCTTGCAAAAAACCAAACCGTGCCGGAAGCAGAATCAGCATTGACAGCGCCCTTGGCCCGGCTATAACGCGCCACTCGTCGCGGCTGGGGTCTCCTGGGCGCGCTCTAGGTTTTGAGTCGACACCTGATTGGATTATACCATGTTCGCAGTCATCCGCACCGGCGGCAAACAATACCGCGTCACGCCAGACGCGGTGCTGAAGGTTGAGAAGCTGGAGGCGGAAGCCGGCAGCACGGTTACCTTCACTGATGTCCTCGCCGTCGGCGGCGAAGGCAGCCTGAAGCTTGGGGCCCCCGTGGTCGCCGGCGCTTCGGTTACCGCCACCGTCATCGCCCAGGATCGCCTGGATAAGGTCCTGATTTTCAAGAAGCGCCGCCGGCAGAACAGCCGCCGTAAGAACGGTCATCGCCAGCACGTCACCGTGCTGCGCATCTCCGGCATCAACGCGGCTTAAAGGAGCACTCACCAATGGCACATAAGAAAGCTGGCGGCTCGTCCCGCAACGGTCGCGATACCGAAGGCCGCCGCCTCGGCCTCAAGAAGGCTGGCGGCCAGGCTGTCATCGCCGGCAATATCCTGGTCCGTCAGCGCGGCACCAAGGTGAAGCCCGGCCTGAATGTCGGCGTCGGCCGTGACCACACCCTGTTCGCTCTGGCGGACGGCAAGGTTGTCTTCACCCGCAAGGCTGATGACCGCGTGCACGTCTCCGTGGAGCCGGTGGCCCAGGCCGCCGAGTAAGGTTTTGGGCCCGCGCCCACCCGAAAAAGCCGGCGCGAGCCGGCTTTTTTTATGCCCAGGCCGCCCCTTTTTTAAGACTGAGTTCCCCCGATGAAGTTCCTCGACCAGGCGAAAATTTTCCTCAAATCCGGCGATGGCGGCGATGGCGTCACCGCCTTCCGGCGCGAGAAATATGTGGAATTCGGCGGCCCGGATGGCGGCGATGGCGGCAAGGGCGGGGACATCATCTTCGAGTCTGTCGAAAACCTGAACACGCTGATCGATTTCCGCTACACCCAGCATTTCAAGGCGAAAAAAGGCGGCAATGGCGCCGGGTCGGACAAGACCGGCGCCGGCGCCCCGCAGCTCGTCATCAAGGTGCCGGTCGGCACCCAGATTTTCGATGATGAGCGCGAGACCATGCTGGCGGATCTCGACAAGCCGGGCATGCGCATCGTGCTTCTGAAAGGCGGCGATGGCGGCTTCGGCAATGCCCGCTTCAAAACCTCCACCAACCGCGCCCCGCGCCGGTCCGACAAAGGCTGGCCGGGCGAGGAGCGCTGGGTCTGGCTGCGCCTGAAGCTCATCGCCGATGCCGGGCTGGTCGGGCTGCCGAATGCCGGCAAATCCACCTTCCTGAAGGCGGTCTCCGGCGCCAACCCGAAAATCGCGGATTATCCCTTCACCACCTTGCACCCGCAGCTCGGCGTGGTGCGGCTGAACATGTCCGAGGAATTCGTGCTGGCGGACATCCCCGGCCTCATCGAGGGCGCGCATGAAGGCATCGGGCTCGGTGACCGCTTTCTTGGCCATGTCGAGCGTTGCGCGGTGCTGCTGCACCTCATCGATGGCGCGGCCGGCGGCGTGGTGGATGCCTGGCGCACCATCCGCGGCGAGCTGGAAGCCTATGGCGGCGGGCTGAGCGAGAAGCCCGAGATCATCGTGCTGAACAAGACCGACGCGATGAGCCCGCGCGAGCTCTCCTCCCGCAAATCCGCTTTGGCGAAAGCCTCTGGCGCGAAGGTGATGAGCATCTGCGCCGTCACCGGCGAGGGCGTGCGCGAGGTGCTGCGCGCTTTGCAGGATGTCATCAACGAGGCCAAGGCGGAGCGCGCCGGGGCATGATCCCCTCGCTGAAATCCGCCAAGCGCATTGTCATCAAGATCGGCTCGGCGCTGATCGTCGACCCCGAAACCGCCGGCCCGCGCGAAGCCTGGCTGCGTGGCGTGGCGGCGGATATCGCCGAGCTGATGGCGCATGGGGCGGAGGTGATCGTCGTCTCCTCCGGGGCCATCGCGCTCGCCCGTCGGCAGCTGGGGCTCAGCGGTGCCAAGCTGCGGCTGGATGAGAAGCAGGCCGCCGCCGCCGTCGGCCAGATCCGCCTGGCCCAGGCCTGGGCGCAAATCCTGGCGGAGAAAAACCTCACCGCCGCGCAGCTGCTGATCACGCTGAGCGACACCGAAAACCGCCGCCATTACCTCAATGCCCGCGCCACCCTCGCCACCCTGCTCTCGCTGGGCTGCGTGCCGGTGATCAATGAGAACGACTCGGTGGCCACCGCCGAGATCCGCTATGGCGATAATGACCGGCTGGCCGCGCGCGTCGCCGAGATGGTGCAGGCCGACGCGCTGCTGCTGCTCTCCGACATTGACGGGCTCTACACCGCCGACCCCCGCAAGGACCCGGACGCCGCCCATATCCCGGTGGTGGAGACGCTGACGCCCGAAATCATGGCCATGGGCGGCGAGCCGCCGCCGGGCTATTCCTCCGGCGGCATGCGCACCAAGCTGGTCGCCGGGCAGATCGCCACCCAGGCCGGCTGCGCCATGGCGATTGCCATCGGCAACCGCGAGAACCCGATCGCCGCCGTCGCCGCCGGGGCGAAATGCACCTGGTTCCTGCCCGCCCCGGAAGGCCGCTCCGCCCGCAAGAGCTGGATCGCCGGCCACCTCGCCCCCGCTGGCACGCTGACCATCGATGACGGCGCTGCCCGCGCTTTGGCCAAGGGCTCCTCGCTGCTGCCGGCGGGCATCCGGGCGGTCAACGGCGCCTTTGAGCGTGGCGATCCGGTGGACGTGCTGGCGCTGGATGGCACCCGCATCGCCCGCGGCCTCACCGCCTATTCCAGCCAGGACGCGGCGCGCATCGCCGGCCATCGCTCCGAGGATTTCGAGGGGCTGCTGGGGTTTCGGGGGCGCGATGAGGTCATCCACCGCGATGATCTGGTGATTTTCTAGAAGCAGACGTGGGGACTTTTTGAAAAAAGTCCCCACACCCCCAAAAACTTTTGTGACCTTCCGGCCCGGGCGCTTCTATAATTCGGGCACGGGCACCGAGGGCGTGATCAGGAAGCGTTTTTCGCGGCTGGTCTGGCCGGCCACCAGCGTAATCGTGCCGGGCTTCACCCCCAGCCACGCCGCCAGCGCCGCGATGATCGCCTCATTCGCCTTGCCATCCTCCGGCGGCGCGTTCACCGCCACTTTCAGCCGCGCCTGCGGCCACCCAGGCGCCGCGGCCGCCGGCACCACCGGGCCAATCGCCACCCGCCTCGCCCCCGGCTGCGCCTTCACCGCCAGGCTCAGCCCCCGGCTCGTCTCATCCCAAAACCGCATCTCATCCTTCGGCACGAAAAAAAACCCGCCAGCCAATGGCCAGCGGGTCAAGTCAACAGGGAGGCTTCACGTCTGGGAGACGTTGGGACCGAAGTCCCACTCCAACCCCTCTCGGGACTGGATATGTTGTATATAAGCCACATCAGAGATTTTTTAAGTGTGAAAATCGTAACCCTGTTGATCTTGTGTAACATGGTGTAGCAGCGCCCCGGACGACTCCAGGGCGCGCCTCACTTCAGCCCTTCACGCCGTTGCGTTCCGCAATAGAATTCACCAGGAAGTCACGGAAAACCGCGACGCGCTTGGAGTTCCGCAGCTCTTCCGGATAGACGAAATACATATCCACCGGCGGCTTCTTCACATCCGCGAGCAGCGGCACCAGGCCGGAGGAATCGCCCACCAGATAATCCGGCACCGCGCCGATGCCGATGCCGGCCCGGATGCAGGCAAGCATCGCCTGCAGCGAGTTCACCTCCAGCACCCCGCGCCGCGCCGTGCCATCCTTGCGGCCCAGCTCGCCCAGCCAGTTCACATCCGGCACTGGCGGCTTGCGGTCGCCGAACAGGATCAGCTTATGCTTGTCCAGATCGTCCGCGCTCTCCGGCGTGCCATTCGCCTTCAGATAATCCGGCGAGGCCCAGATCTGGCTGCGGATCTCGCCCAGATGGCGCTGCACCAGGTCCGGCTGGCGGGGCGGATGCATGCGGATGGCGACATCCGCCTCGCGCATCGCCAGATCCAGGTCGGTATCATCCAGCAGCAGCGAGACGGTGACATCCGGATGCGCCGCGAGGAAATGTTTCAGCCTTGGCGCCAGCCAGGTCACGCCGAAGCTGTGGGTGGTGGTCACTTTCAAGCGCCCGGCCGGCTTTTCCTTGCTCTCGGCCAGCAGCGCCTCGGTCATCGCCAGCTTGGCGAACACCTCGCGCACGGTGCGGTTCAGCGCCTCACCCTGCTCGGTGAGGATCAGCCCGCGCGCATGGCGGTGAAACAAAGGCACCGCCAGCGCCTCCTCCAGCGCCGAAATCTGCCGCGACACGGCGGACTGGCTGAGATTCAGCGTATCCCCCGCATGCGTGAAGCTGCCCGCCTCGGCGACAGCGTGAAAAACCCGAAGCTTGTCCCAATCCATTTTTTGTCCGGTCATTTTATGCCGCCTCGCTGACGTGCAGAGGAATATGGCTCAGAAACTTCTCGACCTCCAGCGCCGCCATGCAGCCGGTGCCGGCCGCCGTCACCGCCTGACGGTAGATCTTGTCCTGAACGTCGCCGGCCGCGAATACGCCGGGGATGGAGGTCTCGGTGGTGCCGGGACGGGTGATGATATAACCCTCATCATCCAGCTGCACCTGGCCGTGGAACAAAGCGGTGGTCGGCGAATGGCCGATGGCGATAAACACGCCATCCACCTCGATCTGCCTGGCCTCACCGGTCGTCGCATGTTTCAGATTAAGCCCCGTCACCACCGCCGGGCTGGCCGTGCCGGTGATCTCCTCGACCACATGATCCCAGATGATCGAGATTTTCGGATTCTCGAACAAACGCTGCTGCAAAATCCGCTCGGCGCGCAAGCTGTTGCGGCGATGGATCAGCGTGACATGGCTGGCGTGATGGGTGAGGTAGAGCGCCTCCTCCACCGCCGTATTGCCGCCGCCGACCACCGCCACCTTCTTGCCGCGATAGAAAAACCCGTCGCAGGTGGCGCAGGCCGAAACGCCGCCGCCCTGGTAGGTCTTCTCGGACTCCAGCCCCAGCCAGCGCGCCTGCGCGCCGGTGGCGATGATCACGCTCTCCGCCTCGAACACAATCCCGCCATCGGTCTCGGCGATGAAGGGGCGTTTGGAGAAATCGACCTTGGTGATCAGATCATACATGATCTCGGTGCCGACATGCTCGGCCTGCTTGGCCATCTGCTCCATCAGCCAGGGGCCCTGGATGGGATCGGCGAAGCCGGGATAATTCTCGACCTCCGTGGTGATGGTGAGCTGCCCGCCGGGCTGCAACCCGGCCACCAGCACCGGGGCCAGATTGGCACGGGCCGCGTAAATCGCCGCCGTGTAACCCGCCGGGCCGGCGCCAATGATCAAAACCCGGGTCTTTTTCACCTCAGTCATCGCTGCTGATCCACAATCCTTATAAGTCCCGGATTACATATCCGTTGCGTGCGCGCCGATACAAGGTATCTAACACGGCAGACGGCGCCAAAACCCGGGATAACTGGCTGTAACAAGACGTTTCCGGCTATTTAAGTCGTTCGCGCGCTTCCCAATATCATGCAAATGCGCTCTTCCGAAACTGATCATTTCAACGGTACATATTTTTTCAATCCCGAGGCCGCGCCGCAGACCGGCAAACGCAGCCGGGGCGGGATGATGCGAATCCTGCGAGCCAGGATGACCAGAAACCCGGCCCTCTGGGCGCAATGGCCGGAGCGCATCGAGAACAAACCCTACCCGGCGCCGGACCCCGCCACACCAAGCGTCACCTGGATCGGCCATAGCTCCTTCCTGGTCTGCTTTGGCGGGTTAACAATGTTAACAGACCCGGTATTTTCGGAGCGCTGCTCCCCCGTACGCTTCGCCGGGCCAAAGCGCGTGCGCGATCCCGGCCTGCGCATCGCGCAGCTGCCGCCTATCGATCTGATCCTGCTCTCGCACAATCATTACGACCATATGGATCTCGACTCGCTGCGCCAGATCCGCAAGCGCTTCCCGGCGGCGCATCTGGTCACCAGCCTGGGCAATGCCGCCTTTCTGAAGCGCGCCCAGCTCCCCGGCGCCACCGAGCTGGATTGGTGGGAGAGTGTGACCGTGCAGGGCGCGCATATCGCCGCTGCCCCCGCCCGGCATTTCGCCGCCCGCACCCTATGGGACCGCAACCAGACACTCTGGGTCAGCTTCATGGTCAATTATCACGGCCATAAGCTCTATTTCGGCGGGGATAGCGGCTACACGAAATTCTACACCGAGATCCATCGCCGCCTCGGCGCGCCGGACCTGGCGCTGCTGCCCATCGGCGCCTACGCCCCGCGCGAGGTGATGAAGAGCGTGCACATGAACCCCGAGGAGGCGGTGCAGGCTTTCAGCGATCTGCAGGCCAAGCGCGCCGTGGGCATGCATTTCGGCACCTTCCAGCTCACCGCCGAGCCGATCGACGCGCCGGAGAAGGAGCTCACCCTGGCGCTGGCCCAGGCCGGGATTTCACCGGATCGGTTCTTCACGCTGGATGTGGGGCAGAGCGCGCCGCTCTGGGGTTAACCCCAGCGTTTTTCGCCGCTTTTTTAAAAAAAAGCGGCACCAAAAAACTTTTGCTAACCCCTGCGCACCGCCATCGCCGTCACTTCCACCTTCATCGCCGGGTCCATCAGCGCACTCACCCCCACCGCGCAGCGCACCGGATAGGGCTTGGCGAAAAACCGGCAATAGACCTCATTGAAGGCCGGCCGATCCGCCATGTCGGTCAGATAGATCGTCAGATGGATCACATCCGCCAGCCTGCCTCCCGCCGCCTCCAGCGAGGTCTTCAGGCAGGTCAGCGTCGCCTCGCTCTGCGTCACGATATCGCCCAGCTCCAGCTCGCCATCCGGGCGTAGCGGGATCTGCGTGGTCACCAGCAGATTGCCCAGCCCGGCCACGTCCGAGGAGATCGCCGTCTCGTCGGTATCTTCCAGGAAATAAGGTTCGGTCTGGCTCATGGCGTCGCTTTCAGCCCGGCGGGGGCGGTGGGTTTGGGTTTGAAGCTGCACCAGGGCGCGCCGGCGCAGCGCCAGCATTCCGGCTTGCGCGCCTTGCACACATAGCGCCCGTGCAGGATCAGCCAGAGATGCGCCGGCTTCAGCATCTCTTTCGGGATGCGCTTCAGCAGCCCCTCCTCCACCGCGCGCGGGGTGGCGCCGGGGGCAATGCCAGTGCGGTTGCCGAGGCGGAAAATATGCGTGTCCACCGCCATCGTCGGCAGGCCGAAAATCTCGTTCAGCACCACATTCGCGGTCTTGCGGCCCACCCCGGGCAACGCCTCCAGCGCCTCGCGCTCGCCGGGCACCTCACCGCCATGGCGCTCCAGCAATTGCCGGGAAAGCGCAGCCGCATTCTTCGCCTTGGCCTGCCAGAGGCCGATGGATTTGATATGCCGGCCAATCCCCTCCGCCCCCAACGCCGCCATCGACGCCGCATCGGGTGCTGCCGCAAACAAAGCCGGTGTCACCTTGTTCACCGCGATATCGGTGGTCTGGGCCGAGAGCATCACCGCGATCAGCAGCTGAAACGGCGTGCCATACTCCAGCTCCGTGCGCGGATCGTCATTCCCCGCGGCGATGGCGGTGAGAAACGGCGCCACGTCCGCCTTCTTCATCGGCTTGGAGGGCGCGATCTCGCCCGGCTTGGCGGTCATCAGGAGGCGGTCATTTGGTGCCGAACAGCCGGTCCCCGGCATCGCCCAGCCCGGGCAGGATATAGGCATTCTCATCCAGCTGCCGGTCCAAAGCGGCGGTATAGATCGGCACATCGGGATGCGCCGCCTCGAAATGCGCCACACCTTCCGGCGCGGCCAGCAGGCAGACGAATTTCAGCTGCCGCGCCCCGGCATCCTTCAGCTTCCGCACGGCGGCGGCGGCGGAATGGCCGGTGGCGAGCATCGGGTCCACCACCACGCAGAGCCGCTCCTCCAGCGCCTCGGGCACCTTGAAGTAATATTCCACCGGCTCATGGGTTTCATGGTCCCGGTAGAGCCCGACATGGCCAACACGCGCCGCCGGCACCAGATCCAGCATCCCGTCCAGAATTCCCGCTCCGGCGCGCAGAATCGAGATGAAGCAGAGCTTCTTGCCCTGCACCTGCACCGCCTGCATCTCCTCCATCGGGGTCTGGATGGTGATCGGCTCCAGCGGCAGGTCGCGCAGCACCTCATAGGCCAGCAGCAGCGAAATCTCCCGCGCCAGCCGACGGAAGCCGCCGGTGGTGGTCTCCGTCTTGCGCAGCAAGGTGAGCTTATGCTGCACCAGAGGATGGTCGATCACGCTCAGCATCGCTTCACTCCCCCGCCTTAGGCAGCCGGATGACGAAGCGCGCCCCGATCACGTGGCCCTCCTCGTCCCGGCGGTTTTCGGCCGAAATCCGGCCCTGATGCGCCTCCACGATCTGCCGCGAGATCGACAGACCCAGCCCGGAATGGCTGCCGAACTGCTCATTCTGCGGCCGCTCGGAATAGAAGCGGTCAAAGATGGAATCGAGCTTGCCGTCCGGAATGCCCGGCCCCTCATCCTCCACCGAAAGCTCCACCAGCCCGCCGGTCAGCCGCCCCCGCAGATAAATCCTGCCCTCCGCCGGGCTGAAGGAGATCGCATTGCCGATCAGGTTGCGCAGCACCTGCACCAGCCTTGTCTCGGAGCCGCGCACCAGCAGATCGGCCGCCGGCACGTCCACCTCCATGAAGGGCGCGCCCACCTTGCGGGTGGCGTCGTGGATCTCCGCCAGCGTCGCCAGCAGCCGCGCCATATCGACAATCTCATAGCGGCTGCGCGACAGCTCCGAATCCAGGCGCGAACTGTCTGAAATATCGGTGATCAGCCGGTCCAGCCGCGAGACATCCTGGTTGACAATGGCCAGCAGCCGCGAGGCCCGGGCCGGATCCTCCACCCGCGTCAGCGTTTCCACCGCCGAGCGGATCGAGGAGAGCGGGTTCTTGATCTCATGCGCGACATCGGCGGCGAATTTCTCAATCGCATCCATGCGCGACCAAAGCGCCTGGGAGGTGCCCTCCAGCGTGCGCGCCAGCGTGCCGATCTCGTCATTGCGGCCGGTCACCGCCTTGGGCAGCGTCTGCGCCCCGGCCCGGCCCTCGCGCATGCGCTGCGCCGCCGCCGCCAGGCGCGAGATCGGGCTGGCGATGGTGCGCGAAAGGTAGAACGAGACGATGACGGTGAGCGCCAACGCCAGGGCGAACAGGAGCAGAATGGAAATCCGCACCGCCAGCACCGCCGCATCCACCTCGGAGGCCTCGCGGGTGAGCAGCACCGTGCCCACCGATTGCTGCCCATGCTCGATCGGCTCCGCCACCGTCACCAGCAAAATCCCCTGCGGGTCGCGGCGCACGAAAGGCGGCGCCTCCTTGCCCTGGGCGGCGTTGGTCATCTGCAAAACCGTGCGCGCATCCGGCTGCCAGCCCAGCGTGTTCGGGTCCTGCCCGGCGCCGGAGCCGATCACCCCGGATTCATCCTGGTTGCCGGTCACCGAGCCGGAGAGATGGTCATAGATGAAGGAAATCACCCGCGAGAACAGCCCTGGCGGCGGCGGCGCCGAAAGCGGCTCCGTCACAATCGCCCCGCCCGCCCCCGGGTGCACCCTGGAATTGGCGATCAGCTCGCCATCCGCGCCATAAATCAGCGCCTGCGCATTCGGCGTCGGCTCGGTCAGGGAATAAAGCAGCGGCTGCGCCAGGTCCGCATTCAACGCCGGCTGGTTGTTGGTCTCCTGCACCGCCGTCTCGGCGATCGCCCCGGCATAGATCCGCGCCTGCTCGCGCAGCGCCGACACCTCGGCGGAGAGCAGCCCCTGCTGATACTGGTCCAGATACAAAAGCGCCGCGAAGATCAGCACCAGCGGCAGCAAATTCACCAGGAGAATGTCGCGCAGCAACCGCGACAGGCGGGTTTTCCGGGCCAGCTTCAGGCGTCCTTATAGCGATAGCCGATGCCGTACAGCGTCTCGATCTGGTCGAACTCGCCATCCACATTGCGGAATTTCTTGCGCAGCCGCTTCACATGGCTGTCGATCGTGCGGTCATCCACATAGACATTCTCGCCATAGGCGGCGTCGATCAGCTGGTCCCGGCTCTTCACCATGCCCGGGCGCTGCGCCAGCGCCTTCACCAACAGGAACTCCGTCACCGTCAGCTGGATATCCTTGCCCTTCCACAGGCATTGATGCTTGGTCTCATCCAGGCTCAGATCGCCGCGGGTCAGGATACTCGCCGGGGTGGCGCCGGTCGCCTCCGCACGGGTCGATTCATGCCGGCGCAGCAGGGCGCGGATGCGCTCCAGCAGCAGCCTCTGGCTGAACGGCTTGGTGATATAATCATCCGCCCCCAGCCGCAGCCCCATCAGCTCGTCCAGCTCGTCATCCTTGGAGGTGAGAAAAATCACCGGCAGCGCCGAGCGGGCGCGTAGCTTCTGCAGCAGCTCCATCCCGTCCATGCGCGGCATCTTGATATCCAGCACCGCCAGATCCACCGGCTTGGCCAGCAGCGCCTGCAGGGCGCTTTCGCCATCGGTATAGGTGCGCACCACGAAGCCCTCGGCCTCCAGTGTCATCTGCACCGAAGTGAGGATATTGCGGTCGTCATCGACCAGGGCAATGGTTTGTTTCATCGTGCAGACCCAATCAGTGGCGGTTATGGCCTTTCTGCCGCCAGGGAGTGACCGGATTATGGCAGTAAATCAAGAGCAAAGACTTCAGGACGCCGCGCAATTGCTCCTTACCGCCCGCAGCGCCACCTTGGCGACGGTGCATGAGGGCATGCCGCACGCCGCTTTGGTCACCCCGGCGCTGGATGAGGACGCCCAGCCCCTCCTGCTGCTCTCCAACCTGGCCGTGCATACGCGCCATCTGCGCGCCCACCCCGCTTGCGCCCTGCTCGTCACCGGCACCCCTGCCAGCGACAACCCGCAAACCACCCCGCGCCTCTGCCTGACCGGCGAGGCCAGGGCGCTGCCGGACAAATCCAAGCGCGAGATTTTCCTGAAAACCCACCCTTACGCCACTCAGTATATAGACTTCGCAGACTTCACCTTCTGGAAGCTATTTATTTTAGGCTCAAATTATGTCGGCGGTTTTGCGAATGCGTCATCTTTCCAATTCGCCGCGCTGCAAAATCAGATTTTCAAATCCGCCATGCGCCCGCCCGGTTGAATCTCCGGCGTGACGCGCATATGAACCATCGTGCATATCCGCGTTTCCAGAAGGAATAGCCCAGCCGATGACCGATAAATCCGCGCTCCGCGATGCCGCCCCGCTGAAAGGGACGGGCGTGCGCCTCGCCGCCGCCTTGCATGCCAACCTCACCGCCCCGGGCCTCACCGCCCACGCGCTGCGCAAGGGCGAAGCCCGCCTCTCCGCCGAGGGCGCGCTGATCGTCAAAACCGGCATCCATACCGGCCGCTCGGTGGCCGACAAATTCGTCGTCGACGAGCCCGAGACCACCAACGACATCTGGTGGGGCAAGATCAACCAGCGCCTGCCGCGGGACAAATTCGCCGTGCTGAAGGGCCGCGTGCAGGCCTATCTGCAGGGGCGCGAGCTGTTCACCCAGGATCTGTACGCCGGCGCGGACCCGGACCACCGCATCCGGGTGCGCCTGGTCACCACCGGCGCCTGGCACGCCCTCTTCGCCCGCAACATGTTCATCCGCCCGGCCGAGGGCGAGCTGGCCGGGTTCGAGCCGGATTACGTCATCCTCCACGCCCCGGATTTCGAGGCCGACCCGGCGCTGGACGGGGTGAAATCCTCCACCGCCATCGCCCTTTCCTTCGCGGAGAAGCTCATCGTCATCGCCGGCACCGAATATGCGGGCGAGATCAAGAAATCCATCTTCACCGTGATGAACTGGCTGCTGCCCGCCAAGGGCATGCTGCCGATGCATTGCTCCGCCAATATCGGCCCGAATGAAGATGCGGCTCTGTTCTTCGGCCTCTCCGGCACCGGCAAGACCACCCTCTCCTCGGACCCCACCCGCCGGCTCATCGGCGATGACGAGCATGGCTGGGGCCCGCATGGCGTGTTCAATTTCGAAGGCGGCTGCTACGCCAAGGTGATCGACCTTTCCGAGGAGAACGAGCCGGAAATCTGGGCCGCCTCGCACCGCTTCGGCACGGTTCTGGAAAATGTGGTGGCGGACCCGCGCGGCCGGCTGGACCTGACCGACCGCACCCTGACCGAAAACACCCGCGCCTGCTATCCGGTCGAGTTCATCCCCAATGTCGAGCTTTCCGGCCAGGGCGGCATGCCGAAAAACATCATCATGCTCACCGCAGATGCCTTCGGCGTGCTGCCGCCGATCTCGCGCCTCACCCCGGCGCAGGCCATGTACCATTTCCTCTCCGGCTACACCGCGCGCGTGGCGGGCACCGAAAAGGGGCTGGGCAGCGGCGCCCAGGCCACCTTCTCCACCTGCTTCGGCGCCCCCTTCCTGCCCCGCCACCCGCAGGTTTACGGCAAACTGCTGCAAGCGCTGATCAAGCAGCACGGCGCGCATTGCTGGCTGGTCAATACCGGCTGGAGCGGCGGCGCCTATGGCGTCGGCAAACGCATGTCCATCAAGCACACCCGCGCCTTGCTGAACGCCGCCCTGAACGGTGAGCTCGACCATGTCGACTACCGCACCGACCCGTTCTTTGGCCTCGCCATCCCCGTGCATGTGGACGGCGTTCCCGACGAGGTCCTCGATCCCCGCCAGGCCTGGTCCGACAAGGCTGCCTACGACGCCGCCGCCAAGGGCCTGGTGCAGCGCTTCATCGAGAATTTCGAGAGCTTTGCCGAGCATGTGGACGAGGACGTGAAAGCGGCGGCGATTAAGAGCGCCGCGTAACGACGTTTTTTACAAAACCGGGCACATTGCCCGGTTTTGTTCCTCATCATAATAGATCGTAATAGCCAATCGACATCTTTCAACATAATATCTACTGCTGAATGGCAGCAACAGATATTATTTGATGGTGTTTAGCATGTATGATCGACCTGATTCTCTATTTGCTGGCACTTCGTCATACGATTTTTCTCGCAGCGCTATACAAAAAGCACTAACAGAACTGCGTCAATTTGACGAAAACACCATACTATCTTTCTCCAAAGAAGATTTGATTGATAAAATCTTGGCTTCAAACCAAGTCTTTGTTCCTACTCTTCAACCCGATGACACAACGATTGAGGAAAGAGAGATAGCTCAAGAAGTAAATAGCTATACTTATGATGTGTTCCTAGACAGAGGCCACGGGCGACATACTATCCAAAGGCACATCGTTACTTTCCATGTCCCTTTTTCTGGCGACGCGCATATTTTCAACATCGCTCCATCACAACGATCAATCCCAGGTCCAAGCGCAAAAATAGTAGGACAAGAATTATTGATCGCATTGACCACAAACGGGCGTACACCAGAACAACTTAAGTCTGATTACGAAAAAATTTTAACGAGTATTAATGTTCATTTGAACAGACTTCGTCACGAACTTCAAAATATCCCTCAACAGATCCAGCCTCCTGCCTCGCAATATATCGAACAAAGAAAACCTGAACTTCTAACGTCAAAAAGTTTAGTAGCTTCTCTTGGATTTCCTATGAAACGTCGACCAGATGCTCAACCGACGTATCGGACACCTGATATTAGACGAAAATTAACGCCGCTCAATCTACCAGCATCGCCCCCCTTTAAACCCGAACCCACACTGGAAGAGGCAGAGTATACTCACATCCTAAACGTAATGGAGAACATGACAAAAGTGATGGAACTCAGCCCTCAAACGTTTTATGGAATGGGCGAAGAAGATATTCGACAGCACTTCTTGGTGCAATTAAGGCATCTCTGAATAAGGGTTGATTTTCAGGCCCGGCATTTTTGTCCGTTGGCGGAACGTCATTGGCGACGTCTTGGCTGATTGGTTTCGTTTGTATTGCCTGCTGAGGGCATTGAACCGCCGCATTTTTGCGGCTTGGCCAATCAGACGGGCATCAACTGTCTTCGGATCATGAACAAGTTGGCCAAAGAGCAGGCAACAAACAAGCGCTGGGCGTTCTTCTCCAGCCCTCGATAACGCAGCTTGGTGAACCCGAACACGCCCTTGATCACCGCGAAACAGTGCTCGACCTTGGCCCGCACCCGGGACTTGGTGCGGTTTCGCGCCTTTTGCGCCTCGTCCACCATGCCGCGATGCCGGTAGCGCCGGTTGGTGAAGTCCTTGGCGCGCGGGGCATGTTCGCGAATGACGTCGCGCTGGCCGCGGTAAGCCTGGTCGCCCCAGACGCGGGTTTCCTCGCCATGCAGCAGATCGCCCAGAACTGCGCTGTCATGCACGTTCGCCGCCGTTGCCACCACCGCGTGAATGATCTTGGTTTTGCTGTCCACGCCCACATGCGCCTTCATGCCGAAATACCATTGCTGTCCTTTGCGGGTCTGGTGCATCTCCGGATCGCGCCGGCCGGACGCATTCTTGGTCGAAGACGGTGCCGCGATAATCGTCGCGTCTACGATCGTGCCCGTGGATATCCTGATCCCGCGCGCTTCAAGGTGAGCATGAACCTGCTCAAACAGCACCCGCCCGAAATCGTGCACCTCCAGCAAGTGGCGGAATTTGCAGACCGTCGTCTCGTCGGGGACAGGCTCCTGACCCAGGTCAATACCAACAAAACGGCGCATCGAGGCCGATTCGTAAAGCGCTTCCTCAACCGCTGGGTCAGACAGGTTGAACCAATGCTGGAGAAAATGGATGCGCAACATCCGTCCAAGCCCAACAGGCCGGCGGCCCTTCCCGGCCTTCGGGTACACAGGCTCAATCAACGCGTAGAGATCGCCCCAGGGGATGACCTGCTCCATCTCCGCCAAAAATGCCGCACGCCGCGTCGTCTTGCCGTAACGCTCAAAGCCAACTCCGGCAAAGCTCGACTGACGCATGCAACCCTCTCCCCGCAAAAAAAATAGAGTGTAAGAAATGCCGCCGTTGCCCTTCAAGGTCACTTATTCAGAGGTGCCTTAA
>NZ_JHYG01000023.1 GCF_000687875.1 Acidocella facilis ATCC 35904 | reverse complement strand
GTCGGCAGCGTCGGCGACAGCTACGACAATGCCCTGGCCGAGACGATCAACGGCCTGTACAAGGCTGAGGTCATCCACAGGCGGGGCTCTTGGCGATCCTTTGAGGAGATCGAGTACGCCACGCTGAAATGGGTCGACTGGTTCAACCATCGCCGGATCATGGAGCCCATAGGCTACATGTCGCCGGATGAAGCCGAGAAACCCTACTACGCCGCGCTGCGAGAGCAGTCCATGGCAGCGTGACTCAAACCAAATAGCCTCCGGGAAAACCGGAGCGGTTCACACTGTGAGTTCACCCAAGGCATTGGCGATCTCCTTGGTGTCGTCCACCTCGCAGGAACCGACGACGTAGCAAAGCGTGCTGATCCAGCTCTTATGCACGGGGACAGGCAAACGCTTTGCCTCGATTTCCTGCTTGAGCCAGCGAAGCTGATAGACCACGCGGCCATGTGCAGTGTCGTTTGAGGCTGGGTAGTCTTTGAAGGCGTCGAGCAGGAAGGCGATGCGCTCCATGGCATCGGCATATTCTTCTTCGATGCCAGGCCCGATGACTTCTGGTCCTTTCCAAGCCCTCAAAGAGAAGTATTTTTCTTTGGATTCGGCAATAAATTCTCCGAGTTGATAATGCCTTCTGCTATTTTTTTTATATCAGTGATCGTGGTATCCACTTTCGGATAGTTATACCAATCAACGGTATCATATAGGCCACGCGCCATTTGAACGATGCTCATCAAGGCACCAAATCTAGTATTCGGATCTGAAGATTCGTCTAGATTTTTTAACTTGTTCTCAATGACATCAAGGTATTCCACGCAGTTTGTAACCGGCTTATACGGTTTTTCGAAATCAACCGTGGCGAGCATGAGTTTTTTAAGATTTTCGATTTTTAAACAAAGCTCTTGATATTGCATTTTTTAGTTTCCCACGTCATTCCAAGGCGTTGGAATCGGACTTGACGGAGAAGCCGAATCCCTTGGTATCCATATTTGTTGCCCATTGCCAAGAAGGACACTCGATCCGTCACTTGACATTTGTGGCGCTGCCGGTCCTATCCATCCTCTCAAACCTTTCGTTGACGATATCACATATCCCCCATCACCGTTCCAATCGTTCTTAACAGCAAAATCTGAGCGCCACTCAGCCTCGGTGTTCGGAGCATCAATACCTTCTGCCCAATAAGACCCATTGGCCGACTCTTCATCACCAATGACTCGATTAATAATATCATACCCGTTTCCTGGATCATCACCATTCCAAGGAACCGCGTCCGAGAAGGTCTGAGAAATGTGAGCGGGCAAGTCTGGATAGCCAGGTGCGGACATAGCGCCTCTTGCATTCGCGGCATCCATTTGTGTTTGTAATTCGGGCGTCCATGGCACGGCTCCTGGCTCTGTCATGCCTATTTTCATGGGCAAAAACGGATTTGGTTTTACGAACGTTGAAAAAGGTGGCTTTGGTGCCGCCTTTTTTAGCGACTCGGTCTTGGCTGGTGGCTCCTGCTCTTTCCCGCTATCGACCTTAATCTTCTCAACGAGCCTAGACAGAAACAGCGTCACTCCCAGCGCGATTAAAGCATCCGCTGCTTCTTGTGCCGCATGGTCGATATCAGGCCGGCTCTGCGCCCGTCCGGCTTGAATCACCGCCTGGGTGAATTCATACCCGGCCACCAGCCCGGCCCAACCATACATGGCATAGGCCAGGGCGGCGATAATCGCATCAGCAACTGCGTCCGCGACGGGAATTGCTTGGATGGCTAACCCAGCCGCCAGAAATCCAACCATAATGGCGAGGTTCTGCGGCGTGAGAAAGGCATTGAACTGTTCCCTCGCCGCCGGCCCCAGATGGCCCGGTATGGCCTCAAACATCGCTTCGATCTTGTGCTTGACTGTCCATTGCGCAACGGGCAGCGATGCCGGTGGCGGGGAGCGCGAAGCCGCCGGCGCGGTGACTGCCCCGCCCAGCATCCACTCATCCTGAAGCCAGAATGCAGCGAGCGCGGTGCTTTGTACCTCGCTCCGCAGCCAGTCCAGTATTTGCTGATCGGTCAGACGGTTGGCGCCACCGCCGAGCAGGCTGTTATAGAAATCCCTGATCTGAGCGGCGACATGCCAATCGAGTTTGCGGAGGCTTTCGAGTTCATAAGCGCCCGCGCCACGGCCAAGATACCATTCCCGATAGATTTGAAACCTTCGCATGTCGAAGGCTTCATGGCTTTGCGGGAGGATCAGCAGCGTTCCGGTATGCAGCCGGATCGTCAGAAACGGATGCGGCGGGAAATGGTTGAGAGCTTTTCTTCTCTGATCTTGCCCGGCGTATGCGCTCATGACGAAACCCTATTATGAACGCAATCCATAGCTCAATCCATCACAACTCTGGATTACATCCACGTTGCGTAACTTGTAAATCGCGAATGACCGCCCTGGGCGCCTTGCCGCTATGCCCCCTACCCTCCCCGCAACCGCTCCCGGCCCGCCAGCAGCACCTGCCCCAGCGCCGTCACCGCGTCGTTGCCGCCATAGGTGCCGCCCAGCAGCACGAACTCCACCGGCCCCAGCGAGGGCAGGCCACTGGCCGGCAGATCCTCCAGCCCGGGCGGGATCAGCTGGCCCGCCAGCGGCACCACCCCCAGCCCCGCCATCGCCGCCGCGCGCAGCCCGCTCAAACTGCCGCTGGTGCAAGCCACGCGCCAGGGGATGCGGTTGGCATCCAGCACCCCCAAAGCGCGTTTGCGGGTCATGCTGGGCGGCGGATAGATCACCAGCGGCACCCGCGCCCCCGGCGCCAGCACCAGCCCCTTGCGCCCCACCCAGCGCAGCTCGTCCACCCAGGCGCGCTGGCCGCGCACATCCCCCTCCCGGCGCTTGGCCAGAATCAAATCCAGCTGCCCGGCATCGAAGCGCTCATATAAATCCTCGCTCAACCCCACCGTCAGTTCGAGATCCACCTGCTCATGCCGGTCCCGGAAATCCGCCAGCAGCTCCGGCAGGGCCGAGAACACGAAATCCTCCGAGGCGCCGAAGCGGATGCGCCCGCGCAGCGCCCCCCCGGCCAGATATTCGCCGATCCGCGCATTCGCCCCCAGCACCTGCCGGGCGAAGGGCAGCACCGCGTCGCCATCCGTGGTCAGCCGCACATGGTGGGTATCGCGCGCCAGCAGCCGCCGGCCGGTCTGCGCCTCCAGCCGCGCCACATGCTGGCTGACGGCGGACTGGCTGATCCCCAGCTGCCGGGCGGCGGCGGAAAACCCGCCCGCCTGGGCGACGGCAACGAAGCTGCGCAGCAGAACGGGATCGAGCAACAGGTCCATGAGTCTGCTTATAACGGATCGCAATAACAAATATAACTGTTATTTCGTTTCAAAATCGCGCAAAGCATCGCCGCAGACAAGGAGTATTTTCCCATGAGCGGCACGGCGCGGCATTCCCTGAAACTGGCCCTGGTGACCGTCCTGGTCGGCGTCGCCGGCGGGATCGGCGGCGGCAGCATGGCGCTGCTGCTGCATGCGGTGCAGCATGTCACCTATGGCTACAGCTTGCGGGACATGGTCGGGCCGGAGAGTTTCCTCACCGCCGTCGCCGCCGTGCCACCCTGGCACCGCGCCCTGGCCCTGCTCATCGCCGGGCTGTTGGCGGGGCTGGGCTGGTGGGCGGTGTATAATCGCGGCGCCAAGCTGGTCAGCATCAAAGCCGCCGCCAGCAGCGGCAAGCAGATGCCCTATGCCAGCACCACCGGGCACGCGCTGCTGCAGATCATCACCGTCGCCATGGGCTCGCCTCTGGGGCGGGAGGTGGCGCCGCGCGAAATCGCCGCGCTGCTGAGCCAGCGCCTCACCGGCTGGGCCGGCATCACCGGGGAGGAGGCGAAAATCCTGCTCGGTTGCGGCGCCGGGGCGGGTCTGGCGGCGGTGTATAACGTGCCGCTGGGCGGGGCGGTGTTCGCGCTGGAGGTGCTGATCCTGCGGCTGGACCCGCGCTCCATTCTGATGGCGCTGGCCAGCTCCTGCATCGCCGCCATGCTCGCCTGGTCGGTGCTGGGCGATGTGCCGCAATATCACATCCCGGATTTCACCCTCTCCGCGCCGCTGCTGGTGCTGTGCGTGCTGGCCGCGCCGGTCATCGGGCTGGCCGGGCATGGCTTCGCCCGCCTCACCGCCGCCGCGCGCAAAAATATGCGCACGGATGGCCGCCTGATCCGCCGCTGCCTGGTGGTGTTCACGCTGATCGGCCTCGCCGCCATGGCGTTTCCGCAACTGCCCGGGAATGGCAAGGGGCCGATCCAGCTCGGGCTGGAGAGCGCGCTGCCGCTGCATCTGGCGCTGGCCTTGCTGGGGCTGAAGGTGGCGGCCATCGCCGGCGCCCTCTGGGCCGGGGCGGAAGGCGGGGTGCTGACGCCGGGGCTGACAGTGGGCGCGCTGCTCTCCACCTTGCTCGTGCTGGGCTGGAACTTGGTGCTGCCGGCGGTGCCGGCCGGCGCCTTCGCCCTGGTCGGCGCTGCCGCCTTCCTCGGCGTCTCGATGGAGATGCCCTTCACCGCCGTGGCGCTGATGTTCGGCTTCACCCGCGTCGGGCAGGATTTCCTGGTGCCGCTGATCCTCACCGCCGCGCTGGCCAGCGCCACCAGCCGGGCCGTGCCCCTGGTCCAGACCGCCTTGGCCAACCGTCGCGCCCCCGCCCCGGAGGGCGAAACCGCGATTTAGGCCTGCCCAACCAGCGGCGCGGCGCCCTCATGCGTCAGGCCGCTGGCCTCCTTCAGCCCCACCCCGGTCAGCCCCCGGCGCAGCGCCTCGCGCATCAGCCAAGCCAGCATATCCGCCGCCGCCTCGGCCGAAAGCCCGCCCTGGCCATGCACGTTGGAGATGCAGTTGCGCGCCGAGTCCGGCGTGCCGCGCTTCGGATCGAAGGTGAGATAGACGCCGAGACTATCCGAAACCGTCAGCCCCGGCCGCTCGCCGATCAGCATCACCACCAGCCTCGCCCCCAAAGCCGCGCCGATATCATCGCCCAGCGCCACCCGCGCCTGGGTGGCAATGACCAAAGGCGCCAGCTTCATGCCGCCCAGCCGGGCCAGCAGCGCCTGGGCCACGGGCACCGCATTCTGCATCACGGCGGTGGCGGAGAGCCCGTCGCCGATCACGATCACCGCGTCGTAATCGCCCTTGGGCAACGTCTCCAGGCACTCCGGCGCCAGCGCCCGGCCGAGATCCGGCCGACGCAGATAAATCTCCCGGTCCTTGGCGGCGCTGTGCACCTGCAGCGCCCCCGGCAGCGCGGCCTTCAGCGTCGCCACATCCAGCTTCGCGTGCACCGCATCGCGCGCCATGGCATGGGCGAACTGGAAGTCCAGCACATCGCCAATCTTCATCGCATCCCCCGCCCGGCCGAGGCCGATGCGCGCGCGCGTGGCCTGGCGCAGCTTCGCCCAGGGATCGTTTTCCTCAGGCGGCATTGCGGGCCTCCAGCAGGCGGCGCTGCGCCTTGTTCTGCGGCCCGGGCAGGCGCATCCGCCCATGCCGGTCCAGCATTTCCATCTTCTCCAGCCAATCCTCGAATTCCGGCGCCGGGCGGGCGCCGAAGCTGGAGCGCAGATAGAGAATATCGTGATAAGAGAGGCTCTGGTAATTCAGCATCACGTCATCCGCCCCCGGCACCGCGATGACGAAGGAGACGCCGGCCACGGTCAGCAGCGTCATCAGCGTGTCCATGTCGTCCTGGTCGGCCTCGGCATGGTTGGTGTAGCAAACGTCGCAGCCCATCGAGATGCCGAGCAGCTTGCCGCAGAAATGATCCTCCAGCCCGGCGCGGATGATCTGCTTGCCGTCATAGAGATATTCCGGGCCGATGAAGCCGACCACGGTATTCACCAGCAGCGGCGAGAATTCCCGCGCCACCGCATAGGCCCGCGCCTCGATGGTCTGCTGGTCCAGCCCGAAATGCGCCCCGGCGGACAAAGCCGCCCCCTGGCCGGTCTCGAAATACATCGTATCCTGGCCGATGGTGCCGCGCTTCAGCGATTGTGAGGCCTCATAAGCCTCGCGCAGAATGCCGAGATTGATGCCGAACCCGGCATTCGCCGCTTCCGAGCCGGCGATGGACTGGAACACCAGATCCACCGCGCCGCCGGCATTCATCACCTCGATCGAGTTGGTCACATGGGTGAGCACGCAGGTCTGGGTCGGGATTTCGTAGCGGGCGCGCAGCTCATCGAGCATGGAAAGCAGGGAGATGCAGTTCTGCACGCTGTCGGTCGCCGGGTTGATGCCGATGACGGCATCGCCGGTGCCATAAAGCAGCCCGTCCAGCGTCGAGGCGGCGATGCCCTTCAGGTCATCCGTGGGATGGTTCGGCTGCAGCCGCGAGGAGAGCCGGCCCTCCAGCCCGATGGTGTTGCGGAAGGCTTTCACCACCCGGCATTTGCGCGCCACCGCGATCAGATCCTGGTTGCGCATCAGCTTGCTCGCCGCCGCCGCCATCTCCGGCATCAGCCCCGGCGCCAAAGCGGCCAGGGCGGCGGCATCCGCCTCGTAGGAGAGCAGCCAGTCCCGGAACTGCCCGACCGTCATATGCGCCACCGGCTTGAAGGCCACTGCGTCATGCTTGTCGAAAATCAGCCGCGTGACCTCATCGGTCTCATAGGGGATCAGCGGCTCTTCCAGGAACATCTTCAGCGGCAGATCGGCCAGCACCGCCCGCGCGGCGACGCGCTCGGCATCCGAGGCCGCGGCCAGCCCGGCCAGCTCATCGCCCGAGCGTTTGGCCGAGGCTTTCGCCAGAACCGTTTTCAGATCCGGGAAGCGAAAGCTTTCCCCGCGAAAGGCATGCGCAAAATGTCCCATGCCGCATATGCAACACCGGAATTTATTGCCGTGCAATATAAATTAGCGGGAGGAATGCCGGTTTTCAGTCCGCCATCATTGACTGGATCTTCTTCGCCAGCCCATCCAGCGAAAACGGCTTGGTGATGATCTCCATGCCCTCGGCCATGGCGCTGCCATTGCCGACCTCGATATTATGCGCATAGCCGGTCATGAACAGCACCTTCAACCCGGGGCGAATCTGCTTGGCGGCATCGGCCAGCTGGCGGCCATTCTGGCCGGGCAGCGTCACGTCGGTCACCAACAGATTGATCGGCTGGGACGAGTTCAGCACCATCAAAGCGGAGGGCACGTCCTCCGCCTCGAATGTCCGGTACCCCTGCTCCTCAAGCGTCTCGACGACCAGCATGCGCACCATGGGCTCGTCATCCACCACGAGCACCGTATTGATAACTGGCGGGAGTGACCCGGCTTGACCCATCATGAACCCCTTTGCGCTTTTGTACCCGCCGGGCGGACTCCCGCAAAGCGCCGCCACCTAAGCGAAACCTAAAGAATCCGTTAGCCGGCGGGGTCAGCCAGGGGTGCGCGTTAGTTCATATAACGCCACCGCGCCGGCGGCGGAGACATTCAGGCTCTCCATGCCGCCCGGCATCGCCAGGGCGCAGATCTCATCGCAGGTTTCGCGGGTGAGCCGGCGCATGCCCTCGCCCTCGCTGCCCAGCACCAGCGCCACCCGCCGGCCGGCGAAGGCCTCGCCGCGCAGCCTGGTCTGGCTATGGCCGTCCAGCCCGACCACCCAGACATCGGCGTCCTTCAACGCCGTCAGCGTGCGGGAGATGTTGGTGATGCGCAGCAGCGGGATCGTCTCCAGCGCGCCGGAAGCGGCTTTCGCCAGGGCGCCGGTCTCTTCCGGGGCGTTGCGGTCCTGCGCCACCACCGCGCAGGCGCCGAAAGCCTGGGCCGTGCGCATCAGCGCGCCGACATTGCGCGGGTCGAAAATCTGGTCGAGTACCAGCACCGGGCCGGGGCGCAGCAGCGCCTCCTGCAAGGAGGGCGCCTCCAGCTGGTCGGCCAGCAAGGCGATGCCTTGATGCACGATGCCCGAACCCGGCTTGGCGGCGAGAATCTGGTCGATCCGCTCGCGCGGCGAAATCTCCGGCTGGATCGGCCAGGGCAGCGGCGCTTCCGCCGCCAGGCTGGCCTGCGCCTCCTCGGTGATCACCAGCCGGCGGAACAGACGCTCCGGGTTTTTCAGCGCCGCCGCCACCGCATGGGTGCCGTAGAGCCAGACCGCGCCGGATGGCGTGGAGGGGCCGCGCCGGGCCGCGCCGCGCTTTTGCGCCTCGCGCTGGACCTGGGTAGGGGGCTGGGGCTGGATTTGGGGCTGGATTTGGGGCTGGGCTTGGGGCTGACGCTCGGCACGCAGCGGGGCCTCAGCGCGGCCCTCGGCCTCACGGCGTCCCTGCCCCTCATTGCGCTTCGGGCCTTCACCCCGCGCCGGGGCGTCATGGCGGGCAGGCGCGAAGCCGCGTCCCGCCCCACCAGCACGCCCCGCCCCGCGCCCTGGCTCGGCCTGGCGGAACTGGCCATCCTGACGGGGCTGCTCCTGGCGCGGCGCGCCCTGACGCGGCTCTTTTTTCCGCGAGTCGTCGGGACGCGATCCCCGCGCCTCGCCAGCTGAACGTTGACGGGGAGCGTTTTTTCCATGCGGGGGGCGTTTTTGAACCATGCCCCTCACTATCTCCACCCCCATGCGTTGACAACCGATGCCAACCGTTGCAAGACGCGCCCCACGTGGAAGGGTGCCCGAGTGGCTAAAGGGGACGGACTGTAAATCCGTTGGCGTGCGCCTACGTTGGTTCGAATCCAACCCCTTCCACCACTTCCCTCAAAACGCGGATCACCAGCCTTGCGGCATTCATTCGCCGCCTTGCCCAAGCCAGGATCAGAGGCAGGATTTCGCCTGCATGGCGGTCTGCAGAGAGGCAAGCACGTCCGCGGCGATGGCCGGGTTGTCGAAGACTGACAGATCGACCGTCCCGCCCGTGCGCAGATGCCCGACTATCCAGTAGCTCGCCCCGCCGCGCACCGCATCCCGCGCCTCGACGCTCAGCGCGCGCACATCGCATAGCGCCACCGGCGTCGATCCGTCGCTGATCACGCCACGATCCTGATTGACGGAGACCCTCAGGGCGACGTCCGGCGGCGCCAGGAACGCCCCGGTGCAGAGCACATTCAAAACGACCACCGCGACGGCCACGAGATAGGGCATGAAGGTCCCGCGCAGGACCCAGGCGATCAGCGTGAGATAGAGTGTGAACGCGACCAGAAAAATCGCCATCCCTGGTCCAACCTGGTCCGCGCCGACGATCGTCAGGACATGGCCCGGCCCGTGTTTCCAGAACAGGTCCAGATCACTGTCATTGCCGCCGGGATAAGGCGAATAGCCCGACGCCAGCAGCCGGTTTTGCACGCTTTGCGCGCGCTGCAGATACGCAGCGACACAAACAAGACTGAACGGCACAAACGCCGCGATCATGGCGGGCTTCAGCCAGCCCCGCCCGCTCTTCCCCGCCGCGACGGGCGGTGCCGCATTGGCTTGTGGCGGCGGCAGGTGCCGATTTTTATTGGACAAGGCTGCGCACCCAAATCTGAGATCGAAACAGATAGCCCGCGCAGTATGCCCCCGACATTACCGCGAGGAAATAGCCGGGGCCGGAGGCATCAAGGCACGCCGCGCCGGCCTACATCAGCAGGCTGTGTGCAAAATACCCGAACCCGATCTCCGGCTGGCCGCCAAGCGCGGCCACCCGGCCGGGGACGCCGTGATCGAGCCATCCGAGCAAATGCACGCCAAACAGCGACAAGGCCCCCGCCGCCAAAACCAGCACCACCACCAGCCCGACCCATTCAAACGCCCGCACGCTGTTCTCCTTCATCGACGCGCGGGCGGTTCAAGCGCCGAATTGGGGCCAAAGCATGGAGCAAAAACGCGCCAATTATGGTCGCCAACCGGTGATCCGATCGCCCCGCCTTGCCGTAACAAATATATGACCCGGCTTTTTCCCGTCCTCGGCGACCAGCTCAGCCTGGGGCTCGCCAGCCTTGCCCAGTGCGATAAGGCCAAGGATGTCGTGTTGATGATGGAGGTGCGTGGCGAGGCCACAACCCCGCGCCATCACAAGATGAAAATCGCCTTCCTGTTTTCGGCGATGCGGCATTTCGCCGCGGCGCTGCGCGAGCAGGGCTATCGGGTCGATTATGTGGCGCTTCAGGATGAGGGCAATACCCACAGCTTCGAGGGCGAGCTGCGCCGCGCGCTGCACCGGCATAAGGCCGAGCGGATCATCGCCACCTGGCCTGGCGAATGGCGGGTGAAACAGATGCTGGAGGGGCTGGGCGCCGAGATCCTGGAAGATACACGCTTCCTCGCCCCGCTCAGCGTCTTTGCCGAGTGGGCGCAGGGCCGCACGCAATTGCGGATGGAATTCTTCTACCGGCTGCTGCGCCGCCGGCTGAATATCCTGATGGAGGGGGATGAGCCGGCCGGCGGGCGCTGGAATTTCGACAGCGAGAACCGCCACCCGCTGCCGCCCCAGAAGAAAATCCCGCTCACCTACACGCAAGCGCCGGATGCGGTGACGCAGGAGGTTCTGGAGCTGGTGGCGGCGGAATTTCCGGAGCATTTCGGCGAATTGAAGGGATTTTCCTACGCCGTCACCCGCGCCGGGGCGCAGGCGGCGCTGGCGCGCTTCATCACCCAGCGCCTGGCCAGCTTCGGCGATTACCAGGATGCGATGCGCCAGAACGAACCCTGGCTGTTTCACTCGCATCTCAGCCTCTATCTGAATTGCGGGCTGCTGCTGCCGGGCGAATGCATCGGCGCCGCCGAGCGCGCCTGGCGCGCCGGCGACGTGCCGCTGAACGCCGCCGAGGGCTTCATCCGCCAGATCCTCGGCTGGCGCGAATATGTGCGCGGGCTCTATTGGCTGAAAATGCCTGATTACGCGGCGCAGAACGCGCTCGGCGCCACCCGGCCCTTGCCCAGCTTCTACTGGGATGCCGGCACCGAGATGAACTGCCTGCGGCAATGTGTCCGCACCACCCGCGACCATGCTTATGCCCACCATATCCAGCGGCTGATGGTGCTGGGCAATTTCGCCCTGCTCGCCGGGCTCGACCCGGCGGAGGTGAATGAATGGTATCTGCTGGTCTATGCGGATGCCTATGAATGGGTGGAGATGCCCAATGTCACCGGCATGATCCTGTTCGCCGATGGCGGGCTGCTGGCCAGCAAGCCTTATGCGGCGGGCGGTGCGTATATCAACCGCATGTCGGATTATTGCGGCCATTGCAGCTTCAACGTCGCGCAGAAAACCGGCCCGGAGGCCTGCCCGTTCAATTATCTCTATTGGGCCTTCCTCGACCGCCACCGCGACAAGCTGGGCGGCAATGCCCGGCTGGGCCTGGCGTATAAGACCCTCAACACCATGCCCAGCCCGGCCTTGGCCGCGATCCGCGACAGCGCGCGTAGCTTTCTGGAGCGTCTCTGATCTAAAAAGCTGAAATGGACCACGTCATCGTCGACCGCCTTGGGCAACGGCAGAAGACAGGACGCCTCCCCCGCACCGGGGGATTGCCCTTATGCGGATGAGACCGCGTGCCTTTTACTGCCGGCGGTAGAAGCTGGTCTGTCCTGTCCGGCGTCAGGCCAAGAGCAGCAGGTTCAACTGGCCATCGGCCTCCTGATTATCGGAGCTCCAGAGATACAGCGATTTTCGGCCATTCTCTGTATAGAACTCAACGCCAGGGCGTGTTCTTGGAACTTGCGGGCCGAATTTGAATTTATAATCTGCGCCATTGGTCGGATAGGCCGTCACGAAATGCAAATAATCCTTGCCGGAATCGCGGCCGCCATTATCCACGACCAGCACGACATGCTTAACTTGGCCAGAAGCATCCACTGCCCCGCCTGACTTCACACGGATATTGAAGTTTCCGCCTGGGCCGGAAACTGGGTTGGCGTGGATGGTCATGCGCGCCCCCATGGCCACATTCAGCAATTTCAACGCCGCCTGACCGAACGACGAATTCAGGATCTTCGCCACCACGAAGGGCTGGTCGGAGACCGTGCGTATTTTCATTCGCCACGTCTGCCCGATCATCGCCGGGTCGAGATAAGTGCCCGTGGCGTTGGTCTGCTGGGAGATGATGAACGCGGATTTGTTCTTCGCGATCAGGTCGCTATCGCTAATGCCGTGATGGTCCCGGAACGCATGGCCGACATTGCCGGGATTATACGGATGCGGTTTACGTTCGGAAATGGCGATCATCGTTTTGATCTCGGTAACGCTGTAGTCACGGTCATAGCGTGCCATCTTGGTTCCCCCTCGTGGACAGGGACGGCAAAATATCCATTCCAGCAACAACTTTAAAGTGAATTTTCGCGTACCCCGCCGGCCCGTGCAGATCCTTGGCCATTGCCCAGGGCGCTGACAGCCAGACATCCCACGCGTCCGGTGCGATCAGGATCACCGGCATGGCCTTGGGGTGGATTGGCGTCACCCCCTCGTTCGCGGCGGTGGTCAGGATACCATGGATCTCGGCTGCGAACTCTTCGAGACGTGGCGCCAGCTGACAAAAGCGGTGAAGGGTTTGTTCAAAAACACCCCACCAAAAACTTTGGTTCTGTCCCAGATCTTCATTCATCTGACCATTATGTCGATCCCGAGTCTCTTCGCCTTTTGCCCGTGGCGTCAAGGGGTTTACTCGCCTTCGGCGACGCGCGGCGAAGCCGCGCGCCCTTGACGCCACGGGCAAAAGGCGAAACCCTGCAATGATCGAAATAATGGTGATCCTTCAAGGCGTTGAAGGTACAAGCTGGAAAGTTATCTGGGACAGCCCCAAACTTTCGTAGTTCAGCTCGAAGAGGCCTGCCAGGCTTCGCTGCGCTGCTGTGCCGCTATCTCCTCCTGCCCTGCCAGTCGCTTCGCCGCCGCCGCGCAGATGAAAGAAAGCACGCAAATCCCGGCCAGGAAGGCCGCAATCGCCCAGGGCTGGCCGCCATCCGCCTTGATCAGCCAGGTGCCGATCAGCGGCATGAAGCCACCCGCGATCGCCGAGATCTGATAAGCCAGCGACAGCCCGGTATAGCGCGTGCCGGGGCTGAAGAGTTCCGTGAAAAAAGTGGCCTCGACAGCGAACATCAGCGTCGGTCCGAGATTATAGGCGAGGATGAAGGCCAGCCAGATGATGGCGACGGATTTGGTGCCCAGCAGCAGAAAGAACGGATAGCTGAACAAGGCCATGAACCCGGCCCCGGCCAGATAGACGCTGCGCCGCCCGAACCGGTCCGAAAGCCCGCCGAACAGCGGACACAGAAAGATGCCGATGAGAGAGGCCACCATCATCGCATGCAGCCCGGTCGAGCGGTTCATGCCCAGATCATTGACGATATAGGCAATGCCAAAGGCGTTGATGATGTTGGAGGAAATCGTCTCCGCCAGCCGCGCGCCGGTGGCCAGGGCGGTGTTGCCGGCATGGTTGCGCAAAAGCTCGCCCAGCGGCGTGCGCTGCGGCTTGCCCTTGGCCAGCATCGCCCGGAAATCCGGCGTCTCCATCAGGCTGACGCGGATGAACAGGCCGATGAAGGTGAACAGCCCGCTGATCAGAAACGGAATGCGCCAGCCCCATTGCAGGAACTGGTCCTTGGACAGCCCGCCCAGCAGCGCGAAAATCCCGGTGGCCAGCAAAATCCCGGCCGAGGCGGCGGATTGCGGCACCCCGCCCCAGAAGCCGCGCCGGTTGGCGGGCGCGTGCTCGATCGTCATCAGCGCCGCGCCGGCATATTCGCCGCCCAGCCCGAAGCCCTGCACCAGCCGCAGCGCCAGCAGCAGCAGCGGCGCGCCGATGCCGATCTGCGCATAAGTCGGCAGCACGCCGATCAGGAAGGTGCCGAGCCCGATGATCACCAATGTGGCGATCAGGCTGGCCTTGCGCCCGATCCGGTCGCCGATATGGCCGAAGACGATGCCCCCCAGCGGCCGCGCCAGAAAGCCGACGCCGAAAATGGCGAAGGAGCCCATGATGCCGTTCAGCTTGCCGGCATTGGAGAAGAAGATCGGCCCGAAGGCGATGGCCGCGGCGGTGCCGAAAATGAAGAAATCATACCATTCGAGCAGGGCGCCGATGAAGCTGGCAATCGCCACCTTGCCCATCGGGCTTCTCGGGGCAGCCTGGGTGCTGCTATTTGTCATTGTTGTTTCCTCCGGTTTTTGGATCGGGTGGTCAGCCCATGTCGATCAACACTTTCACGCTGTCGCGCTGGCCGGCTTGTTCATAGGCGTCCTTGGCTTCGGCCAGAGGTCGGATGGCGCTGATCAGCGCCCCGGCCGCGATCTCGCCCGCCGCCAGCGCGGCAATGGCGGCGTCGATATCGGCGGGCACATACATGCCGCTGCCCAGCACGTCGATTTCGAAACGCTGCAGCCGGGGCAACGGCAAAGCCCGGGCGGCATCAGCCACGCCGACCACCACCATCGTCCCGCCCCCGGCGGTGGCACGGCAGGCTTCATCCAGGGTCGCCTGCGCGGCCACGCAGTCGAACACCGCGCTATAGTCGCCAAGCCCGGAGAGCACCTCGGGCGCGTGGGCGGCCTGGGCGCCAAGCCGCAGCGCCAGCGCGCGCTTGGCGGCGACGGGCTCGACAATGTCGATCGGCCCGGCCCCGACCAGACGCGCCGCCAGCAGCACGCACAGCCCGATGGTGCCGCCGCCGATGATCAGCACCTTGTGCAGGTCCCGCGCCCGGCCGACGGCATGGATGCCCACCGCCAGCGGCTCCGCCAGCGCCGCCAGGGTCGGCGCTAGCCCGTCCGGCACCGCATGCAGCTGTGCGGCGGGAACATTCAGACAGGTGCTGGCCACACCGGGCAGGCGAAAGCCCATCACCTTCGCGCTCTCGCAATGGTTGGGCTGCCCGGCGTCGCAGGCCCGGCAGGTTCCGCAGGTGACCAGCGGGTTGACGACGACACGCTGGCCAGGGCGAAACCGCGTCACCGCTGCCCCCACCGCGACCACGCGCGCCACCACCTCATGCCCGGTCCGCACCGGCGGACGCACCCAGGGGTGCTTGCCGTGCAGCACGTGCAGATCGGTGCCGCAGATGCCCAGATAATCCGGGCGCAGCAGCACCTCGTCCGGCCCGGGCGCGGGCGGGAAAGGGTGCGAGACCAGACTGACCTCGCCCAGCGCCGGGAACTCGATCGCCTGGATGCGGTTGGGCAGGGCGGTCATGGGGTCAGCCTTGCACCGCGCGGTCCGCGACCTCGCACAGGCGCTTCAGCCGGTCCGTCGCCTCGCCGGCCAGCGCGGCCTTGAGGTTGGGCTGGCCGATCACCGGCTTCCACACGGCGCGCCCGGCCAGGAAGCCGGAAGCGCCTTCCTTGCAGGCCAGCTCCACCGCGCGGGGGAATTCGTCGGGCTCGACACCGGAGGAGAGCACCACCCAGGGGGAAGAGATGGCTTTGGTCAGCGCGGCGCAGGCAGAGCGCAGCGCCGCCTCGCTGCCGCGGCCATGCAGCGGCACTTCGGCCTTGTAGAGATCCGCGCCCAGCCCGCCAAGCTCCTTGGCGGCTTCGAGCACGCCTGCATTCCAGTCATAGGGCACAGCGCCGCGCGGCGGCTTCGCCACCGGCTCGATGATGCTGACCAGGCCGGCATCTTTGCATTGCGCAACGAAACGGCGGGTCATTTCGATGCGGGTTTCGGCGGCCTCGTCCTGGCGCCAGATCACCAGCAGCTTCAGCGCCGTGGCGCCATCGGCCATGACTTCGGCCGCGACCACCGCCGGGTCGATCTCGACCTTGTCGACAAACGCATCCGGGCTCGGAATGAACAGATCCGCCGCCGCGATCAGCGCGCAGGAGGGGGCCACCGCCTTTTGTGCCACCGCCTGGTCCCAGACGAACTGCTTATCCAGCAAAATCGCCGAGGCGTGCGGGGTCAGGGCGCGGGTGACTTCGAGTTTGAAATCGGTGACCTGCTGGTCGCTCACCGGGCCGCTCTGATGCGCGGCCAGCATCGCGCGCAGCGCCTCGCGTTGGTCGATGGCGAGCATCGCGAAGGCGCCGGAGGGGCGGGCGAGGCGGGCGAGCCCAGCGCGGGGGCGGTCTTCAATCTGCTGCATGGGAAAGCTCCGTTATGTCGTTGGTCAAAGCGCGTTGCGCGGGCAAGGCGCGCATCACGGTATCGTGGTCGGGAATGGCGGACCGCCCATCGATGCCCCGGCAGGAGAGCCCGGCGGTGATGCCGGCATAGGCGGTGGCCTCGGCACAGCCCATGCCGCGCATCCAGCCCGCCACCAGGGCGCCGTGGAACACATCCCCGGCGCCGAGCGTGGAGAGGCAGGGCGCGGGCAGGAAGGCCGGCACATGCCAGAGCCGCTCCCTGGTGCGGTCCAGCGCGTAGGCGCCGGCGGCGCCGTCTGTCGCCACCACCCAATCCGCGCCGGCCGCGCGGCGCAGCAGCGTGGCTGGGTCGGCCGGGCCGAACATCGCCTCCAGCCGGGCAATGGTGGGCACGAACAGCCGGGCGGCGCGATGGTCGAGATCGGGGATCGGGTTGCCGGCATCGATGGAGAGCGGCGGCAACGCGGTGCCCAATGCGGCGAGCTTGCCATAGCCGATCTGGTCGGCATGGATCAGCGCCGCCTGGGTGATCATCCGCGCCTGGAGGCTGCCGGCCGTCAGGGTGAAATCCGGCGGCAGAGTGGGGCAGAGGGCGCGGGTGGCCTGGGTGCGGTCCGCCAACACCAAGGCCGCGCAGGAGGCGGTGTTGACCACACGCACCACGCCGGAGACATCCACGGTTTCCGCCCGCAGCGCCGCCAGAATTCGGGCGCCATACACATCGTCTCCGACCGCGCCGATAAAGCAGGCGGGCACGCCGAGTCTGGCGCAGGCAACGGCGGCGGTGGCGGCGGGCCCACCCCCGGCCTCGACGATGCGCTCCGCGACCAGCCGCCCGTCCGGCGCCGGAAAGCCCGGTAGCAGAGCGATCATGTCCCAGGAGGCGAGGCCGACAAAGACAGCCGGCTTTACGGTTTGGGTTTCGATCAACATTCCCTCGGACACTTGTTATTTTTGAGTTTGGTAAATAATTACCATTTATGGTAGTAAATTATCTAAATCATGGATGGTTGTAAATGGTCTTGTTGGGGATTTAAGGATTGCTCATGTCCGAGAAAGCGGCGCAGGCGCCGTCATTGACCTATGGCGCCGCCGCCGGGCGGCTGGAGATGGTGTTCGCGCGCATCGCGCAGGCCGGGTTCATTTCCATTGCCGATCTGGCGGCCGCGTTGGGGGTTTCGCCAATGACGGCGCGGCGCGATGTGCAACGCCTGGCCCAGGCCGGGCGGGTGGCGGCGCTGCATGGCGGGGTGAAGCTGCTGGCGCCGCCGGCGCAAACCGGTTTTGCCCAGCGCCGCCAGGCCGCCGCCGCCGCCAAGCAGGCCATCGCCCGGGTCGCGGCGGGGCGGATCGGCCGGGAGGACAGCATCGCCATCGATGCCGGTACGACCACCTTACATCTCCTCGAGCATCTGCCCACGAATTTTACCGGTAGCATCGTCAGCCATTCTGTCCCGGTGATGGCGGCCTTGATGGAGCAGACGGGGTATCGGCTGGTGATGCTGGGCGGAGATTTGCTGCCGGACAGTGCCGCGCTGGTCGGCCCGCTTTCGGTGGAAGCCGCCTCAAGGCTGCGGGTGCGCAGCTTCTTTCTCGGTGCCGCCTCGGTGGATGCGCGCGGCGTGTATGTAAAGGCGGATATCGAACGCCCGACCAAACGGGCGTTGATGCAGGCGGCGGACCAGGTGGTGCTGCTGGCCGATCATTCGAAATTCAGCCTGTCGGAACCAGTGCGGCTCTGTGGGCTGGACGAGCTGGACGCGCTGGTGACAGATCGCCCGCCCCCTGCCGACGTTGCCGCCGCTCTGATTCGCGCCGAGGTAGCCCTAAGCTTGGCTGCTCCGGATTAGAATAATGTGTGTTTAGATTGACGCGGCAGCATCACTCTATGTGCCAGGTCAGTGCCCCATCCACTTCCTTGGATTTACCCCAATAATGGAGGAAGTCAGGAATGGTGGACGGTAAAGAGGAATTATTCTGCATCAACTTTGCCTCGCTTGAATCTGACAGAGGCAGAGATTTTTGTGTCGAAAGCGACAACCAAGGGCATGACTTTTCATTCCAGCGATAATTAACAAGCCCCAGTCATTTTGATATCACATGCCGCCACAATTCCACGCTTCAACGCCGTAAGCCATACCTTTGCCGGCACTAAAATCCTTAACCAACATTTTCACTCAGACCGTAAGACTTCACGCCAGCAAGCTGTTTTGGCTGAGTCAGGGCGTCCCTCACCTTCTGGGCGTCGAGAGCGACAAAATCCGCGATGGTAGCGACACCAAGCCACTTCAGCTCCAGCGCAGACTGACCGCCGATGCCCCAAACTGTTTCGATTGGGGTATCGGCATAAAAAGCAGCCCACACCCCAGCACTGCGAAGCTCAAAGAGACCCTCCATTGAAGGCCGCTCCTTGGCAAGCCTGTTCGCCAACTTGGCGATGGTCTTGGTGGACCCCAACCGATGCAGGTTGGAATATTGGCCAGGCGCCGCACCTCGTCGCGGATGCGCCGGAAGTCCGGGTGCCGCAAGTGGCCGACAAATGATCACCTCGTAATGAATGGCGTTATTTACGCGCGCCGCCGGCCCGCCTAGGTTGCAATCGTTTCTATCGAGGGGCGAATGAATGGCCGGGAAGCCCGCAGCGCGATTGACGGACATGCACACCTGCCCAGCCAGCAACGGCCCTGTGCCGCATGTCGGCGGGCCCGTCTCCGGCCCCGGCTGCCCGACCGTGCTGGTCGGGGGCCTTCCCGCAGCGCGGGTGTCGGACATGGCGGTGTGCGTCGGCCCGCCGGACACGGTGGCGATGGGCTCCTCCACCGTGCTGATCGGCGGCATGCCGGCGGCGCGGATGGGCGACCAGATGTCGCATGGCGGCGTCATCGCGCTGGGCTGCTTCACGGTGCTGATCGGCGAGAGCGGCGGCAGCGGTGGCGGCGGCAATGCCGGGGCGGTGGGCGCCGGCCCGGCCGCCCCGCCCTGCCCGCGCCAGGCCGCGGCGGCGGGCGCGCCCTTCATGAGCATGGGGTAGCATGGCGGCCGGTCTTGCCGACATTCTGGCGGAATGGCCGCGCCCGGTCTTTGCCGTGCTGGATGGCGCGAAGTATGACGATCTTCCCGCCCTGCTGCGGCAGGTGGACGTGGCAGCGCGCGCGCTGTTTCTGGAATATCGCGGCAATGCCGGGATCGTACGGGCCGGCCCGCATCTGGCGCTGCTGAACGAGCGGCGGCTGCGCAACCTGCTGCGCATCGAAGGCATCGACGGTGCGACCGTGTTCTGGCGGGTGGAGGCGCCGGACGAGCCCGCCTTCTACCGGCATCTACGTACGCTCAACCTGGTGGAGATTCCGGCCCCGCCGCCAGCCCAAGATGCTGCGCCGGACCCGTTCGCGCCGGCGCAGCGGACGGTGATGTTCCGCCATTGGGACCCGGGCGTCCTAGCGATGATCCTGCCCGTGCTGACCCCAGCACAGCGCGCCCGGCTGTTCGGCCCGGCGGCGGCGCTGGCGATCGCGGCGCCGGAAGGGGCGTTGCAGGCGAGGCGCCGGGCGGACTGGCCGGAACCCGCGCACGGGCGGCTGGTGCTGAACGAGGCGCAGATGCAGGCCCTCTCCGGGGCGATGACGGCGCGCTCGCACCGTGCCATAGCCTCCTATCTGCGCGATGCCGCACCGGAGCAGACCAGGGGCATGGACGAGGCCGGGCTGCTGGGGTTCGTGGCGCGGAGTGAGGCGCAGGGCCGCGCCTGGGGGTTGAAAACGGAGGCGGGGCTGGGGCGCTTCGCCTATCTGACCTTGGTCAGCCGTGGCGAGGTTTGGAACGCGCCCCCTGCCCTGGACTATCTCCGGAGCGCGGTGGACGGCCCCGACAAGGCCATCGCGCGGCTGCTGCCGGCCATCGGTGAGCGGATGTTGCAAAGGGGCGCGGCATGAGCGCAACGGCCGGGGCGGCCTTTGTGGCGGCCCAATTCGTTCCCGGCCTGGACGTCGCGGTCGACGCCGTGGCGCTTGGCATCGCCGGCGCCGCGGCAGTGGGCGCCATTGGAGCCGAGATCTACCAACATGCGGGCCATCAGGCTGTCCAGGCGAATACCAAAGCCGATGAGCAGCTCAAGGATTCGGACGCTTCTGAGCCTTGCGTGGAATGCGGCGACGCGCTTCCGTGCTTCAACACCCCCGCCGGGCAGAGCGA
>NZ_JHYG01000022.1 GCF_000687875.1 Acidocella facilis ATCC 35904 | reverse complement strand
CGCTAGGCCCGAGGGAGACGCTACCAAACGGGCTCAGACCAGGAAGAATTTCAAGTTGCGGCGCTCTGGCACCTTAGCGGCTCAGTATGAAAGCCAAGGACGCACCCCCGAGGAAGCCGAACAAATGGCGAATGCCGACACGGCGCAGGAAATGAAGGACCTGGATGCTACCCACGCCCTGGACAGCATTGCTGGCGGCGGGGAGGATGATCCAATGGGTATGGGCAATAAGTCGATCAACCGTTCGATCGGCTCTCAATGGAAAACGCGCGTACAGGCGCTGAAGGACGCGGTGAAGAAGGCATTGCAGCGTGGCGACGAGAAGATGAATATCAGGCTGGAACCCTGCGAGGACTGACACGACCATGACGAAACTCAATGCAAACTTCGCATATTGCATCAAAAAATTCGGCCCCCCCGCCGGTGGAGAGCCGGTGCCCATCGAGGTGCGGGAAGCCTACCGTGGGAGGGTTCCTGAATCCCTTCTGGATTTCTGGGAGGAGTACGGTGCCGGACTCTGGCTCGACGGCCGCTTCCAGCTCGTTCGGCCTGATCGCTACCAGAGCCTCGTCGATATGATCCTCACGGGCGATCCGGACTTTCCGGCCGAAGCTTCAGTACTGATCGGCTACAGCGCATTCGGGACACTGCTTATCTGGAACAACAGGAATTACTTCCTGGATATCGATTTGGTGAGTAAAATCGCCGACACGCAGCACGTCGATCCTACTCATCCAATCCTTCCACCCGATCGAGCGCTTCCTTCCATTCTGGGGCACGTTGATTCTGACGCGTACGACTTTTCTGAGCATGAGACGGCAAAGCCTCTCTTCACCCGTGCGCTGAAAAAATGCGGGAAGCTCTCCTACGGCGAATGCTACGGATTCTTTCCGGCGGTTGGGCTGGGCGGCCTCGGCGTACTGGACGAGGTACGTAAGGTTCGCGCCGCGGAGCACTTCGCCATCATCGCCCAGCTCGAACCGATCGAGCTGCGCTACATGGATACGCACAATCCCAAGGTCACCGTCCTGCGTCAGTTGGGCGCCGGCTGAGAGAAAGGGGCGGCCGCACCGGCACAGCGCCAATCGTTGGAAACCATTGAAAGTATCGAGGAGGCGCAACACCACGCCACAAAATGGCTCTGGACTTATAACAACGAGCGCCCCAACATGGGCATCGGTGGGATCACGCCCGCTCAGAAACTGAAACTCGCCGCGTGAATTCTACGAACAGGCCCCGTTAAAAACGAGGGGATTACCCATGTGCTAGGCATTTAGAACGCATAAAGCCTCCCGAAGGAGGCTTTATGTATTTGGTTTAACTATGATTTCTGGTTGCGGGGGCACGATTTGAACGTGCGGCCTTCAGGTTATGAGCCTGACGTAGAACGAAGTAATCGTTTGAAAAATAAGAAAAATTTTCATAATGTTGTGTTCATGTGATAATATATGTGATAGATTTGGTGAAGTCGTTACGGTAAATCGTGTAAACTGTGCTAGCCGCACTCATCGAGGAAATGGTATCGGCATGCTTGCCCCCTGAACGACCGCCCAAGGCCGGAACTGGTGCTCATACCAACCAATCCTCGCATCTCAACCCCTGAACCCGTTGGAACTCGCCCAAATTACCCGTGACAACAACCAAGCCCCGGCTGCGGGCATGGCCGGCGATCATAAGGTCATACGGCCCGATCACGCAGCCCCGCATCTCAAGTTCAGCCCTTATTTCGGCGGTGTGCGCCGCCGCATCACTGTCAAACGGCAGAACTGTCAGTCGCCCGGAAAAATGCTCCACATCGCGGCGAATGCGGGGCGGGTCGTTTGATCGCTCGGCCCCGTACAGCAATTCGTAGAGCACTACATCGGAGAGGCAAAGTGCCTCGGCATTCGCATTGAACCGCGCCCGCAAGCCCTGCGGCCGGTCGCGCAGCACACGGATGCAAAGATTAGTGTCCAGCAGGTAACGCAGCATCAGAAGCGCTCACGCTCCTGCATTGTCGGCTGCTCGCGCCCGTTCAGGTCAATCCCCGGCGCGTCAAAAAAATCATCCCAGGCGGCTCCCGCTGGAGCAATGATCCGGCGCGGGCCGTCAGGGACTATGACCACCTCGCGCACCTCATCAGCAAAAGCCACGGCCTTGGGCAGACGCACAGCTTGCGAGCGGTTGGAGAGGAACAGGGATGTGCGCGCCAGCATGAACAATCTCCAAAGTATATCCTTCATGGATATACCTCTATTCCAACTTCAATTCAACAATATTCATGGGCGTGAATGCTCAGCGCGCTTGGCGTCAGACCTTCAATCTCGCGGCAGCAGGAGTGATGCCCGAACTTACGCCGTCGCGGCAATCCCCGGGGCATATTCAAATCGCTGACCCGCCGCTTCGCCCGCCGCGAACGCATCGCTAAGAACCCGCTTGCCGCGGCCGAGTGCACGGGAGCTGAGGCTAAGGCCCAGTCTCTCCATCTCCTCCTCCACCATCGCCGCCTTGGCCGGCACCAGATCACGGCCCGAGCCACCGCGCATGGTGGCCTCGCGCGTGGCGCGGATAGCATGGAGCTTGCCGGAAATGCCCCGCGCCAAGCCGGTCTGGAACGAGTTTGTCGCGGTTCGCCGTTCACCGGCCATCTCGAAATAAATATCGCTGGCGCGGAACGCGTTGGTCTCGGTCTCAAACGCACGCTCAACCATCTCGTAGAGATACCGCGCCGCCGTCACATCACCACGTAGGCCGAAGAAGATATAGCGTAACGGCGCAGCCTCGGCGCGCTCCGCCCAGACGCGGCAGGCAAAAAAATTCGCAATTGCCGGGATGCATTCATCAATCGGCGCAATGCGGCGGCGGTTGGTCTGGATACCGATGCCCTCGCAAGGCTGTGCCCTAAATTCCAGTTCACCGAGTGACAACCCATAGCGGTCCAATAACTCGGCCACCTTTTCCGCCGCTGCCAGCGCTTCATGTTCCGTGCAACCTTGCGCCACAGTTTTGGCGCGCAACGCCTGGATGCGCTGCACCAGCCGTTCCAACTCGGGGTCTTCCGCCACGCGCCCACCTGTCAGTTTTGCCCGCAACGTCTCAAAAAGCGTGCGCACCCGCTGCGGCCAGCCTTGTTTGGCAACGGCATCGGCAAGCCCGGAGGCAACCAAAGCCAGGGTAAGCCCGCCAACGCCATGGCGCTCGCGATGCTGCGCCACCTCCAACTGCACCAAAAGCAAACGCTCGATGGCCGCGGCAACATCATCCCTGCCGCCATCGCGGGACTGCACGGCGGCGGCCAATGTATCGAGTATATTCGCCAGATTGGCCGTTTCCCGCGTGCGCTGAAGCAAATTCGCGTCCGGTGCCCGCGCGCCCAAGGCCAGCCACGCCATGGCGAGGTCTTCCAACTCGCTTTGCCCTTCTTCAAACAGTCCCGCGCCGCCAGCCTCGCCCATCGGCCGGTTCAGGCCCGGGACATCCAGCGTGCCATGGCGGACCACATGGGCATAGACCGCCTCCGCCCAGCGCACATTGGCACTGGCAGCCGGGGTGCGGGCCGCCGGATGGCCGGCCGCCACCGCCAGGGCAGCAGCATCGAGCGGCGTTGCCGCACCCGCCAGGCAACCAACCCCGCCGGGCAGCGTCACCACGCGGCCGAACAGGGTCATACCGTCCAGCAAGGGCAAAAGCTCCGCATCTGCCAGGCGCAACACCTCACCCGAGACAACATCCCGCACGCTGATCCCGGCACCGTCAGCGCCTTGCTCCAGACGCAGCAAGCAGTATCGCGCACGGCAAAGTGCCGCCACCGCCTCCCTCTCCGCCGCCGGCGCACTGGCGCGGCTCCTGGCAAGACGGTCAAATGCGGTACTTCCGCTTGCCGAAGGCTGCGAGAGCAACAAATCGGACGAAAGCAGCACGGCATCCGCCATCATGGCGAGCATCCGCTCCTCGGACATATCCTGCACATCCCGCTCGCGCTGGGGCAACCATTTGCGGATAATGCCATCGCCACGCTCGCGCGCCACAAATTTCGCCGCCGCCTCAATCAGGCCGTCAATCAGGTGACAAACCTCCTCGGAGGACGATGTGGCGGTAGCGACACGCGGCATTGGCAACTCCTCTGTTGACCGCTTTTGTATAGCAAGCAGACCGCGAGTCGCACATGAGCCGCCCGGGACCAAACGCCAACCTGACGCTTGGCCAGGTTGGCCTGGCTTGGAGCGATACCGTGGAAACACGTGACCGGTTGGTACTGGATATTTTGTAAACTTTGTGCTACACAAATATGCTCAATAGTCGCGCAAAGACATCAAAATGCCAACGCCACACCACCCCCCCGCCGCTGTACGCCGCACCCTGCGCAAGCTGGGATTGGATATCCGTGACGCCCGCCGCCGCCGCCGACTGCCCATGGCTGTCGTCGCCGAGCGCGCTTTCACGTCCCGTTCCACCCTGCAACGGGTCGAAGCTGGGGATGCCAATGTCGGTATCGGCATCTATGCCGCCGTCCTGCAGGCGCTCGGCCTGCTCGACGACCTCGGAAATATCGCCGATATTGGCCGCGATACTGTCGGGCAAGCACTCTCGAGTGCCGAGCTGCCCAGGCGGGTTCGCATCAAGCGTGCCCCGGAACCAACAAATCATGCCTGACATAGAAGTTCATATCGACCTCAAAGGGCGCTTACACCAAGTTGGTTTGGTCCGAAGCAACACGGCACGGGGCACCGAGACCGTGGTTTTTGAATATACTCCCGAATGGCTCGCCAACCCTGACCGCTTCTCAATCGAGCCGGCACTTGCCCTAACCCGCGGCACATTCGCCCCTCTGGCCGGCCAAGCGATCTTCGGGTCAATCGGTGACTCCGCGCCCGACACCTGGGGCCGGCGTCTCATGCAACGCGCTGAACGCCGTCAGGCCAATCGCGAGGGTCGGGCCATCCGCACCCTCTCCGAGAGCAACTACCTTCTTGGGGTGGCGGATGAGACGCGCCTCGGCGCTCTGCGGTTCCGCTGGATGGGTAACCCTGTGTTTCAGGCACCAACCACAGCAGGCGTGCCCGCACTGATCGAACTCGGCCGTCTCCTCCAAGTCTCTGAACGAATTCTACGCGATGAAGAAACCGATGAGGATCTCCAACTCATCTTCGCCCCCGGCTCTTCCCTCGGAGGCGCGCGACCAAAGGCATCCGTCATCGATCAGCATGGACACCTCTCCATCGCGAAGTTTCCCAAGGAGACCGATGACTACAGTATGGAGACCTGGGAGGAGATCGCGCTGCGCCTCGCCGCGCGCTGCGGCATCACGACCCCTCGCCATGAGCTTCTCCAGGTCGCCGGGAAAGCCGTGCTGCTATCGCGGCGCTTCGATCGCGCTGGGGCTGTCCGAATTCCCTTCCTCTCCGCCATGGCGATAACCGGATCGAAGGACGGCGACCGTGGCAGCTATCCAGAAATTGTTGACGCGCTCACCCAACATGGGGCGCAAGCAAAAATCGACGCGCACTCTCTCTACCGGCGCGTCACCTTCAACGTGCTAATCTCGAATGTCGATGATCATTTACGCAACCACGGGTTCCTGTGGCTCGGCAAAGCGGGCTGGTCGCTCTCCCCGGCCTACGATCTCAACCCGGTCCCGACGGATCTCAAGGCTCGCGTCCTAACGACGAACATCGACCTCAACGAGGGCACTTGCTCGATCGATCTCCTTGAAGAGGCGGCGGAATATTTTGGCCTTGGATTGGCGGCAGCGCGCTCGATCATCAAGGAAGTCGCGACGGTAACGGCGACCTGGCGGGAGACCGCGCGGAAGGCTGGTGCCAAGTCCTCCGAAATCACCCGTATGGCCAGCGCTTTCGAGCATGACGATCTCAAACGCGCACTCGCGCTATGACACATCCAGAAAATATACACAGCTTTTATTGGTCAGCCCCTTCAGGATTCCTTGATCCGAAAAACCTCCCCTGTCCCCGTGTCCCGGACAAGATCAACGCGAACGCCATCCCAGTGATAATCGAGGCGCCGCCCTTGCACAGGCGGCGTGGCCAAATCTGGATAAAATAACCCCACGCAAACGCCGTCAGGGTCGCGCAGGCTGGGGTAGATCACTCCGTCAGAACCACCGTCCCGCAACGCAGCCGCCAGCTGTTGCGCCATAGCGTAATCGTCTGGGTCCAGAGCCGGCGCGAATGCAACAATCCCACCCCGCAGGTCGTGGAGTGACGCGCCGATATCCAGCACAAGCTCCCTAAATTGCGATGTCCAACCAGGTGGCTGGCTGGTCTGCGCCATGAAGCGGCCATGGTGGTGAATGGTCTCAAGCACAGCCGTCTCATAGGCACGCGCGACATAAAATACCCCATAGCGGCCAGCGCTGAATCGGCTCGGCCGCTCAGGGCTGACATGGGTAAAGGGGGCCATCAGATAGCTCGCCCCCGGCCCGGAAACGCGCCGCGCCGGCGGCACCAGATCAAGCGCCCCGATTGTCTCCATAAGCCGTGGATCGGACTTTTGCTCCGCAGCAATCAGCAGCGGCCAGTCTTCTGGATCAGCAATGTCCTCGAACAGATCGACTGGCGGATACAGGCTGCGGATGATCCGCCTGGCACCAACCCAATGAACCAGCGAGACAGGTACGATCGACGGATCGATCACCAGCCGCCGCGCTCGGCATCCAAATAGTTCCGCACGCGCATGAGGTCGGTTAACTCACCGTGAAGCATGACGTCCATCGCCGAGGCGCCACCAAAAGCCGCATTGGCGGCCTTAATCCAAGCATAACCCCGCGTCGGCTCCCTGAAAATGATCCTCAAGGCTTTATGTATCCCCATGAGGTTGGAGAGCCTTGCCTTGCCTTGCCTTGCCTTGCCTTGCCGTCACGACCGATCCGGCCGACCTCCCCGGACTTCCATCGGGCGAATGTCCGGCGCGGCAGATCAAGGATAACCGCGGCCTGGTCGTCCGTCACACCCCATAGGCGAAACAGGTTGAGGGCCGCACGAAACATGGCGCCCGCCTCTTCATCAGTGATCGGGTCAGACGAAAAAGGCTTTGGCTCGACGGTGATCTGGCTAAGGACAGACATATCTATCTCCTGTCATATGGCCCATATATAAAAAATGACGCCATATGGCAACCATTCCATCCGCGCGGCTACTATCGCAAGAGCAGCCTCCCCGAGTGAGGATTGGCGAGGATTTGCCCCCCTCGTTTCTGTGCACGAACGGCAAGCGCGACCGAAGTGACCAAAAGACCGAAAGGTATGCTTCCCGGTTGCTCAAAAGAGCTACTTCGTCCAAAATGGCGCAACGAGAAATCGCCGGGATTGATACATGAAAACCATGTCAGCGCGCGAGGCAAAAAACGGCTTTGGCCTTATGATCGACACAGCACGCGCAGAGCCCGTGCGGATCGAGAAGCATGGGCGCGGCGTGGTCATGGTGATCTCGGTGGAGGAATACGAGCGACTGACGGTTGGCCAGACCACCATGGGAAAGACCACCGAACGCGGTTCGGAGGTTACCAGGAAGTGACAAACGAAGCCTTCGCCCGGATCAAGATCGACCAGCTTCTGAAAGACACCGACTGGCGTCTGACCGATGGCATCAGCGTGCGCTACGAGTATCCCCTCGATGACGGTGGGCGGGCCGATTACGCGCTGTTCGACCGCCAGGGCCGCGCACTCGCCGTGCTGGAGGCCAAGAGCACGAGCGTCAGTCTCAGCGCGGGTGAGGCGCAAGGCCGACGCTATGCCGACCTGCTCGATGTGCCGTTTATCTTCCTGTCGAACGGCGAAGAAATCTGGTTCTGCGACAAGGGCCAGGACGCCCATTTCCGCAAGATCGAGACCGTTTTCAGCCAGGATGATCTCGCGCGCCAGAAAGCCGCTCGCGATATCCGCCGCAACCCGCTCGACATTCCGATCGACAGTCGCATAGCCGGCGGCGGTGGCCGTCTGCACCAGAGCGCGTGCATCGAAACGGTATGCCGAGAGATCGTCAACGGACGGCGCAAGATGCTCGTCGAGATGGCGACCGGGACCGGCAAGACACGCACGGCGGCGGCCTTGCTGAAGCGCTTGTTCGAAGCAAACTGGGCGACGCGTGCGTTGTTCGTGGTTGATCGCAACACACTCGCGATACAGGCGGAGGACGCATTCGCAGAGCATTTGCCGCATCTGCCTTGCTACCGCGTCCCGCGAACCGGCCGCCGCTTCCAGGACGAAAAGCGCGTCACCATCGTCACGTTGCAAACGCTGGTGAACGAGTATGAAAAATACTCCTCCGGCTATTTCGACCTGATCGTCATCGACGAGTGCCACCGCAGCATTTACGGCCAATGGCGGCGCGCGCTCGACCATTTTGACGGCATCAAGGTGGGCCTCACCGCAACACCCTGCGTCATGCAGGACGCGCCGGATGTGGACGACGAAGACCGCGCCGCGATACGCGACACGCTACGGTTCTTCGAGGTCAGCCGCCCGACCTACAGCTACAGCATGGCCGAGTCGATCGCGGACGGGCACCTGGTCCCGTACGAGATTTACCGCGCCATGACCGCGCGCACGGCCGCGACGGATGGCTTTTCGGTCGCACGCAGCGACATCGATTGGGCAGCCCTCGATGCGCCGACCCGCGCGGAGTTGGAACGCCTCTTCGCCGACCGAGACCCGATCATCGTCGATCCATCGGCCTTGGAGCGGAAGTTCACCATCCCAGAGCGCAACCGCGCCATGGTGCGTGAATTCCGCGAGGTTCTGGAGAACGGCTACACCGGCCCGAACGGCATCCGCCGCGCACCCGATTGGGGCAAGACCATCGTCTTCGCCGTCACCAAACGCCACGCGGAAACGCTGGCGCGCATGTTCGACGACGTGTTCGCCGACAAGAAACCCAGCCCCACCACACGCTATGCCGATTTCGTCGTCTCCGGCATGGGACCGGACGACAGCGTGGACGGCCCGGCCAAAATCAAGCGCTTCAAAAAGGAGGAATTCCCGCAAATCCTGGTCAGCGTAAACATGCTCGACACCGGCTTCGACTGCCCGGAGGTGCGCAACCTGGTGATGGCGCGCTTCACCCATAGCTCGATCCTCTACCAGCAGATGCGCGGGCGCGGCACGCGTCTGGCACCGGGCAAGGACCGCTTCACCATGTGGGATTTTACCGGTGTCACGCTCCGCCATGGCGACGATGAGACGCCCGGCGAGGGCGGCGTTGTTGTCGTGCGTGAAGGCAAGCCGCCGGCCGGCCCTTCAAGGCGGCTGCTAATGCTCGATGTGCATGACGAAATCGATCCTACAACCCGCGAATGGGTGACGGTGGACGAGACCGGTCACGCCTTCATGGATGTTGAGGAAGCCGCCGCCGAGGCGTTGGGGGCCGCATTCGAGACCTGGCTCAACAGACCGGGGCTGGCCGGGCATATGTTCAACGCCGATCAGCTTCGGCTGCTCTATCTGGTCAAGGAACAAATCCTCGCTAACGCGGCCGACCTCTCTTTGTTTGACAGCTGGCGCTTCGACAGGCCACCGCTCTCCATGAATGGCGGCTTCGAGCGCGCCCGCGCCGTTTTTGGCGGCGAGGCCGAGCTTGAGCGGATGCTCGGCAGTATGAACAACGCTGTGTTCGGCATATCCTCCGCCGGCGCGCCGGATTCGGAACCGGCCCAACCAGCTAAACCCCTGAACTAAAGGCTACCAATGCCCTTCACGCCCGACATGCGCCGCAACGTGGACCAGATCCGCGACTATCTCTATGGCGGCGGCTACCCGGACCCGTTATCCAACGCCGAGCAGCTCAGCTTCCTGTTCTTCTTCTACATGATCGAGGGCATCGACGCTGCCAATCTGCGCCAGGCCAAAGCGACCAAGCGGAAATATGACTCCCTCTACGCGGGTGAATGGACGCTGAAAAATCCGCTGAATGCTCCTAAGGAGAAGGTTAAAACGGTGCCGCGTGAGCGGATGCGCTGGTCATCCTGGGCGAATGCCCTCTCTGGCCAGCAGCTTGTTACCTGGGTGCGTGATGAGGTGTTCCCCTTTTTCGCCGGCATTGGTGACGCCTTTGGCATGAGCTTCATGGCCCAGGCGCGCCTCACCGTGGATGAGCCGACCGTGCTTACCCAGGTGGTCTCGCTGGTGAACAAGCTGCGCCTTGAAGATGCCGACCCAGACAGCAAGGGCGATTTGTTCGAGCATGTGCTGCGCCAGATCAAGCAGGCGGGCGAGCTTGGCCAGTTCCGTACGCCGCGCCACATCATCCGCGCGATCGTGGACCTCGTTGACCCTAAAATTGGCGAGACCGTGTATGACCCCGCCGCCGGCACGGCCGGGTTTTTGGTCGCCGCCTATGAGCATATCCGCCTGGCCAATTCCTCCGCCAAGGGCACGAATGTGGCCGAGCTGGAGGGCAAAAAATTCGAGCGCGGCTTTGGCGACAAGCTCAACCAGACCCAGTGGCACAAACTGCAAACCGAGACGTTTTACGGCAACGATGTTGACCCCAAAATGGTCAGCCTCGCCAGCATGAACCTCGCTTTGCGCGGCCTGCCGGATGTCCGTATCCTCAAGCGCAATGTGCTGACCACCAGTTTTGACCGGCAGATGAAAGCCGATCTCGGGCTCCCGCTCGACGGTTATGATGTGGTGCTGGCCAACCCGCCCTTTTCCGGGCGGCTGGACCGGGACCGCATTGTCGATGACGTCAAAGTCGGCACCAGCACGGCGACGGAATTGCTGTTTATCAAATACATGATCGATAATTTGCGCCCCGGCGGGCGTTGCGGGGTGATTGTGCCCGAAGGTGTGCTGTTCGGCTCCACCGGCGCACACAAGGAACTGCGCCGTATTTTGCTCCAGAACAACACCGTCCAGGCCGTGCTCTCGCTGCCCGGCGGCGTGTTCCAGCCCTATTCGGGGGTAAAAACCTCCGTGCTGGTCTTCGCCAAGGGCGGGCGGAGCAAAAATGTGATGTTCCTGCATGCCAGCAATGACGGTTTCAAGCTGGATGCCAACCACGAGCAGCCGATCGAAGCCGACGACCTGCCCGGCCTGATCGCCGCCTTCAACAGCCGGGAAAAAATGTTTTCCAGCTGGCAAAACCGCGATGCGGAAAAGCCCTGGACGGAAAACTGGTGGTTCGCGGACGCGGCCACCATCGAGCGGGAGGACTGGAACTTGTCCGCCTCGCGCTATCGCCCCGAAAGCCGCGAGGCGGCGATCCATCGCGACCCGCGCGAATTGCTGGAGGAATTGCAGGAGGATGTCGAGGCGATCCTCGGCGATATTCAGGCGCTGGCGGCGGAGTTGCGGGGGGAGGCGGCGTGAGTTCTTGGCCGCAAGTCGATCTGGAGGAGATTTCAGACATTTCTGCGGGCAATCCTGCTCCGCAGGACGCCAATCACTTTTGCGTCGATGGTCATCCCTTCGTTCGGATGCAGGATGTCGGACGCAAGCATATTGATCCGGCCCTTGTCGAAACCGCGGATCGAGTTTCGCCGCTGGCCGTTCGCGAATGCGGGTTGCGTCTTTATCCGGTGGGAACGTTGCTGATTCCGAAAAGCGGCGCGTCGGTGAACCTGAATCACCGCGCGATGCTCGGCCAGGATGCTTACGTCGTGTCGCACCTCGCCACGATCATACCGGATCAGCGAAAGGTTCTGCCGTCATACCTTTTCCACTGGTCGCAGCGGTATGATCCCCGCTCTCAGGCTCAGGTTACGAGCCTTCCATCCCTACCTCTTTCGCTCATCAAGGCTGCCAAAGTCCCCCTGCCGCCGCTGGACGAGCAGCGGCGGATTGTGGGGCTGTTGGACCGGGCGGCGGAGATCAGGCGCCGCGCCGACGCCGCCCGTGGCCGCGCCCGCGCCATCATCCCCGCCCTCTTCCTCAACACCTTCGGCGACCCGGCCGAGGATTGGTCAGAAATTACCATCGACGATATTCTGGCAAAACAGGTCAATGCCATTCGCACCGGCCCTTTCGGCAGCCAACTCAAACACTCCGAGTTCACCGATGAAGGCGTTCCGGTTCTCGGCATCGACAACGTCGTTGACAATGAATTCAAATGGGCAAAGCCCCGGCATCTTCCGCGCGAAAAATATGAAGCTTTTAAGCGTTTCCGGGTCTTTCCCGGTGATGTGATCGTCACGATCATGGGGACTACAGGCCGTGTCGCTGTCGCACCGGATAACCTTCCGGAATGCATGAATACCAAGCATCTGTGCGCCTTCACGCTGGATCGCTCTCTGGCACATCCCCGGTTCGTTCAGGGCGCGCTGCTGTTCGATCCTGGCGTTCGTGCGCAGGCGCGAGGCAAGGCCAACGGCCAAATCATGGAAGGCTGGAACATGGGCATTGTCCGCTCCATTCGCCTGCGCCTCCCACCCCTCCCGCTCCAATCCGCGTTCGCCGAACAAGCCAGTCGCATCGAGTCCCTCGCGCGCCACCTCGACGCCGCCGCCGCCAAGGCCGAAGCCATGGCCGCCGGGCTTTCGGCGGAAATGTTCGGTTCCTCCGGCACATCTGTGTAGAAGAACCGGCAATGAAGCTCACCCTGACCCCGCAGCGTGGCTTGCTCTTTCGCATCACCCATGCCGATAACTTGCCGTGGCTATTGGCGAATGGTTTGCACGCGGCGAATGGCGGCAAAATAGACCCTAATTTCATCGCCATCGGGAATCCCGACCTCATCAGCAACCGCGCCCGCCGCCTTGTGCCGATTTCGCCCGGCGGCACGCTGGCGGACTATGTGCCGTTTTACTTCACACCAAAAACGCCGATGCTCCTGAACATCAAGAGCGGCTATAGCGGGATCACGCAACGTGAAAACGATGAAATCGTGATCTTGGTCTCCTCCTGCGAGGCAATGTTAAAAAACGGCGTCCCGATGCTGTTCACAGACCGCCATGCCTACACGGCAACCACGAAATGGAGTGCGAACCCTGATGACCTGGCCGAGATGATCGACTGGGATATTCTTTGTCGACATGACTTCGCCTGGGATGATAGCTATCCTGATAAAATGGAACGCTATCAAGCCGAGGCTCTGGCCTATCGCCACATACCACCTGCCGCATTGCTGGGCATTGGCTTCGCTGGTTCTGCTTGCAAAGTCAGGATTGAGGCGCAGGTTCACGCCGCGGGTTTGTTCGTGAAGGCCGTTCATCGGCCCGGCTGGTATTTCTGATGATCCGGTTCACGCAAGGCAATCTGCTTGAATCCGGCGCTGAGGCGCTGGTCAATACCGTCAATACGGTGGGCATCAGCGGCAAGGGCATTGCGCTGATGTTCAAAGACGCTTTTCCGCAGAATTTTCGTGCCTATCAGGCGGCCTGCAAGGCCGGGCAACTGGCGCCGGGCGGGCTGTTCATCACGGAACGCCACGACATGCTCGGGCCGCGTCTGATCATTAATTTTGCGACCAAGCAGCACTGGCGCCATCCATCCCAGCTTGCCTGGGTCGCCGCGGGACTAAAAACCCTGCGGTACGAGATCGAGGCGCGCGGCATTAAGTCCGTCGCCATTCCGCCGCTTGGGGCCGGCAATGGCGGGCTGAGTTGGACCAATGTTAAACCCCTCATCAAGGATGCGCTCGCTGGTCTGGATTGCGATATTTTAGTCTATGAACCGGCTGCCGCATACCAAAACGTCGTAAAACGCCACGGCGTTGAAAAGCTTACGCCGGCGCGCGCCTTGATGGTGGAGATGATCCGCCGCTACGCCATACTGGGCTTTGAATGTTCAGTGCTGGAGGCCCAAAAACTCGCATGGTTCTTGTGCCGGGCGACTGGCGTGCTCGGGTTGAACAATCCGATTGGCGACGACTTCGTGGCACATCGTTACGGCCCCTACTCCGATGCCGTGCGGCACCTGATGGACAGCTTGGATGGCAGCTACATTGCATGCGACACGCGCATCGCCGATGCCAGCCCCTTCGATACGCTCCGGCTCAACGAAGCACGGCGAGACCATGTCTGCGCCTATCTCACAGCCCCTGAAGCTGGCATTTTCCGTCCGGCGCTTGAATGGGCCTCGGCGATGATTGACGGCTTTCAATCGCCTTACGGCATGGAATTGCTATCCACCATTGACTGGCTAAACGCGCGCGAGGCGATTCCATTGGAACTGTCCGCGATGATGGCCGCTATTCCCAAATGGCCGGGCCCAGAAGGGGCCGGGGCAAGAAAAGCTAAAATTTTCCCGGAGCGGGATGTCGGTATCGCAATCGGCCACTTAAAAACGGTCTGCCTGCATCCAGTGGAGCCATAAAGGCGAATCCTGGGTAATGGCTCCGGTCAGGCCTTCGGACCCCGAAAAAATGTCAATCGAGCCGTTCATAACGCCCCATCGGCGTCAACCTGCGCCCGATGACGAGGAAATCATCCGTATCCGGTCCCGTCTTACGACGTTGAACGCGCCGAACTCGAAGCGGCGCTTGCGGAAATCGAGCGGCGGCGAGCCACGCCACCACCAGCTGCCCAGTATTCAGGCCAGGCCGCGAACAGTCCGACCGTGACCACGGCGTCGCCGACCGCCGACAAAGTGGCGCTCTTCCGTCGCCTCTTCGCCGGCCGATCCGACGTGTTTCCGCTCCGCTGGGACAACGCAAAGACGGGAAAGGCAGGCTATGCTCCCGCCTGCGCCAATGAATGGATCAGGGGCGTTTGTGGCAAGCCGCAAGTCAAATGCGGGGAGTGCCCCAATCAAGCCTTCATCCCCGTGTCGGACGAGATCATCGACAAGCATCTGCGGGGCGGCAATAGTTCGCGCGCCTTTGTCGCCGGCGTCTATCCGATGCTGCCGGATGAAACCTGCTGGTTTCTGGCCGCCGATTTCGACAAGGAAAGCTGGGCGGCCGACGCTGCGGCGATGTTTGAAACCTGCCGGGCGAGAGGCGTTCCCGCCGCCCTCGAACGCTCCCGATCCGGCAACGGCGCCCATGTCTGGATCTTCTTCTCAGAGCCTGTCCCCGCGCGCGCTGCCCGTCAGCTCGGTGCCGCGATCATGACGGAGACGATGGAGAGGCGGCCAGAAATCGGCTTCGCCTCCTATGACCGCTTCTTTCCAAGCCAAGACACCATGCCGGCCGGCGGCTTCGGCAATCTGATCGCCTTACCCTTGCAGCGTAGGGCGCGCGAGCATGGAAACAGCGTGTTCATCGACGAGACTCTCCGGCCCTACGATGATCAATGGGCGTTCCTGTCGTCGGCGCCGCGTCTGTCTGCCGACGCGGTCTTGGACCTTGTTGCCGACGCGGAGTCTCGGGGCCGGGTGTTGGGCGTGCGCATGCCGGTGGAGGATGAGGACGCCGACGAGCCGTGGCGCATGACGCCTTCCCGGCGGCGGGAGCCCGGACCGATCAATGCGCCCATGCCAAGCAAGGTCGGCGTCGTGATCGCCGATCAGGTCTACATTGATCGGACCGAACTGCCAGCGGCGATGACGGCGCGGCTGATGCGTCTGGCGGCGTTCCAAAACCCGGAGTTCTACCGCGCGCAATCCATGCGCTTCCCTACCTTCGACAAGCCCCGGATCATCTCCTGCGCCGAACTTCACCCGCGCCATGTGGGCTTGCCACGTGGGTGTCTCGACGAGGCCATCGAGTTGATCCGCGCCCATGGGGCCGAGGCGGTAGTGGAAGACCTGCGAATCTCCGGGGCGCCGCTGCCGGTCGAGCCCTGTTTCCAGGGCGCGCTATATGGCCCCCAGGTCAAGGCGTTCGACGCGCTCGCGCCGCATGATACCGGCGTGCTGGCAGCAACCACAGCCTTCGGCAAGACCGTCGTGGCCGCCGCGCTCATCGCCGAGCGGGCGCGCAATACGCTGATCCTTGTCCATCGCCGAGAGCTGCTCGCCCAATGGGTTGAGCGCCTCAAGACATTTCTTGATATCGATCCGAAGCTTATCGGGGTCATTGGCGGCGGCCGTCGCAAACCAACAGGCATCATCGATGTCGCGCTAATCCAGAGCCTCGTGCGCGGAGGTGAGGTGTCCGATCTGGTGGCCGATTACGGTCATCTGGTGTTTGACGAATGCCATCACCTCTCGGCGGCGAGCTTTGAGCTGGTGGCGAGGCGCGCTAAGGCGAAGTATGTCCTCGGCCTGTCCGCGACCGTCGCTCGCAAGGACGGGCACCATCCCATCATCTTTATGCAGTGCGGCCCAGTGAGACACCGCGTTGACGCTCGCGCACAAGCTGCCGAACGGGGCGTTACTCACCGTGCGAAACATAGGGCGACAAAATTCCAGTTGCCGCCGCCTTTGGCGGCCTCCGACCGCCCCGCCATGCCGGCAGTCTATGCCGCCCTCGCCCAGGACGAGCCGCGCAATGACTTGATTTTCGACGATGTGCTCAAAGCGTTGGAGGCAAAACGCTCGCCGCTCGTGCTGACCGAACGCAAGGACCATCTCGAATATCTGCAACGCCGCTTCTCGCGCTTTGTGGGCCATCTTGTAGTCCTTCGGGGCGGGATGTCGGCCGCTGAACGCAGAGCGTCCGAGGCGGCTTTGCATGTGCCCGATGATCAAGAACGCCTCATACTGGCGACCGGGCGCTATATCGGGGAAGGCTTCGACGATCCAAGACTCGACACGCTGTTTCTGACGATGCCCATTTCATGGAAGGGCACGCTGGCTCAATACGTTGGCCGGTTGCACCGGCAACATCATGGAAAGACGGAGGTTCTCGTTGTCGACTATGTCGATGAAACGGTGCCCATGTTGGCGCGCATGGCGGCGAAGCGGCGAACAGGGTATCGGATGCTCGGTTATACCCTGGAATGATACTCATCGCTCCTGGGGCAAAATCAGCCCCGTGAACGAGACCGTTCCGGCTTCCAACGATCTGCCGTTCATAGGTCTATGGCATAGACGGAGTGCTTCATCACTATCGGTCGCGGCCCGCCCCCTGCGCTGGGCGCCCTGCACTATCCCAATTTGGCCAGCCGTTCGATGAATCGCTCCTTCCGGGCGTGCCGGTCACGCATCTTTTCCACGCGGCGGATAAAATCCACTGACAAGCCCTTTTCCTCGGATATCGCCTTCAGGTCGCGGAGCAGGCCGGCGGCTTTATCATAACCGGCCGCGTTGCGGCGCTCGATCTCGGTCTCAATCTCCCTCCAGACGCTTTCGCCCCGCCGGACAATGGCATCGAGCCGAAGACGGCGAGACCGTTCGGCCTCCGCCTCCCGCATTCTCTGTTCAGCTGCCGCCTTCTCGGCCTGGGCCATTTTCCGGGCCTGCCTGATCGTATCGGCGCGGGCCCATAATTCGCCGACGGTACGCATCTGAACTGGCTGGCCCCAGGGGGCGGACTTGGCAAGCTGCGCCACCCGCGCGCGCAATTCGGTCATCACGCTCTGATCGCCCTGAAATAAACGTAACAGCAGGTGATTTTTTTCCTCATCGCGCATAGCTTCGACAATTGGCCTGACGGTATCGAGTGACGGTGGCGTTTCGGTTTGAAGACCAGCCGAACGTTCTGCCGCTGCCGCGACAAGGTCTGCATCAATACCGAAAAAATCGGCGAATGCTTCAAGAGCTCCAGTCATCGGCCCGATACCGGGCATTGGTTCCGGTTGGTCGGGCTGGAATATATCCGCCTCGACCGCGCTCAGCCAAAGCAGATAAAACAGCCTCAGATCGCCCCCGAGAACATCTGTACGTAACGGTGCAAGCGCGGCGAGCCAGCCCGCACCATCATCCCAGTCCGCGGACTCCACCTCTTCCACGCAGATATCCAGGATCAAATTCTTACCGACGCTACGCAATTTGGCTGTGTCGACCTTGCGCAAGCAGGCGGCGAGCAAAGGGCGATCAACCATACGGGCGGGCCACCGGATCATCAACCGGCGCGTCCCCCAATTAGCCAGATAAAGATGCAAGTCGAACCATTTCTCCATTAATTTGGCCGGATCGCCCTTGAAATCGCCCCATTCATATGAGTTCGTGAAGCTGGTAGACGTAATCCGCGCCCGGGTGGACAAGGCCCGCAGTTCCTCCCGGTCGGCAGCGCTGAGCGGATGGTCGATGGCTTGGAATTCGTAATACTGATATTCGCTCATGGGTGTGGCCGCTTAAAGTGGATCATGGGGATGCAGACACCATCTGTATCGAGGATTTGAAACCACTCAGCAATATATCAACGGAATCCGCATTGATCTTCATCGAACAGATTTTGGGCCGCGTAAGCTGGGAATGGATCGATGATCGTCCAAAGCATTGTGCTACCGCCCGTAGTCTCGCCGTGCCATCAGCAGCGGCAAACACGGTCACGCCACGCCCACGATACCACCGCTCCCGCATGCGCTAGCATTCCTTGGTCTGTCGTAGAAACGTAATCCGATACCACACCAGACCGACGAGATTAGAGATCAGGATTGAGCATAGGGATGAGGTTAGGATTGCACCCAGGATTGAGATTAGGAATCAGCATAGAGATGAGCACAGCTTTGGGCTGATGAACCAATTTTGGCTTTGTCAAGATTCCGATTCGGAAGTTGAAATTCCAGAAGCAAAAATGCCAAGGTGACGCTTTAGGTTTCACCAAGCTGGTTCATCGCATGGCCCTGAAGCGCACCCCTTCCGATGATGAGATCAAAGCCCTGGCCGCGAAGTTTCTTGCGCTATGGTCATCAGGCGATGTCATCCGCCCCTGGTTGCGCCTGTACGCCGAAATGCTGCTGGCGTTGGTGCAAAGCGGCTGGTCATGGGCAGCAATCGCGCGCGCCATGACACTGGCAGGCATCACCTACCGCACGGGCAAACCATGGACGGCGGATTGGCTGCAGAGCGAAGCCTACCGGGCACGCCTGCCATTGAAAGGCTATCGGCGCCGCAACCAGACAATGTCTTCGCAGAGTTTGGCGGCGCAAACACCGATGCCCTCCGCTCCGCCAGAATCTGCACAATTTATCGAGCCATATCCATCGGATGTTGCGGGCGAACCTGAATTTCAGCCCGCACGTTTTATCGATTGGGAGGTCAGACGCTCAGAAACTGACGCGCCACCTGCCGACAAGCCAGCCGCCCCCATCATCCGGCCGCCATCCCCCACTTACGACGAAGTCCTGGAGCGCCTGCTCGGCAAAAAGCCGCCGTCATGAGCAAGGCCGATCAACCTCTGTAAAAAGGAGCCCCACAATGCCTGAACAGAAAGACAACACGCCAGAATTGCTACGGTTTCCAAATCCAATCTCCGGCCGGTCGCCCTCTCCTGCCACCCCGGCATCAATATTCAATTTCGGGCAGGACGAAGATACCGGCCCGGAGATGGAATTGGTCAGCGCCGCCGGTCAGGCAATGGCTTCGCCCGGCCCCGCGCCCCTGACCGGCATGGATTTAAGCGGGCGGCACAAAATCATTTTCTGGGTCGGGCGTGGCAAAACCGGCAAAACCACCGGCATACGCTGGCTGGCGGAAAAAACCCTGCTGAACGGCACGCCTTTGCTAATGGCGGATCTGGACACCACGAATGACACCTTCTCCCGCTATATCGACAAGGTAGCCCGCCCGCCGGAAGCCATCGACCCCGCAATGTCCCTGAAATGGCTGGATCGATTACTGCAACACAGCCTGACCCAGAAAATGTCGGCGCTGATCGATCTTGGCGGCGGCGACACCACGTTGCGCCGCCTCGCCGTCGAGCTGCCCGACCTGGTCGCGCTGTTTGAGGCGCAGGGCTTCGCGGTCGTGCTGTTCCATACGGTCGGGCCACAGGAAGAGGATTTGTCGCCACTCGCCACCTTGCAAGGGTTGGGCTTCAAGCCAACCGCCTCCGCCATCATCCTGAACGAAGCCATGGTGGATGTCGGTGAGACACGCGACATGGCCTTTGCGCGCATTCTGCGCCACAGCGCTGTCCGTCGTGCCATCAATGAAGGTGCTGTGCCGGTGTTCATGCCAAGGCTCGTGGCGGCCCAGCCCGTGGAAATCCGCCGGCTGAAATTCAATGACGCCGTTGCGGGCAAGACCGGCAGAGCCGACACACCGCTCGGCCCGTTCGACCGCGCCCGTGTCAGGCTATGGCTGGATGCGATGGATGCCAATTTCGCGGGGGTCAGCTCATGGCTGCCGTAAATGAGCCCAAGGACGATCTCGACCTGCGCCGATACAGCGAGATACTCGGCCGCGATATCGCGCAGATGCAAGACGAGTTGGAGCGTGCCATCCAGGTCACCGGGCTTAAAAACGATCCCGTGCTGCCGCTCATCAAGGCTTTGTCCTCCTCCCTACGCCTGCAATGGCGCCTGCATAACCAGGCCGTGCGCTATTTCCACGATGCCAGCGACCGGCTCGACCGGGAATATCACGACACGATCAAGAAGACGGAACTGGCCATCAAGCAGGCCGAAGCTGTGCTCCAGACCAAACAGGCTGGTATCGTCGAACAGCTGACGCCCAAGCTCGCTGGTACGGTCAATTACGCCGTGCACCAGCACGCTAAAACCATAAAATATAAAACGATTGCCGCTTTGAACCGCTCCGGTTTTCCCGGAGGCTATTTGGTTTGAGTCACGCTGCCATGGACTGCTCTCGCAGCGCGGCGTAGTAGGGTTTCTCGGCTTCATCCGGCGACATGTAGCCTATGGGCTCCATGATCCGGCGATGGTTGAACCAGTCGACCCATTTCAGCGTGGCGTACTCGATCTCCTCAAAGGATCGCCAAGAGCCCCGCCTGTGGATGACCTCAGCCTTGTACAGGCCGTTGATCGTCTCGGCCAGGGCATTGTCGTAGCTGTCGCCGACGCTGCCGACGGAGGGTTCGATACCGGCATCGCGCAGGCGCTC
>NZ_JHYG01000021.1 GCF_000687875.1 Acidocella facilis ATCC 35904 | reverse complement strand
CGTCAGTGTCCGTCTGCTCAAGGCAAGAACCCTCCTCAAGCCTTGAATCAGAAATCACAAACAAAGGGAATCTATGAATGCAGACACGACCTAGAGCGTATTCCCTGCACCAACGTGAACGGAATACGCTCTAGGCCAGCGTGCCGAACAGCTTGCCGATCCCGACGGTCGCCGCCATCGCCAGAATGCCCCAGAAGGTGACGCGCAGCGCCGGTTTGAGCACCGGCGCGCCACCAGCCTTGGCGCCAATGGCACCGAGAACGGCAAGGCACAGCAGCGCGCCGAGGCCAATGCCCGGCATCAGCCTGGGTAGCGAGATGACGACCGCGAGAATGAGCGGGACGGCCGCGCCAGCCGAGAAGGTCAGCGCCGACGCCAAGGCCGCCTGGATGGGATTGGCGCTGGTATGTTCGGAGAGGCCCAGCTCGTCCCTGGCATGGGCGCCCAGGGCGTCATGCGCCATGAGCTGGCGGGCCACCTCTTGCGCCAGCGCCGCGTCCACGCCGCGCTGTTCATAGATATGCGCGAGCTCCGCCAGCTCGGATGCGTGGTCCGTGGCGAGCTCGTGACGTTCCTTGGCCAAGGCGGCATCTTCCGTATCGGCCTGGGAGCTGACGGAAACATACTCGCCCGCCGCCATCGCCATGGCGCCGGCCACCAGCCCCGCCACACCCGCCACCAGCGCCTCGTGACGCCCGCCGCCAGCGGAGACGACACCGAGTATCAGGCTCGCGGTCGAGATGATGCCATCATTGGCGCCCAGCACCGCGGCCCGCAGCCAGCCGGTCCGCTCGATCAGGTGGTTTTCCGTGTGAACCTTTTGCATGTTGAGACCCTACGCCATTTGCGACCACAGCATAAGCGCGACGCCGCGAACCCATGTTGCGCTAAATCAAGGCGATGGATAGCCCGCGCATGCCATTGCTGCCGCGGGTCATATCGTGAGGTGCGTCCATTGGACCAGGCACATGATAACAGCCGGATGGCAGGCGATGGCGGGCTTGCCAGTTTCGCCAAGCGGGTCCTCATCGTTGCCCTGTTTGCGGCGCTGGCGGTAGCGGCATGGCGGCTGGCCGATCTTGGGCTGTTGCTGTTTGGCGCGGTTCTCATCGCCATCGGTCTGCGCCGCGCCGCCTGCGGGATCGGCAAATGGACCAGGATCGGCCCGGCCGGCGGGCTGGCGGTGGCTGTGCTTGTTTTCCTCGTGGCGCTCGCGGCGGCGCTGAGCTTCTTTGGCACCGTCGCGGCCGGACAATTTGGCGAGCTGGCCCGCCAGATTCCCCTGGGCAGCAAGATCGCGCTCGACTGGCTGCGCGGGCAGCCTTACGGCCCGTACATCCTGACGCAGGCGCGCGGCATTGCCCCGGCCGACGTCACCGGAATGGCCGGCCGCGCTGCCGCGATCATCGTGCAATCCACGGTGACGACGGCCGGCTATGCCATTCTGGTCTTTCTGGTGGCCATCTATCTGGCGGCGCAGCCGGAACTCTATCGGCGCCTGCTCCTCCGCCTCGTGCCGCCGGGGCGGCGCGCGGTCGCGGCAAGGCTGTACGAGCAGACGGGGCAGCTCTTGCTGCGCTGGCTGCTGGGGCAATTCATCGTGATGTTGACGATCGGCATCTTGTCCGGCCTCGGCCTGTGGGCGCTGGGCATCGAGGCGCCGGTTGCCCTGGGGCTGGTCGGCGGGTTGCTCACCTTCATCCCCTATTTCGGCGCGGTGATGGCGGCGGTGCCGGCAACGCTTGTCGCCCTCACCCAATCGCCGCTCGATGCGGTCTGGGTCATTGCCATGTATGCCGGGGTGCATTTCATCGAAGGCAATTTCATCACGCCTCTGGTGCAGGCCGAGGCCACCGCGCTGCCGCCAGTGCTTTCGCTGCTCTCCACGGTCGGCTTCAGCATTCTCTTTGGCATCTCGGCGGTGCTGCTGGCCACGCCGCTCATGCTGCTGGTGCTGGTCATCGTCGAAATCCTCTATGTCGAAACCATCCTCGGCGCGCCGCCGCAGCACGCGGATATCCTCTCCGCGCCTGAAAGGTCTGGCTCATGCTAGGCGCCGCCGGCACCTCCATGCCCCCCGATGGCCTGACGACAGCACAAGCCGAGGCGCGCCTGCGCCAGGATGGGCCGAATGAGCTCCCGCAGGACCAGCGCCGCCATTTGCCGCGCATCGCGTGGGATGCGGTGCGCGAGCCGATGCTGCAATTGCTGCTCGCGGCGGGGCTCATCTATCTGCTCCTGGGCAGTCTCGCCGAAGCGCTGATCCTGCTCGGCTTCGCCGTGCTCAATGTCGTCATGGTCGTTGTCCAGGAAGCCCGCACGGAATCAGCGCTGGCGGCCCTGCGCGAACTCGCCAGCCCGCACGCGCAGGTATGGCGCGATGGAGAAAAAATCCGCATCCCGGCCCGTCAGCTCGTCGTGGATGATCTCATCGGGTTGGCGGAAGGCGAGCGCGTGCCGGCGGACGCCGTGTTGCTGGACGCTGCCGCCCTCCAGGCGGATGAGGCCTTGCTCACCGGCGAATCTGTTCCCGTCCGCAAGCTCGTTGGCACGCCACCCTTAGCAGACGCCACGCCGGGGGGCGAAGATTCGCCTTTCGTCTGGGCAGGCAGCCTGATCACCGGCGGCAGTGGCATTGCGCGCGTCACCGCCACCGGACCACGCACCGCCATTGGCCGCATCGGCCATTCGCTGAGCAGCGTGGACTCTGCCCCGCCGCCCTTGCAGGTGCAGATGCGCCGGTTGGTCTGGTTGTTCGCGGCGGTCGGCATCGGCGCCTCGGCACTGCTGGCTCTGGCCTACGGGCTGCTGCACGGGCAATGGCTGCAGGCGGTGCTGGCCGGCATCACCCTGGCCATGGCCACGCTGCCGGAGGAATTCCCGCTCGTTCTCACCATCTTTCTGGTGCTGGGGGCCTGGCGCATGGCGCGCCAGCACGTGCTGGCGCGCCGCGCCGCCGCCATTGAGGCGTTGGGCACGGCGACGCTGCTCTGCACGGACAAGACCGGCACGCTGACGCAAAACCGCATGTCGGTGGCGTGTCTGGCCGTGGGAGGGGAAATTTTGCAGGTGAACGAGGCCACGGCGACAATGCCGGAAGCCTTCCATGAGGTAGTGGAATTTTCTATCCTGGCCAGCCGGCCGGACCCGTTCGACCCGATGGAGCGGGCGTTCTACCGGCTCGGGCAGCAGGGGCTCGCCAACACGGAACATCTGCACACTGATTGGAGTCTTGCGCATAGCTACCCGTTGCAGCCGGACATGCTGGCGATGTCGCAAGGCTGGCGCGGCGGCGCCAAGGGCGCCCATGTCATCGCCGCCAAGGGGGCGCCGGAGGCCATCGCGGATCTTTGTCATATGAACGAAGCCGGGCTGGAAGCGCTGCGCCGCGATGTCGCGCAGATGGCGGCGGCCGGTCTGCGCGTGTTGGCCGTGGCCAAGGGGTTTCACGCCAAACCAGGCTGGCCGGAGACCCAGCATGATTTTGAGTTCACCTTCCTTGGCCTGGCCGGCCTTGCCGACCCGCTGCGTCCCGGCGTGGCGCAAGCCGTTGCGGCCTGCCGGACGGCTGGCATCAGCGTGGCGATGATTACCGGCGACCATCCGGCGACAGCCCTGGCCATCGCCGCTCAGGCCGGCATTGAGACCGGCCGCGTGCTCACCGGCAAGGACATAGCGGGGCTGGACGATGCCGCCTTGCGCAAAGCGGTGGCGCAGACCCGGGTTTTCGCGCGCGTGATGCCGGAGCAGAAATTGCGCCTGGTGCAGGCTTTCGCGGCCAATGGTGAGATCGTCGCCATGACCGGCGACGGCGTGAACGACGCCCCCTCGCTGAAGGCCGCTCATATCGGTGTCGCCATGGGCGGGCGCGGTACGGATGTGGCGCGCGAGGCCGCCTCGCTGGTGTTGCTGGATGATGATTTCACCTCGCTGGTGGCCGCCATCCGCCTTGGCCGGCGGATCGACGCCAATCTGCGCCGCGCCTTTTCCTATATCCTCGCCGTGCATGTGCCGATTGCCGGCATGTCCCTCATTCCCGTGCTGCTGGGCTGGCCGCTGATGCTTGGGCCCGTGCATGTTGTCTTCCTGGAAATGATCATCGATCCGGCTTCATCGATTGTCTTTGAAGCGGAACAGGACGACACCGACAGCATGTCCCGCCCGCCGCGCCGGCCGGGCGCGCCCTTGTTCAACCTGGCCTTGCTCATCGGGGGGCTGCTGCAAGGCGTCGTGGTTTTGGCGGCGTCATTGCTCGTCTTCCTGCTCGGCGCACAAGGCGCGGCCGGAGAGAGCGCCGGCCGCGCCATGGCGTTCATCACCTTGGTGGCGGGAAATCTTGGCCTTGTGGTGAGCAACAGGATGCTCGGCGCCAGGAGGCTTGCGGCACTGCGCCGGCCGAACCCCGCGCTGGGGATTGTCACGGCGGTTGCCGTCGCTGCCTTGGGCGCTGTTATCACGGTACCGCAACTGCGCCATTTATTTGGCTTTTCACCGCTCAGCGCGCGCGATCTAGGCGTCGCGATTTTCGCTGCTGGTGCCTGCCTCGCCGTGAACATGGCGGCCCTCGGTTCGTGGCAGAGATGGCGCCGAGGCTGATGCGCGCCATTGCAGGCGGCTGGAGCGATATGTGTTTATGTTGATGCGAGCGTGTTAAGATAAACACGCGAAATTGCTTGATAAAACATAAAAGATGCCTGGGTGGAAACCCCTCTCGCTCTGGAGCTTCAGCAATCACACTGGGCTATACGCAATCCTTGATATTATGTGGATGCACGAGCGCTACAGTGACATGTTGTCGCGGCGCGCAACAGATAGAACCGCAAGGCAACCTCTGTGAGGCATGTCAGAGCGAGGAGCTAAGATGAAGCAAATAGTTTCAGATATTTATCTCGCCGAGCGATTCGGTATGAGTGAGGCACCTCTGCTTCAGGGGCCGGTACTCCCATTTCTCCCGCCTATCACATTCGCGAGAATAACCCATCGCCATACATCTCATGGTCGTTCAATTAGTCCGCCCCGGGAAAATGCGTTCAGCTTGTAGATCCCGCGTGCAGCCGCAGGTCTTTCTGATCTGCAGTATACAAACGGAGCTTTCATCACGCCGGAAGTAAAGGAGCCGGGGCGCGCCTTCCTGTTCGATCTGGGCGCCGGGCAAACTGTCGGCCTCTTTGACTGAAATCGCGATCAATTGTGAATTCTATGACTAAGCGCACCTTACACGCATTTTTCGCCGCCTGAAGGGGGGGCCAAACTCCCATTGCATGGCCGAAGCCCCTACTTGCCCGCCCGCGAGATCTGCGCTCCTGGAGTCCGCCGGGCGATTCACTTTTCATCAGGCAGAGGCCGGCTTCTGTCATGGTACAGACGCACAAATCCTGACTCGACTCTTCGGCTGAGTTGTGGATTCAGTGTTCTTGTTATGTTCTCTACCCCTCACTCCGCTATTGCCCCCGCCTTTCCGGCATTTCTGCACGCCTGCCCGGCGGTGCATGAGCTGCGCGCGCCGGCGGGAACGGCGGCACATGCGGGGCTGGCGGCGTTGCTGCTGGGACTGGTCTGGGGGCCACGGCCTGTTCTGTGGGTAAGCACCGTGCCCGACTGGTACCCGCCAGGGCTGGCCTGGGCGGGGGTTGATCCGGCCTGTTGCCTGTTTGCCCAGGCGAGGGACGATGCCGAAGCCCTGGGGGCGGCGGAAGTGGCTTTGCGCGGCGGCATGGCGGGGGTGGTGGCATGCGAAGCCCTTTCGCGCCTGGCAGCCAAACGTTTGGCTTTGGCGGCAAAACAAGGCGGCGGGTTGGGGCTGGTGCTGCGCCACGCCGCCGCCCAAACGCGGGAGGATTCCACCGCCTTTGCCTCGCGCTGGATGGTGCATCCGGCCCCGGGCAGCCCCCACGCCCCGGCGTTACGGGCGGAGCTGCTCTACGCCAAGGGCGCTATGCCGGGGACGTATCTGTTTACGCTGAAGGAGGGATGGGATGCAGAAGCGCCGCTTTCTCTCCCTGGCCTGCGCCGGGCGGGATGATCTGGCGAACCTGGCGCTGTGGTGCCAGGCTTTTACACCGCTCACCGCGCTTGATCCGCCAGACGGGGTGATGCTGGACATTACCGGCTGCGCGCATCTGTTTGGCGGGGAGGCCGGGCTAATGGCACGGCTGGCGGCACGGCTCCCCAATGCCCGCATGGCGGTCGCGGATACCGCCGCCGCCGCTTGGGGACTGGCGCGCTATGGCAAGCCGGGCAGCCCTGATATTTTGCTCCTGCCACTGGCAGCCCTGCGGCTTGCACCGGAACCCATCGCCCGGCTGCGCCGCATCGGCATTCGCACCATCGGGCAGCTCGCGCGGCTGCCACGGGCCGGGCTGGTGGCGGGCTATGGGCAAGCGCCCGCCTTGCGCCTGGCCCAGGCTCTGGGTGAGGCGCCGGAGGTCATCCGCTTCATCACCGCGCCGCCGGAATGGCGCGAAGCGGAGCCGTTTATGGAACCGTTATGGCTGCCCGCACAGTTACAGGCGGCGCTGACCAAGCTGGCGGCCCGGCTCTGCGCGCGCCTGACCGCGGCGACGCTGGGCGCAACCGCGCTCACCGCCCGGTTTTACCGGGTGGATCGCGCCTGCCCGGCGATCCATCTTGCCTTTGCCGCCCCCTGCCGGGATGAGGCGCAAATCGCCAAATTGCTGATCGAAAAACTGGCGCAGGAGATCGATCCAGGCTTTGGCATCGAGGCGGTTGCCCTCGAGGCCCCACTCACCGAACCGCTGGCCCTGGTGCAGCAGGATATGAGCGCCAAACCCCCGGATTATGCCCGCCCGCTGAACACGCTGCTCAACCGTCTGGGTTCCACCCGCATCTGGCGCGTGGCGCCGCATGCCTCGCATATCCCGGAATTCGCCACGGAACGGGTGACCGTGAAGGCCCGGCCCGTGGCGTGGCCCAAGCCGCATCACCCCCGCCCGCTGCGTTTACTGAACCCGCCTGTGCTTATCACCGCCATCGCCCCGGTGCCGGATGACCCGCCGGTGCAATTCACCTGGGACGGTAAAACCCACCGGCTGCGCTGGGCGACAGGGCCGGAGCGCATCGCGCGGGATTGGTGGGCGCACCCGCATGACCCCACCCGGCCGGAGGCGGAGAAGATTCGGGATTATTATCAGGTGGAAGATATGGAAGCGGCCCGCTTCTGGCTGTTCCGCGCCGGGCTGCATGAGGGGGTAGCCGTACCGCGCTGGTATCTGCACGGGCTGTTCGCCTGATGTATGCGGAGCTGCTCTGCCAGAGCGCCTTCTCCTTCTTGGAAGGGGCCTCGCATCCGCAAAGCCTGGTGGAGCAGGCGCAAGCGCTGGGGCATGGCGCCATCGGCATTGCCGATCGCAACACAGTGGCCGGGGTGGTGCGCGCTTATGTGGCGGCGAAGGCGGCGGGGCTGCGCCTGCTGGCGGGCAGCCGGCTGGTGCTGGAGGATGCGCCGGATCTGGTCTGCTACCCGTCCGACCGTGCCGCCTGGGCCCGGCTCTGCCGGCTGCTAACCCTGGGCAAAGCTCGCGCGCCCAAGGGCGAATGCCGGCTCCGGTTTGAAGATGTTGTGGCCCATGCCGAGGGGCAGATTTTCATCGCGGTGCCGCCGCCAATACTGGATGATGCGTTCACCGCCTGGCTGCGCCTGGCCGCCGCCAAATTGCGCGGGCAGCTTTATGTCGCGGCATTGCGCCGTTACGCGCCGGATGATCTGGCGCGGCTCACCGCCCTGCAAAATCTCGCGCAAGCCAACGGCCTACATCTCGTCGCGGCGAATGACGTGCTCTATCACAGCCCCGCCATCCGGGAATTGCAGGATGTGCTGCGCTGCATCCGCCATGGCTGCACCATCGAACAGGCCGGGCTTTTGCTGGAGCCGCATGGCGAGCGGCATCTCAAATCCCCGGCGGAGATGGCCCGGCTGTTCCGCAAATTCCCGGAAGCACTCAGCCAGCAACAGGAGATTTTGAACCGGCTGCATTTCTCGCTGGACCAGATTTCCTATGAATACCCGGATGAGCCGGTGCCGCCGGGGCTGACACCGGATGAGCATCTGGCGAATCTGGTGCGGGAAGGCGCTGCTTGGCGTTACCCTTCCGGCGTGCCGCGGAAAGTACAAAGCTTGCTGGACAAGGAACTCTCCGTCATCGCCCAGCTGGCCTATGCGCGCTATTTCCTCACCGTGCATGACATCGTGCGCCATGCGCGCGTGCATAAAATTCTTTGCCAGGGGCGCGGCTCGGCGGCCAATTCGGCGGTGTGCTACGCGCTGGGCATCACCGCCGTGGACCCGGCCGAGAGCGACCTGCTGTTTGAGCGTTTCGTCTCCGCCGAGCGGGGTGATCCACCAGATATCGATGTGGATTTCGAGCATGAGCGGCGCGAGGAGGTCATCCAGTACCTCTACACCCGTTATGGCCGTCACCGCGCCGCCATCGCCGCCACGGTGATTCATTACCGCCCGCGCTCGGCCATCCGCGAGGTGGCGAAGGTGCTGGGCCTTCCCGACGCCACCGCCGCGATATTGGCGGCCCAGACCTGGAACCCTGGCGACGAGTTATGGGGGGCGGATACGCTGCGCGAGGCCGGGCTGGATCCGGAGGAACCGCGCCTCAAACGCGCGCTGATCATCGCGCGCGATCTGGTGGGGCTGCCGCGTCATCTCTCCCAGCATGTTGGCGGTTTCGTGCTCACCAAAGGGCGGCTGGATGAGAGCGTGCCCATCGGCCCCGCCGCCATGGCGGACCGCAGCTTCATCGAATGGGACAAGGATGACATCGATGCGCTGAGGATGATGAAGGTGGATGTGCTGGCGCTGGGGATGCTCACCTGCATCCGCAAATGCTTTGCCATGCTCGGCATCCATGATCTGGCGGATATCCCGCCCGAGGACAAAGCTACCTACGAGATGTTGGCCCAAGGTGATTCGATCGGCGTGTTCCAGGTGGAAAGCCGGGCACAAATGAACATGCTGCCGCGCCTGCGCCCGCAAACATTCTACGACCTCGTCATCGAGGTCGCCATCGTCCGACCCGGCCCGATCCAAGGGGATATGGTGCACCCTTACTTACGCCGCCGCCAGGGCAAGGAGGCCGTGAGCTACCCGGCCCGCGCCGGCGGCCAGCCGAATGAACTGGAAGAGATTCTCGGCAAAACCATGGGCGTGCCCTTGTTCCAAGAGCAGGCCATGAAGATCGCCATGGTGGCGGCAAAATTCACGCCCGAGGAAGCCAACGGCTTGCGCCGGGCCATGGCAACCTTCCGCAATCTCGGCACCATCGACAAATTCAAAACCATGATGGTCGGGCGCATGGTCGAGCGTGGTTATGAACGAAACTTTGCCGAGGCCTGTTTCCGGCAGATCGAGGGGTTTGGCTCTTACGGGTTTCCCGAGAGCCATGCGGCAAGTTTCGCCAAGCTGGTTTATGTCTCGGCCTGGCTCAAATGCCATCATCCGGCGGCTTTTGCAGCGGCACTGATCAATGCCCAGCCAATGGGATTCTACGCCCCGGCGCAGATCATCCGCGATGCGCGCGAGCATGGGGTGGATGTGTTGCCGGTGGATGTGAATTTTTCACGATGGGACTGCACGCTGGAGGGCGGCGCGCTGCGGCTGGGCTTGCGGCTCGTGGACGGGTTCCAGCAAGGCTGGGCCACGCAACTGGCCGGGCGGCGGTTCACCAGCATCGAAGACCTGAACCTGTCCAAAGCAGCTCTGGAAGCCCTGGCTGCTTCCGGCGCGCTGGCCAGCCTGATTTCTGGCCGCCGCGAGGCGTTATGGCAAGTGGCTGTGCGCCAGACAGGATCGGCGCTGATCGCCCCATGCGCCGCGCCGCAAGCCGAACTGCCCTTGATGAGTGCAGGCGAGGAAGTGGTGGCGGATTATCGCAGCCTTGGCCTCAGCTTGCGCGCTCACCCCTGCGCGCTGCTGCGCGACAGACTGGCGGCAGCCGGTGCCGTGACCTGCGTGCAGGCCACCCAGGCCCGGAACGGGACAAAGCTGCGCGTGGGCGGGGTGGTGATCGTCCGCCAGCGCCCCGGCACGGCCAAGGGCACGGTGTTCATCACCATTGAGGACGAGACCGGAATCGCCAACCTCATCGTCTGGCCATCCCTCGTGCAAAGCCTGCGGCAAAAAATCCTCGGCGCCACGCTGCTCATCGCAGAAGGGCGGCTGCAACGTTCAGAAGAAGATGTCACCCACATCACCGTCGAACGCCTGGCCGACCGCTCCGGCTGGATCACCGGGCTGGATGGCCCTGATGCCGCCCCGCCCGCGAACCGGCGCCCCGGCCATCCGCGCCAGGAACGGGTTGTCGGCAAAAGCCGCGATTTTCATTGAAACGGCAAAGATAAGGTAACCAAGCGGGGCCAAGCCCCTGGTTGCGCACCCGCAAGGGGTGCGCTTCTGGGCGATCCGCCGAGCGGCTCATTCCTCATCCACCTGCACCAGATCGCCCACGGTAACGTCGAGCACCCGCGCCAATTCATATAGCGTGATCACGGTCGGATTCCGCTGCCCCCGCTCCAGACTGCTCAAATATTGCTGGCTGACTCCCGAACGCGCTTCAACCTCTTCCTGCGTCAGGCCCCTGGCCTTGCGCAGCCGGGCAAAATTCCGTCCCACCAATTGCCGCATATCCATGCGGCATGCATTGCCCGCTTACACACTTTAAGTTTATAAACTATAATATGTATTTCACGCGGAGTGTGGTAAGAATATGTGCGAGGACGGATTCTCCGAACAATGATCATCACCCTATCCTACTTGAATGCATCGATTTCCGCGCGGCCCCGGCTCCACACGACGCCACCGGAACGGTACAGATGATCGGTAGAACGAAACGGGCATAAGCCAATGCATGATATGGAGCAGTCGGCCTGGGATGATATACAACGCTGGGAGATGGCCATGCGGGCCACGACCGGCCTGCTCAAGATTTTCTCTTTCCCCGAATTCTTCGCCGCGGCCGCGGAGCGCCTGGCCCAGCTCCTCGGCGCCGATGGCGTGGCGCTGATCGTATACGACGAACCAGAGCAGTTACGCTACAAACTGTTCCACGGACTGGAACAGCTCAACCAAACCCCTATCGTCAAATTCAGCTTCTCCGCCAGCCAGGGCACGGTTGGGCGCGCGCTCGCCTCGGGCCGCGCGCTGTTTACGCCTGATTATCCCAACAGCGCGGATGCCATGCCGGATTTCGTGGGGGCGGGGCTGCGCGCCAATCTGGTTGTGCCACTGCCTGGCCCGGCCGGCTTCAGCGGCGCCATCGCAATTGCGTGGCTGCACCGGCAGCCCGCGCCACCCAACGCCACAAGCCTTGCCATTGCCGAGATGTTCGCCGCCCTTACCGGCTCAGCCGTCTATCGTGAGGCTTTAGAGGCGCAGCTTGAGACGCTCTCCCTCACGGATCCGCTGACAGGTTTGCCAAACCGGCGCACATTCATGCTGCGCCTCGTCAACGCGCAAAAGCGCGCCTGCCGCAGCCAGTCCCTCATGGCGCTCGCCGTGATCGATCTGGATGGCTTCAAAATCATCAATGACGAACTCGGCCATGCCGCAGGAGATCAACGGCTGCTCCTGGCGGCCAGCGCGATCCAAAGCATCGTCCGTGACATCGACATGGTCGCGCGATTTGGCGGGGACGAGTTTGTCGTCATCCTGGAGGATCTACGTTCCTCCCAGGAAATTTTTTCGATCCTGAACCGTATCGTCGGCGCCGTTCTCGAAGGCTGCAATAGCAACGATGAACGATACAAAATAACCGCCAGCCTCGGCGCCACCATCTATCCGCTGGATTTTTCGGAACCGGAGATTTTGCTCAAGCATGCGGATGAGGCGATGTATCTCTCCAAGCGCAAGGGCGGCAATCAGGTTACTTTGCTCCCCCGCGATCTGGTTTCTCCTTCGCGATAAACTGCCGCCAGAGGCCAGCACCACCCGCCGACGCCGTAATACGAGACTGCGTGAATAAGGGCCGTATGCGCCCTTCACATCTCGGAGCGATGACGCCCAAAGCTCCAATGTCTCTTCAGCAGATGCATCGCCACTTATCAGAGCCTGTAGCACGGTTGCCCATTGATTGAGAACTCGCAATAAAATGCAACTGTCGTGCTAGAGCGCCGCCAGGGAAGTAAAACTACCGAGAGGGAGCAGGCGCTGTCCGCGCTTATCTGCGGTCGCCGCCCAAACTCATGGTCAGCTCCAGCCCGCCATTGCGCAACTGATCGCGGACTTGGGTAGCGCGCGCCGCGGTCAGCCGCGTGATCGGCCCTGATACCGCGAGCGCGCCGACAAGACGCTGCCCCGCCCCGAAGACCGGCATGGCGAGCGCGGCGGTATGGGGGTCGGTAATGCCGCCGCTGTAAACCGGCGGATCCAGTTCGGCCGCGCTGCCGGGCCCCGCCGCATATTCGCGCAAAACCTGGGAGATCGCGGATTGATCCATCGGCCGGATATCGCCGGGCTGCACATGCATGCGCAGGCTGTGCATCGAGTCGACCCGGTAGAGACAGAGTCTGCTCTTGCCGTGTGGCACATAGAAAGAGGCCGTCTCACCTATCCCGGCAACCAGCCGTTCCAGGATCGGCATCACGAATTGTTCGATGTCCAGGGAGTGCTGGTAGACGGCGCCCAGACGCAGCGCTTCCGCGCCCAAACGATAACGGCCGCCCGGCAGCCGCACAACCAGGCCGAACCGTTCGAGCGACACCGCCAAACGCATGATCGTGCTTTTGACGAGCCCGGTACGCGCGGCCAGCTCCGCCAGCTCCACCGCACCGTCGCCCTTCTGGAACGCCGTCAGTATTGTCAGCACCCTGTCTGCCGCGGCAACGCCCGATACCGCCGCGGTCTCCTGATCCTTATCCATCGCCTTCAATCGCGCCCTTGACGCTCAGCCGTTCCGGCGCCCGCTTGGGCTCGTCACGTCGCCCGAAAATTACCATCAGCTATGGCTGTATAAGCGCTGGCCCGGCACCGCAAGCCCCGCCTTCAAGATCGTCCCGGTCTGCGATTCCGTGATGAACAGCTCGCGCCGCGCCGAGCCGCCGAAGGCAAGATTGGTGGTGGAATAGCCGGCGCTGGAGACGATCCGTTCCAGCGGCTCAGCCCGTGGCGAGAGGCGCCAGACCGTGCCGAACCCGGTGTGGGCGACCAGCAAATTGCCCTCCTCGTCGAGCGCCAGACCATCCGGGCCGCCAGGGCCGCCATGGAGATGCGAGAATATGCCAACCTTCGCGACCAGGCCGCTGGCCAGCAGAGGGATACGCCAAATCTGGTTGGCGCGGGTCACGGCGACGAGCAGATAATCCATATTCGGCCCGATAACGATACCGTTGGGGCTTGGTATCGTGCCGATCAGGCATGTCAGCGCCCCGGTAGCAGAGAGTCGATAGACCCTGCCGGTGGGATCCTGCAAACCGGTCTGGCCCTGATCCGTGAAATAGAGATCGCCATTCGCCGCAAATATGAGATCATTGACCCCTTTGAACCCCTCCGAGCCCACCGTCTCCAGAAGCGGTGTGACCGCGCCGCTCGCCGGATCGACGACGACCAACCCCCGCTTGTAGTCGGTTACAAACAACCTTCCATCCTGGTGGATTTTGAGGCCGTTGGGCCAGCCGTCATATTCGGTGACAAGCTCCCACTCGCCGTCAGGCGAGATACGAAAAATGCGACCGAACGGGATGTCGGTCACGTACAGCCAGCCGGCGCGATCGAAGGACGGGCCTTCTAGAAAGGAATCCACCTCTTGTCCCATCCGGTTCGCATCGCTCCAGGCGGTGCGCCTGGAGGCGCGAAAGCGGTCGGGCAGACGAGTGAAAACCGTGGTCTCGATCCGGTAAGGCGGCGGGAAGAAGCTCATAATCCGCTCTCCTGGTTAAAGCGCAAGATCGTAAACGCGGGAGGCGGTGCCGCCAAACAAGGCGCTCCGCTCGGATCGGGTAAAGCGCTCGGTAAGATGCTTGAACGCGTTCCAGAGCGTGGCATAGCCGAACATTCCCTTATCCACTGGAAAATTACTCTCAAACATGCAGCGATCGGGCCCAAACATCTCGATGCAGGCCATGATCGGCGCGCGCCACGCCTCAGCCAGCACCAACGAGGAGGGCGGCACCGGCGCCTCATGAAACCGGTACCCCGCCACGGGCATGCCCAGGCCGCCAAGTTTGAGATAGGTATTTGGCAAGCGCGAAAGCGCCAGCAGCTCCGCCCGCCAGCTTTGGTCCTGCGCCTCGCCCAACCTGCCGCCGAGATGATCGAGCACGATCGAAACATTCGAAAAGGCGGCGGCCAGTGAAAAAACCTCGGCCAGCTGCGTCTGATAGGCCCAGATATCGAGGGTGAGACCAAGGCGTCCAAGCCATGCCACCCCCTCACGAAACCGCCGGTCCGCCATTCGCCCGGGCGGGGGCAGAATGGCGCTGGAGCGGATCGCAGGGTCGGGATGCCAAGCGAGCGGGTTGCGGATGCCGCGAAACCGGCCCGCTCCGGCCTGCTGCATGGCCTCCAGAACCGGCGCCACCTGGTCCCCCAGGCATAGATCTGCCCCACCGACGATAGCGGCACAGAGGCGCGGGCCGCCCGCCGCTTGCGCCTGCGCCGCCAATTGCGCGGCAAACGCGACCTCGGCGACGGGCCGGAACGCCTCTGGCCCGTCGGCAGCGTAAAATGACCGGCATTGGACGTAGATTGTCGCCGCGACGCCGCCAGCCTGCGTGATATCTTCCCGCAATTCCGCTTCGAGGTAGCGAGACCCCGGGCGGTCCCACAAATGATGATGCGCATCGATGATCGGCGCCTCAAAAGGCAGCGGGGACTCGTCGCGTAAGTCCAGCCATTCCGGCCGGACCGGAATATGCGGGGAGGATGCGGCCGGCGGCCGGTCCGTCATACGGCACAACCCAAACGCTTGAGCGTTGCATCGACCCAGCTTCGGTCCTGCCCGCCGCCGCGGATCTGCGCCATTTGCGCGGTCTCCGCCTTATGCTTCGCGCTGGCGGCGGCGAAAACCGTTTCCGTCTCCGCGAACGGGACGACGACGAGCCCGTCATCATCGCCCAGAATCAGATCGCCCGGCGCGATCACCATGCCGTCGATCGCGATGTTTACATTGATTTCGCCTGGGCCATCCTTGTACGGCCCGCGATGGGTGACACCTGCGGCAAAAATCGGGAAGGTACCGGCCCGGATCGCCGCGAGATCCCGGACCGCGCCATTGATCACGATGCCCGCAAGGCCGCGCGTTTGCGCATGCGCGATCATCAACTCGCCAATCAACGCGTTGGTCAGATCGCCGCCGGCATCCACCACCACGACATCGCCTGGATCCGCCATGTCGAGCGCCTTGTGCAGCATCAGATTATCCCCGGGCCGGGCCTTCACCGTGATCGCCGGCCCGGCCAGCACGCCGCCGGCGTGAAGCGGGCGAAGCCGCGATCCGCCAGCCGCCATACGGCTCATCGCGTCGCTCACATTGGCGACGGGAAGCGCGCGAAACCCCTCGACCGTCTGCGCATCAACCTTGCGGGTCCGCTCACAAATCCGAAAACCTATCGGCATGGCATATCTCCTTTGCTAACTGTTATTGAAATTTCCGACGCCTCAGTCCGCAAGCGGCGAACGGCGAACATCGCGGATCGTGGCCAGGGTGATGAGCGCAACCACTGAACCGAACATGACGTAGAGGCTGGGCGCCCAGGAGGCCCCGGTGAGGCCGGCGAGCAGCGTGGAGATGTAGGGCGCCAGGCCGCCGCCCAGGACGATGGCGACATTGAAGCCGGTGGCCATGCCGGTATAGCGCACGCGGGTGGGAAACAGCTCCGGATAAATCGGGTAGGCCGCCCCCTGCACCGCGGCATGCGGAACCGCCAGCAACAACAGCATGAATGCATCCAGGGCAAGATTTTGGTCGTGCATCACGATCATGCTCAGAGGTGTGATGACGAGATAACCCAGAAAACCCAGCACCACGGGCGGCTTGCGGCCGATGCGATCCGAGAGCCATCCCACCAGCGGAATCAGGCCTACCGCGACGAGCTCGACAATCGCGAAGACCCAGGACGCCCAGGCCAGGGGCAATTTCACGACATGCACAAGATAAATGAACAAATACACGCTGGAGAAAAGACCCGTCAGGGTCATGCCAAATGCCAGCCCCATCGTCTGCAGGAGGCCGCCAAGATGTTGCGTCAGCACCGTATGCAAGGGGGCTTTCGCGGTCTCGTGCCGTTCAGCCACCTCAAGGAAATGCGGTGAGTCCGCCAGGCGAAGCCGCGCGTAAAGGCCAACAAACAGCAATGGCAGTGACAGAAAAAACGGAATCCGCCAGCCCCAGCTGAGCAACGCGGTGTGCGAGACCATCGTGCGCACAATCGCAGCGGTAATCGCCGCGCCGGCGCCGCCGGCGACAACACCCGCCACATTGATGGAGCCGAAAAAGCCGCGCCGGCCTTCAGGGGCGCATTCCGCAACATAAGTGGCGGCACCGCTCACCTCGCCGCCGGCAAAGAACCCCTGGGCGATTCTGAGCAGCACCAAAAGAATCGGCGCCAACGAGCCGATACGCGCATAAGTCGGAAGAACGCCGACGAGCGCGCTGGCCAGGCCCATGCCAATAATCGTGGCAATCAGCGCATTCTTGCGGCCGTGGCGGTCGCCCAGCCAACCGAAGAAAACGGCGCCGATAGGCCTGACCACGAAAGCGAACGCATAAACCAGCAACGCCGAAAGCAGAGACGCCGTGGCGTCCCCGGCCGGAAAAAACAAAGGCGCCAGGGAAATCGCCAGGACCCCGTACACACCAAAATCGTAATACTCCAGGAAGGATCCTATAGCGGCCGCCAGGGATACTCGCCATGGATCGAGACGCACGGCGGCTAGGGCGTTTATGGTCGACGCCTCGGCATGAAATTTATTAGTTTGGGACGAGTCCATGGGGCCTACCTCGATATATTTTAGTTTTTAAAGTTTCTGAAAATCGTAAATTTTGGCTGGATTTTCGACGATAACACGGAGTCGATCCGTATCGTTCGGCACGATCTCAGCCAGCCGGTCCAGCCATGCCGCATCATCCGGCTTGGGAGACTGAACCGTGGGATGGGGCCAGTCCGTTCCCCAGAGCAGCCGATCTGGCGCCGCGCGCGCGAGCATCGCCCCGAGTGTGACCGCATCCTCGTAGGCCGGCCCGGCAAAGGGCCGCCCGATATACGGGCCGGATAATTTCACCCAGGCTTTCTCTGTTTGCATGAGGTCAATGAGCACCCCAAATCCACTATGTCCGGCGCCGCCATGCGCATGCAGATAGGCCATGTGATCGAACACGAGCTGGCAAGGAAGGCGCCTGCAAAGCGGCGCGATCTCGACCAGCTGGTCGGGCGACAGGGCGAGTTGAACATGCCAGCCAAATTCAGCGACTATCCCGGCAAGCTCTTGCAAGTTTGCCAGCCCGACACGTCCCGGCAGGCGCGCATTGATCCGGATGCCGCGTACCCCGCGTGCGTGCATCTCTATAAGCGCGCGCCGCGGGACAGATCCGTCGATCACGGCGACCCCTCTGGCGCAGGTCCCGGCAAGGCCGAGCGCCTCCATCATACAACGATTATCTATGCCATAGAGAGACGGCTGAACAATGATATGCCGCGTGAGTCCAAGGCAATTTGCCAACCGCCTATAATCTTCCAGGCTCGCATCCGCATGCGGCAGGCTTGCCATCGGATCCGCGGGATAGCGAGACTGGTAGATATGATGATGACAATCGGTCGCCCCGGCCGGTACGGATATCGCCGGTCCGCGCACCGTACCCGACCAGAGCAACATTGTCTGACCCTGCGCATTCATGCTTCGGTTCAACGGTCAGTGACTGATCTCTTCAAGCGCCAGCCCCGTCGAACGCGGCCCCAAAATGGCGATCAGCAGGATTTGCAGCAAGGTCGTGCCGCCGATCAGCACGGCGACGGACAGAACGCCACCGGAGTTGAGAAGATACCCAACGATCAAGCCGGAGAAGGCCGAGGACAGGCGGAGCCAGGACCAGACGAACCCCACGGCACGCATTCTGAACCGGGTCGGGAATATCTCCGACTGATAGCTGTGGCTGGCAAAAGCCTGGATATTCGCGGCAAGCGTGAACAGCACCCCGCAAGCGATCAACGCGGGGCCAGAGGAAAGTTGCGCGAACAGCAACATGAACGTCATCATCGCCGCCAGGCCGGCGCACATGATCCATTTGCGCTCGAAGCGTTCGGCGAATAAGAGGCCGAATAGCGGACCGAAGGGATTGACGATGGCGATGATGAAGGCATATTCCAGGCTGTGCGTGACGCTGATCCCACGATGCGCAAGCAGCGTCGGCACCCAGGCCGCGAAGCCGTAATAGCTGAATGCGCCAGCGAAATTAAACAGCGACAGCATAACGATCCGGCGTAAATAAGGCGCGCGAAACATCTCGGCATACTCGCCCCTACCGCTATCGTCCTGCAATTCGGCGGAAGGCGGTGGCAGGGCGCGGCCGGTTTCGGCCATGACCCGGCGCTCAAGGCCGCTCACGATCTGATCCGCTTCGGTGAGACGTCCATGTTTTGCCAGCCAGCGGGGGCTCTCAGGCAAACCCAGGCGCATGAACCAGACGACAACCGCGCCAGCGGTTCCGATCAAAACAACCCAGCGCCAGCCGTCAAACCCAAAGGGGGAAAGCGGCACCAGGCGCCACGATAACAGCGCGACAAAGGGAACCGCGCAAAACGACACCATCTGTTGAACGGCGAAAGCGCGGCCACGGATATGGCGGGGCATCAATTCCGCGAGGTACGTATCGATCGTGGTAAATTCGATGCCGATGCCGATGCCGCCGAGAAAACGCCAGACATCGAGCGCGAAGCCGGTCTGCTGGAACGCCATCACGGCATTGCAGCCGAGATACCAGAGGAGCGCCCAGGTGAAGACGGCGCGGCGGCCGAAGCGGTCGAGCAACTGGCTGACCATCAGCGTGCCGACCCACAACCCGGCGAAGGTCGCGAACACAAACGTGCCGAAACCAGAGAAGGAAAGCACGCTCAGATGTGATAAGATGCCCAGCGATTCCGGCTTGAACAAGCCCGACTTGATCATCCCCGGCGCGACATATCCGATGAAAAATACGTCATAGAATTCAAACCAGCCGCCCAGGGCGATGAGACACACCATGATCCAGATTGTTCGCGACGCTGGCAAACGATCAAGCCGCGCCGCGATGCTCGCCGATGCGTCATCTCGCCCGCCGCGGCCAGTCTGGTTATTAACGCCAACCCCAGCCATCGCTGCGGCGGTGGTTATTTTTGTTTTCATATGAACGTCTCCCAATCAGGGTTTTTTGGATGGCATCTTGGTGATGCCTCGCTCTTTTTAGGCGGTAGTAACGGCTTTAAGGTTGAGTACGGAGGGATTCACCGCGAAGCGGGGATCGATGGCTTTTCCATCCAGCGCATCCAGAACGTGCTGCATCGCCATCAAGCCCACCCGGGCGGCGGCGGCATGCGTATTGGCTCCCACATGCGGCGTGACCACGAGGTTGTGCAACGGCCATAGATCACTATCGGCCGGCGGCGGCTCGATCGAAAACGTATCGAGGCCGGCGCCGGCAATTTTTCCTTCGGCGAGCGCGCTGGCCAGCGCCGCCATATCAACCAATTCCCCTCGCGCGGTATTGATCAAAAATGCGTCCCGCTTCATCAGCGCCAGCTGCGAGGGGCCGATCATGCCTCGGGTCGAGGGCGTCAGCGGGCAATGCAGGCTCACATAATCGCTCTGTTGCAAGAGCGCGTCCAGATCGTCCACGAGCGTCAAGCCCGTTATATCCAGCCTCTCCCTCATATCCGCGGAGATTTTAGGATCGAACGCCAGCAGTTTCATGCGCAAAGGCTGCACCAGCGACAGAAGGATGCGGCCAATCATTCCCAGCCCGACAATACCGAGCGTTTTCCCAAACAACTCGGTTCCGATACTTGTCGCCTTATCCCAATGCCCCTGGCGGATCCGGCCATCCAAATACGGAATCGATCGCGAGACGCCGAACATCAGCGCCAGCGCATGCTCGGCAACCGATTGTGCGTTCGCGCCAAGGGCCGTCAGCACGGGAATTTGACGTTTTGTGGCGGCGTCGACATCAATTGTATCGACACCGACGCCGTGCTTCACGATGATCTTCAACCGCGACGATGCGGCGATCGCCGCATCGGTGAGGCGGCCCATACGCACGATCACGGCATCAGCCTGCTCCGCCGCCAGGAGGGCAGCGGCTTCATCAGGGGCGGCATACGGTGTCATGGTTATTACCCGCACATTGTGGCGGGCAGCCAGCGCCATCGCGGCTTCGTTCAGCGCCGGACCGGTCACAAGCACGGATCTCATCGGCGTGCAGCCGCCGCGAACGGAATTCTAATGCCGAATGTACAAACAAGCTTCACCGCCGAGACCTCCACTATTTTTTTGAGGGCCGTCGCACGCCATTCACCGCTCGCCCGCCGGCCTCGGCGCCAGTTAAGCAAAAACAGAACGACGTTGCAAATTAAAATAGAACGTCATTCTGAAATATAACAGTGCCTAGTGGATCCGCCTGGTGGTGCCAAGCGAAGCGCTGGCGGCGCGGGAGCGCAGCAGCACGCAAGGCTGCAAGCGGGGCGCTTGAGGAAGAGGTGGGGCGTGGCGCTCCAGCGCCTTCGGCTGGCTGGCTGGGTAATCCCCCCGTTTTTAACGGGGCCTGTTCGTAGAATTCACGCGGCGAGTTTCAGTTTCTGAGCGGGCGTGATCCCACCGATGCCCATGTTGGGGCGCTCGTTGTTATAAGTCCAGAGCCATTTTGTGGCGTGGTGTTGCGCCTCCTCGATACTTTCAATG
>NZ_JHYG01000020.1 GCF_000687875.1 Acidocella facilis ATCC 35904 | reverse complement strand
TTCACGAGGCGCAAATGCCCGAGTTGCTGACCCACCCGAAAACGCCGGAAATAGCCCCGCCAGGTGGCCGGATTTAAATCGGAATCCTGGCCGGCTTCATCTCGGAATGGTGGCCGACATCAAATCGGAATCCCCGGCCGGCTTGCCTCGGAATCCGCACGCATACCAAGCTGTCATACAGCCGCGCCTTCATCATCCGGGCCTATCTGCTGCAGACACATGAGATGCTGTTTGACGCGCATACCCACGCCTTCCGGGCGCTTGGCGGTGTGCCGCGGCGCGGCATTTACGACAATATGAGCACTGCCGTGGACAAGGTCGGCCGCGGCAAGGAGCGCAGCGTCAATCTGCGTTTCCAGGCGATGACCAGCCATTATCTTTTTGAACCTGATTTCTGCAATCGTGCGGCAGGTTGGGAGAAGGGGCAGGTTGAGAAGAACGTCCAGGATGCCCGCCACCGGCTGTGGCAGTCCATGCCGCCCTTCGAGACCCTCGACGCCCTCAATGATTGGCTGGAGCAGCGCTGCCGGGAGCTGTGGGCGCAAACCGCGCATGGTGGCGAGCCGGGAACGATCGCCGATGTCTGGGCGAGCGAGGTCGAGAGCCTCATGCCGATGGGGCGGCCGTTCGATGGGGTCGTGGAACACACCAAGCGGGTCTCCTCGACCTGCCTGATCCATTTTGAGCGTAACCGCTACAGCGTACCGGCCTCTTTCGCCAACCGGCCGGTCAGCCTGCGGGTCTATCCCAACAGGCTGGTGGCGGCGGCGCAAGGGCAGATCATCTGCGAACATCCGCGCATCATCGACCGGACGCATAATGGCCCGGGGCGCACCATCTATGACTGGCGGCATTATCTGGCGGTGATCCAGCGCAAGCCGGGCGCCTTGCGTAACGGCGCGCCGTTCCTGGAATTGCCCGACGCCTTCAAACAGCTGCAACAGCCTCTCCTGCGCCGCCCCGGCGGTGACCGGGAGATGGTGGAGATCCTGGCTCTGGTGCTGCACCATGACGAGCAGGCGGTGCTGGCGGCGGTGGAACTGGCGCTGGAGGATGGCGTGCCGGCCAAGACGCATATCCTCAACCGGCTCCACCGGCTGATCGACGGCACACCCGCCACCCCGCCAGCCGTAACCGCGCCGCAGGCGCTGAGCTTGGCCAATGAGCCCAGGGCCGATGTCGAACGCTACGACAGCTTGCGCCAACCCAAGGAGACCCGCCATGCGTCATGATCCCGCCGCCGGCGCGCTTGTCATCATGCTGCGCAGCCTGAAGATGCACGGCATGGCACAAGCGGTCGACGAACTGGCGCAGCAGGGCGCGCCAGCCTTCGAGGCCGCCATCCCGGTGCTCTCTCAACTGCTGAAGGCCGAGACCGCCGAGCGCGAGGTCCGCTCCATGGCTTACCAGCTCAAGGCGGCGCGCTTCCCGGCCTACCGCGACCTCGCCGGCTTCGACTTCGCCAGCAGCGAGGTCAACGAGGCCCTGGTCAGGCAGTTGCATCGCTGCGACTTCATCGAGCCCGCGGACAATGTTGTGCTCGTCGGCGGGCCGGGCACCGGCAAGACCCACATCGCCACCGCACTCGGCGTGCAGGCCGTCGAGCATCACAAAAAGCGTGTCCGCTTCTTCTCAACCGTCGAACTGGTCAACGCCCTGGAACAGGAAAAAGCCCAGGGGCGGAGCGGCCAGATCGCCGGCCGCCTGATCCATGCCGATCTCGTTATCCTCGATGAGCTCGGCTATTTGCCCTTCAGCGCCTCGGGCGGGGCCTTGCTGTTCCACCTGCTCAGCAGGCTCTACGAGCGTACCAGCGTCGTTATCACCACTAATCTGAGCTTCAGCGAATGGTCCGCCGTCTTCGGCGACGCCAAGATGACCACCGCCCTCCTCGATCGCCTCACCCACCACTGCCACATCCTCGAGACCGGCAATGACAGCTTCAGGTTCAAGCACAGCTCGGTGCAGAAAAACCAAAAACGAAAGGAGAAAAATCAGGCCTTGACCCCATCTTGAAACCCAAACCATAACCAAGAGGCGGGTCAATTCTCGGTGGAATTCCCGGGTCAGATCTCAGCGGAAATCAACATGTTTGGCCTATTTAGCGCCTTCTGCGGCGCTTTATCTCTTTGTTTTTATTTGAAAATTTGGTTGCGGGGGCACGATTTGAACGTGCGACCTTCAGGTTATGAGACGGAACGTTATTAAATTTAATCAATTATATTCTTCTATCTTTCAAAATCGTGCGTTCACTACCCTAAATACTACACTTAAAAATCCTCGCTCGTTTCGATTTTTGGCTCAAAATGCCCTAATTGGCCAACCAAAACACAACGCCCGCACCACCTAATGCGAGGCGTACCCAAATTACCCATTGGCTTCTCAAAAACCCAGAGCAGGCTGAAAGATGTAACTTCGCAAAATGCAGACATATCTGGCCCTCGTTTGCTCGCGCCCCCTTCAGAACTCCCTCACCCGAAAAACTTCCCCTGTCTCCGCATCGCGGACCAAATCAACGCGACCACCATCCCAGTGATAATCAAGATGGCGCCCTTGCACGGGCGGCGAAGCTAGATCCGGGTAAAACAGCCCCACGCAAATACCGTCAGGGTCACGCCTGCTGGGGTAGACCAGCCCCTCAGATCCGCTGTTTCGCAACGCCGCCGCCAATTGTTGCGCCATGGTGTAATCATCCCTGTCCAGTGCAGGCAGGGATGCGGCGGGCCCGCCCCACAGGTCATGCAGCGAGGCCTGGATATCCAGCACAAGTTCCCGGAACTGCGATGTCCAGCCAGGCGGTTGGCCGGTCTGTGCCATGAAGAGGGCCTGGTGGTAAATGGTTTCAAGCAGGGCCGTCTCATATGTCCGCGCGGCGTACAGCACGCCATAAGCCCCTGCGCTGAACCGGCTCGGTCGCTCAGGACTGACATGCGTGAAGGGGGCCATGAGGTAGCTCGCCCCCGGCCCTGAAACGCGCCGCTCCACCGGCACGAGATCAAGGGCGCCGATCGTTTCCATGAGGCGCGGATTGGTCTTCTGCTCAGCGGCAATCAATAAGGGCCAATCTTCTGGATCGGCGATATCCTCAAACAAATCGATTGGCGGATACAGGCTGCGGATGATCCGCCTGGCACCACCCCAATGAACCGGCGAGATGGGGACGATCGACGGATCGATCACCAACCACCACGCTCCGCATCCAGATAATACCGCACACGCATGAGATCGGTTAATTCGCCATGGAGCATGACATCCAAAGCCGAGCGGCCGCTAAATGCCGCATTCGGGGCTTTGATCCAGCCATAGCCGCGCGCCGGCTCCTTGAAAATGATCCGCAAGGCTTTGTGGATCCCCATGAGGTTGGAGAGCCTAGCCTTGCCGTCACGGCCAATCCGGCCAATCTCGCCTGTCTTCCAGCGGGCAAAGGTACGGCGGGGCAAGTCAAGGATGATCGCGGCCTGGTCGTCTGTCACCCCCCATAGGCGGAAAAGGTTCAAGGCCGCACGGAACATGGCGCCTGCCTCTTCATCGGTGATCGGGTCAGGGGAAAAGGGCTTCGGCGCAACGATGATTTGGCTAAGCACAGACATGAGCGACTCCTGTCATATGACCATATATATGCTATATAACGCCATATGGCAATAACCTCTCTTCTCATGCGGCGCTTACCGCCGCATGAACCTAAGCACATATCGCTACAGAGACAGATCAACTGCCTATACCTCATATCCCATAGAAAGGAAGGAACCAGCCAACGCTCGAAAATCACCTGTTTTACAGCGTCCTGTTAAGTGTAGTCATGGCCAATGTGCCAGCTTCTGCCCGGCCACAGGAGCAGTAAAACAAGGCAAGGTGGTACCCAGTAGGCTACCCAGATAAACCGTGCGCAGATCAGGTCCACCGAAAGTCAGGCTCGCCATCATCGGCGCTAAGGTGCCCTTACAGGCCCCCATCAGCGCCGGGGTAGTTGTACCTTTAGCGTAATGACGCTCGTATTCCGCTAAAGCCACCGGATTGCCGTCATCCAGTAGCGTCATCACCTCACCGTCTGGCGTTAATGCAATTAGGCGTTCAGTCAGAATCAATGTGATCCAGAGGTTCCCATAGGCATCGAAGGCAAAACCATCCGGAAAACCGCCAAGATCGCTGGGTCCATAGATCTCGCGGCCATATGTGCTGCCATTCTCACGCACACGCAGGCGAGAGATACGACGAGCATTGGTCTCTACCACATAGAGCCATTCCTCATTGTCGTCGAAACGTATCTCGTTGGTACCGACGAACCCGTCCGCAACAATGCGCAGCCCGCTCTCATCGATCAACCCGACATAACCATCCGCCGTCTTCTCATTGATCGAGCGTGTCCACGGCACCTGCCGGGTGGTAACAGTGAACCAGATACGCCCGCGCCTATCTGTCAGCACGAAATTCGTCTTACCAAGCGGCTGCCCGTCGAGACTGTCATACAGCGTTCGTGTTTCACCGTCACGGGTCATCAACTCGATCGCATCGGTCCCAAAATTGGCAATGAAGATATCACCACTTTTATTAAAGGCGATACCATTGGGCAGGCTACCTCCCATCACTGCGTTGTCGGCAGTTAATTGCCGCTCGCCGATACCTTTCTGGCAGATCAATGTCTGCCCCCCATCCGGCGCAATGCGCATCACGCCCCGCGCATCAGCGGCCCAGATCGTACCGTCAGGCTCTGCCAGAATGCATTCCGGGCGCTGCAAATCACGCCCATGAAAGCTGAGTTGTGCCCTGTCGACCTGCCAACCGCGTAGCGGATTATCCTTCGTGGTCATGTCTTTACCCCTAGAACCCGAAGCCGCCGCCATCAGCGTTGATGACCTGCCCAGTGACGAAACCGGACGCCTCCGAGGCCAGAAACAAAAGCGGTCCCACCAGATCTTCCGGCTCTTCCGTGCGCGGGATGAATTGCCGTGCCTTCACCCCTTCAAAAGCACCGGGCGGCAAATTGGCGAGCGTGCCATCATGCATTGTAAGTCCTGGCGACACCGCATTCACCGTGATCCCACTTCCACCAAATTCAGATGCCAAGGCGCGCGTTAAACCGATCACAGCCATCTTACTCGTGGCGTAAGCTGTCATTCCCGGTGGCGGCCCCCAGACCGTGGAAGACGCAAAATTAATCACACGCCCATAGCCGCGCGCTGCCATACCGGGACACAGCGCCTGAGCCAGCAGGAACGGCGCCTCCACATTCACGGCCTGAATGTGTCGCCAGACTGCGGAGGTAAGCTGAGCAAATGGCACGAGCGGCATGAAGGCGGCATTGTTAATGAGGATATCAACCGTGCCCGCTTCCGCCGCCAGATGTTTCACGGCATCGGGGTCTGTCAGGTCCACAATAATCCGCCTGGCGGCAGACGGTGCCGGAAATGCCGTACGGTCGGTGACGACAAGGGCGTAGCCCGCCTGAATGAGCGCCTTGGTGAAGACCTGCCCAAGGCCGCCTGCCGCGCCGGTGAGAAGAACAGTGCGTTGTGCCATGATAAACCTCAGATCGGCAAAGTCAGTTCGTGCATGGCATGGGCCATGACCTCGTAATGCTCGTCACGCGAGCCACCATGCTGTTCAATCTCTCCCAACCGCAGGGAGCTGCTTACGACCAGCCTTGCGCGATCATATCGGCGGCCGGCGTAGGAGATCAGCGCGCCCTCCAGCGAATGGCAGCGGAACAGCTCTTCCGCCAGCACCACGGCACCTTCCACCGCAATACCTGCCCCCATGGCGAGGTGCGGCGTAGTGGCATGCACAGTATCGCCCAGCAGCACCACGCGGCCCTTATGCCACGGCCCAGGCACCATCAACCCCGCCAGCGGGCGGTAGACGATGGAGCAGGAAGAAAGATCGCCTCCATCCTGAAGCTTTTCACGAAACTCCTTTACTGCCCCGCCAAACTCCTCCAGAAGCCCGGCCAAAAGATGCGGCCATGTCTGCAATTCCAAAAACTCCATGCCCGCGCGCTTATCCAGCAGGAACAGGTAGCCTTGCGTATCGCTCACGGGGTTCAGCCCGGCCTTTGCCGTTTCACCCATCAGGATCGTGGAATTGCGGCGCGTACGCGGCACAATGGCGCGCCAGGAACCCTGCCCCGTGAAGCGAGGTGCTGGTGCGTCGGGAAACACAACTTCGCGTACCTTGGAATTCACGCCGTCCGCACCGATCACGAGATCATAGCGGCCCGAGCTGCCGTCGGTGAGGCATACATTTACGCCCGCCTCGTCCTGCGCCAGAGTATTGAAGGTCACACCCACGCGCGCCTTCGCGCCGGCGCGCTCCGTGGCACGGCGCAATATATCGGCCAGAGCGGGACGCAAAATGCCGCTGGCTGCGGGCAAATCTTCCGCGCCAATCGCGTGCTCCAGCGGATTGGTCCGCAGCACCGTGCCATCGGCGGCGCAGATATCGATCTCCGACCAATAGCCGCCATGCGCCAGAACCTCATCGACAACACCAACCTGCCGCAGGGCCCGCAAGGTGGCGCCGCCAAGCGTAATACCCGCCCCTGCCGCGTTCCAATCCGGGTTGATTTCTACAAGCTCGACCTCAACGCCACGCTTGGCAAGCTCGATGGCCGCACACATGCCGCCAATACCGCCGCCGACGATAAGGCAATTCTTGATCAGGCCCATTGTCTTCTCCCCTTCAGGCGGTATGGCCGCCCAGTATCTCGGCCAGCCAATCGGCGATGATTGCACCGGCATTGTTCGGATTATCGAGCGAGGAATGTTCAACTCCGCCCTCCCGCACGGTGAAAATCACCAGATCGCGCTGGGGAGAATTCACCAATTGCTCATAGGTCTGGCGCGCGTATTTCAGCGGAATCTGACGGTCGTTCTCACCATGCGTGACCAGAAAAGGCACCTTGATTCTATCCAACACGCCATCGAGATGCATCGCCTCAGCTTTGGTGAAGAAATCACCTTTGTCCTTCACCCCGAACACCCATTCCACATGCTTCCAGTAATGCGGTACCGGGTTTTCGCCTTCCCGCCTCAGCCGCGCCTGTTGCACGGCGCGCCAGTCATGGTTTGCGCCCCACACGGCACCGCAGGCAAAACGCGGCTCGAAGGCCACCGCGCGCGGGCAGTAATAGCCACCGAGTGATACGCCAAGCGCGCCGATACGCGCCGGGTCTATATCCTCGCGCGATTGCAGGTAATCGACGATTTTAGACGCCCAGATTTCGGTATTCGGCACCGCAGGAAAATTCTGCAATCGCAGCGCCTCGCCCGTGCCCGGTTGGTCGATGAATAGAGCCGAAAGCCCGCGCTTTGCGAACATCGTGCCCATGATGCTCCTCTGTAAAATCTCCTTGGTGCTGTCGAGCCCGTTCATCACCACCACGATTGGCGCACGAGGCGGCGCATTCTCCGCGCGCACAAACAGCCCCGCCAGATACGCGCCCCCATAGGGAATCTCGATCCGCTCACAATTTATCCCCGCCAACTCGCGTTCCTTGGCGAACAACGCCAGAGACTGCCGGTACATCTCCAGCCGCTTCTCAAATCCGTGCGCCTGCATGCGCTCGGCGATGGCGTAATACAAAGCCGCACGGCCGAACTGCTCACCGGCGGAGATTTTCCGGCCCTTGGCTAGGTTTTCCTCGGCAAGCTCGATCAACCTGTCGCCGCCCGCCGTCCAGGCGGTAAAGAACGCCTCGGTGCCCGGATCATCCCCACCCGCGGCCGCATCGCGCAGGGAGGCACACATCTCATCCACCTCGCCGACATTTCCGCCATGCGTCAGCGCGATCATCACCGACAGGCTCCAGACATAGTTTGTTGGAAAATACTTAAACATATTCGATCCTCTTCAGATCTCGGCCCAGATCTCTCCGTCGATGACGGAAAAGGGCACGGCGGTCAGCGACTGTCCGGCGCATGGACCGGCGAAACAAAGGCCGGTCTCGGGCGAAAAATGCGCGGAATGGGCAAAACAGGTGATGTGCGCCCCGCCCGGTGACAGGAAATGATGGCGCTTCAACTCCAAGGGCCTGTGATTATGCGGGCAATCATTTTCCCACAAAAACAATTTGTCGCCGCGCTTCAACGCGATCACCTTGTCGTCGTTGCCAGACGGCGCGAGACCAACGGCCCCGCCTTCCGGTACGTCCGCCAGGACGCCAAGCTTTATTCGCCTGGGGCCCATTTGTCCTTGGCCTCAAAAAGGAAAATTTGGGAATTATCGGCACCAGGCAGCATCTCGCGCGGCGTCCAGGCGTCATCATGCAAATCCATATCCGCGTCAAACTCCATGGTTCCCCCGAAGGGAGAATTGAAGTACCAGAAATAATTACTGCCCATGATGTGGCGCCCCGGCCCCCAGAAGCTCTTGTAGCCGCGCTGGGCGAAGCGCCAGCCCGCATGCAGCACTTCATGTCCGGAGCCCAGATGGAAGGTGAAATGATTCATCCCGACCATGTGGCTGTTGAAGCTCTGGATCATGAACAGGTTGTGGTGGTCCAGCGTGCCTGCCGGCCGCATGAATGGCCCCAGCCCGATGAAGCGGTCAGTCACGCGGAAGCCCAGCCGGTCCTTATAGAAGGCTTCGGCCTTTTTGACATCAGGCACGAAATACACGACATGCGAAAGCGTGCGCGGACGAATGATCTCCGTCTTGGAGGCCGCGCACTCATTCACCCCGCGGCCCGGAGACTGACCGGGAACATTGAAGCGTAGCAAAGGCAGTTCGAACTTGCGGCGGCGCGTGACGCGGAAACCAAGGGCAAAGCCACCATCATCGACGGCGTGAATCGTGCCTTCTGTATCAGTGCGCACTTCACGGTCCTTGCTCAGCTCGGCGGCGATCTCTTCCAGCACCGCCTGACTCGGGACGCCATAGATCGTCTCGCGCAGATTTGGCGACGGCGCATTGGACGGCGGCAGGGAAGCATCGCTCGCATGGCGCAATACCACAGACGTCCCGTCCGCCGCCTCGTAAGTGCCGCCGGCCGGCCCCGCGTCGCGCTCATCCAGCCCGTAATCCAGCAAGTAGGTCCGCGCGGCCGCCATATCCTCGGCTCCAAAAACCAGTGATTCCAGCCCTAGAATTTGCATTATTCCTGTCCTTCCTCCGACATCGCGCGCGCCACCAGACCGGCCGCGGTGCCATCATGTTTAAAACCAAGCGCCTGTGCGCGCGGCGTTTCGATCGGTGGGTAGCTGGCGAAGTTCGCCTGCACGAATACGTCCGGCTCGTACGTCACCAAGCCCGTCCGATCAGCGCCGAAACGTGCCGCCAGCGCCGCCACCACATCAGCCATGCTCAGGCGCAGCACCGGCATCTGCACCACGCGCCTCGAGGACAAGCTTGCCGGGTCGAGTGTTGCGGCATGCAGCAGATTGTCCACGCAGGCGCCAACGGAAATCCACCAGGCCGTGCCATCGGCCGATACAGGTACAGTGATGGGCATGCCGTCACGCAGCTTCCAGAAAATCTGGCTCATGAACGCTGAAATCAACCCCGCGCCATCGCCCGGCCTGGCGACGACACCGGGAAGGCGAAGGCTGCAGCCTTGCGCCCACCCCTTGCGCGCGGCATCCGCGACCAGGATTTCTCCCACGAGTTTCTGCGCGCCATAGCTCAGCGCCGGTGCGGGCAATGTTTCCTCCGTCACCACAGGCGGCAGCGTCTCACCGTAAACGGCGACGGTACTGGCGAAAACAAAGCGCGGCGGCTGAGCCTGTTCGCGCAAATCCTCCAGCAGGCCGAGCGTGGCCTCCAGATTTACTGCGCGGCCGAGATTATAATTCCGTTCCGCTTCCCCGCCGGGAATCGAGGCCAGATGAAACACGGCATCAACCGGCTCCGCGAAAGCCTGACGCCGAAGCGCCTGATCAGCGATGCTGCCGGCCAGTTGCCTGATCCGCGCATCGTCAGGCGCCGTTGCAAAATGCGTATCCAGAAGCGTGAGACGTTCGACGCGCTGACCGCCAAGCCCCTTGGCAAGAAGACGCCGAACGAGACACCCGCCGACAAATCCCTCCGCCCCCGTGACGACGGCGTGCGTCATGGCTGGTTCCCCTTACGGAAGGGCAAACTTGCCAGGAAGGCGAGATTCCTAGCGCCCAGAAGTTTCAGCCCCGCACGGGCGGAGGGCCCATCCAGCCGCGCCTCCATGGGCAACGTCCCCAGGCTGGTGCCCTTGATCACCAACTCCTCGCCATCGCGGCGGATCGCCTCGACGCGCATCAATTCTTCATCCGCCGGGCCACGCAGCACCATGCCCTCGCGCAGCACCGCCACCTGGGTCTTCGGCGCCTCGGGTTTTTCGCCGATTTGCGAGAAATCCAATCCCAAATCATCGAACATCGCAATTGCCGTGGCGCGTCCGGCACCATACACGCCGCCGCCCGGATGCTGGAAAGGGCCGGCGAGATAGAGCCGCTCCACCCCCGGCACGCGGAACTGCCCAAGATCGCGCGTCGGGCGGCTACCGGCACTCTGATAAAAATACGGCGCCACGCCGTGCAGATCGCCGCGCATCATGGAATTGGGCGAAGACCGCTCAAGATCCACCGGGCTGACAATCTTGCGCGCGATGATGTTATCGGACGTCAGGTTGGAAACAAATTTGCGGTAATGCGCCAGGGACAGATCGCCGATCTCTTCCTTCACCTCGTCCCAGTTCCGGCCATCGGCCAGCTTGTAGGGAGCAAAGGTGATACCATGGAACATGCCGCAACCGGGCGGCACCCGCGACGGATCGCCGATACTCTCATCCCCGCCCGCACACAGCCTCCGCGGTGAGATCTCGCCGCGGCGGAGCGCATGGAAATCGGCGATCATCTCGTTGAGATTGTCGGTCGCCATGAATTCCAGCATGGTGGCGTAGCCGACCTCTTCTCCCGCGTGGTATTTCGCCTTTTCACGCAGATCGTAATGGCTGACCATGATGCTGAACGGTGCCAATGTCGCGCGCGCCGCGCGTTCACGCACGGGCGCGGGCACGCCTGCAACGAACTTTTCCAGCACATGAGGATGAATGGCGCCAATGACAGCGTCGCGCGCGGTGAATTCCTCGCCGCTCGTCATGCGTACACCCGTGGCGCGCCCGGCGCTGGTAAGCACCTGCGCCACCTCGGCATCGCAGCGCACCTCGCCCCCATGCGCCTCAATGCAGCGCACCAGCGCTTCCGTCAGCTTGCCGCTGCCGCCGACAGGCTGGGACACGCCGTAAGTGTGGATGATGCCCGGCATCAGCAACACGCCCATGCCGGTGCCCAACTCATCCGGGCATTGCAGATTTTCTGAAACGAGCCGTAACAGATGAATCTTGATCTTATCGGATTCATAAAGCTGGTTGACAAGATCCAGGCAATCACGCTGCATATAATCCAGCATGAGCTGGCCTTCCTCGCTCTTATCGAGCATCGCGACCAGATCAGCCAGAGGTGGTGGTGGCGCGTACAGGCCGGGCATGAAGAGTTGAAGGATCTTCATGCTCATCTTTGAGAAAGCGCGATATGTTTCCGCATCCTTCTTCGAGACGGTGGCGAAGTTCGCGCAGGTCTTGTCCAAATCCTTGTAAGTGAACAGCACCGACTGGTCCGGGAAAATCGTCGCGTGCGGCACGGGTGAGTAGTGATAATTCAGACCGAACTTGCCAATCAGCCCCAGCTCATCCTGCCGCAGCATCGGATTGCCCTGGATCATGATGTGCACGGAGCTATGCTCGTCATGCCAATAGCCTGGCGTACTCAGCTGCCGCGTCGAGACGCCGCCGCCAGGATAGGATTTGCGCTCCAGCACCAGCACCTTCTTGCCGGCTTTTGCGAGATAGGCGGCGGCGGTCAGCCCATTATGCCCCGCCCCCATGGCGACGATGTCGTAGTTATTGCTCACGCGCTTCCCCTGTCAGTCCGCTTTGACGAAACGATGCTCGATGGCACCGAAGATGCTGGTACCGTCGGCGTTCTTTACCTCAAAGCGTAGCGTCTCGCCGAAATGGACGAAATCCGTCAACGCCTTTCCATGTGCAATGGTCTCAACAGCGCGGCGTTCAGCCAGACAGGCGGAGCCCACCTGCTCGTAGCCGCGATTGGAGACCGTGCCCGACCCCAAAATTGTCCCCGCCTTCAGATTACGGTTATAAGCCAGGTGCGCCAACAGCTCGCCGAAACTCCAATCCATCTCCCGCCCATTCGGGTGGCCGAACCATTCGCCGTTACGTGATACGCGCATGTCCAGCTCGACCCGGCCATTCGCCCAGCCATCACCCAGTTCATCCGGTGTCACCGCGACGGGACCGAACACCGAAGCGGGCTTGGCATTGATGAAGCCAAACCCCATCGACAACTCGCGGAACAGATGCTTACGCATCGACACGTCGTTGAGGATGGTCACAAGCCGTATCTGGCTTTCCGCCTCCTCCGGCGTGCTGCCCATGCCAATATCGCCGGTGATAACCGCGAATTCGCCCTCGAAATCGCATTGATCCTCTTCCGTCGGAAAGGGGTAGTCATCGCGCGGGCCATGAAACTCATCACCTTGGCGCTGCACCAGCACCGCGATTCCAGGCGTCTTCTTCACCGTCAGGTTAAAGGCGCGCTCCATGATGTCGCCATGATTGAGGAAGGCCGAGGCATCAACGAACTGGTGGGCCCGCGGCAGCGGCGCGGTGACGGCGGCGGGATCGAACGCGAATGCGCCGGGCGCCTTTCCAGCGCTCAACGCCTGGTATAAATCTTCAAGCCTTGGGCTGAATTCGTCCCAATTTTCCAGCAGGCTTTGCAGCGTGGGCACGATGCCAGCGGCCGAAACCGCGTGGGACAAATCCCGTGACACGAGCAGCAATGCCCCGTCGCGGCTGGATGTTTTCAGACTGGCAAATTTCATGTCTGTTCCTTCAGGCCAGGGGGCGGCCGCCATCCACGGGGATGATCGCGCCCGTGGTGAAATTGAGTTGTACGGCGGCAAGCACCGCCTGACCGATCTCTTCGGGGGCAGCCAGCCGCTTCAGCGGCGTGCGGGCGGCCTGTTCGTCGCGCCAGGACTGGTCCATGGATTTCACGAATTCCGTATCCACCAGCCCCGGCGAGACGGAGACGACGCGGATGGCAGGCGCAAGCGCGCGTGCCAGCGACTTCGTCATATTGTCCAAAGCCGCCTTGGAGGCGCAGTATGCCACATTGCTGCCCATTGCTGTAACCGCGGCAATGGATGAGATATTCACCACCACGCCCTTGCCGTTGGCGGCAAGCAAGTGCCGCAAGGCGCGAACAGCGGCGAACGGGCCACGCACATTGGTCGCCAGAATCTGGTCCATCAGCGCGTCGTCCAACCCGTCGAGATCCGCGTGCGGCACGAAGCGCGTCGTTCCCGCGCAATTCACCAGGATATCGCAGCGCCCATAGCGGGCGACGACCTCTTCCGTCAGCGCCGCCAGCCCTGCACTGTCCGTCACCGGGGCGCGTAGCGCCGCATGCGGCAACGCGGCGGGCGGCAGGGCCGCCGCCAACGCCTCAGCGGCGGCGGCGGAGCGATTATAACCCACCACCACGCCCGCCCCCGCGTCGGCCAGGGTACGGCAAATCGCCTCCCCCAGCCCGCCGGCGCCGCCGGTAATGATTGCGAGGGAGCCGGCGAGACTTGTCACGCCGCCTGCCCCGCCGCGTTGGAACCACCAAAACGGCGCACGCGGATGGCCGCCTGCTCGGCATGGCCGGGGAGATGTTCCAGCCTGCACAATCTGTCACACACCTCGCCGATAGCGGCCGATGCCTCGTTTGTCAGCACGCGCTGGTAGGTGTGGGTCTTGATGAACTTGCCCACCCACAGACCACCCGTATAGCGCCCGGCGCCTTGCGTCGGCAGCGTATGGTTTGTGCCGATCACCTTGTCGCCATAGGCGACGTTGGTGCGCTGGCCAAGGAACAGCGCGCCATAGCGGGTCATGCGCGCCAGATACCAGTCCGGGTCCTTCGTCATCACCTGCACATGCTCGGAACACAGCCGCTCAACCTCGACCAGCGCCTCCTCGTCCGTGTCGCACAGAATGATCTCACCATAATCCTCCCAGGCCGTGCGGGCGGTCGGCGCACTTTCCAGCCGGGCAAGAACGGTCTCGATCGCTGCGGGCAGCTCAGCCGCGATTTTCTTGCTGGTGGTTATGCAATAGGCGGGTGAGGTAGGGCCATGCTCGGCTTGCCCCATCAGATCCACAGCCACAAGCTCGGCATCCACCGTGTCGTCGCAGATCACCATCGTCTCGGTGGGGCCGGCCAGCAGATCGATGCCCACGCGCCCGAAAAGTTGACGCTTCGCCTCCGCGACAAACGCGTTTCCAGGACCGACGATCATATCCACCGCCGCGATGCTGTCGGTGCCGATCGCCATGGCCGCCACGGCCTGTACACCGCCAAGGCAATAAATCTCATCCGCGCCAGCCAGATGCATCGCCGCGACAATCTCGGCACTCGGCTTGCCGTTCTGCGGCGGCGCGCAGGCGACGATACGCTTCACCCCCGCCACCTTGGCGGTCAGAACGCTCATGTGCGCCGAGGCAATAAGCGGGTATTTGCCACCGGGAATGTAACACCCCACCGAGTTCACCGGGATGTTGCGGTGCCCCAGCACGACGCCTGGCAGCGTCTCGATCTCGACGTCGCGCAGCGTAGCTTTCTGAATCTGCGCGAAGCGGCGAATCTGCGCCTGCGCGAACTTGATGTCCTCCAAAGCCTGCCTGGAAAGGCTCGCTATGCAGGCGTCGATCTCGTCCTGCGTCAGGCGGAAGCTCTCGGGTTCGAATTTATCGAACTTCGCCGCGTATTCGCGCACAGCCTCGTCGCCGCGCGCTTCGATATCAGCGATGATCGCTTCCACCGTGGCGCGTATCTGCGCATTGTCAGCCGCGCGCTGCGCTTTGCGGACACCCGTCTTCAATTGCTGAATCACGTCTCACTCCCATTTTCAGGATACGCCGACGCAGGCGCAAAAGGTTGCAAGAATTCTATGAGATTGCCCGCACAATCGCGCACAAACGCAACAGGCTGGCCATTCACCGTCACTTCAAAGGCGATATCCGCCCCCGCCGCCTTCAGCCTCACGACGGTCGCGGGAACATCTTCCACCTCCAAGCAAAGATGCTTATTGCCATGCGTCTTCAAATCTAAATTCGGCTCCCGCCGGTCGGCTGGCAGCGGCGCCGCACCTGGCACCTCAAAGAGCTCGATCCTGAAATCCCCACACTGCATGAAGGCGATTTCGGCCGGAATGGCGGCCATGTAGTGCCTTCTTTCAAGCGTGAAGCCGAGCATTCGGCCATACCAGTCAAGCGCGGCATCCAAATCCGGCACCGAAACGCCGAAATGTTGCGCGCGCCATGCCCCAGCAACGCTCATGTCGCTAATATCCTGGTCATTTTTCACACCCCATGTCATTTTGTCATTCGTGACTGGGGATATTAAGCCTTAGGCAGATCTTGCTGAAAATCAGAATATTTCAAACCAAAGAATTGACGAAATCAACAGCTGAGGCAAAATACGGTATGCGGCTTGGTCATTTTGATATGAATTTGTTCGTTGTCCTGGATGCTCTTCTAGACTTGAAGAGCGTTACCAAGGCCAGCGAACGCCTATGCATCGGCGCTTCCGCCACATCCAGCGCCCTCGGCCGGCTGCGCGAGCACTTTAAGGACGATCTTCTTGTCCAGATCGGACGCCGCATGGAACTCACTCCGCTTGCAGAATCCCTGCGCGAACCTGTGCGCGATATTCTCCTGCGTTCACAATCCACGTTGACCAGCAAGGCCGCCTTTGAGCCTGCAACCGCGCAGCGTCATTTCGTGTTTAATGCCTCGGATTATTCGGCAACCGTGTTCCTGGCCCCGCTGCTGCAACGCCTATCGCGCGTGGCACCAGGCATTTCGCTGGATATCATCGAGCTTGGAAATAACAACCTTGCCAAACTTGAACGCGGCGAGGTGGATATCGCCATCTATCCTGAGCGCAATGCCAGCCCGAACTATCCGGCTGAAACCTTATTTGAGGAAGACTATGTTTGCGTGGCCTGGGAAAAAAGCCGTCACACCGGCCCCCGGATCAGCTTTAACGACTATATCGCGGCCAAGCACATCTCGGTCCGCATGGGAGAGCAGCGTATCCCCTCCTTTGAGGAATGGTTTCTATCCGCTCATGGTATCAAGCGCCAAATCGTCGCTACAAGCTCAACCTTCAATGCTCAACCTATGATGATCCTGGGTACAGAATACATCGCCACCATGCATCGCCGGCTGGCGCAAATTTACGCGCGCCTGTTGCCCTTGCGACTGCTCACGCCTGAATTCGAAACACCGGGCTTATGCCTCGTGATGCAATGGAATCACTTCAATAACAGCGATGCGGGGCATCGCTGGTTGCGTGAGCAACTTAAGACCATTCAGCCTGTCTGATTACCAAGCCGTGGAACCGCCATCGACCGGCAGATTGGCAGCGGTGACCCAGCTAGCCTCTTCGCTTGCCAAATAAACTGCGGCCCAGGCGATATCCTCCGGCTGTCCAATTCGCCTCACCATCGCCTTGGCCATGGCCTGATCTTTAAAGCCAGGATCCTGCGTCATATGAGCGCGCGTGGCGGGCGTTTCGATCAACGCCGGTGAGATCGCATTAACCCGTATGTTATGCGGCGCACCTTCCATGGCGAGTTGTCTTGTCATACCAAGTACTCCCGCCTTACCCGCGCAATGGGCCAAGGCTGGCGATCCCGGCAGGGCCATCATGGCATTGGCGGAAGCAAAGTTGATCACCGCCCCTCCGCCCGCAGCAACCAACGCCGGCCACGCCGCCTTGCATAAAAGAAACACAATATCCAATTCACCGCGAAGGGTGAATTTCCATTGCGCTTCATAGTCCATCTCCTGCAACCATGCGAAGGCCGCGAAAGCTGCCGCGTTTACAACAACATCCACCCCGCCCATCTGCGCGCGGGTAAAAGCCACTAGGGCCTCCGCTCCGCCCGGCGCAACAAGATCAAGTGGATACATACAATGCAAAGTGAGATTCTGGCTTCTGGCCTCATCCAGAAGCGCTTCGGCCGCTTCGGTAGAAATGTCACACCCCACCACCTCTGCCCCCTGCATCACGAAAAGTAGCGCGCATGCCCGGCCGATACCTCCGCCGAGCCCTGTTACGATCACACGCTTGCCCGCCAACCTGGTTCCACGCTCAAGGGGTTTATGCTGTCTTACTTGGCTCATGGATAGTTATAATGCCCCAAGCCAGCCATTTGACCAATCAACGCCACAAACGTGAAGCCCACATTGAATCCGTCATGCGGCCGATGCGTGGAGGTGGGAGATGCCCAGGCGTTCGAATTCAGGATATAAGTTGCGTAAGGCTGAAAAATGAGGCTCGGCGTCAGCACAAACGTAGCATCCGTGCCAAAACCATATTCATTAGGCCCAACCGTATAAGGGCTACCTGTTGATGAAAGTTGAGCTTTCTGCAGGTAAGCCTGCTCGTCGGATGTCAGCCGGACCCAGGTGAATTTCAACCCGTAGCTATCGAATGGTCGGCTGGGAAACATTCCCTGTACCGTCAAGCCTGCATCGAGATTATCCCGCAAACCATCGCCCGTTTTGCCGTTGAACTCTGTGACATCCGCCACAAATGCAGAAAGCGATGTTGACAGGGGATTCTGGTTCTTACGCCAAAAAGTCTGCTTTGCGCTCAAGAATATGCCAGAATTTCCATTGGTCACCTGTCCCGTCAAGGGGTCCGACTGGCTTAGTGTATTGCGATAAAACATTGCTTCATAAGCGCTCGGATAAAGGGCTTTATGAGGATCCGTGCGATAGCTTATGTCAGCAAGATAGACATTCCCTGATGGTACTCCGTAGTGATAAGATTCCCAGCCATTTGAAAACGGGAAGGCCGGGTCATATTTCCAAAACCCTCCTTGTACGCGCAATGCAGGGGTAAAATTATATCCGGCTCGCGCGCTCCAGTTCGCATAAGGTGGTGGTGCAAACCCGGCATTTTTCTGAATCATCGTGGTAGAGGAAATGCAGGCAAATTGCTGGTCGCATGTCGCCAGCGCGAAATAATCACCCGCATTGCTGCGGCCGCCTTCAATAAAAGCTTTGTCGTTTAGGAATTTTTGCTCCAACGTGAAGCGCTGAAGATGCGCCGCCCAGGGTATATATGGCCCCGGATTGCCACCAATCACATCACCGACCTGATTACCATAATTCAGATTGGTAATCTTCGGAATCACCATCTCTTGAAAATGTACGGATGTTCCTTTTAAGCCAATCATCTTACCAAGATCGAGATCCGCACCCATATCCAAAATGGAGACAAACTCACTGGCGCCGGTTTCTTGTCCTTGATCGGGCGACGCGATACCAAGCTGAACAAAAGTAGCATTCGGATAAAATCCAACGTTATTCAGTGTTTTACTAATGCCACTCAAGGGGCCACTGGAGGTTTGTGCCGAGGCCAAACCCGCAATGCCAACGAAATAGGTTGTCGCGAGAATCAGTCTTTTCATCTTGTTTATTTCCTTGTCATGGTACCGCCGTGTAGGCACACTGATTCCTGCCCAACACGGGCACGGCCGCCATTTTAATTTTAATTGATTGTTAGATCGTGTTGACCGCCTTGCTGCGATCCGCTGATACCATGCCCTGAATAATCGCCAGCAACACCGCCACAAGGATTGCAGAACCACCGAACGCATAGAAAGCGGTCAGAGGACTCCCTCCCAAGGCCCGCTGAACAACCCCAAAAAGGAAACCCGAAATCGGTTGAGCGATGAAAAAGGACGAAAAATACGCACCTGTTCCCTTACCACGATACTCATAGGTCAGCAGACCAAGTACCCAGGTCATCAACCCGGTCAGCATGAAACCGCAGCCAAACTCATGAATAATCATGCCCAGCGTGAGCAATGGCAAAGTTGACATCGCCGCCATAGTAATCAACCCGGCACCGCCTAGAACAAAAGCTAGCACAACAAGCGACTGCACTTTTACGTTGCGTTTACGCAGCTGGTTGAACGTGAACGCCCCCACAGGCATCGCCACGGACCCAATAGCACCGATCATACCCGCCGTCGCTGGCGACTTAAAACCGTGCGCCGCGGAAATCACGCCGATTTCAATCTGCGGCAGCATAAAGACAATTCCCCCAGCAATCGTCACCACGCAGATTGCCAGCAGACGAAAGAACGGGAACGGCCCGGCAGCCATGACCGCCTCATCCAACTCCCGGCGAGAATGATGTCGCTCCGGCTCCCAAGTGAAGGCCAAAACAGCCAACAAAAATACCACCGCCAGGGCATAAACCGCATAGGGCATACGCCAGTTATGACTAGCTAGCGCCCCGCCAATTGCAAAAAAAGCTGTAGCGGAAAGCGAGGCAATGCCTGTATTCATTGCCAGGAATTTCTCGCGCTCAAGATCAGTGAAGAAATCGCCCAGCATGGTGATAGACGCGGACATCAAAACAGTCTCGGCGACACCAACCCCAAGACGGCTGATGATAATATCCGTGAGGTTCGAAAGATAAAGCGGAGCAGTGCCAAATACAGGATAAGCGATCAGGCTACCAATCAGCAACTTACGCCGGCCGATCCTATCGATAATCATACCCGCGAATGGTGATAGCAAGGCAACGCACAAAGCTGGACACGTCAAGGAAAACACCACAAGCTGCTGAGCACCGTGTACCCCGGCAAAAGCCTCCATCATCGCGGGCACGGCTGGCGCCAGCAGCACCACTGCCATGGTCGAAAGCAGTCCTAATGAGACGAGCAAGATTCCTTGAAGATTTTCTGGCTGCCTATAAGCAGCCTGCTCTGATATATTGGACATAGTTCCCCCATTGGGCGCTTCGCGCCATCACTTGTTATCATAATCCCAGAAGCACGCTTTCGCTGAACGCAATTAGGCAGAAAAACGTTGCAAGAAGCAGCCTAGATCTCTGCGGTCTCGGACATTTTTCCCCTCCAAAAGGCTCTTAATTATACTTCTGCCACTATAGGCTGGAAAATTCACATTCCATCAATCAGATTGTAATGGCTTTAGCGTTTGATGCAATCAAACTATATATTCTGTCTCACTGTGCTTACAAACGCTGCCGTATACGCTAGCATTCCTTGGTCTGTCGTAGAAACGTAACCCGATACCACACCAGACCAACGAGATTAGAGATAGCCTTTGCGCCAGCCATTGCGCAGGCCAATGAGATAGCCATTGCGATAGCGATTGAGCTAGCCAACGAGCTATTGATTGCACCAGCGATTGAGCAATCTACCGTCTCCTACTTCCGATTCGGAAGATTGCCCGCAGCGCCAAAAATAGTGAAACTCCTCGCCGCTATTTTTGAAAGACTGTTCATGTCGCTCAAGCGCAGACCAACCGATGCCGACATCGAAACCCTGGCTGAAATCTTCCGCCCGCTCTGGCGGCAAGGCGATATTATGCGCCCGTGGCTGCGACAGCACCATGAGCTGCTGCGCTCGCTCGTGCATGGCGATTGGTCCTGGGCCGCGGTTGGCGCAGCGCTGACCAAGCTCGGCATCACCTATCGAACCGGCACACCTTGGACCGACAAGAGGCTACGCAGCGAGCTGTCACGAGCGCTGTTGCCTCTCAAAGGCTATCGACAACGGCCGCCAAAACCCGAAGCACAGCCAACGGCCGAAACTACCCTACCGCCCGGTGCGGGTGCTCAAACAGACCTGCCGCCAAATCCGCCATCTGCGCCCAGCATGCCACCGCCGCCAGCGGTTGCCGCGGCGCCCCGCTTCAAGCCCGCCTCATTCCGCATCCCGGAATCATCACCCGCGCCAAGTGAATCCACCCCGGCGGAAATCACCGGCAACTACCGCCAGAAATTCGGCCCATCTGAACCCAAGGAGCCAAGCTGATGCCCGAAGACAAACCGCAAACGCCCACCACCCCAACCAAGCCATCCGGCGCTACCCCCTATAGTCCCAGCACGGTGAAATTCACCGGCCCGCGCGCCGACATCATCAGCCTGGCGCCACCCCGAGAACCTGAGCCCGCGATCGAGCAAGGCATCGACCTTACCGGCAGGGCCAAAATCATCTTCGCCGCCGGGCGGGGCAAGACCGGCAAGACCACGCTGCTCCGCTGGCTGACCGAAACCTCTATCCGCAATGGCGGCGCGCCCATCCTCGCCGATGTCGACCCCAGCAACGCCACCTTCTCAGCCTATTTCGCCGATGTCGCCCGGCCGGATACCGACAACCCCGCCGGGGTCGCCACCTGGCTACAGGGGTTGATCGAGTATTGCATCACCGAACGTCAATCCGCCCTCATCGACCTGGGCGGCGGCGACACCACCCTGCGCTCCCTCGCCGCCGAAATGCCGGGCCTGGCCGCGCATATCGAGGCCGCTGGCATGGCGCCGGTAATGTTCCACCTCACCGGCCCGCAGCCCGAGGATCTCCTCCCTGCCCTCACTTTGGCCGCCCGCGGCTTCACGCCGACGGCGCAAGCCCTGGTGCTCAACGAATATGGCATTGAACCGGGCTCGACCCGTGAGCGTGCTTTCAACCGCCTTACAGCCTCATCCGCATACGGCGATCTCACGGAAGCCTGCGTGAAGCTGTGGATGCCCAGGCTCCACGCGGCCGAGGCCGTGGAAAGCCGACAATGCAGTTTCTCCGCCGCGCGCGATGGCACCATCAATCCGCCGCTCGGACTATTCGACGCCGCCCGGGTGCGCGTCTGGCTGGACGCCATGGACCGCCGCTTCGCCGGGGTCAGATCATGGATCCCATAAGCCCCACCTCCCGCCGTGAGGCCCTGCACGGGCAGATCGCAGACGCCCAGATGGTCCTGCGCCGCGCCGCCGCTGCCGCCGCCCTGAAAAGCGACCCTCTGGCGGAACAGTTGCAGGCTCTGGCCGTGTGCGTCGGCGCGCTGAGTGACCTCTACCAGGCCAGCGAGGCCACCCAGATCAATATCGCCAACACGCTGAAAACCCAAACCGGCGCCATCGCGAATGAAGCCATTGATCGGGTGCACGCCTCGGGCATGGACATCGTCAACAAACTCGCCCCGCAACTAGCCAATGCCGCTGACCGCACCATGCGGCTAAAAATCACCACCCTGCGCATCCGCAGCATCGTGGCCCTGGGTCTGGCATTGGCACTCGCCATCCTAGTGCCCAGCCTGTTCACCTATGCCGCCGGGCTGAATGACGGCCGGTTCCAGGCCGAAATCGCCGCACACATCATCCCCGCCGCCATGAAAGCCAGTCCGGCCGAGGCCATCGCCTGGGGGCAGCTGATGCAGGATAATGACGGCGCCACCGCCATGGCCGCCTGCCGCAAATCCATGCAGCAAGACGCCGATGGACGGCATTACTGCTTCATGCCGGTCTGGACCGACCCGATATCCCCCGCCGTGCCTTCAGCACCGGTTCAATAACTCACCAGAAGCATAACCTGTCATATGGGAGCCGCTCGTCGGCCGATGATGCGAGCTTTCTGCACATAGTCAAAGCCGCCCTTGCCCGACCAGGCTAGTCCATCAGGATAGCGCAATTCTATTCCGGCGAGATCCCTCTCGTCCGCCAAGCGCATATTGACACCCATCTGGATGTTTCCGAACTTCGATACGGCGCTTGCAGTCAACACAAAATGCGTCGTTGAACCACAATTTGCACAAAATTGGATTTCCGCGGCCGGGTCTTCCTTGTCTTCCCGGCTATATCCCTTTGTGGTTCCCTCAATGCCGATTTCCGAAGGATGGAAATAGGCCCAGCGAGCGCCCGATTTGCCGCAAAGCGTGCAGTTGCACTCATTGATGAAGTCCGGTCGCTTGGGGATTTTGATGTGGACTTGGCCGCAAAGACAGGAAAGATTCAGCATTCCCATGCCATACCAAAAGAGCCACTTGTCTGATAGAGATCATTCGGTTTCTATCATCCCTCACCGTTCCTTCGCCCGTGGTGTTGATCGGATCGCATCTAAACGATGGGCGGCTTCTGGAAACTGCCGTCGCGCGGCTAAATGTCGGAAACGGGTGCAAAGGGCACCGAACTGCAGGTTTCCGCCGGTGCGCTGCCGGCCGTCTCAAAATAGCGCGTAGTCCATGGCCCCCGGCTTCGCCGACATCATCATCGCCGCCACGGCCCAGCACCACGGGCTAACCATCCTGACCCGCAATCTGCGGCATTTTGAGCCGCTGGGCGCGGCGGTACATGATCCGTTTGTTCGCTTGCCCCGAGCACGGTCGTGGTCGGCAGAAATGCTCAAATACCGTCATTCCGTCTCTGACGGCCACTTCCGGCGTACTGGCGCCCAATTTAGCCCTTCAGAATTACCGTAGCCACATCCCGACTGCGGTAATTGCCTCAGTGAGCTCGAATCACTTGGGCGGCTGGAGTGGGAGCATTAAACAGTGCATCTAATCAGATTAACTTGACAGTTTAACTTATTATAAGCCAACTAGCTGGCATGACTGCTGAACAGAAGGACAATCAATCCACCCGCGCCCCGGCCTTGGCGCAGGATCTTCGTGCCCTGCTCAGCAAGCTGAAACGCCGGCTGCGCGAACAGGGAAATATGGGAGACCTGACGCCATCCCAGGTATCCGTCTTGTTGC
>NZ_JHYG01000019.1 GCF_000687875.1 Acidocella facilis ATCC 35904 | reverse complement strand
CAAGCTGATGCCCCCACTTGGGGTTTTGCAGGATAAGGGCTTTAAGGTGGCGCTGGTCACCGATGGCCGCATGTCCGGCGCCTCGGGCAAGGTGCTCTCCGCCATCCACGCCACACCGGAGGCGCTGGCCGGGGGGCCGCTGGCGAAGCTGAAGGATGGCGACATCGTCCGCGTCGATGCCAAGGCCGGCACGTTGAGCGCGCTGGTGGATGCGGCTGAATGGGAGGCGCGCGCAGAGGCGCTGGCGGATCTCGATGCCAGCCATCACGGCACCGGGCGGGAGCTGTTCGCGCCCTTCCGCCATCTGGTCAGCCGCGCCGATCTTGGCGCTAGCATTTTCGCCTACGAGGAGTCGCACGCATGATCCAGGAGGGTTTGGAAACCATCATGATGCTCGCCCCGGTGATCCCGGTGGTGATCATCGATGATGTGGCGGATGCGGTGCCGCTGGCCCGCGCGCTGGTGCAAGGCGGGCTGAAGGCGATCGAGATCACGCTGCGCACGCCTGTAGCGTTGGAGGCGATCCGCGCCGTGGCGAATGAGGTTGAGGGGGCGGTGGCCGGGGTCGGCACCGTGCTCACCGCCAAGCATTACAAGCAGGCGGCGAAGGCCGGGGCGCAATTCGCGGTCTCGCCTGGGGCGACGCGCAAACTTCTGGATGCGGCGGAGGATGCGGACCTCGCCCCGCTGCCCGGCATCGCCAGCGCCTCGGAGGCGATGGTGCTGATCGAGCGCGGCTATCGGTTCGCGAAATTCTTTCCGGCCGAGGCGGCGGGCGGGGCGCCATTCCTCTCCTCCATCGCCTCGCCGCTGCCGCAGCTACAATTCTGCCCGACTGGCGGCATCACCCCTGAGATCGCCCCGCTTTATCTGAAGCTGCCCAACGTGCTCTGCGTCGGCGGCTCCTGGATGGTGAAAAAGGAGCTGGTCGCGGCGAAGGATTGGGCCGCCATCACCAAGCTGGCGGCGGAGGCGGCCAAGCTGAAAGCTTAAAGGGGCGGCGAATGCCGCCCTTTCATGATGACGGCGCCGCACCGACGCGTCGCTGCTGAACCAGACGTTGAAACGGCTGAATGGTTGAGCCGCCCTGTCCCCCGCCTCGGCGCCGAGGCGGGACGGCAGATCAAGCATCATCCGCGCGGCCCTGCCGGGTTCACGCCGACGGGCCCGGCTTTCCGGTTGCCAGACTGGCTTTTTTACGTCATCGATTTGTCACAGAACTGTTATTGACCCGGCCGCCGGTTCAACTAACAGCAGACCCCGTTTAACCAGAAGGGTTGGATCGATGAAACGCCGTACACTCCTCGCCGCCGCGCCCGCGGGCGCCATGCTCGCCTCTGCCGCCAACGCCGCCAGCGCCCCCACCAGCATCGCGCTGTGGCACGCCATGGGCGGCGCGCTGGGCGATACCCTCCAGGCCAGCGTCGACAAATTCAACGCCAGCCAGAGCGATTATCAGGTCCAGGCCACCTATAAGGGCACCTATGCTGACCTGCTCACCGCCTCCATCGCCGCCTGGCGCGGCGGCAAGGCGCCGAGCATCGCGCAGGTGTTCGATGTCGGCACCGCCGACATGATGGCGGCCGGCCGCGCCGTGGTCGATGTGTACAAGCTCTCCGAGATGACCGGTGTCGCGATCGACCCGGCCACCTATATCCCGGCGGTGCGCGGCTATTACAGCCTCAATAACGGCAAAATGGGCGCCGCCCCGTTCAACTCCTCCACCGCCGTGATGTGGATCAACAAGGACGCCTTCGCCAAGGCCGGGCTGGACCCCGAGGCGCCGCTCGCCACCTGGGACGACGTGATCAAGGCCGCGCGCGTGATCAAGGCGAAGAACGCCGCCGACATCCCGGTGATGACCTCCTGGCCGACCTGGAGCCAGTTCGAGCAGTTCGCCGCCATCCATAATGTCGAATATGCGACATTGAATGACGGCTTCGGCGGGCCGAAGCCGCAGCTGAAGATCGGCAGCGCGCCGTTCGTCAAGCAGCTGGACATGTTCCTCTCCATGCAAAAGGAAGGGCTGTTCTCCTATCAGGGCCGCGACGGCAAGCCGAGCCCGATCTTCTACGCTGGCAAGGCCGCGATCACCTTCGACAGCTCCTCGATCTATGGCCAGCTGGTGACGAGCGCCGCGTTCAAGTTCGCCGCCGCCCCCCTGCCCTACCACCAGGACATCATCAAGAGCCCGATCAACTCCATCATCGGCGGCGCGGCCTTCTGGGCGATGACCGCGCCGGGCCGCACCCCGGCAGAATACAAGGCGGCGGCCAGCTTCTTCAAATTCATCTCGCAGCCCGAGAATGACAGCGCCTGGGCCGAAAAAACCGGCTATGTGCCGGTCACCGTCGCCGGCAACCAGATGATCGAAAGCCAGGGCTTCTATGCCAAGAACCCGGGCAGCGACGTGGCCGTGAAACAGCTCACCCGCACCCAGCCCACCCCGCTCTCGCGCGGCATCCGCCTCGGCGGCATGCCGGAGGTCCGCGTGATCATCGAAGAGGAATGGGAAAAGGCGATCCAGAACGGCACCCCGGCGGCCACCGCCATGGAAACCGCGCAAAGCCGTGGCCAGGCCGTGATCAACCGTTTCGCGCAGACGCTCAAAGCCTGAGCGTGGAGCGGAAGACTCTCTTTCGCGGCTGGCTTCTGCCAGCCGCGCTTGTCGCCCCGCAATTGCTGATCACCTTCGTGTTCTTCTTCTGGCCCGCGGGCCAGGCGCTGGTGGAGAGCACGCAGGCGACGGACGCCTTCGGGCTCAGCACGATGTTTGTCGGGGCCTCGAATTTCCTCGCCCTGCTCACCGACCCGGATTATCACGCCGCGATTCTGCGCACGGCGTTTTTCTGTGTCGCCGTCACCATTCTGGCCATGGCCGCGGGACTGCTCTTCGCCAGCTTCGCCAACCGCGCCATCAAGGGCCGCTTTCTCTACCGCACCGCGCTGATCTGGCCCTACGCGATCGCGCCGGCGCTGAGCTCGGTGATCTTCGTCTTTCTGTTTCAGCCGCAAATCGGCATGATCACCAATCTGCTCGCCCGCTTCGGGGTGAATTTCAACTATACCGCCAATGGCAGCCAGGCGCTTGCCCTGGTCATCCTCATCGCCGCCTGGAAGCAGGTGAGCTATAATTTCATCTTCTATCTGGCCGCCCTGCAATCCGTGCCGCGCTCGATGCTGGAGGCCGCGACGCTGGACGGCGCCCGCGGGCTGCATCGCTTCCGCACCATGATCTGGCCGATGCTGATGCCAACCACTTTGTTCCTCAGCGTCACCAACATCGTCTATGCGGCGTTCGACACGTTCGACGTGATCTTCGCCCTCACCGGCGGTGGCCCCGGCACCTCCACCGACATGCTGGTGGTGAAGGTCTATCGCGATGGCGTGATCAATCTCGATCTCGGCGGCTCGGCCGCGCAATCGGTGTTGCTGATGGCGGGCATCATCGCGCTGACCGCCTTGCAGATGCGCCTGACCAGAGGCCGCGCCACATGAAAAAACGTCCGGATTTTCTCGCCCATGCAGTTTTGCTGCTGGGCGTATTGTTGTTCATGTTCCCAATCTGGGTGGCCTTTGCCGGGGCCACGCAATCCGCCGCGGCGATCAATCGCGGGGCGATATCACTGGTGCCGGAATTCAGGAAGCTCGGCGTGTTCGTGCAGGCGCTCAGCTTCAGCAACGCCAACGCGCCGGTCTGGCACATGCTGCTGGTCAGTTTTTTCATGGCGCTCGCCATCGCCATCGGCAAGATCGTGATCTCGGCCCTCTCCGCCTTCGCCATCGCGTTCTTCCGCTTTCCGCTGCGCATGGTGGCGTTCTGGCTGATCTTCATCACGCTGATGCTGCCGATCGTGGTGCGCATCGTTCCCACCTACGCGGTGATGTCCGACCTGCATCTCATCGACACCTTCCCCGGCCTGACCCTGCCGCTGATCGCCTCGGCGACGGCGACCTTGCTGTTCCGGCAGATCTTCATCGCCGTGCCGGACGAGCTGGTGGAGGCCGCCAAGCTGGATGGCGCCGGGCCGATGCGGTTTTTCTGGGACGTGCTGCTGCCGGTCTCGCGCGCCAATATCGCGGCTTTGTTCGTGATCGAATTTGTTTATGGCTGGAACCAGTATCTCTGGCCGCTGCTGGTGACGACCAAAGGCGGGCTGAATACCATCGTCATCGGCATCGTTCAGATGATCACCGGCGACCAGCTCATTCCCTGGAATCTTGTAATGGCCACCACGATCCTTGCCCTGCTGCCGCCCATCCTGGTGGTACTGGCAATGCAGCGCTGGTTCGTGGCCGGGCTGACGGAGGCGGATAAATAATGGCCACACTCGAACTGCAAGGCCTGGCCAAAAGCTTCGGCAACACCAAGGTGCTGCACGGGCTGGATGTGAAGCTGGACGATGGCGAGATGCTGGTGATCGTCGGCGGCTCGGGCTGCGGCAAATCCACGCTGTTGCGCCTGGTCGCGGGGCTGGAGAGCCCGACCGCCGGGCGCATCCTGCTGGACGGCAAGGACATCACCCATGTCGACCCCTCCAAGCGCGACGTGGCGATGGTGTTCCAGAATTACGCCCTCTATCCGCATATGAGCGTGTTCGAGAACATGGCCTACGGGCTGAAGCTGAAAGGGATGCCCAAGGCGGAGATCGCCAAGCGGGTGGAAGAGGCGGCGGACACGCTCTCGCTTTCCGCTCTGCTCGGCCGCAAGCCGGGACAGCTCTCCGGCGGTCAGCGCCAGCGCGTCGCCATGGGCCGCGCCATCGTGCGCGAACCGAAGCTGTTTCTGTTCGATGAGCCGCTCTCCAACCTGGATGCGAAGCTGCGCGTGCAGGTGCGCGCCGATATCCGCAAGCTGCAGAAGCGCCTCAACGTCACCAGCCTCTATGTCACCCACGACCAGGTGGAGGCGATGACGCTGGCGGACCGGCTGGCGGTGATGGAGCAGGGCGTGGCCGCACAGATCGCCACACCTTTGGAAGTGTTCGCGCGCCCGGCGGACCAGTTCGTCGCCGGCTTCATCGGCGATCCGTCGATGAATTTCTGCAAGGCGGTACTGTGCGCCGGCGGCCATGGCGCGAAGCTGGCGGCCGGGCCGGAGGTGGCGCTGCCGGGCGAGGCGTCATGGGGCCCAGAGGGCATGGCGGTGATGCTGGGCATCCGCCCGCAGCACGTGGTCATCGAGCCCGGCACCGGGCCGCTGGGCTTTGCCGTGGCGCTGGAGGAGCCGCTGGGCTCCGAGGCGCTGCTGCACGGCACGCTGCCGGATGGCGAGGCCTTCCGCATCCGCGTCCCCTACCCTGCCCCGCAGGCGACGGCGTTGACCATCAGCCTGCCGGCGGCGCATCTGCATCTGTTTGACGCGCAGACCGGCAAGCGCCTGGAAATTGCTTAAAAACAAGAGTTTTTTGGTGCCGCTTTTTTGCAAAAAAGCGGCGAAAACGTTTGGGGTGTTGGCAACGCCGTTGCCAACACCCCAAACGTTTGTGGGGACTTTTTGAAAAAAGTCCGCACACCCCCAAAAACTTTTGGAACTTCAACGCCGCAGCGCGGTCACGAACCCGGGCTGCGCTGGCTCCTCGCCGCGCGCATCGAGAATTTCCAAGGCCAGATCTGGAACATCGGTGATGATCCCATCCACGCCTAGATCCAGCATCCGCTCGAAATCGGCTGGCGCATTCACCGTCCAGGGAATCACCGTCAGCCCCAGCGCCTTCGCCTCCGCCAACTGTGCTTCATCCAGCATCTCATGAAACGGCGCCCACACCACCGCTCCGGTGCTCGCCACCGCGCGCGGCACGCTATTGCCATGCGCCGCCAGGCTGGTGCCGCCAAACCATAGATCAGAGGCCGCCACACTGCCCGGCTCGGTCAGGCAGCAGCGGCGCAGCTCCGGCGCTTGTTTCTTGGCTTCCTCCAGCACCCGCCAATCGAAGCAATAAAGCACGCTGCGCTCAACCGCCCCCACCGCGCGCAAGCCGGCCAGCGTATGCGCCACCAATTCGGCGGGCGGCAGCGTCGCCTCCGGACGATCCGGAAAGCTCTTGATCTCCACAAGCAAATCCAGCGGCTCGCAAACCTCCAGCACAGCATCGAAGCTCGGAATCCGCGTGCCGTCCCGCGCAATCTGCCCCGCAAACCGCGCCGCGTAGGCTGAGCCTTCCCGCAGCCGGCCGACATCGTAGCCTTGCAACGTCGCGAAGCTCAGATCGCGCAGCAAAGGCGCATCGGCGCCGACATAAGCGCCCTGCCTGTCCCGCGCCACATCCTGGTTCAGCCTTGGGTCATGATGCACCACCACCACGCCATCCTTGGTGACGCCGACATCAAACTCCACGCCGGTCAACTCCAGCGCATTCGCCAGCCCGAAGCCGGACAAGGCATTTTCCGGCAGCAGCCCACGCGCCCCGCGATGGCCAAAAATCGCAACCATGGTCTCACTCTCGATCTTGTTTGCGGCGAGACTAACCCAACAAGGCGCGGCTCAAAAGCCACGCTTCAGCGACATCACGGCTCAGCCGGGGGCGTGCGCGCTCCAGCCGGTGGCTTCGTCATAGGCCTGGCCGAGCCGCAGCACACCCAGCTCATCGCGCGGGCGGCCGATCAGCTGCATGCCCATCGGCAGGCCCTGCGCGTTGAAGCCGACGGGCACGTTCAGCGCCGGCAGGCCGGCCAATGTTACGGGTGTCACCACCTGCATCCAGCGATGATAGCTGTCCATCGCCACGCCATTGATGGCGCGCGGCCAATGGGTTTCCACCGGGAAGGGGAAAAGCTGCGCGCTCGGCAGCGCCAGATAGTCATAGCGCGCGAAAAGGTGCAGCGCCTGCTGCATCCAGAGTGTGCGCGTCTCGATATGCCGCGCCACATCCAACCCGGAGAGGCGCAAGCCCTGCTCGACCTCCCATTGCGCTTCGGATTTCAACAGATCGCGCCGGTAAGGATCGCGGATCACATCGTTGAAGCGATGCGCGATGCTCCAGGCCCGCAACCCCGCCCAGCTCTCCCATATGCGCTCCGCATCGAAGCCAAGGGACGCCGCTTCCACCACCAGCCCGCGCGGCTGCAACGCCTGCAAGCCGGCCTCGCACAGCGCCAGAATGCCGGGCTCCATCGGCAGCGCGCCGCCGAGATCACCAAGCCAGCCGATGCGCGCGCCGGTCAGGTCGGCTTGCAAAAGCTCATGATACGCACATGGCTTTTCCGGCCAGGTCACCGGGATTGCGGGGTCTGCCCCGGCCTGTACGGAGAGCAGCAGAGCCAGATCCGGCACATTGCGCGCCATCGGCCCCAATGTCGCCAGAGACAGGCTGAAGGCATCCGGGCTGGGATCGGGGATCAGCCCCGGGCTGGGGCGCAGGCCAAACACATTGTTGAAGGCGGCCGGGTTGCGCAGTGAGCCGCCATGGTCGCTGCCATCGGCCAGGGCCAGCATCCGTGCCGCCAGCGCCACCGCCGCCCCGCCGCTGGAGCCGCCGGCCGTCATCTCGGGCTTGTAGGCATTGCGGGTGGCGCCGAATAAAGGGTTGTAGGTTTGCGAGCCGAAGCCGAATTCCGGCACGTTGGTCTTGCCGATAATCAAAGCCCCGGCCTGGCGCAGCCTTGCCACCATCGGGCTGTCAGCTTCGGGAATATTTTCCGCATAGAGCGGCGAGCCGTAGGTGGTGCGAATGCCGGCAGTCTCTTCCAGATCCTTCACCGCGAAAGGCAGGCCGTGCAGCGCGCCCGGCTTTTCGCCCGCGGCCAGTTTTTCATCCGCCGCGCGTGCCAGCGCCAGCGCCTCCGCTTCCGGCAACAGGCTGACAACAGCGTTGAGGCGGGGATTGACCAGCGCCAGGCGCTGGTAGGTGGCCTTCATCACCTCAACGGCGGATACCCGTTTTTCAGCGATGGCGGCAAGCAATTCACGGGCGGTCAGGCCCAATAGATCCGGCATGGTCGGCGCAAACCTCGTTCAAAGCTCGACAATGCTAGGCTAGGTCTTCGCATTTAATCAACCCGCCGAGCGACCGCTGAAAGGATCCACAGAAAAATGAAAGATCACGCCGTTTCTGACCAAATTTCGACGAGGCGCCACCTGATGTACAGTCGCTGCGCCGGCGCCTAGATTCCTGTACCTCTGAATTTTGGCGGCGGATCGATGAGTTTTCTATTCAAGCACGAGAGCGAACAGCGCGCGATCTGGGAAGCGGCCTTCGCCGCAGCGCTGCCGGCGCTCGAATTTCGCGCCTGGCCGGAATCCGGCGCGCCGGAAGAGATCCGCTATCTGCTCTTCTACAAGCCGATCGAAAATCTTCAGCAATTCCCTAATCTCGAGCTGGTCTTCACCACCAGCGCCGGCGCCGATCAGGCGCTCAAGCTGGACCTGCCCGCGCATGTGAAGCTGGTGCGAATGATCGAACCGGCGCTGACCGGCGGCATGGTCGAGTATGTCGTCGGCTCAGTGCTGATGCAGCACAGACAGATGCCGGCCTATCTCAACGCGCAGGCGCAGCGGCGCTGGTCGCCGTTGGATGTGCCCCTGCCCGGTGCCCGGCGCGTCGGCATCATGGGGGCGGGTGTGCTCGGTCAGGCCTGCCTGGAGGCGCTGCGCCCGTTCGGTTTTCCGCTCTCCGTCTGGAGCCGTACGACGAAACACCTGGCTGGCGTGACATCCCACACCGGCCCGGATGAGCTGCCTGCCTTCCTGTCGCAGACGGATATCTTGATCTGCCTGCTGCCGCTCACCCCGGCCACCACCGGTATCCTCAACCAGTCCCTGTTCGCGTCCCTGCCACGCGGCGCCAGCCTGATCCATGTCGGGCGTGGCGGGCATCTGGTGGAGGCCGATCTGCTGGCGGCGCTGGAGGCCGGGCAGCTCAGCCACGCCATTCTGGACGTGCTGCCGCAGGAGCCCCTGCCGCACAGCTCCCCGCTCTGGGCGCATCCGCAGATCTGGATCACCCCGCATATCGCCAGCGACACCCAGGCGCAAAGCGGCGCTGTGGCGGTGATCGAGAACCTCAAGCGCCACTTTGCCGGGCAGGCGATGATCGGCGAGGTGGACCGCCAGACCGGCTATTGAGCTGCGCGCCCGCTCAGCGCATGCTTCATTCCGGGACCGGCGATAAGCCGGCCCGCAAACATGCACCAAGACCAGGGAGGTGCCGGCATGAGCCGCATTTTTGAAACCGACCTCGACCGCGATCCGGCGAATTTCGTGCCGCTCTCGCCGCTCAGCTTCCTGCGCCGGGCGGTGCGGATTTTCCCGGACAAGATCGCCGTCACCCATCACGACCGCGCCTATAGCTACACCCAGTTCGCCGACCGCGCGCGGCGCTTCGCCAGCGCCATCTTGGCGGCGGGCGTCAAGCCGGGCGAGGCGGTGGCGGTGCTCTCACCGAACGGGCCGGTGGCGCTGGAGGCGCATTATGCCGTGCCGCTGGCGGGCTGCGTGCTCTCGATGATCAACACGCTGCTGGACGCGCCAGCCATCGCCTTCATCCTGGAGCATGCCGAGGCGAAATTGCTGCTGGTGGACCGGGAATGGGCGCCGAAAGCGCAGGCCGCGCTGGCCCTGCTGGCCAACCCGCCGATCCTGGTGGAAATCGCGGACGAAGCCGCCCCGCCCGGCCTCACCCTCGGGGCGCCGGAATATGAGGACTGGATCGCCCCGCATCCCCCGGCCCCCTGGCGTCTGCCAGCGGATGAGTGGGAGGCGATTGCGGTGAATTATACCTCCGGGACCACCGGCAATCCGAAGGGCGTGGTCTATCACCATCGCGGCGCCTATCTGGGGGCGCTCAGCGTCGCCTTCATGGTCAATCTGACGCAGGAGTCCGCCTATCTCTGGACGTTGCCGATGTTCCATTGCTCGGGCTGGACCTACACCTGGGCGGTCACCGCGTTGGGGGGCACGCATGTCTGCCTGCGCAAAATCGATCCAGCGGCGATTTTCGAGAAAATCGAGCGTCATTACGTCACCCATATGTGCGGCGCGCCGATCGTGCTGGGGATGCTGATCAACGCGCCGGAGGGGGTGAAGCGGGTGCTGGCGCGGCAGGTGATCGTCGCCATCGCCGGGGCGGCGCCGCCGAGCGCGATCATCGAAGGCACCGAGCGGCTGGGGTTTTCGGTGCGGCATGTTTACGGGCTGACGGAAGTCTACGGCCCCTCGGCTTTGTGCGAGCCGCAGCCGGACTGGCAGGAACTGGACCTTACCGCCCGCGCCCGGCTCACCGCCCGCCAGGGCGTGCCCGGCATCACCCAGGAGGATTTGAGCGTGCTGGACCCGCAAGGCGCCACGGTGCCGGCGGATGGAAGAACCATCGGCGAGCTGGCCTTCAAGGGCAATGTGGTGATGAAGGGCTATCTGAAAAACCCGAAGGCCACGCGCGAGGCGTTCCGCAATGGCTGGTTCCTCACCGGAGATCTCGGCGTGCTGCATCCTGATGGCTATGTCGAGATCAAGGACCGCGCCAAGGACATCATCATTTCCGGTGGCGAGAATATTTCCTCGCTGGAGGTGGAGGAGGTGCTGTATCGCCATCCGGCGGTGCGCGAGGCGGCGGTGGTGGCGGTGCCGGACGAAAAATGGGGCGAGGTGCCGCTGGCGGTGATCGCGCTGAAGGAGGGGGCGCAGGTGAACGAGGCGGAGCTGACTTCATTCTGCCGCGCGCATCTGGCGGGGTTCAAAATCCCGAAACTTTATCGCTTCGATGAATTGCCGAAAACCTCAACCGGCAAAATCCAGAAACACATCTTGCGCGCGAAAGCGCTAACGCCCCCGGCCTGAAGTCGCAAAAGTTTTTGGGGGTGTGGGGGCTTTTTTCAAAAAGCCCCCACAAACGCCTGGGGCGGTGACACCTGCATTGCCACCGCCCCGACGTTTTTGCCGCTTTTTTGTAAAAAAGCGGCACCAAAAAACTTTTTACCCCGTAATCCCCGCGGCCGCGAGCACGGCCAGCGTCATCAGCTCGCTGGCATTCGCACTCATCGAGGCAATCTGCACCGGCTGCTCCATATTGATCAGCAACGGCCCGATGATCCGCTCCCCACCCAGCTCGCGCAGCAGCTTGGCCGAGATATTCGCCGATTGCAGCCCCGGCATCACCAGCACATTGGCCGGGCCGGAGAGGCGGCTGAACGGGTATTTCTTCATCGCGGCCGCGTTCAACGCCACTTCCGGCGTCATCTCGCCCTCATATTCGAACGCCACCTGGCGCTGATCCAGCTCCAGCACCGCCTCGCGGATATGCTCGATCCATTTGCCCTGCGGATTGCCGAAATTCGAGTAGGACATGAAGGCCACGCGCGGCTCATGCCCCATGCGGCGCGCCACCTCGGCGGTCTGGGTGGCAATGTCGGCCAGCTGGCTCGCCGTCGGGCGCTCATTCACCGTGGTGTCGGCCAGGAACACCGTATGGTTGCGCCCCACCATCAGATGGATGCCGAACGGCGTATGGCCGGGCTTCGGGCCGATCACCTTCATCACATCGATCATCGACTGGCGGAAGGGCCGCGTCAGGCCGGTCACCATCATATCCGCCTCGCCCAGCGCCACCAAAAGTGCGCCAAAAATATTGCGATCACGGTTCACCAGCCGCTCCACGTCGCGGCGCAGGAAGCCCTTGCGCTGCAGCTTGGCGTAGAGATGGTCCACCATCTGCGGCACCAGCTTGGAGTGGCGGCTATTATGCAGCTCGAAACTATCCGGATCGGCAACGCCGAGCTGGCTCAGCATCTCGCGCGTCTCATCCACCCCCACCAGCACCGGGGTGCCATAACCGCCCTCCTTGAAGGCGATGGCGGCGCGCAGCACCACATCCTCTTCCGCCTCGGCGAAGACCACGCGCTTGGGCTTGGCCCGCGCCTTCTCATAGGCCGAGGCCAGCACCGCATCGGTCGGGTTGAGCCGGGCGCGCAGGCTTTCGCGATAGGCCTGCATGTCGGTGATCGGCTTGCGGGCGACACCGCTATCCATCGCCGCCTGCGCCACGGCGGGCGGCAAGGTCTCGATCAGACGCGGGTCGAAGGGGGTGGGGATGATGTAGTCCGGGCCGAAATGATGCGTGACGCCATAAGCGGCGGCGACATCCTCATGCACCTGCTGACGGGCCAGATCCGCCAGAGCGCGGGCGGCGGCCATCTTCATCTCCTCATTGATCGTGGTCGCCCGCACATCCAGCGCGCCACGGAAGATGAAGGGGAAGCCCAGCACGTTATTCACCTGGTTGGCATAATCCGAGCGGCCGGTGGCGATGATCGCATCCGGGGCGGCTTCCAGCGCATCCTCCGGGGTGATCTCCGGGTCCGGGTTGGCCATGGCGAAGATGATCGGCTGCTTCGCCATCTTCTTCACCATCTCCTTGGTCAGCGCGCCGGCGACGGAGAGGCCGTAAAACACGTCCGCCCCTTCGATCGCCTCGGCCAAAGTGCGTGCATCCGTCTCCGCCGCATGGGCGGATTTCCACTGATTCATCCCCTCGGTACGGCCTTTATAGATGACGCCCTTGGAATCGCAGAGAATGACATTATTCGGCTTCACCCCCAGCGCCTTCGCCAGCTCGGTGCAGGAAATCGAAGCGGCCCCCGCGCCGTTCACGACGATCTTGATGTCCTTGATGTCGCGCCCGGTCAGGTGGCAGGCATTGATCAGCCCGGCGGCGGAGATGATCGCGGTGCCGTGCTGGTCGTCATGAAACACCGGGATGTTCATCTTCTCGCGCAGAGTCTGCTCGATGACGAAGCATTCCGGCGCCTTGATATCTTCCAGATTGATGCCGCCGAAGCTCGGCTCCATCAGCGCCACGGCGTCGATGATCCGGTCCACATCCTCGGTGGCGAGCTCCAGATCGATCGAATCGATATCGGCGAAGCGCTTGAACAGCACCGCCTTGCCTTCCATCACCGGCTTGGAGGCGAGCGCGCCGAGATTGCCGAGGCCGAGAATGGCGGTGCCGTTGGAGATCACCGCGACCAGATTGCCCTTGGCGGTGTAGTCATAGGCCTTGTCGGGCTCGGCGGCGATGGCCTTCACCGGCACGGCCACACCCGGCGAATAGGCCAGCGCCAGGTCGCGCTGGGTCGCCATCGGCTTGGAGGCGATGATCTCGATCTTGCCGGGGCGGCCGATCTCGTGGAAATCCAGGGCTTCGCGCTCGGAAATATGCGGCCGGTTTGCCATGTCAGGCTCTCCTCTTATCGTTGGGGGCGGTGGCCCGGTCGAGTTTGATACCGGGGGCTCGCATCCGGCGCAACTGCGCCGCCGCCCGGCGCTCAGCGACGTCGCGCCTTGGCCTGGTAGAGGGCGGTATCGGCGGGCGCCAAAGCGGCATCGCAGCTGCGCGCCCCGGGGTCGATTCCGGCGATGCCGATGCTCACCTGATAGGGCAGCACGATCTGCGCCAGGCTGGCAGGGCTGGTGCTCACCGCTTGCTTCAGCCGCGCCGCCAGCATCACCGCCGCGGGCTCGTCCATCTCAGGCAGCAACACCGCGAATTCATCGCCGCCGAGGCGGCCGATGACATCGTCGGCACGCAGGTTCTTGCGCAACAGATCGGCGAAATGCCGGATCACCGCATCCCCTGCGGCATGGCCGGCGCTGTCATTGATCGCCTTGAAGCGGTCGATATCGATCATCATCACACTGGCCTGCGCCAGCCGGCCCTGGCGCAGCTCGGCCAGCAGGGCGCTCATGCGGCTGCGGAAATGCCGGCGGTTGGGCAACTGGGTCAGATCATCCAGATCCGCCAGCACTTGCAGCTCCATCTCCACCTGCTTGCGGGCGGTGATGTCCGTCGTGGTGCCCACCATGCGCAGGGCGCGCCCGGCCGCGTCCCGGCTGATCACCCGGCCCCGGCTCAGCACCCATTTGAAGCTGCCATCCTTGCAGCGCAGCCGATGCTCGACCTCATAGAAAGCGGTGCGCGCCTCGAAATGCGCCTGCATCGTCGCCTGGACATAGGCCAGATCCTCAGGATGCACCCGCAAATAGGCGGTTTCGATCTGGTTGCTCAGTTCCCCGGGCGTATAGCCGAGGATGGCGTGCCAGCTGGCGGAGTACCAGATGTCACCGGTGACGATATTACGGTCCCACACACCGGTGCCGCTGCCCTCAATGGCGATTTCCCAGACATCCGGCGAGGGCGGCGTCATTGCCTGTCGATCACCTTCGCCCTCGGGCAAAGGCTGTGCGTCTGGGGTCTTGAACGCATGCGACAAGGCCGGCTCCTGCTCCTACTCACCCTTCACGCCCACCAGCTGCCACCGACGGTCCTGGCGCAGCGCGAGAATTGGAGCCTAGCGCATTGGTTTTCAATCAGGAAGCGTGGAAATGCCGGCAGGGAGCGGCAAGCCGTCATTGGCCTCGGCATGGATGCGGATGGTCACGTCCACCGCCGCGCCATGGGTGGTCAGCAGATCCTGCAGCAGCGTCAACAGCGTCTCCCGCGAAACATGCAGGTCAACGATCTGACGGGGTGTGCATTCATAGATCAGATGCGAATGCGGGTGGGGGATCGTATCATATACCGGCTCCGTCGCCGCGCAGGGCACGCGGCCGATCAGTCTATGGCGGGCGAGACGCTGCAGATGGTGTTCCAGCTCCCGCTTCGGTGTGGCATCGCCCTCGCGCGCCAACGTGGCGGCGGTGATATGCGTCTCCTCCCTATTGCGCAGCGTCATCAAAAGCCGCGTCAGCGTGTCATCATCTGGCAAGCGGGCGCGACGCAGGGCGGCGCGGCAGTCGGATTTTGTCGTGGTTTTCATGCAAGGCCCCTTCGCAGACTCAGCGCCGGCCTCCAGCGCGCCTTGAACGGTCGATCATGCCCGGCAACATGCCGGCCCAGACCCGACGTGAAGAAGGGCGACATGGGCCTGCAACAACGCGCGCGCGTTGACACAAGCCCATGAAGCCGCTCACCGACTAGAGCGTGTTCAGGCTGACCGTAAACGGTCAGCGCGCTCTAGCTCTGTGTTTTGGCGAGAAACTTTATAACCCTGACCGAGTCCAGTCAGGGTCATGTTGCTCTAGAACATCAAGCTTTTAGCTTGATGTTCTAGATTTTGTTTTAGCGAGCAATTTCATGTGTTTATCTTGACGCTACCGCGCCAACCTAAACACATATTGCTCTAGGCGACGTCGAAGCGGTCGGCGTTCATCACCTTGGTCCAGGCGGCGGCGAAGTCGCGCACGAAGGCTTCGGCGTTGTCGTCCTGGGCGTAGAGCTCGGCATAAGCGCGCAGGATGGCGTTGGAGCCGAAGACCAGATCAACCCGGGTGGCGGTGAACTTCACCGCGTTGCTGACGCGGTCACGCAGCTCGTAAACCCCGGCCCCGGCGGGGACCCAGATATTGCCCATGTCGGTCAGGTTGACGAAGAAGTCGGTCGTCAACGCGCCTTCGCGGGCGGTGAACACGCCATGCTTGGCGCTGCCATGATTGGCGCCGATGACGCGCAGGCCGCCCAGCAAGGTGGTCATCTCCGGCGCGGTCAGGTTCATCAGCTGAGCGCGGTCGAGCAGCAGCTCTTCCGGCTTGGCCGCATAGTCGCGCTTCAGCCAGTTGCGGAAGCCGTCATGCACCGGCTCCAGCGGCGCGAAGCTGTCGGCATCGGTCTGCGCCTCGGTGGCATCGCCGCGGCCCGGGGTGAAGGGCAGTTCGATGGCAACGCCGGCCGCCTTCGCCGCGCGCTCCACGCCGACATTGCCGGCCAGCACGATGACATCGGCGAGGCTGACATTCGCCGCCTGGGCGATCGGCGCCAGCACGCCCAGCGTCTTGGCCAAGCGGGCCGGTTCATTGCCCTCCCAATCCTTCTGCGGGGCGAGGCGGATGCGCGCCCCGTTGGCGCCGCCGCGCAGATCCGAACCACGGAAAGTGCGGGCACTGTCCCAGGCGACCACCACCAGATCGCTGGTGGACAGGCCGCTGGCCGCGATCGTCGCCTTCAGCCCGGCGACATCGTAATCCTTGCGGCCGGCCGGCACCGGGTCCTGCCAGATCAGCTCCTCGGCCGGCACGTCCGGGCCGAAATAACGGGCCTTCGGTCCCATGTCGCGATGGGTGAGCTTGAACCAGGCGCGGGCGAAAGTGTCCTGGAAATAGGCCGGGTCCTTCATGAACTTTTCGCAGATGCCGCGATAGATCGGGTCCACCTTCATCGCCATGTCGGCGTCGGTCATGATCGGGTTACGGCGGATATTCGGGTCCGAGGCGTCGCGCGGCTTGTTCTCTTCCTTGATGTTCACCGGCTCCCATTGCTGGGCGCCCGCCGGGCTGCGGCGCAGTTCCCATTCATGGCCGAACAGCATCTCGAAATAGCCCATGTCGAACTTCGTCGGGTCGCTGGTCCAGGCGCCCTCGATGCCGCTGCTCATCGCCTGGCTGGCCTTGCCGTGCTGGTCCGGGTTGCTCCAGCCCATGCCCTGAGCGGTGATGTCGGCAGCTTCCGGTACTGGGCCCAGCCGCGCCGCATCGCCATTGCCATGGCATTTGCCGACAGTATGGCCACCGGCGGTCAGCGCCGCCGTTTCCTCGTCATTCATCGCCATGCGCGCGAAGGTCTCGCGAATATGCAAGGCGGTGCGGGCGGGGTCCGGCTGGCCGTTCACACCTTCCGGGTTCACATAGATCAGCCCCATCTGCACCGCGGCCAGCGGGTTTTCCATGGTTTTCGGCGTGCCGACATCGGCATAGCGCGCATCGCTCGGGGCCAGCCATTCGGTCTCCGGGCCCCAGTAAACATCCATCTGCGGATGCCAGATATCCTCGCGGCCGAAAGAGAAGCCGAAGGTCTTCAGCCCCATCGATTCATAAGCGATGGTGCCGGCCAGAATGATCAGATCGGCCCAGGAGACCTTGTTGCCGTATTTCTTCTTCAGCGGCCAAAGCAGCCGGCGCGCCTTGTCGAGGCTGACATTGTCGGGCCAGGAATTCAGCGGCGCGAAGCGCATATTGCCATGCCCGCCACCGCCGCGCCCATCAGCGATGCGGTAGGAGCCGGCGGAATGCCAGGCGAGACGGATCATCAGCCCGCCATAATGGCCCCAATCGGCCGGCCACCAGCTCTGGCTGTCGGTCAGCAGCGCATGCATGTCGCGCTTCAGCGCCTCGACATCGAGCTTTTTCAGCTCTTCGCGGTAATTAAAACCGCGCCCCAGCGGGTCGGTCTTGGTGTCGTGCTGGCTGAGAATGTCCAGATTGAGCGCCCCCGGCCACCAGCCGGTCACGGAATTGGAACTGGTCGCGGTGTTGCCGCCATGCATGACGGGGCACTTGCCCGCCCCTGCCGGTTGATTGCCGTCCATGGGTATCCTCCTATGTCAATCGAATTTGCCCGCTCGCGCGGAAAGCCTCATCAAAACCGCTGGCCAGCTTTGGTTATGCTGGTGGAGCAGCCACATGCACCGTACTTGGCAAGGAAAGTCTTACCAGCCTAAGTCAATCAGATAAACTTTTATTTTCTGATTAAACTGATAAGATAATCTGATGAACAATATCACTCTGCGGCAGATGCGCTATGTCGATGCGCTGGCCCGCCACGGCCATTACCGCCGCGCCGCGGAGGCCTGCGCCATCTCGCAGCCGGCTTTGTCGATGCAGGTGAAGGAGCTGGAGGAGGGGCTGGGCATCGCCTTGTTCGAGCGCGGGCTGCGCCAGCTCCGGCTCACCGCCTATGGCGAGCAATTCGTGCAGCGGGCGCGGGCGATCCTGGAGGCGGTGGATGAGCTGGCGGCCCTGGCCCGCGCCGCCAAGGGCACGTTGCGCGGCACCTTGCGGCTGGGGCTCATCCCCACCCTCGCCCCGTATCTGCTGCCGGCGCTGATCGGCGATCTGCGCCAGAGCCACCCGGAGCTCGACATTCAGCTGCGCGAGACGGTGACCACCAGGATTCTGGAGGAGCTGGAGGCCGGGCGGCTGGATGTCGCCATCGTAGCGCTGCCGGTCTCCGCCCCGGCGCTGGTCGAGCTGCCCTTATTCAGCGAGGATTTCGTGCTGGTCCGCCCTGAAGAGCAGCGTGCGGCGCCGGTGCCGGACCAGGAGGGGCTGGCCAAGATGCGCCTGCTGCTGCTGGAAGAGGGGCATTGCCTGCGCGACCAGGCTCTGGCCTTCTGCACCCGCGCGCCACGGCCCGGCCAGGAGACGCTGGATGGCAGCTCGCTCTCCACGCTGGTGCAGATGGTGGCGGCTGGTCTCGGGGTGACACTGATTCCGGAGATCGCGGTACCGGTGGAAACACGCTCGGCGCCGGTCGCCGTGCAGCATTTCCCCGCCCCGGCGCCGCAGCGGCAGATCGGCATGGTCTGGCGCCGCTCCAACCCGCTCGGCCCCAGCTTCGAGGCAATGGCGCCAACCATCCGCGCCGCCGCCCAGCGCTGCCGCGTCCACGTCCACGCCCAGGATCAAGGCCAGGGCCGAGGTCAGGGCCGAGGTCAGGAGCAGCCTGATCCGGCTCAGCCGGCCATCTGATACACACCCTTGGCCAGGGTCGCGGCGGCACCGGCCAGGGCCAGAAATATCGCCCCCCTGCGCGCCCCGTCCAGCGACACCAGACGCCCCAGCCAATGCCCGCCGGCAAAGCCCAGCGCCAGCGCTGCCACCACCACCAGCCCCACCGCCTGGCCGAGATGCGGCAGCCCCTTGGGCAGGAAGGACGCCAGGTTGAGCACCGCCAGATAAACCTGCATCGAGGCGTAAAAGCTCGCCTGCTCCCAGGAGATATTCATCGCATAGAGCGTGATCGCCGCACCGCCGACGCCGGAGGTGGCGTTCATGAAGCCGCTGATCGCCCCGGCCGCCAGCGCCCCGGTGCGGCCGTGGAACAGCCTCACATGGCGCATCGTCATCACCAGAATCAGCGCCCCCAGCACCAGCGCGCCGCTGATGGTCAGCATCCAGGCGGAGGGGATCAGCCGCCCCAGCGGCGCACCGGCCAGGGCGGCGAGGATGGCGGCGGGCACCAGCAGCGCCAGCCGCCTTGGCTCCGCCCGGCGCCAGGTGACGAGGAACATCCCGAAGGTGAGCAGGAAGGTGAGGATATTCGCCAGCAGCACGCCCTCAAACGGCCCCAGCACCAGCGTCAGCAGCGGCGCTGCCACCATGGCGAAGCCAAGCCCGGTCAGGCGCTGGATGACCGCGCCGGCGAACACCGCCACCCCGATCAGGCCAAGCTGCAGCATTGTCATGGTGCCAGCGCCGCGGTGAAGGCTGCGGTGAGCGCCGCAGCTGCCGGCATCTCCGGCGTGCCCAGCAGCACCAGGGCCGATTCCTCGCCCGCGAAGGCCTCCAGGCTCCAGCGCCGGCCAACCAGCTGCAGCAGCATCACCCGCCCATCGGCCAGACGCAGCAGCCCTTTGCCACGCCAGATGCTGGCCGGCAGCGCCTTGAGGCAGGCGCGCAGCCGCATTTCGTCAAACCGGCCCGGGCTCTGCCAGCTCCAGCTGCTGACGCCATGCTCGGGCGCATCGGCGATCAAGGCGCTGGCGCTTTCCATGCGCGCCGGCACCAGCAGCGCCTGCGGCAACGCACCATGAGCGATCTCCAGAACGCTGACACCAGGGCGGATCGCCTGCAGCGTCGAATGCGCCGACGCCAGGGTTCGCGCATCGGCGAGGTCGCATTTATTCAGCGCCACCAGATCGGCGCGGGCGATCTGCCGGGCCAGCGTGTCGCTGAGCCAGCGATCCTTGTGCTGCGCCGTCACATTCAGCGCATCCGCCAGCACGATCACCGCCTCCAGCAGCGCCTGCCGGTTTAGCTTCACCAGCTGGGCGATGCGCCACGGGTCCGACACGCCGCTCGCCTCGACGACGATGCGCGCCGGCGCCAAAGCCAGAATCTCGGACAAGCTGGCGCTGAAATCCGGGCCGATCGAGCAGCAGACGCAGCCATTGGCCAGCGGCACCAGATTATCCGCCCCTTGCAGCAGCGCCGCATCGATGTTCAGCGCGCCGAAATCATTCACCAGCACGGCAATGCGCTGGGTGGCGTGGCGGAGCATATGGTTGAGGGCGGTAGTCTTCCCCGCCCCCAGAAACCCGCCCAGGATCGTCACCGGGATGCTCATGCCGGGAAGAACACGCCCCCGCGCATCGTGCCCAGCACCTTGGTATCCTTCAGCGCCGCCGGCGGCGCTGCCAGCGGGTCGCTCCCCAGCACCGCGAAATCCGCCAGCTTGCCGACCTCGACGCTGCCGACCAGATGGTCGAGCTTCAGCGTGTAGGCGGCACCGATGGTGATCGCATAGAGCGCCTGCTCGACGCTGATGCGCTCATCCGCCCCCAGTACCCGGCCGGACGAGGTTTCGCGCATCACCGCGCACCAGGCGGTGAAAAGCGGGTCCAGCGGGGTGATCGGCGCGTCGGAATGAATGGCCAGCGGGATGTTGTTGCGCAGCACCGTGCCGCAGGCATCCATGCGTTGCGCCCGCGCCAGCCCCATCGTCTCGGCGATATGCGCCTCGCCCCAGTAATAGATATGGTTGGCGAAGATGTTGCAGCAGAGCCCCAGCCTGGCGATGCGCCGGTACAGCGCCTGGTCCGGCATCTGGCAATGCTGCAGCGTGTGGCGATGGTCCGGCCTTGGATGCGCGATGATGGCGCGCTCCAGCATCTCCACCGTCAGCTCGCTCGCCTCGTCGCCATTGGTGTGCATGTGCAGCAGCGCGCCGGCGCGGTGATAGGCCTCGATGATGCCGCCCAGCTCGCTCGGCGCGATATACCAGAGCCCGTTCGGCGCGCCGTTATGATAGCCCGGCCAGCGCAGCCGCGCGGTGAAGCCCTGGATCGAGCCATCGACATGCAATTTCACCGCGCCGATGAACAGCCGCTCGGTGCTCTGCGCGCGCAGCCGCTCCAGCCGGGCGATGCCCTCTTCGATGCTGTAAAACCGCGCCGCCATCGCCGGGGCGATGCGCAGCGGAAAATCCTCGTCGGCGGTGACAGTCTTGTAAACCTCCAAGGTGTCATCAGCGAGATCGCTGACCAGATCGGTCGCCGTGGTCACCCCCACGCGCCGCGCCAGCTGGCCGAAGCGCTTCAGCCCCGCCACATCCAGCTTGCGCGAAAGGCCGCCGGCGGCGATGCGGTCGCGGATCAGCCCCATCAGCTCGAAGCCGAGCAGCTCGCCGGTCGGCTCACCCGCCGCGTCGCGCACCAGCCCGTCCAGATCCGTCTCGCGATCCACGCCGATGATGCGCAGCGCGACCGAATTGACATTCATGATATGGCCGGAGGCATGGGTGATGATCACCGGCAGCGTCGCGGAGACCTGATCCAGGTCCCCGACATTCATCCGCCGGCCGTCCATGTAGATCGGATCGAACCCCCAGGCGGAGAGGCTTTTCGCCCCCGCCGGCAGCGGATGGGCGCGCAGGGCCGCCACCACCGCCTCGATGGTCTTCAGCCCCGGCGAAATCTCGCCATCCGGGCCGCGCCGGTCGAAATAGCCGACATAGGGGTCGCTCCAGACCGCGCCTTCGAACAGATGGCAATGGCCTTCGACGAACCCCGGCATCAGCACCGCCTCGGCGAAGCGTTCATCGCGGCGGGACTCGCCGAAGCCCTGCATCTCCGCCTCACCGCCGACGGCGAGGATCCTGCCATCCCGCACCGCGACATGGGTGGCGACCGGCTGGCCGGGATTCATGGTGAGAATCCGTCTGGCGCGGAAGATCGTGGTTGGGGCCTGCATCATTCCATCCTCTCTGGTCACGGCGCGTCGGGCTTCTCGTCGCGGCGCTGATACAGCTCATAGAGCATGCGTTGGCCGAGCCGGCGGAAGGGGGCAAACATATGGCCCTTCAGCGCCCCGGTATAGATCGGCAGCGGATGCGCGCGCGGCTTGCCCGCCGCCAGCTCCGCCAGCCGCCAGCCGGCCTGGGCGGAATAGCTGACCCCGTTGCCACCATAGCCGAGCCCGTAGAAAAGCGGCTCGCCCGGATGGGGCTGCACGATGCGCGGCATCATGTCGTGGCTGACATCCACCCAGCCCCACCAGGAATAATCGATCTGGATGCCGGCCAGCGCCGGGAATTTGCGCGCCAGCCCCTCGGTGAGCACCTGCAGATGTTTCGGGTTGGCGGCATCGCGCCCGGTGATGGCGCTGCGGCTGCCGATCTGCAGCCGGTTCTCGGGCAGCAACCGGTAATAATAGCGCAGCACCCTTGTATCTGTAATCACATGGCGGGTGCGAAAGCCGGTGGCCTCGATCTCGTCGGGTGTCAGCGGCCGGGTGACCATCGAGTTGGAGAGGATCGGCATGATCTTGCTGCGCAGGGTCTTGTGCAGACCCTGGCCGGTATAGCCGCCAGTGGCGATGACGACGGCGCGGGCGCGCACCGTGCCGCCGGGCGTGCGCACCCGAAACACGTTGCCCTGACGCTCGATATTCAAAACCGGGCTGGCCGGATGCACCTTCGCCCCGGCGGCGCGGGCGGCGCGCAGATAGCCGAAGGCGAGCTTGGCTGGATTGACCCCGGTGCCCAGCGGCTCATGCAGCGCCCCCACCGCCTCGGCCTCGCGCACCCATTCGGAATCCAGCGTGGCGCGGTCGAGGATTTTGGTCTTGTAGCCGAAGACGCGGTTGCTGAGCTCGCACTCCGCGCGCAGCCGCTCCAGCGTGCGCTGGCGATGCGCGATATAGAGATGCCCGCCGGCTTGCGCGTCGCAATCGATCTCCTGGGTCAGCGCGGTGAAGCGCTCGAAGCCCTCGCGGATTTCCGCATGCAGCTGCAGCGCCGTCTCTTCGCCCCAGCGCGCGATCCACTGGCCGCGCGTCAGCCGGCCGGAGGCATTCTGCCCCTGCCCGCCATTGCGGGTGCTGCAGCCCCAGGCGACGCGGTTGGCTTCCAGCACACTCGCCTTGATGCCGTGCGCGCGGGCCAGAAACAGCGCGCAGGTGAGCCCGGTGAAGCCGGACCCGACGATGACCACATCGGCATCCAGATCCTGGGTGACCGGCCCGTCATCGCCCGGAGGCTCACCGGCGGCGGCCAGCCAGAAGGTCGGCGCGTAGCCGCGGCCAATGCCCGGATGCGCATCGCGCAGCGGGTCGTAGAGCGGATCATAAGCGTTGCGCGCCGGGGTGGAGAGGCTCTCCTGCATGGCGGACCTCAAACGCCCTGAAGCGGACGATCCTTGCGGAAGGCGCTCTTGGAGACAATCAAATCGCCCTCAAACCCGAACAGATCGACCCCTTCCACCTCGATACGCCCGCCGGCCGGCGCGGTGGCGGTGAACAGCCATTCGGTGACGGCGCGGTCGGCGAACACGGCATGGCGGCGCACCTGCCATTGCACATCCGGCATGCTGGTCCAGGTGCCGACGAAGGCGGCGCGCACGGCCTCCAGCCCGGTGATGCGTTTGCCCACCGCCTCCGGCCCGGCCGCCGCATCGAACACGATGCCAGGGGCGAAGCAGGCCATCACCGCCTCGGCATCATGCGCGTTGAACGCCGCGAACAGGGTTTCCAACAAAGCGAGCCGGGTTTTTTCCATGATATCAGATGATCCGTTGTAAAGGAGAAAGACGCCGCAGCGTTGGCACCAGATTACGCCGAGGGCGGCGGCAAGAAAGGTCCAGTTACGGCAAATCATACAGCCAGTTGCATCTTTTCAAGCCGGGCCCGGCACGCCTATGCTAGCCGCTTGTTGGAAAATCATTTGTGCCCAGGGGCGAAATCATGAACCACCCGTTGCAGATGACGCCGCCCGCGCGCAAACAAGCGGCGGAACGCGCATGGAACCAGCTATTCCAGCTGGACCCAGAGGGCGGCATCTCCTTGCAGGTGCAGATCCGCCGCGCCTTCGTCGCCGCGATCCTGGACCAGCGCCTGGCCGCCGGCAGCAAGCTGCCCTCCAGCCGGGTGCTGGCGCAACAGCTAGGCGTGGCGCGCAACACGGTGAATGCCGCCTACCGGCAACTGGCGGATGACGGGCTGATCCTGGCACAGCCGCGCAGCGGCTACCAGGTTGCCACATTGCCGGAAGAGGCGACGCGCAGCAATGCCCCGCTGGCCGCATCAGCCACCGCCAACGGCCCGCATTGGGCAGCGCGCATCGGCTCGCGCTATTCCACCATGCGCAATATCAGCAAGCCGGCGGACTGGCATCGCTACCCCTACCAGTTCATTTATGGCCAGCCGGATCCTGCCCTTTTCCCGATCGCGGAGTGGCGCGCCTGCTCCCGCGCCGCCCTGGCGGTGCTGGCGATCCGCGACTGGGCGGCGGATATGATCGATGGCGACGATGTTGCGCTGATCGAGCAGCTGCAGCGCCGGGTGCTGCCACGGCGCGGGATTTTCGCCTCGGCCGAGCAGATCATGATCACGGTGGGCACCCAGCACGCCTTGTTCATGTTGGCGGAGCTGCTGGCCTCGGCGCATAGCGTGGTGGGGGTGGAGGAGCCGGGCTATCCGGATGCGCGCAACATCTTCGCGCTGCGCGGGGCGGCGCTGCGGCCGCTGCCGGTGCGCGAGGACGGCATCGAGATCGCGGCGTTGCGCGGCTGCGATCTCGCCTATCTGACACCCAGCCATCAATGCCCGAGCTCGACGACGATGAGCCTGGCCGCCCGCCAGGCGGTGCTGGCGCATGCGCAGCGCCACGACCAGCTGATCATCGAGGATGATTATGATTCGGAGATGAGCTTCGCCGAAACCGCGCTGCCGGCGATGAAGAGTTTCGATGCCGAGGGCCGGGTGATCTATCTCGGCAGCCTCTCGAAAACCCTGGCGCCGGGCTTGCGGCTAGGCTTCATGGTGGCGGCCCCTGAGCTGATCGCCGAGGCCCGGGTGCTGCGGCGGCTGATGCTGCGCCACCCGCCGGCGAACAACCAGCGCGCGACGGCCTTGTTCATCTCGCTCGGGCATTATGATTCGCTGCTGGGGCGGGTGAAAAAAAGCCTGGCGGAGCGCGCGAAAATTCTGAATGCCGCGCTGCGCACGCACGCCCCGTCGCTCAGTTTCATCCCATTGCGCGGCGGCTCCTCCGCCTGGGTGCAGGGGCCGGCGGGGATGGATTCCGGCCTGCTGGCAAAACTTGCGGAAAAGCAGGGCATATTGATCGAGCCGGGGGAGCTGTTCTTCCATCAGCCACCCGTCCCTTGCCCTTATTTCCGCCTGGGCTTCGCCTCCACCCCGACAGATAAAATCGCCGAAGGCATTAAACGCCTGGCGCCGCTGGTGAACCAGGCCCGGCTTTGAAGGGGTGGGGGCTTTTCCAAGCCCCCACCCTCAAACTCAGCCTTTCTGCAATGCTCCCGAGAGCCTCGCGTAAATCACCGGCACAGGCGACTCCACCCGGCGGCTGATCAGGCTGCCAACGGCGACGATGACGATATTCACGATCAGGCAGACAAAGCCGATATTCCAGCCGTCCAGGTTCACCTTGCCCACCACCATGGCGATGGCCATGACATCGGCGACGAGAATGCCGGCGATGATCGCATAGGGGTTGATGCGGCGCAGGAACAGGATCGCGATGACGCCCGGGAAGAACTGGGTGATCCCGAAATAGGCGGTGTTCACCAGGGTCAGCATCAAAGACGGCGTGACCAGAGTGAAGAAGATCGACAACGCCAGATAGATGACGATGGCGATCTGCGCCCCGCTGCGCTGCCGGGTCTCGGGCAGATGGCCGAGCAGGTTGCGCGAGATCAGCGGCCCCATCGCCAGGCTGATGCCGGCCAGAACGACGAGGCCGGAGAGTGCCGCCCCCGCCGCCACCATGCCCAGCAGCCAATGTGGCAGCAGCGCCACAGCCGCGGCCATGAAGGCCTGGTTCGGCGAGGCCAGATGCAGATTCTGCCCCAGGCTGAAATAGGCCGCCACCACCAGGAACGGATACATCAGCATGTAAAGCGGCATGAAGATCTGCGCCTTGCGGATGGTCTGCTCGCTGCGCGCGGTAAACAGGTTAGGGATGGCGAAGGGGAAGAGATAGAAGCCCAGCGACTGGAAGAAGATGGTGCTCATCGAGAAGCGCTCTTCCGTCGGGTTCATCTGGCTGTGCACATGCTGGCTGGCGGCCTGAAAAATATGGCTGAGCCCGCCCGCCGAGGCGGCGGCGACACCGGTGGCCACCAGCGCCAGCACCAGCAATATATCCTTGATGATGGAGACCATCGCCGGGGCACGGATGCCGGAGGCGGCGATGTAGGCGAAGGCGAGCACCGCCGCGATCAGCGACAGCGCCAGCGGGTTCAGATTCCAGCCCAGCCCGTGCAGGGCCACGATCAAGCCGGTGAATTGCAGCTGTCCCCACGGGATCATGAAGATGATCGCGGTGATGGTGACGGTCAGCTCCAGGGCGCGGCTGTTGAAATGCCCCTTGAACAGATCCGGCAGGGTGAGCGCGTTATAGAGCTGCCCGGCGCGCCAGATCAGCGGATTGAGGAAATAGCCGAGCGGATAGCCGAGCAGAATATAACCCAGGAACCAGATGCCGTAGGTCGGCCCCTTGGCGTAAATACCGCCGGGAAAGCCGATCATGGTGCCGATGGAGTAGATCTCACCCACCGCCAGGAAGAACAGCAGCGGCCCGCCAAACTGCCGGGAGGCAACCAGATATTCCTTGAGGTCGGAGGTGTTGTGCCCGCGCATGGCCGAGAAGGCCACGACCAGGGAGAACAGAATGATCGCGATGAAAACGAAACTGGCCATGTCTGGTCTCCTTATGCCGCGTCAGCGCGGTGACGGTCGAAACAGAACCAGCAGATCGCCAGACATGCCGAGGTCAGGAAGAACCAGGCGAACACCCAGAGATACAGGAAGGGGATATTCCACAACGTCCAGGTGACGCTGTTGGCAAAGGGCAGCAGCCCGATCACGCCGAAATAGGGCACCACCAGCCCAATGAACACTCTCAACATCAACTATATGCCCCAAAACAAGCAGTTCATGGGCCACGTGACACACGGCGTTATTGGGGGCGGTCGCGCATTGAAAGATGCAAGACCGCCCCGATCGGTTATCCGATGCTGCTTACCCTAACCGAACCGGCGCTGGTCCACCAGCACCAGATCGCAATGGCGATAGGGCCAGTTCCCTGGCCCTCCCCGCGCCTCAGCCCTTGCGGATCTCGAAGCGCTTCAGCGGCCCGGCCAGCACCGCGAAGCAGAGCACCGCGACGAAGGCATGCGCGGCGATGAAGCCCAGCGCACCGTTGAAGGAACCGGTATCCTTGACGATGTAGCCGATGACGATCGGGGTGACGATGCCCGAGGCATTGCCGATCATGTTGAACACGCCGCCGGTAAGGCCGGTGATCTCACGCGGCGCGATATCCGCCATCACCGCCCAGCCCAACGCGCCAACGCCCTTGCCGAAGAAGGCGATGGCCATCACCGCGATCACCACGGCGTTGATGTTGGTGTAGTTCGCCGCCAGGATCGACATTGAGAGCAGCATGCCGCCAATGATCGGGATTTTGCGCGACAGGCTCAGCGACAGCCCCATACGCTGCAGCGCATCCGAGAGCACCCCGCCCAGCACGCCGCCGGCAAAGCCGCAAATGGCCGGAATGGCGGCGACGATGCCGACTTTCAGGATCGACATATGCCGCGCCTGCACCAGATAAACCGGGAACCAGGAAATGAAGAAGTAGGTGAGCGCGTTGATGCAATATTGCGCCACGAACACGCTGACCATCATCCGCGAGGCGAACATCTGCTTCACCGCCTCGGTGCGAAAGCCAGGTGCCAGCGCGGCGCCGGGCTTCACCGTGTCGATCCGCACCAGCCCGCCGCCCTGCTCGATATACTCCAACTCGGCCTTGTTGATGGACGGGTGCGCGTCCGGGTTGTGGATCACCTTCAGCCAGAGCAAGGAGGCGAGGATGCCCGCTCCACCCATCACGAAAAACACTGACTGCCAGTTGATCGTATGGATCAGCCAACCCATCAGCGGCGCGAACATCACCGTGGCGAAATATTGCGCGGAATTGAAGATAGCCGCCGCGGTGCCGCGCTCATTGGCCGGGAACCAGGCGGCGACGATGCGGCTATTGCCAGGAAAACTCGGCGCCTCCGCCAGGCCGACGAGGCAGCGCAGCAGCACCAGCATGATGATGATTTCCGTCGTGCTGCTGAAAATGGTGACGAAGCCCTGCAGCGCCGTCACCACCGACCAGGAGAAGATACTCCAGAAATAGACCCGGCGCGAGCCGAACCGGTCCAGCAGCCAGCCGCCGGGGATCTGCGCCACCACATAGGCCCAGGAGAAGGCGGAGAAGATATAGCCCAGCCCAATGGGATCGATCCCCAGCTGCTTGGACATCGGCGCGCCGACCATCGACATGCTGGCGCGGTCGCCATAATTGATCGCCGTCACCAGGAACAGCATGGCGACGATCCCATATCTCACTTTGCTACGGCGCAGCGCCGCCGTGACCACCGACGAACTCATTGGGCTGGTTTCTCCTTCAATTCTTGGGCGTTCTTGTCATTGGGAGCGGCCAAGCTGGGTCATCTCCAAGGGATTTTTTTGACGTATAAACACTAATATATTAGAACGTCAATGCAGTTCCCACCTGCCGGCCTGATCGACCAACCTCTCCCTGGCAGAGCTATAATAACGATCAAGCTTGCTATATGACTGCGCATATCCGCCCTACCGCCTTACGGGACCGCCATGATGCCGACCGACACCGCCCGCGCCTTCGTCTTCGACCGCACCCGCCAGGCGGCGCCGCAAATCGCCGATTTTCTACGCGAGCAGATCCTCTCGCTGGAAATCGCGCCAGGCACCATCATGTCGCGCGCCGAACTGCAGGTGCAGTTCGGCGTCAGCCAGACGCCGGTGCGCGACGCGTTGCTGAAGCTGGAAGAGGAAGGGCTGGTCACTGTCTATCCGCAATATGCCACACTGGTCTCGAAGGTGAATCTGGCGCAGGCGAAGCAGGCGCATTTCATGCGCCGCGCGCTCGAAGCGGATATCGCCGGGCTGCTCGCCAGCCGCCCGACGCCTGCGATGGTAAATGATCTGCGCAAGGCCAATGCGCGGGTGAAGGTCGAGGCGCAGGCGCAGGACCTCACCGCCTTCCTCGTCGCGGACCGGGATTTTCACCGCCTGCTCTATCTCTATGCCGATATGATGCAGATCTTCGCGGTCATGCGCGCCCATAGCGGCCATCTCGACCGGCTGCGCCGGCTGAACATCAAGAATGTCGGCACCGAGAGGATCATTCGCCAGCATGAGGAAATGATCGACGCGATCGAGGCCGGCAAGCCGGAGGAGGCCAATGCCAAGCTGCGCGAGCATTTGGCGAATACACTCGCGACATTGGAGCAGGTGGCGGCAGATTATCCGGAGTTTGTCGAGTAAGGACAAGGGAACTTTTTGGAAAAAGTTCCCTTAGAGCCTCAAGCTTTTAGCTTGAGGCTCTAAGTTTTGTTTTAACGAGCAATTTCATGTGTTTATCTTGAAGCTGGCGCGTCAACCTAAACACATATTGCTCTAGGTCGTGTCTGCATTCATCGTAGCCAAATCATGGCGCAAGCGAGATGTACGAAGCCCATGAAGGCTTTGATGGTTTTTTCGCATCTGAGGGCGATTCTGCGGAAGCGTTTGAGTTTATTGAAGAAGCACTCGACCTGATGGCGCTC
>NZ_JHYG01000018.1 GCF_000687875.1 Acidocella facilis ATCC 35904 | reverse complement strand
ACCGCCGTCCATTTGCCAAACATCTCCGGCAAATCTCGCCAACGCGCCGCATTGCCAGCCATCCATAAGATCGCATCAACAAAAAGTCGGTTGTCCACCCCGCTTCGGCCAGGGGTGCCAACACGGCCAGGCAAGTGACCCTCAATGCGGTTCCATTGTTCGTCCGTCAGTGTCCGTCTGCTCAAGGCAAGAACCCTCCTCAAGCCTTGAATCAGAAATCACAAACAAAGGGAATCTATGAATGCAGACACGACCTAAAGCTTCTTTTACAACCTGTGGATTGTCGAAATTTAAATCAGGCTGATGATGATAAAATCGGTGCCAATAGAATGCATTGGCGGTTTCGTCCCATGTCCAGTTACTCTTTTCTGAATCGATGAAAATAATACGTGTTTGCTCATATTTTTTGTCGCTATCAGACCAGACATAAAAATTTCTATGGGCAGATCCCGGGCTTGCCAAACGTGCGCGCTGAAACCACGGATGCTGGTCAGACGTATGATTGATCACGAGCTCGGTTACGACACGCATCTCGCGCTTATGCGCTTCTTGGATGAATGCTTTGACGTCGGCAATTGATCCATATTCTGTCTGTACATCACGATAATCGGCGATGTCGTAACCGTCGTCACGGCGCGGCGAGGGGTAAAATGGAAGCAGCCAAATTGTGTTAACACCCAGACTAGCGATATAATCCAGCTTCAGAATAAGTCCACGAAAATCTCCAACACCGTCGTTGTTGGCGTCAAAAAAAGATTTCACGTGTAACTGGTATATAATGGCGTCCTTGTACCATTGTGGATCTGCGGCTGTAGAGCGAAGCGGATTCATGTCTCGGTCCTCTGTGGCTGTAGCCGCCAGATGCTGTATGGCAACTCGTGTGGATCTAGACTGATATTCTGATGTTTTCCATACCAGAAAAAGCTGCTGGATCGAGTCAAGTCCTCAACGACGACGACGCCATCATCCGGAAGTCCAACTCGCCAAAGCGGAATTTCAATCAATGTCTCCTGTACGTGGTGCGGATCCAAGCTAATCACAACAAGAACAAAACTCCCATCTTCTGAATACCGTCTCATATAAAGAACGTTTTCATTTTCGCAGTGCAGAAACTCGATCCCGAGATGAGATTGCAATGCGGTTGTCTCCCGGCGGATCATATTCAAAGTCGTGATTTCAACAACGATATTTCCAGCTCTGGTGTAATCCCAAGCTTTTATTTCATATTTTTCAGAGTTGAGGTATTCTTCTTTTCCAAGAACTGGCGCAGCTTCGCATAATTCAAAACCATTATAGACACCGAATAGGCCAGACAAAGTAGCTGCCAACGCAGCGCGGATAAGAAACCCTCCGCGTCCACTGCGCTGCAGGAAGATCGGATTGATATCCGGCGTATTCACAAAAAAATGTGGCCGGAAAAAATTTTTGGCCGGCCCATGGGCTAATTCTCCCATGTAGGAAATCAACTCTTGTTTTTCGTTGCGCCACGTAAAGTAGGTATATGACTGGGAAAAACCGATCTTGGCGAGACGATACATCAATTTTGGGCGAGTAAATGCTTCAGCTAGAAATATTGTGTCCGGATGTCTGCTGCGGATGTCGGCAATCATCCACTCCCAAAAAGGTAGAGGTTTGGTATGAGGATTATCGACACGGAAATAGCGTATACCCTGACCGACCCAGAACTGCACAATATCGCGCAGAGCTAGCCAAAGGTCTGGAATAGAACCAGGAGCGTAGAAATCGACATTGACTATGTCTTCGTATTTTTTTGGCGGATTTTCTGCATAACGTAGTGAGCCATCTGGCCGCCAGTCGAACCACTCCTTGCGCGTTTTTAACCAGGGATGGTCTGGGGAACATTGGATCGCGAAATCCAATGCGATTGATAACCCGTGCTTATCCGCCACAGCGATTAAGTTTTTAAATTCAGCTAACGTACCCAGTTCTGGATGCAACGCGTCATGCCCGCCAGTTTCATCACCAATAGCGTAAGGGCTTCCGGGGTCACTAGCTTGCGCCTGAAGACTATTATTTGGCCCTTTTCGGTTTGTTTTTCCTATTGGATGAATGGGCGGGAAATAAACAACATCGAAGCCCATCGCGGCTATACGTGGAAGTTGCGAGATTACATCTGTAAAGGTGCCGTGGCGTGTTACGTCTCCACTCTGGCTGCGAGGAAATATTTCATACCAACTGGCAAAACGCGCCCCAGCCTGTTCGCAGTCGAGTTTCATAATTGAAGAGACTGAAAGGAATCTACGAGGTAATGCGGCTTGGATTGTACTCTCGAACTCCGGATTCAAAAGGCATTCTTGTAAATTTAATTGATCAAGCCCTTTGCACCGAGCTGCGATTGAATTGAGCCTGGTATCCGCGGCAGCGGCTTCGTCAACCAACGCAAGTCCTTCACGCAGTTCAAGCGTCACGTTTTGTCGATCGGCAATTTTTTTCCTCAATCCGTCGGTGAATGTTGCAAAACGATCAAACCAAGCCTGTACGAAATATTCATATTGCCCGAGCCTTTCTAACGGAAAGGAAGCTTGCCAAGAGTCATTGCCGCTATGGTTCATTGCTAAGCTATGCCAAGCTTCGTTAGGCCCCGCACGATAAACCAGTTCCGCGGCGATCTTGTCATGGCCATCAGTGATCAAATCAGCGCTGACCTTGACCAATTCTCCAATAATTCGCCGCGTCGGAAAGCGGCCTTGATCAACGCTAGGTGCGAGTGATTCAATAGCGATGCGCGGTGCGTTGGTGTTCAATATGGGTGCGCGGACATGCGAAAAGCTAAGCGCTTGACGGATAAAGTGCGCTACTTCACCTGGTGCTAAAGTGATGTTACCCGAGGCGGTTACGCCAACTCCAGTGCTATCCTGAAGCAGGGCGCAGTCTAGGTATGGAAGAATGTGAGCCGCGGGCATTGCCGCCGCACGATCCAGAGATTGATTGACTCCAATCACGAGATCACCGCGCCGCAAAAGCGCAGGCGTTCCTCCGGGGGCAGAAATAAGCCGTGCCGCACGCCGCGTCGACATCGGATCAAGTTTACAACGGAGTTCCAAGAGGTCTTTAGTTTCATTAAGCAAATCGGGATCGCCTTGAAACAAGAATGTGCGATCCACTGCCCAGCCTGGGGCAAATAATGCTGAAAACCGCAATGCACGCCGGGCTGCCGCGCCGTTCCAATCACGGGATCCAGGGGGTGAAGCGTGGGCAAGAGCCGAGGCGATCGATTCTATTCTGTTTGTATCCTGATTTAACCAGCCCGAGGAGAAATCCCAATAGCATGAGGAGGAGTTCGCGAAGGCAAACTCGCCTGCTTCATAAGATTTCAGCTCCTGCGGCGAGGCGCCGAAGCAATCCGCGATGAAAATCACATTTTCATTATATGTCTTGATGTCTTTCAAGCACATATTGACGTTCGCAGCTGATAACCGTGACAGCGCCTCTACGTAAAATCCTCCAACGCCCTCTTCTAGCCAACCCAGCATCCTGGCGGCATCGGTATCCTGCCCTCGCATAATTGGAACGAGGCCTGTTTTGAGCACGCTATTGATCAGCGCGCTGTTATCAATAAGGGCGTGCGTGAATCCTAGGTCATATGCAATCTCGAAATCGCCTTGTTGACCAGAACAGAAGAGAGAAAACGGCCTGGAGCTTGCGGTGCTCACTTCCGAAAGATCTAAGGAAGATAATATAGGCTTTACGTCATGGCTATCCATCGCACCACTCCTTGCCGGCATTGTTCTCGCCTTTCTTGGAAACGGCAGTGTGCGATCCGAATGGATCGCTCAGAAAGCCTGATTAAAACCCAGTGGAGTAAGAAATTGGAGGTGCGGGATAAGGTTCAATACTGGTTACCGACTTTCAATGCAGATAGAAGAAAGTTTGCATCTGGCGCCTATCGTTCCTTCGGGAGGAGGGGTGCAAGCCTGTGCATTTGATTTCATATCGATGTCCTCTGCGTTACCGCTGGAGGGGCTAGTGAGGCGATCGACCTGACTTCTGAGGTTTAGCGCTGGTCGGTCGGCGATTTACTGCCTTGCTTGCTCGTGGTCTGCAGACTCGACGAGCATAGCATGTCTAGGTCGCCAGGATCTTTTTTGCTTCGCGAACAACGCCATGCCCTGTATTTCTTGTCGACGGCGCCGTTATGGTGAATCGCGGCGCTGCGGGGGCTCGTCATTGGCAGGGAAGGAAGGGGGCGGAGGCGTTGCTATCTGCTCCCGCCCGGCATTCATCAGTCTTTGTCTTTGGCTGTCACATAAAGCGCGCCGCCAGCTTCTGTGAAGGCGGCGCGCATCGCTTCCATCCCCTCCTGGCGCTGCGCCTCGGCGCGGATATCCTGGCTGATCTTCATAGAGCAGAATTTCGGCCCGCACATTGAGCAGAAATGCGCGCTCTTATGCGCTTCCTTCGGCAGCGTCTCATCGTGAAAGGCCCGCGCCGTATCCGGATCCAGTCCAAGATTGAACTGATCCTCCCAGCGGAATTCGAAACGTGCCCGGGAAATCGCGTCATCACGCAGCCGCGCCGCCGGATGGCCCTTCGCCAGGTTCGCCGCATGGGCCGCCAGCTTGTAGGTAATCACCCCAGTTTTCACATCTTCCCGGTTCGGCAGGCCGAGATGCTCCTTGGGCGTGACATAGCAGAGCATGGCGGTGCCGAACCAGCCGATCATCGCGGCGCCGATCGCCGAGGTGATATGATCATAGCCGGGCGCGATGTCCGTGGTCAGCGGCCCCAGCGTATAGAATGGCGCCTCGCCGCAGGTGGCAAGCTGCTTCTCCATATTGGCTTTGATCTTGTGCATCGGCACATGGCCGGGGCCTTCCACCATCACCTGGCAGCCTTTCGCCCAGGCCCTACGCGTCAGCTCGCCCAGCGTCTCCAGCTCCGCAAACTGCGCCGCGTCATTCGCATCCGCGTTCGCGCCAGGGCGCAGCCCGTCACCCAGCGAGAACGACACGTCGTAGCGGCGCATGATGTCGCAAATTTCGTCGAAATGCTCGTAGAGGAAACTTTCCCGGTGATGTGCCAGGCACCATTGCGCCATGATCGAACCGCCGCGTGAGACGATGCCGGTGACGCGCCGCGCCGTCAGCGGCACATGCGCCAGCCGCACCCCGGCATGGATGGTGAAATAATCCACCCCTTGCTCAGCCTGTTCGATCAGCGTATCGCGATACAGCGCCCAATCCAGCTTCGCCGCATCGCCGCCTACTTTTTCCAGCGCCTGATAAAGCGGCACCGTGCCGATCGGCACGGGTGAATTCCGTAGAATCCAGCTGCGGATATTGTGAATATTCCGGCCGGTGGAGAGATCCATCACCGTATCCGCGCCCCAGCGGATCGCCCAGACCAGCTTCTCCACCTCCGCCGCAGCGTCGGAGGTCACCGCCGAATTGCCGATATTCGCGTTGATCTTCACCAGGAAATTGCGGCCGATGACCATCGGCTCCAGCTCCGGATGGTTGATATTGGCCGGCAGAATCGCCCGCCCGGCGGCGATTTCCGCGCACACGAATTCAGGTGTCACGAATTCCGGCAAGGCGGCGCCGAAGCTCTCGCCATCCGCCAACCGCGCTTGCGCCTGCTCATGCGCGGCCGCCCGGCCGAGATTTTCCCGGTGCGCGGCATAGATCATCTCCTCGGTGACGATGCCGGCGCGGGCGAATTCATATTGTGTCACCAGCGCCGTCTCATCTCCCATTCGCACGTCATGCGCCGCTGGGCAGGGGGCCACGAGCGTCTCCGCGCTGGCATGGCCATTATCCTCAGGCTTCACCGGCCGGCTTGCATAGGGGCGTAAACCGCGTTTGCTCAGCCAGGCATTACGCAATTTCGGCAATCCATCCTCAAGCGAGAGGGGCTCAGCCGGGTCGGTGTAGGCGCCGGAAGTGTCATAAAGCTGCAGCGGCGGTTCCTGCGCGCTGGCGTGCAGTGCCACCTCCCGGAACGGAACCGCGATGTCAGGATGTCCCGGTGCTGGGGAATAGATCTTGCGCGATCCTGCAATCGGCCCAGTGGTTACGCTGAGGGTCTTGGTCTCGATATCCACGGCACGTCTCCCTTTGTAGCGGAGCACGGGTGCATGGATTCACGAATTCATCCCCCGTCCCTCCGCCGATGTTAATCGGATCAGGTTCAAAGGGTCCGCGGCGGTGGGCAAAAGCCCATGGCCACATCTCAGCTCTCTCGCAGAGCCCCCCTCGGTGCGGGCAAGGGAGCACCCGCACGGCAAGGTTGTCAAGCCTGCCTGGCTCAGCGTTCCTTCACGGTTTCCATCGCCACGTAGGTGGAGCTGGAGGCGACGAAGGGCAGCGCCGAGATCGCTTCGCCCAGCACCGCGCGGTAGCGCTGAATATCGGCGGTCCGCACTTTCAGCAGATAATCGAAGGGTCCGGCGATCATATGGCATTCCTCCACCTCGGGGATGCGCCGCACCGCCGCGTTGAACTGGCTCAGCGCCGCTTCGCGCGTGTCGGAGAGCTTGATCTCGGTGAAGGCGATATGGGTGAGGCCGAGCCGGCCACTGTCCAGCACCGCGCGGAACCCGGTGATCACGCCGCTCTCTTGCAGCTTTTTCAGCCGCGCCTGACAGGGGGTTTTGGAGAGGCCGACCTGCTCCGCCAGGGCGGTGACGCTCATCCGCCCGTCGCGGGAGAGCAAAGCGAGGAGTTTGTGGTCGAATTCATCCAAATTGGCTATAGAAACGGGATTTTTCATAAAAATTTCCTAAAAATATAAAGAAAATAAGTCATAGTGATAGTTCTATCTGTTATTATAAGGCAAATCGCCTTGTCCGAGAATGCTAAGCCTGTCGCATGATCCACGCCCCACTTTTCGCCGCTTTCGCCCCGCCCATCGGCCCGCAAACCGCCTTGCGCCAGGCCATCACCGCCGCCTATCGCCGCGCCGAGCCGGACTGCATGGCGCCACTGCTGGCGGCCGCCACGCTGGCGCCGGAGGACCGCGCCGCCATCGCGCAAACCGCCACCGCCCTGGTCACTCGCCTGCGGGCGCAAAAGCCCGCCAGCCCGATGGCGGCCTTGATGCAGGATTACGCCCTCTCCAGCGAGGAAGGCATCGCGCTGATGTGCCTGGCCGAGGCGCTGCTGCGCATCCCCGACGCCCCCACCCGTGACGCGCTGATCCGCGACAAGCTCGCCGGCGGCGATTGGGGCGCGCATCTGGGGGCTGAGAAAAGCCTGTTCGTCAACGCGGCATCCTGGGGGCTGGCGCTCACCGGCCGGCTGGTGGCGCCGCACCCCGAGGCCAGCCTGGGTGCAGCCCTCACCCGCCTGGTGGGGCGCGCCGGCGAACCGCTGATCCGCGCCGCGATGGACCGCGCCATGCGCCATCTGGGAGCCGCCTTCGTCAGCGGCCAGACCATCCAGGAAGCGCTCGCCCATGGCCGCCCGTTTGCGGCGAAAGGCTTTCGCTACAGCTATGACATGCTGGGCGAGGCGGCGCTGACAGCGCAGGACGCCACCCGCTATTTCGCGGATTATGAGGCCGCGATCCACGCCATCGGCCAGGCGGCTGCGGGCAAGGGCGTCATTGCCGGGCCGGGCATCTCGATCAAGCTCTCGGCCCTGCATCCGCGCTATGGCCGCGCCCAGGCCGGGCGGGTGATGGCGGAGCTGCTGCCGCGCCTGCGCGCTCTGGCGCTGCTTTCGAAGCGCTACGATATCGGGCTGAACATCGATGCCGAGGAAGCCGACCGGCTGGAGCTTTCGCTCGACCTGCTGGAGGCGCTGGCGCTGGACCCGGTGCTGGCGGGCTGGCAGGGGCTGGGTTTCGTCATCCAGGCCTATGGCAAGCGCTGCCCCTCCGTGATCGCCTGGCTGGTTGATCTGGCGCGGCGTGCGAAGCGGCGGCTGACGGTGCGGCTGGTCAAGGGCGCTTACTGGGATGCCGAGATCAAGCGCGCCCAGCAGGACGGTCTGGCGGATTTCCCGGTCTATACCCGCAAGCTGCATACCGATGTCGCCTATATCGCCTGCGCGCGCGCTCTGCTTGCCGCGCCGGATGCGATCTTCCCGCAATTCGCCACGCATAATGCGCAGACTCTGGCAACCATCCATCACCTCGCCGGACCGGATTTCCATGAGGGGCAGTACGAGTTCCAGTGCCTGCACGGCATGGGCGAGCCGCTTTACGAGCAAATGGTGGGGAGCCGCCCGTGCCGGATCTATGCGCCTGTTGGCACCCATGAAACGCTGCTGGCCTATCTGGTCCGCCGGCTGCTGGAAAACGGCGCGAACTCTTCCTTCGTCAACCGCATCGCCGATCCGGCGGTGCCGGTTGCGGCTTTGGTGGCCGACCCGACGCAGATTCTGGCGGCATCGCCCATCCCCGGCGCTCCGCACGAGAAAATCGCAGTCCCCGCCGCGCTCTATCCTGATCGTCGTAACTCTTCCGGGATCGATCTCAGCGACGAAACCACCCTCGCCAGCCTCTCCGCCGCTTTGCAGGCAAGTGCCGCCACGCGCTGGCAGGCCGCCCCGGCGCAAGGCGGCAGCGCGCCGCGCCTGGTGCTGAACCCGGCGGATCTCAACGACATCGTCGGTGAGGTCCGCGATGCCACGCCCGCGCAAATCCCCGACGCCATGCGGGCCGCCGCCGCCGCAAACTGGCAGGCTGAATCCGTCGCCGCCCGCGCCGCCGCGCTGGAGCGTGCCGCCGATCTCCTGGAGGCGCGCTCCGCGCCGCTGCTCGGCCTGATCATCCGCGAGGCCGGTAAAACCATGCCCAACGCCATCGCCGAAATCCGCGAGGCGGTGGATTTTCTGCGCTATTACGCTGTGCAGGCCCGCACCACGCTGCAGGACGGCCAGGCCCCGCTCGGCCCGGTGGTTTGCATCAGCCCCTGGAATTTCCCGCTGGCCATCTTCACCGGCCAGATCGCGGCAGCTTTGGCGGCAGGCAATGTTGTGCTGGCCAAGCCGGCCGAGGAAACCCCGTTGATCGCCGCGCAAGCCGTGGCAATTCTGCATGAAGCCGGCATTCCGCCGGAGGCCTTGCAGCTCCTGCCCGGCGACGGCGCCATCGGGGCTGCCCTGGTCGCAGCGCCTGAGGTTGCGGCGGTGATGTTCACCGGCTCCACCGAAGTGGCGCGGCTGATCCAGGCGCAGCACGCCGGGCGCCTCACCGCAACCGGCCAGACCATCCCACTGATCGCCGAAACCGGTGGCCAGAACGCGATGATCGTCGATTCCACCGCTTTGCCCGAGCAGGTGGTGGCGGATGTGCTACTCTCTGGCTTTGACAGCGCCGGCCAGCGCTGCTCGGCGCTGCGTGTGCTGTGCCTGCAGGAGGAGGCGGCGGATCGCATCCTCACCATGCTGAAAGGCGCGATGGCGGAGCTGCGCCTGGGCCGCCCGGACGCGCTGGCGGTGGATATCGGCCCGGTGATCTCGGCGCAGGCGAAGGCCGGCATCGAAGCACATATCGCAGCGCTACGAAAATCCGGCGCGCCGGTCACCCGGCTTGCCGCACCGGCAGGGCAGGGGCATTTCGTCGCGCCTACTTTGATCGAGGTCGACCATATCGCCCAGCTTGAGCGCGAAGTGTTCGGCCCAGTGCTGCATGTGCTGCGCTATCGCCGTGCCGCGCTTCCGGACCTGATCAGCGCCATCAACGCCACCGGCTACGGCCTCACCTTCGGGCTGCATACCCGTCTCGCCGCGACCGAGGCGGCGGTGACGTCGCGGATCAAGGCCGGCAATCTCTACGTCAATCGCAACATGGTCGGCGCCGTGGTGGGCGTGCAGCCTTTCGGAGGGCGCGGGCTTTCGGGCACCGGGCCGAAAGCCGGCGGGCCGCTTTATCTCAGCCGTCTGGTGCGCGAACCTGCCTTGCCGCCCTTCCACGCGCCTGCCCCCGCAGCGTTGCTGGACTTCATCGCCTGGGCGGATGCGGCGGGCGAGGATGAGGCCGCCGCCTTGGCCCGGCTCTACGCCGCATCCCCACTCCCCGGCGTAATGCTGGACCTGCCTGGCCCGGTGGGGGAGCGCAACCGCTACGCCTTGCATCCGCGCGGCGCGCTGCTGCTGCGGCCAGCCACGCTGAACGGGCTCTACGCGCAGGTCATCGCCTGCCTCGCCACCGGCAATCGCGGCTGTGTGGAGGGCATGGCGCTGCCGGCTCTGCCGCCCGCGCTGGCGCAGCATTTCACCGCGCGCGCGGATGAGGTGGCCGCGGTGCTGGCCGAGGCTGGAAATGTGCAGGCTGTGGCAAAGGAGATCGCAAACCGGCCGGGGGCTGTGCTGCCGGTGCATGCGCTGCGCGGTGATCAGGCGTTGCCGTATCTGCCAGAGTTTCTGGTGGAGGAGGTTTCGCTGTCCATCAATCTGGCAGCGGCCGGGGGGAATGCTAGTTTGATGATGCTCTGACAAAAAACGGAGCGCTCCGATTGGGGCGCCCCGCTATTGCGAGGGGATTAACAACCCCCCCAGAACTTTTGCGACCTTATTTCGGCAAAGTGACTTCCGCGATCAGGCTCGCGAAGATGAAGGTGCCGGCATTGGCCACCAGCGAGACCAGCACGATCCGCCAGCCCAGCGCCTTGAACAGCTTGATGTCCTTGGCCAGCGACATGCCGGCATAGGTCAGCACCACCGTGGCCAGCGCCAGGAAATGCATCTTCCCGGTCAGCAGCGTGATCGCATGCGCCCCCGGCCAGTAGGGCGCGGTCAGCGCCATGCCGATCAGCGTCGCCCAGAACACCGCCGGGATCTTCACCGGCAGGAAGCGCGCCATCGTCGCGCCGATGGCCGCCACCGCGACGATGATGACCGTGCCGAGCAGCGCCGCCTGCGGCGCGGTCTTGTAGGTGATCCAGTTGCCGGCCACCAGCGCGATGAAGGCGACGATGGCCAGCAGCCCGACCATGGTGCCCCAGCCGATCGCGATCTCCTTGGCGTCATGCACCGAGAGGCGCGCATCCGGCTGGCCGACAGCCTTGCGGCCGATCATCGGCTCCAGCGTGCGATAGATGAAATTCGCCAGCGGCAGCGAGATGAACAAGGTGAAATAGGTGCCAACCGTCGTGGTGATCAGGTTCGAGGCCGCGGCGAAGGCCGCGATGTCATGCGCCATGCCGGCCGGGGACTGCGCGACGATGCCGCCGGTCGCTGCCGCCATCATCGAGCCGGAGCCGACGCCAGCGCCCATTGCCAGCGCCAGCGGGTTGAACAGCCCGGTGCTGGCGATCAGGCTGGCGAGCACGGAGATGAACACCGCGCCGACCACCGTGCCGGTGACATATTCAGCCAGCACGCCGCGCCCTTCCGGCGAGCTCATGCCGTATTTTTCACCGATGATGGCGAGGTTCGGCTCACGCCCGACGGAGTAGGTGGCCCCCACCGCCTCGCGCTTGATGCCCAGCAGCAATGCCAGCGGCAGCGCGATGATGATGGTGCCGAGGAAATGGCCCAGCTCCTGGAACACCAGCGCCCAGCCGGACTGGATCAGCTTCGGCAGCGCCGCCCCCACCAGCAGCGCCAGATCGGCGACGAAGATCAGCACCGCAACCTGAATGATGGCGGAGGCCTTCTGCTGCTCGGCCCGGCGCACGCCCAACCCTTGCGGCAGCCTGGTGGCGATGATGCCGGCGAAAATGCCGAGCAGCATGCCCCAGACCAGCGGCAGCAACGTGACTTTCGTGCTGCCCAGCGGCACGTTGATCGGCCCGATCAGCTCGGCGATCACCGTCATCGCCAGCGCCCAGCCATGCACCGTCCAGCTGGTGACGAGATTGCCCTGCGCCGGTGGCGCTGTGCCCTCATAGATCGTGGTGTTTTCCATCTCTCACTCCTCGTGCCGCCTCGGCACCGCAAAAAACGTGGGAACCGTGTGGTCCTGTTGATCGTCCTTGTTGCTTCACCGCCCTCTTCGTGGCGGCGCACCCTCTGCGGTCTCGGGGGTGCCGAGGTCCCACCACAACCCGGCGAAGGCGAGCACGCCCTCCCGCGCCGCCGCCACCAGCAGATGTTCGTCAGGCCCGTGTTGCTGGCAGCCATTATGGCCGTGGGGAATCCAGATCAGCGTCGTGTTCAGATGGTCCTGGAACACATCCCCCGGCATGCCGCCGGAGGTCGCTGGAATGTGCTGTATCTTGTGGCCGAGCGAACGCGCCATGCTGGCGGCGGCCCAGCCCACCCAAGGGTCGTTCGCATCCGAGGCGCTGCCCGGCATGCCGATGCGCGGATTTTCGATCTTCACCTCAGCAAAGCCCGCCGCATCCAGATGCGCGCGCAAGGCCGGCATCAGCGTCTCGGGGTCGGTCTGTGGCACGTAGCGGATCTGGCAATGCGCATGGGCGCGCGGGGCGAGCGCATTGGCCGGGGCCTCCGGCGCGCCGCACAGCATCGCCAGCACGATGAAGCTGTTCCAGGCATAGAGTTTTTCGGCCGGAGAGAGGCCCGGCTCGCCCCAGCCCGGCTCCAGCGTCGCCGCCGCGCCGCCCATATCCACCGGGCAGCCGGCGAGCATGGATTTGATCTCGGGAGAGAGCGGCGCCGGACGCCAGCCTTCCACGAGTATGCGGCCATTGCGATCAGCGATGCAGGCCAGCGCATGTGAGAGCACAATCGCCGGGTCCGTGGTCAGCCCGCCCCAATGGCCCGAATGCACCCCGCCGTTGCGCGGCGCCACCACCAGGTCGAAATGATAATTGCCGCGCGTGCCGGTGGCCAGGGTTGGCGTGGTCGGGGTCACGCGCGGGCCGTCGCTGGCGATGAAGACGTCGGCCGCCAAACGCGCAGCATGGGCGGCGACGAAGTCGCGCAGGCCCGGCGAGCCCACCTCCTCGCCGGTTTCCAGCACCAGCTTCACATTCGCCCCCAGCCGGCCGCGGCGCGCCTTCAGCACCTGTTCGAGCGCGAACAGATTAATGGCGTGCTGGCCCTTATTGTCCGCACTGCCGCGCCCATACCAGCGCGCGCCGTCTGGGTGCTGCTCGTGGCGCAATTCCCAGGGGGTGCGCCCGGCACTCCATTGCGCCTCCATGCCGCGCACCGTGTCGCCATGGCCGTAGGTGATCACGGTGGGCAGATCCTCGCCCTCCAGCCGTTCGGCCAGCAAGATCGGCCCGGCGCCCGACTTCGGGTTCGGGTGGATTTCCCAGTGAAAGCCCAGCGCATCCAGCCAGGGGCCGATCCCCTCCTGCAGATAGCGCCCCAGCTCGGCCGCGCGCGCGGGCTCCTGGGAGGAGCTGGGGATGGCCACCAGCCCGGCCAGACGGGTCTCGAACTCCCCCGCATCGAACGCGGTTTCGGCGTTGCGGAGCGTTTCGCCGCGCGGGTCCATCGGGTCAGCCTTTCACGAAGCGGATGACGACATTGCCGCAGGCGGCGACATCGCGCAGGGCGGGGCCGGAGGCGGTCTCGCAGACATCGTGCCCGGCCCGCGCCAGCAGCGCGCGCACCGCCGCCAGGTCCTGCACCGCGATGTCGATGGCCGCGCCCGCCGGCACGTTCGGCGCCAGCACCGGGCGCGGCGTATCGGCATAGACCGAGGCCCAATCCGCCGGATGCAGCACCCGGAACACGCCCTGGCCGGTCGGCACCTCCCAGCCGGCGGGGCCGGGATTTGCGGGGCCGAACATGGCGGTGAGGCGCGAGAGCACTTTCTCCTGCGCCTGCGCCAGATAGGTGACGGCGGCGATGTGATGCGCGCCATTGGCGTGCTGCATCCATTCCGGGCGCCAGAGCAGATGCGGCTTATGTTGTTGGGCCAGGAAATGCGAGGCGCGCGGCAGAGCAGGGTCGAGGAAAATATCCAGCGAGACCACCGCCTCGTCCCACTCCATGCCCGGCGGGCGGACCTTGCGGCGGAAATCCACCGGGCCCTGGGAGATCAACCCGCGCGCTTTCAGCGTCGCCGCGTCGGCGCGGCTATCTTTGCTGTGCAGGGCCACCAGCGCCATGCCCTCGCGCTCGGCCAGCGCCTCATGCATGTGCCGGCCAAAGGCGAAGCCGCCGATTTCGAGATTATCGATCAAGGTTTCGTCATAGATGCCCATCAGCTCCAGCGCGCAGCGTTCCATCACCGCCAGGCTGGTGCTGGTGCCCCAGGGATGCTGGCCGACCGGGGTGAGGGTGAAGCCGAGCGAATTATAGAAGGCTCGGGCCGCCTCGATGTCGCGGACCAGGATGAGCGGATGGTCGATGCCGGGCAGCGTGGTCACAGCGTATGGTCCTGTTTCGTATAGCCGTAAGGGTGGGCGTAGTCGCTGCGGGGCCGGGCCGGATTGCCGGCGGCGGTGGTGAAGGGCGCGACAGAGGCCAGCACCATGCTGCCGGCGGCAACGACCGCGCCTTCGCCGATTTCGATATTGCCCAGGATGGTGGCGCCGGCGCCGAGAATGGCGCCGCGACGGATTTTCGGATGGCGGTCGCCCTCCTGCATCAGCGTGCTGCCGAGGGTGACACCGTGCCAGAGGCAGACTTCAGGTTCGATCACCGCCGTCTCGCCGATCACCACGCCGATGCCGTGATCGAGAAAAATCCCGGGGCCGATCCGTGCTGAGGGGTGGATATCCGCGCCCAGCACGCCCGCCCCGGTCTTCCAGGCCAAAGCCAGCGCGTGCTGGCCGTTCATCCACAGCGCATGGGCAACACGCCAAGCGGCGAGGATGTGAAAGCCGCGCCCGCCGAGCCAGATGCCCAGCCGCCCGCCCGGCTCGAAATTCAGCCGGTGGATGGTCTCCAGATCGGCGAAGCTCGCCGCCACCGCGTCCGGACCGGCGGCGTAGGCGGCCAGGGCGATGGCGCGCAGCCGTTCCGTGGGCAGCCAGTTGGCCGGGGGCAGCCGGCTGAGCAGGCAGGCCAGCCCCTCAGCCGGGCTGCGCGCCGCCAGCAGCGGCGCCAGAATGGGGCCGAGATCCGGCGCGTCGCCAAGGCCGGCCTTGGCATCCGCCCGCAATTCGGTCCAGCCGGGGAGCTCAGCCGACATAGCCGAACGGGGCGGCGGGGTTGGCGGCGGTCTCGACCCAGACGCTCTTGATCTGGGTGTAGGCGTTCAGCGCCTCGCGCCCGGAGGAGCGGCCAAAGCCCGAGCGTCCGAACCCGCCGAAGGGCGAGGCGACATTGATGGTCTTGTAGCCATTGATCCAGAAAGTGCCGGCGCGCACCGCCCCGGCGACGCGATGGGCGCGGCCCGGATCCTGCGTCCACACCGCCCCGGCCAAGCCGTAAGGTGTGTCGTTTGCGAGGGCCACCGCATCTGCCTCGTCCTCGAAGGGCAGCACGGCGAGCACCGGGCCGAACACCTCCTCACGGGCGATCAGCGCATCGCGGGCGACATCGGCCAGGATGGTGGGGGCATAGAAATAGCCGCCGCTGGATTGCAGCGCGTTCGGGCAGCCGCCGCCAGTGGCCAACAACGCGCCGCTCTGCGTCGCCGCATCCACCATCGCGCCGATCTTTTCGAACTGGCGGCGATTATTGATCGGGCCGATCTGGGTGGCGGGATCGCTCGGCAGGCCGAACGGGATTTTCGCCGCCGCCGCCGCCAGACGCTCGACGAACTGGGCGTGGATGCGGCGATCCACCAGCAGGCGCGAGCCCGCCACGCAGCTCTGCCCGGCACCGCCGAAGATGGCGGCCTGGGCGCCGATCAAGGCGCGTTCAATGTCAGCATCCGCGAAGACGATATTGGCGGATTTGCCGCCCAGCTCCAGCACGCTCGGGACAATGTTACGCGCGGCGGCGGCGGCGATCTGCGCGCCCGCCTCGGCCGAGCCGACGAAGACGACCAGCCGGGTATCAGCATGCGCCACGGCGGCGGCCCCGGTGGTGGGGCCGGCCCCGGCGAGGATGGAGACCAAGCCGTTCGGCACGCCCTCGGCCATCTCGCATAATTTGCCCAGCACCAGCGAGGTGAGCGGGGTCAGCTCGGAGGGTTTCAGCACCACGGCATTGCCCGCACAGATGGCCGGGGCGATCTGCCAGCCGGCGGTGAAGATCGGCGCGTTCCAGGGCGTGATCTGCACCACAATGCCCAGCGGCTCCGGGCGGGTATAGTTGAGATGCGAGCTGGGAACGGGGATGACCTCGCCATGCAGCTTATCGGCCCAGCCGGCATAATATTCGAACATCTCCGCTACCTTGGCGACCTCGCCGCTTGTATCGCGGATCGGCTTGCCGGCGGAGAGCATTTCCAGCTCGGCCAGCGCCTCGGCATGGGCACGGACCAGACGGGCGATCTCGTTCATCGCCCGGCCGCGCGCGGCGGCGGTCTGTGCCATCCAGGCGCGCTGAGCGCCACGGGCGGCCTGCATCGCCTGTTCCACCACGCCGGCCCCGGCATCGGCGAAGCTGAGCAGGGCCTTGCTGTCGGCCGGGTTGGTCAGGGTCAGGGCGGCGCCGGTGCCGGGGATGATCTGGCCGGCAATATAGCTGCCCATCTTGCCGCCCAGCAGCTGGCCGATCAGCGCCTCAACACGCGCGGCGGCGTGGCTCATGGTCATCGTATCGGGCATCACGCCATCTCCTTGCGGTCGCGGTAATCCGCCATGCGGGTGAAATCATCCTGGTCGGCGAGCCAGCCAGCCTCCTGCCAGAGCTGCTTCACATGCTGGCTGAGCGGTAGCGCCACGCCGCTCTCCTCGGCCAGCTCGATCGCCAGGCGTACATCCTTGCGCATCAGCCCGGCGGAGAAGCCGCTATCGAAGCTGGCGGGCAACACCCAGCGCGGCACCATCACCTCGCTGATGGCGGAGCGGCCGGTGGCGGCGTTGACCACCTTCAGCGCCGCTTCCGGGGCGAGCCCGGCGGCGGCGGAAAGGCGCAGCGCCTCGCCGGTGGTCACCAGATGCGCCGCCACCAGCAGATTATTCACCAGCTTGGCGATATTGCCCGCCCCGCTGGGGCCGACATGGGTGGCCTTGGCGGACATCGCGGCCAGCACCTTCTCGGCCCGGGCGACATCAGCCTCGGTGCCGCCGATCATCATTGTCAGGCTGCCGGAAGCCGCCCCCGAGGGGCCGCCGCTGACCGGCGCATCCAGCAAGCCATGCCCGGCCGCGGCCAGCGCGGCGGCGAGGCGGCGGGTTGTGCCGGGGTCCGAGGTGGAGGTGTCGATCACCAGCACCGAAGCATCCTTGCGGCTGAGCAAGCCCCCCTCGGCGGTGACCACGGCCTCGACATCCTTGGCGTAGGGCAGGGAGAACACCACCGCGTCCACCTGCCGCAGCAAAGCCAGCTGGTCCTCGATGAAGATGATGCCCTCGGCTTCGATCATCGCCCGGCGGGCCGGACTGATATCGAAGCCCAGCACCTCAAAGCCGGCGCGCTTGAGCGAGGCGGCCATGCCGAACCCCATATTGCCCAGCCCGATAACGCCGATCCTGCGTAGTTCCATATGCGATACACCCCTTGGTCTCGGCAGGAGCTTCGCGGCCAGGAGCGTTCAGGAAAAGAACTTAATTTCGACGGATCCGTTGCTTTTACGGCAACGATGGCGCCGGGTGCAGCGCGAGCAGCCGCTCCCCCAGCCAATGCAGCAGCGTTTCCGTCGCCGCCGGCAGCCGCCGCGCGACGCGCACCTGCAAATGCGCCATGGCCTCGGCGAGCAGCGGATCGGAGAGCGGCAGCGCTGTCACCCTCTTGTCCCGCAACTCCGGAAACACCACGAATTCCGGCAGAAACGCCACCCCCATGCCGGCGGTCACGAATTGCCGGTGTGCTTCGAAGGAGGCGCTCTCCAGCCTGGCGATCAGGCGGAAGCCGCCATTCGCCTCGGCCCGGCCGATCAGCTGGCGGATGCCATGATCGGGCGGCAGCAGCGCCGTCGCCTCATAGGCGAAGCTGCGCAGACTGACGGGCTTGCGGTGCCCTGTCATCTCATGCCCCGGCGGCAGAATGGCGCGGATGGGCTGGTGCGCCTTCACCACCGTGCGCACATCCGCATGGGCGGTGGGGTTGTAGGCGAGGCCGATATCGGTTTCGCCGGCGGCGACGGCGGCGGTGATCGCATCCGTGGTGCCGAGCACGATGCGGTAGCTGATGCCGGGAAATTCGCGGGCGAACCCGGCCAGGGCGTTCATCAGATCGGGGAGAAACCCCGCGCCGCAGCAAATCTGCACAATGCCTTGCTGCAGCCCGCGCAGCTGGCGCAGCCGGTCGGTGAGGGCGGTGGCTTCATCCTGCTGGCGCTGGGCGTGTTCGGCGACTAGCCGCCCGGCCTCGGTCGCCACCACGCCGCGCGGCAGGCGCTCCAGCAGCAGCGCGCCGCAACTGGCCTCCAGCTCGGCGATCTGGCGGCTGATCGCCGAGGGCGCGACATGCAGCGCCTCAGCGGCGGCGCGGATCGAGCCCAGCCGCACCACCGCCAGGAAATAGCGCAAAGCGCGGTCATTCAGCGGGCGGGCGGCATCGGGCGCGGGCGGCATGGGGGCTCCCGGTTCAGCCCAAGGCGAACAGCTCGGGCCCAGCGACGCGAATCATTGGCCCATCCAGCAGATCGCGGGCGAAAAACAGGAAGCGGTTCATCGGGTCGGAATTATGATAGGCGGAGAGAGCGGCTTCGTCCCGGCAGCGGGCGGTGAGGGCGAACAGCCCGGCATCGTGCGGGTCCTGAACCAGGCTCAGCTGCAGCGTGCCCGGCTCCTGCAGCCCTGTCAGCTCCGCCAGATCCAGCAGCGCCTCGCGGATCGCATTCTCCCGCCCGGGCTTCGCCCGCAGGATGATCAAGGTGCTGAGCAAGGGGGGAGCGGAGGCTGCGGTCATGCGCAAGCCATAGGTGCATGGGCCGGTCGGCGCAAACAGAAAAACCCGGCCTGCGGCAGCGGCGCGGGCGCGCCGCTGCCAGGGGGCGTGTTATTTCACGTAGCTGATGAATTGTTCCGCCGGACGACGGACTTTTTGCAAATTCACCAGCCAGTCGCGCTCAGCCGCGCGGTAGCCCAGCGGCAGCAGCAGCACGCTGCGCAGATGCCGCGCCTTCAGCCCGAGAATCTCATCCACCGCCTCGGGGTCGAAGCCTTCCATCGGGGTGGCGTCCACCCCCTCGAAGGCGGCGGCGATCAGCGCCGCGCCGAGCCCGATATAGGCCTGGCGCGCGGCGGCCTGGTAATTCGCCTCGGTGCCGCGTTCGGCGACGATGCCGAGCAGTTTCTGCCGGTAGGCTTCCCAGCCTTCGTTCTTGAAGCCGCGCACCTCGTTGGTGAGGTCAAACATCATGTTCACGCGCTCGGGGGTGATATCGTCCCAGGCGGCGAAGACCAGCAGATGCGAGCAATCCGTCACCTGCGCCTGGTCCCAGGCGACGGCGCGGATTTTCGCGCGGATTTCGGGGGTGGTGACCACCAGCAGCTCGAAGGGCTGCAGCCCGCTGGAGGTCGGCGCCAGGCGCACGGCTTCCAGGATGGCGTTCAGTTTTTCCGCCGGCACCTGCCGGGACGGGTCAAAGGCCTTCGTCGCATAGCGCCAGGAAAGCCGTTCGTTCAAGGTCGTCATCGAATATCCTTCATCATGCAGGGCCGTTCTCTGGTCCCTGCGGCCGATGGTTCGGAGATTTGGAACGATCAAGGCCGGCCACAACCCCCTGCGCGGAATTTTGGCGAGGGTAGCGTTTCATCACCCATGGAGGCAGCGCCGATGGACGCAGCGGCCAGGTCTATGCGTGGCAAGAGGTGGGCGGGGCCGAAGCGCTGTCGGGCAGGGGGGAATGTCCCCGGCGGGATTCGAACCCACGGCCCCAGGATTAGGAATCCTGTGCTCTATCCTGCTGAGCTACGGAGACATAAGAAAAAACCGCCTCGGCTGGTTTCCGGCGCTGCCGGACCTGGCCAAGGCGGTTCTCTTTAGCCCGACTTCGACGGATTTCAAACCCGGCTTGCCGCCTGGGCGTTCACCCGCCGGCGGGCCGGGGTTGGCAGGCGGTTGAGGCTGGGCGGGGCGGAGGCGTTGCTGCCCAGGCGGAACGCCGCCAGCGACGCGTTCAGCCCGTCGATCTCCACCCGCAGCGAATGCACGGCGGCGGTGGTTTCCTCCACCATCGCGGTGCTTTGCTGCACGGCATTGCTCATTTGCCCCAGCGCTTCGTTCACCTCGCTCAGGCCACCGGACTGGTTGGCGGCGGTATTGGCGATGTCGGAGATCACCCCGTCGATCTGCCCGACCCCGCTCATGATGCCATCCAGCGTATCGCTGGTCTTGCGCACGAGATCGACACCTTGATTGACCTGCGAGGAGCTGGTGGAGATCAGCTCCTTGATCGCTTTCGCGGCTTCGGCCGAGCGCTGCGCCAGGGCGCGGACCTCGGAGGCGACGACGGCGAAACCCCGCCCTGCATCGCCGGCGCGCGCCGCCTCCACCCCGGCATTCAGCGCCAGCAAATTGGTCTGGAAGGCGATATCGTCGATCAGCCCGATGATCTGGCCGATCTCGCGCGAGGAGTTTTCGATCTGCCCCATCGCCTTGGCCGCCTCGGCGACGACATTGCGCGAATTCGCCGCCCCGGCATTCACGTGGCTGACCATCTTGTTGGCTTCGGCGGCGCCGCCGGCCATCTTGCGCAGGCCTTCGGTCAGCACGTTCAGCGCGGTGGTGGATTCGAGCAGGCTGGCGGATTGCTGCTCGGTGCGCTGGGCCATGTTGTCCGCCGCCTGGGACAGCTCCTCGATATTGCCGTTGATGGTGCGCGAGGAGTTCTGGATGCTGGAGAGGGTGGAGGCGAGCTTGTCCAGCGCGGCGTTGAAATCATCGCGTAGCCGGTCATACTCCCCTGGCATGGTGTTGCCGATGCGGTGGGTGAGATCGCCCGCCGCCATCGCCTCCATCGCCTGGCTCATCGTCCGCACCACCGCGGCGGCATTTTCCCGCGCCTTGGTTTCGGCGGCCAGGCGGGCGCGGTCGGAAACCTCCAGATATACGGTGATCGCCATTTCCATATCGAGCAGCGTCGTCTTGGTGACGGCGACGGCTTCCTCGATCGCCTGCTGGCGCATCTGGTTTTGCGCCGCGCCGAAGCGCGCCTTGGGCCAGCGCGCTTCCAGCAGCGCGGTGAGCAGATGCTCCAGCACGATGTTATAGCCGCCGATATACCAGCGCGGCTCCAGTCCGATCCTGGCATGCACCTCGCCGATGAAGGTGATGGCGCGGCCATAGGCTTCGTCCAGCCGGCCATCGGTGATGCCGTCCCAATGGGCGCGCTGCTTCTTCTTGGCGTGGCGCATCATCTCCTCGGAGGCGAAGAATTTCGCGGCCTCGGGGGTTTTGCGGATTTGCGTGTAGGAGGCGTCCAGCGCCTCCGGCAGGGCGGCCATGACGATGGGTTTCGCCCCCCGCAGCCGGGCGCGCAGAGGCTCGGATAGTTTGATGAAACTCAGCCGGTCGTTCAACGCCTTGATCATGGACATGCGGCTTGCTCGTGCTTGTTGAAGGTACGGGCAATACAGCAGGCCGCTTTTAAGATCGGATTAAAGCCGAACGGCCTCGATCGAAACGAGATGATTGACCGGCCCATGCCCGGCCCCCAGCCCCGGCGCGGTGGCGATGGCCGCCTGCAGATAGTCCCGCGCCCGGCGCACGGACGCCTCCAGCGCCAGCCCCTGCGCCAGAGATGTGGCGATGGCCGAGGACATGGTGCAGCCGGTGCCATGGGTGCTGCGGCTCTCGATCCGCGGCAGGGTGATCTCGATGACGCTGTCCCTGGTCACCAGCAGATCGGTCAGCGCCGCCCCCGTGCCATGCCCGCCTTTGATCAGCGCTGCCTTTGCCCCCATCTCCAGCAAACGCTCTCCGGCAGCCAGGCGCTCGGCTTGCGTGCCCACCGGCAGCCCGGTGATCTTCGCCGCTTCCGGCAGATTCGGGGTGATCAGCGCCGCACGTGGGATCAGCGTTTCGATCAGCGCCGCAATCGCCTCATCGGGTAGCAGCACGGCGCCTGAGGTGGCGACCATCACCGGGTCCAGCACCATCGGTACGCTGTCGGGCAGCGTCGCGGCGACGGCGCGGATGATGGCCGCATTGGTCAACATGCCGAGCTTGATCGCATCGACACCGATATCCTCGATCACGCAGCGCATCGCCAGCGCCACGAAGTCCGGCGGCACCGGATGCACATCCTTCACCCCCAGCGTGTTCTGCGCGGTGAGGCCGGTGATGGCGGTGCAGCCATAGCCGCCGAGCGCGGTGATGGTTTTCAGATCCGCCTCGATCCCGGCGCCGCCGCCGGAATCCGAGCCGGCAACTGTAAGGACACGCGCGATCATTCCGCCGCCTGCGCGGTGGCGGCGGCGATCTCGCCGCACAGCCCCTCGACGATCTCCTCGATCAGCCCCTGGTCTTCGCCTTCCGCCATCACCCGGATCAAGGGCTCGGTGCCCGACGGGCGGATCAGCACCCGGCCTGTGCCTGCCAGCCGCTTGGCGGCGGCCTCGATGGCGGCCTTGATATGCGGCAGCGCCAGCGGCGAGGCGCCGCGATAGCGGACATTGCGCAAAAGCTGCGGCAGCGGCGCGAACACCCGGCAGGCCTCGGAGGCGCGCTGGCCCGAGCGCACCAGCACCGAGAGCACCTGCAACGCCGCCACCAGCCCATCGCCGGTGGTGGCGAAATCCGAGAGGATGACATGGCCGGATTGCTCGCCGCCCAGATTTTTCTGCTCCGTGCGCATCGCTTCGGCCACATACCGGTCGCCGACCTTGGTGCGGGTGAGGCTGACGTCCAGATCCGCCAGAAACCGCTCCAGCCCGAGATTGGACATCACCGTGGCAACGATGCCGCCGCCGCGCAGATTGCCCGCCTGCGCCATGTCACGCGCGATCAGGCCCAAAATCTGGTCGCCATCGATGATCTCGCCGCGCTCATCGGCCAGGATGACGCGGTCCGCATCGCCATCCAGCGCGATGCCGATATCGGCATGATGTTCCAGCACCGCCTCGCACAGCGCCCTCGGCGCGGTGCTGCCAGCCTCGCGGTTGATGTTGAAGCCGTCGGGCGAGACGCCGAGCGGGATCACCTCGGCACCGAGTTCAAACAACGCCGCCGGCGCGACCTTGTAGGCGGCGCCATGCGCGCAATCGAGCACGATGCGCAGGCCGTCCAGCCGCAGGCCGCGCGGGAGCGAGAATTTCGCCGCCTCGATATAGCGCCCGGCCGCATCCACCAGCCGCGCCGCGCGGCCCAGCTTCTCGGGCGGCGCCATGCGCTCCGAAAGGTCTTCGGCCATCAGCGCCTCGATCTCGGCTTCCGTCTCGTCCGAGAGCTTGGCCCCGTCCGGGCCGAACAATTTGATGCCGTTATCCTCGAACGGGTTATGCGAGGCGGAGATGACCACGCCGAGATCCAGCCGCAGCGAGCGGGTGAGCATGGCGATCGCAGGTGTCGGCAGTGGCCCGGCCAGGGTCACGTTCATGCCGGCCGAGATGAAGCCGGCGGTCAGCGCCGGCTCCAGCATATAGCCGGAGAGGCGGGTATCCTTGCCGATGATGACACGGTGCCGGTGCTTGCCCCTGGTGAAGAGCAGCCCGGCCGCCTGGCCGAGCCGGAGCGCCATTTCCGCCGTCATTGGCGCTTTATTGGCGGTGCCGCGAATCCCGTCGGTTCCGAACAGGCGGCGTTGGGGCTGTTTATCCATCGTCTCTCTCTAAACTCCGCCAGACCCGTAAGGCTTTCACGGTCCCGGCCACGTCATGCACGCGCAATATATGCGCCCCTTGGCTCACGGCATAGGCCGCGGCGGCGAGGCTCTCCGGGTCGCGCAACCCCGCCTCGGTTTCCCCTGAGATTTCCCCCAGAAACCGCTTGCGCGAGAGGGCGATGAGCAGCGGATGGCCAAGGGCGGCCAGCCGCGCGGTGGCCTTCAGCACCACGATGTTCTGCGCCCCGATCTTGGCGAAGCCCAAACCAGGGTCCAGGCAGATCGCCTCCGGCTTGATCCCCGCCGTCAGAGCGGCGTCGCGCGCCGCCAGCAGCTCGGCTTCCACCGCGCCCACCACATCGTCATAGACCGCCAGGCTGTTCATCGTCGCCGGGGTGCCGCGCATATGCATCAGCACCACCGGGCAGCCGGTTTGCGCCACCAGCCTTGCCGCATCGGGATCGTGGCGCAGGGCGGAGACGTCATTGACGATCCGCGCCCCGGCCTCCAGCCCGGCCGCCATGGTCGCGGCGTTGCGTGTATCCAGCGAAATCACCGCGCCTTGCGCCGCCAGCGCGCGCACCACCGGCAGGATTCGGCTGATTTCCTCCTCCGGCGTCACCAAGGCCGCGCCGGGCCGGGTGCTCTCGCCGCCAATATCGAGAATATCAGCCCCCTGCGCCAGCATCCTTGCCCCGGCGGCGATGGCGGCATCGAGGCTGGCATGGGCGCCGCCATCGGAGAAGGAATCCGGTGTGACATTGAGGATTCCCATCACCAGCGGCCGCGTCAGCGCCAGCCCGGCCCAGATTTTCGGTGCGTCTGCCATGCCGGCCCGTATCATGCCGGGCCGCGCCGGGGCCAGCCTTGCCACGCGCCGGGGGATATGGCCTTTGCTGGAGGTAGGTTCAAACGAGGTGCTGAATGACGGCGAAGCTTTATCTGGGCACGGCGCGCTATTCCTCCTGGTCGCTGCGCGGCTTTCTGCTGGTGCGGCTGGCCGGGCTGCGGGCGCAGGAGATTTTCGTGCCGCTGGCCGGCGGCAACTCCCCGGAAGTGAAGAAAATCTCGCCCAGCGGCATGGTGCCCTGCCTGGAGCATGAGGGCGCCACGGTGTGGGAGAGCCTCGCCATCGCCGAATATTGCGCCGAGATCACCCCCAGCCTGTGGCCGGCGGAGCGCCTGGCCAGGGCGCAGGCCCGGGCCATCGCCGCTGAGATGCATGCGGGCTTCCGCGCCTTGCGCATTGCCATGCCGATGGTGCTGGGCCGCCCGGATTATGCCGGGCTCGGCCGCAATGAAGAGAGCCGGGCCGATATCGCCCGCATCGAGGCGATCTGGGCTGAAACCCGGGCGAAATTCGGCGCCGGTGGGCCGTTCCTGTTCGGGGCGGACTTCACCGCCGCCGACGCCATGTACGCCCCCGTGGTGGCGCGCTTCCTCACCTTCCAGCCGGCGCTCTCGCACACTTCCAAGGCCTATTGCGCCGCAGTGCGCGCGCATCCCTTGGTTGCGGAATGGTACGAGATCGCGGCAAAAGAACCGGACTCCTGGAAACTCGAGAAATATGAGAGCCTCGCATGATGTCGCGTAAAATTCTGCTGGCGCTGCCGGTTCTGGCCGTTCCCTTGCTCGCTGCCCCCCTGCTTGCGGGGCAGGGCGCCCTGGCCGCCACCACCACCCCGGCGATCAATATCCGGGTGGATCACGGCTCGGTCTATATGACCAAGGATAAGCAGACCAGCACGCAAGGCTTTCTGCAGATCCATAATGACGGCTCGACCGACGATGTGCTGACCGGCTGGGATTGCAGCAATGCCGACAAGACCGCGCTGCTGGACAAGGACGGCAAGCCGCTGACCGAGCTGCGCATCCCCGCCCGGCAGAGCGTCACGCTGGCGCCGGGCAGGGATTATTTCGCCCTCAGCGGGCTGCGCTATCCGGTGCAGCGCGGGAGCATCATGCCCTGCGCGCTGACCTTTCAGCAGGCGGGGCAGGTGGGGGCGTTCCTCAACGAGGTGAAGCCGCCGAAGCAAAAATGAGGCTGTGATGGGCTGGGGCGGAGAGTGGCATGAGTGAGGGGGGCAAAAAGCCGGCGAAGGGCCAGGCCTTGGCGCCGGTGCCGCCGGATTTCGATGAGCAGACCTATCTGCGCCTGAACCCGGACGTGCTGGTGGCGGTGGCGGAAGGCAAGTTCCGCTCCGGGCGCGAGCATTATGAGCATTATGGCCGCGCCGAGGGCCGGCTTGCCTTCACCCCTGGCGGGCTGCCGCGGGATCGCGTCATCATCACCGCCCGTCCCGGCCAGGCGGATGCCGCGCCGCGCGTGCCCGCCGGGGCGATCGACGCGGTGCAGCTCTCCGCCTCCGGCGGGCTCTATGTCATTGGCTGGGTCAATGACGCGCTGGACCGGCTGGATGCGATCGAGCTTTACGTCGCCGGCTGGTCGATGGCGTTTTCCGCCGCCGGGCTGGCCCGCACCCGCCGGCCGGATGCGGAAAAGGCGTTGGGGCTGCAGCAGCCGCACGCCATCGGCTTCTGGGGCTTTCTTTACGCCGGGCAGCGGCTGATGCCGGGCAAATGTAATCTGGTGATGCGGCTGAAATCCGGCGCCGAGCTGGCGGTGATCGTCAGCATCGAGCCGATGGAGGATCTGGCGCTGCGCGGCGTCGTGCTGCAGCAACTGGCCGGCGGGCATTATCCGGGGCCGAGCTATTTCAACGCCGTCGCCGCGATCGAGGCGGGGATCGGCGAGCAGCTGGTGGATTTCAGCCGGATGCTGACCCGCCGCGCGGTGAGCGCGCCTTATATCGAGCGGTTTCACCAGCCCGGACGGGCGCTTTCCGGCTCCGTCATCGTCTGCCTGTTCGGCAAGCCGGATTATCTGATCCTGCAGCAGGCGCTGCTGGCCCGGCAGGCGCGGGCCGGGGCGTATGAATATATCTATGTCTGCAACAGCCCGGAGCTGGCGGAGCGGCTGCAGAAGGATGCGCGCATCGCCCATCTCACCCATGGGCTGGATATCACGCTGATTTTGCTGCCGGAGAATGCCGGCTTCGCCGCCGCCAACAACCTCGCCGCCAGCCATGCCCGTACCGACCGGCTGCTGCTGCTGAACCCGGACGTGTTCCCGAAAGCCGCTGGCGAGATGGCGCGGCATCTTGAACTCGTCGCTAGCGCGCCGCCGGCGCAGACCCGGCTGCTTGGCGCGGCACTTTATTACGATGACGGCGCGCTGATGCATGCCGGCATGTATTTCGAGGCGGATCGCTGCCCCGGCTTTGCCATGGCGCGGCGGGAGGATCTGACCCTGTTGCGGGTGGAGCATTACGGCAAGGGCGCGCCGGCCGAGGATGCGGCGCTGCTGCGCCCGCGCTTCGTGCCGGCGATCACCGGGGCCTTCATGTCGATCGCGCGGGACTGGTTCGAGACGCTGGACGGCTTCTCCGAGGATTACATCTTCGGCCATTACGAGGATGCGGATTTGTGCCTGCGTAGCCTGGAAGCCGGGCAGCCGGCCTTCCAGAGCGATCTGCGGTTCTATCATCTGGAGGGCAAAGGCGGGGCGCGGCAGGGCCAGCATGAGGGCGGGGCGGCGGTGAATCGCTGGCTGTTCAATCATCGCTGGGGGGCGCTGGCGGCGCGCGCGCTGATGGGGCCAAGCCCTTCGCATGAGGCTTTGCAGGGAGATCCGGCATGAAGGTGCTGATCATCGCCATGTACCATCCCGAGCTGGTGCGCGGCGGCTCCCAGCAGGTGGCCTATGAGCTGTTCCAGGCGCTGCGGGACATGCCCGGCATCGCGCCGACGCTGCTCTGCTCGGCCGACCATAACAGCCCGGCGATGTTCAAGAGCGGGGCGCGGATCACCGGCTTTGATGGACGGCCGGATGAGTTCCTGTTCCTCAGCCATGATTATGACTATGTCTGGCAGAAATTACCGCTGCCGCTGCAGGCTGAAGCCTTTGTCGACTTCCTGCGGCGTCTCCAGCCGGATGTGGTGCATTTCCACCATTTCATGACCTACGGCATCGATTATCTCTCGCTGGCGCGCAGCGCGCTGCCGGCGGCGAAGATCGTGTTTACCGCGCATGAGTTCCTGACCATCTGCGCGCTGGATGGCCATATGGTGCGCAAGACCGATGGCGCGCTCTGCGACAAGGCCAGCCAGGTGCGCTGCCACCAATGCCTGCCCCAGCGCAGCCCGGAAGAGTTCTTCCTGCGCGAACATTGGATGAAGGCGCATCTGGCTGCGGTGGATCTGTTCACCGTGCCCAGCCGCTTCATGATCCAGATATTCGCCGATTGGGGGCTGGAGGCGGCGAAATTCCGGCATGTGCCGAACGGGCTGGAACTGCCGGCGCCAGTGCGTGAAACCGCCGCCACCCCGCGCAACCGGTTCGGGTTTTTCGGCCAGCTGATCGATGCCAAGGGCATCCATGTGCTGCTGGAGGCGGTGACCATTCTGCGCGCCGAGGGGTTCAGTGATTTTTCGCTGGAGATCAACGGCGAGAACATGCATTTCGCCAGCCCGCAGCGCCGCCAGGAGATGGAGGCGTTCTTCGCCAAGGAGGCCGCCAAGCCCCTGGAGGCACAGCACGTGCGTTTCAATGGCGGCTATCATCACAGCCAGCTTGCCGCGCGCATGGCGCGGGTGGATTGGGTGGTGGTGCCCTCGACCTGGTGGGAGATTTTCTGTCTGGTGATCTCGGAAGCCTGGGCCTGCGGCCGGCCGGTGATCGCCTCCAACAAAGGCGGCCCGGCGGAGCGCATCGCCGATGGCGAGACCGGGCTGCTGTTCCAGCTGGGCGATGCCCGCGCCCTGGCCGAGACCATGCGCAGGGCGGCGACCGAGCCGAAATTATGGGACAAGATGCACCGCGCCATCACCCCGCCGCCGGGGCGGGCGGAGATGGCGGCGCAGTATCTGGACATCTATAAGGATCTGCTTGGCGCGCTTTCGTTGGCGGCGCAGTGATCTAGAATTCTTGCTGAACGCTGTGCGGGGTAAATAGCCGCCCGCGTTCGGCGATGGCCACCACCGCGAATCCGGCCAGGCTGCAGAGGCAGAAGCCCAGCGCCAGCGGCCGCAACGTGCCGTCGAATTGCAGCCCGATGACGATGCCGATCAGCGCCGAGCCCAGCATGTTGATGAAGCCCTGCACCGCGGCGGCGGTGCCGGCGATATGGCCGAGCGGCTCCATCGAAATGGCGGAGAAATTCCCGGCCAACAGGCCGAAGGAGAACATCATCGCGGTCTGGATGATGGCGAAATGCCAGAGCGTGTCGGTGCCGGCGAAGGCGGCGCCGGCCTGGGCGGCGGCGGTGAGGATGAAGCCCAGCATCGCCCCATGGGAGAGGCGGCGCATGCCGAAACGCTCGACCAGCCGGGCATTCAGCAGCGCCGCCAGCGCCATGCTGACCGAGCAGATGGCAAAGATGGGGGGAAACAGAGCCGGGCGGTGAAAAATCTCGGCGAAGACCTGCTGGGCGGAATAGAGGAAGCCGAGCCAGGCGCCGAGCAGCAGCATCGCCGCCAGCGTATAGCCGAGCGCGGTGCGGTTACGTAGCGTCGCAATCGCAGCGCTACGAAAGGGCCGCCAGGCGACGGGGCGGCGATCCGCCAGGGCCTGCGTCTCCGGCAGCCGCCAGGCGACCCAGAGGGCGGTGAGCCCGGCATAGAGGCCGAGCGCCACGAAAATCGCCCGCCAGGGGGCCACCAGCAGCAAGGCCTGGCCAAGCGAAGGGGCGATGATCGGCGCGCCGAGAAACACCATGAAGGAGAGCGAATTCACCTTCGCCATCTGCCGGCCGGCATAGCAGTCGCGGATCAAGGCGGTGACCATCACCTGCGAGCCGGCGGCGGCCAGCCCCATGGCGGCGCGGGCGGCAAGCAGGGCATTGAAGCTGCCAGCCAGAGCGGCGGCGAAGGCGCAGAGCGTGTAGAGCCCGAGGCAGCCCAGCAGCAGCTTTCGCCGCCCGAAACGGTCCGCCACCAGCCCGTAGCCGAGCTGGCTGGCGCCGAAGGCGATGACGAAAATGGCGATGACCCATTGCCGCTGATTGCCCTCGCCCAGGTGAAAGCTCGCGGCGATGGCGCCAAGCGCTGGGACCATCATGTCGATGGCCAGGGCGACGATGGTCTGGATGATGGCGATGGTGGCGACGAAGGCGCCGAAGGAGAGGCCGGGATGCGGGGAGGGGGCGCCTTGCATGGCCGCCTATATGGCGGGACGGCTCCGCCGCCACAACACCACGCCCAGCAGGGCGGAGATGAGGAAGGTGGTGGCCCCCAGCATCAGGATATAAGCATGGTCCGGCACGCTGCCGCGCCCTAGCAGGGCGAAGACCACGGTTTGCGGGATGAAGCCGATGGCGGAGGCGGCCAGGAACGGCAGCAACCGCACGGAGGTGAGGCCGGCGGCGAGGTTGAGCAGCAGATTATTGCCCACCGGCATCAGCCGTAGCATCAGTGTGGCGGTGAAAGGGTGGCGGACCAAGGTGCGATCCACCCAGGCCAGGCGCTTGCCGAATTTGCGCCGGCAGAAATCCTGCGCCACAGCGCGGGCCCAGATGAAATCCAGGCTGCAGGCGAGCACCTGCGCCACCAGGGCGATGGCGGTGCCATAGAGCGGGCCAAAGGCATAGCCGGCGGCGAAGGCGGGGATCTGCCGGGGCAGGCCGATGGCGATGAGCAAAGTGGAGAGCACCAGGAACAGCCCCTGGCCGCGCGCCCCGCCCTGGGCCAGCAGGCTGGCAAGCGTGCTCTGCGCGGCGCCATGGCCGAGCAGCGGCAGCGCGGCGGCAATGGCGATCAGCCCCCCCGCCATCAAGGCCGGTTTCAGCGCCTTGGAGGTGACGGCGGCGAGCCCCATGGCGCGGGAGGGCTGCTCTTTATTCATTCGACGATCTCGACCTGGGGTACCTTCCAGCGGCGCTGCAGCCAGGCGACCCCGGCGAGATCGACGATGCCGACCTTCAGACGCTGCCAGTTATTGTAATGCGAGGCGCCATGGGCGCGGGCATGGTGGCGCACCGGCACCGAGACCACCTGGCCGCCGGCGCGGATGAACAGAGCCGGCAGGAAGCGGTGGATATGGTCGAAATGCGGCAGCTCCAGGAAGGCCTGGCGGCGGAACAGCTTGGCGCCGCAGCCGGTATCGGGCGTGGCATCCTTCAGCGCCCAGGCGCGCACGCGGTTGGCCAGGCGTGAGCCATAGCGCTTGGCGTTGGTATCCTGCCGGTTGACGCGGTGGCCGGCGATGAGCACCGGCAACGGGCCCTTGGCCTCGGCGGTGCGGATGGCCTCCAGCATGGCGGGAATATCCGCCGGGTCGTTCTGGCCATCGCCATCCAGCGTGGCGATATAGGTGCCCTTGGCGTGCTTGACGCCGGTGATGACGGCGCCGCTCTGGCCGCAGCTCTTGGCGTGGCGCAGCCGTACCAGGGTGGGCAGGGTCTGGGCGATTTCGGCCAGGATCCGCGGCGTGGCATCTGAACTGCCGTCATCGACATACAGAATCTCGTGGGCGAGCCCGGCCAGGGCCGTGCTGATCGCCTCGATCAGCGGCTTCAGGTTGGGGGCCTCGTTATGCACCGGCACCACGACCGAAATCAGCGGTGCGCCAAGGGCAAAATTGGCTTCGGAGATCGGGCGCGGATCGATGTTCATGATGGCATTAACAATCAGCATTGGGGCGTATCTATGGCGTTGCACCCGGTTTGCATTGCGAATTGTGACATGGGGCGCGCTGGCGCGGGCCGCAAGAGCCGGCGCGCCGCTTGGCTTGTTCCCTGTGCATCGCTATAAGCCCGCTCGACCATACGGGGGCGGGTAACAGGACTCGCCTAAAAGATTTAAGGATCTGACGGAATGCTGATTTCGTTACCGCCGGATTATCGGCCATCGGACGACGAAGAGTTCATGAATCCGATGCAGACCGAGTATTTCCGCCAGAAATTGCTGCGCTGGCGGGCTGATCTGGTAAAGGAAGCCAATGGGACGCTGGCCTCGCTCGGCGAGGGCGGAATTCTGGAAGCCGACATCACCGACCGCGCCAGCGTGGAGACCGACCGGGCGCTGGAGCTGCGCACCCGGGACCGGGCGCGCAAGCTGATCGGCAAGATCGACCAGGCGCTGCTGCGGATCGAGAATGGCTCTTACGGGTTCTGTGAGGAAACCGGCGAGCCGATCGGCCTGAAGCGGCTGGAGGCGCGGCCGATCGCGACCATGTCGATCGAGGCGCAGGAGCGCCATGAGCGGATGGAAAAAGTTCACCGCGACGACTAGGCACAAAAAACCGGGGCAAATGCCCCGGTTTTTTGTGCCCGATAAATAAGTTGCAAAAGTTTTTTGGGGGTGCCCTTTTTTTTCAAAAAAGGGGCGCAAAACGTTCCGGGTGTTGGCAGGACGTTGCCAACACTCCGAACGTTTGTGGGGTGTTTTTGAAAAAACACCCCACACCCCCAAAAACTTTTATTAGTTGAGCCGCAGCGCCGCGGCGTTTGCGTTGGCCACCTGGCGCTGCTCGGCCACCTGGGCCTTCATCGATTTCTGCAGCTTCTCGAACGCCCGCACCTCGATCTGGCGCACGCGCTCGCGGGAGATGTCATAATGCTGGGAGAGATCTTCCAGCGTGGTCGGGTTGTCCTTCAGGCGACGCTCGACCAGGATATGGCGCTCACGCTCGGAGAGGGTCTTCAGCGCGGTGGCGAGCAGGGCCTTGCGGCCGGTCAGCTCCTCGCGCTCGGCCAACTCGGTTTCCTGGCTTTCGGAGTCGTCCACCAGCCAATCCTGCCATTCGCCCTCGCCATCCATCTTGATCGGCGCGTTCAGCGAATTATCCGGCGAGGAGATGCGGCGGTTCATGTTCACCACATCCTGCTCGGGCACATCCAGCACGGTGGCGATCTTGGTGACCTGCTCGGGGGAGAGGTCGCCGTCATCGATCGCCTGCATCTGGCCCTTCAGGCGGCGCAGATTGAAGAACAGTTTCTTCTGCGCGGCGGTGGTGCCCATTTTCACCAGGGACCAGCTATGCAGGATATATTCTTGGATGGCCGCGCGGATCCACCACATCGCATAAGTGGACAAGCGGAAGCCACGATCCGGATCGAACCGGCGGACGGCCTGCATCATGCCGACATTGCCTTCAGAGATCAGCTCGGAGACAGGCAGGCCGTAGCCGCGATAGCCCATGGCGATCTTGGCGACGAGACGAAGATGAGAATTGACCAGCTTGTGGGCGGCCTGGTGGTCGCCATGGTCACGCCAGGAGCGGGCCAGCGCCTCCTCCTCCGGGTGGGAGAGCATCGGGTATTTGCGGATCTCCTGCATATAGCGGGAGAGGCTGGCATCGGGCGCCAGGCTGGACATTGTGGAGGCCATACGGAAACTCCTCGGCTTTCGTCTCCTCCGCTCTGGCCCAGCCAATCCGGCGCCGGCAAAGGAAACGTCATTTGAATTTTTTCAACGCTCAGACATTAACAAACTTATCCCGCGGCGCCGCTTAAAAGCGGCTAAACAAATGGTCAGGAATGTTCATGAACTGAACGCGTCGAGGCGGAGTGTACGTACGTTCGTCCGGAGACGTCAATAAAAACGACCGTCTTAGTCCTGTTTCAGGCGCATGCGAGCAATGCGTCATGCAAGGCTTTGAAATCGCTGGGTGGGGGGCTGGTGAAGCGCAAAGCCGCGCCGGTGATGGGGTGGGCGAAGCCCAAAGTTTCGGCGTGCAGGGCCTGGCGGGGGAAGTCCAGAGCCATGTCCCGGACCTCCGGCGGCAGCAATTTCGCAGCCGCCGGGCGGCGGCGCAGATAGACCGGATCGCCGATCAGCGGATGGCCGATATGGGCCAGATGCACGCGGATCTGGTGGGTGCGCCCGGTCTCCAGCCGGCAGGCGATCAAAGAAGCCGCCAGCCCCGCCTGCTCCAGCACCTGATAATTGGTGGCGGCGTGTTTGCCGTTGCTTTTGACCACCGCCATGCGCTTGCGGTCCTTCGGGTCGCGGCCGATATCACCCTCGATTCGGCCCTTGGCGGGATTGGGCAGGCCCCAGCACAAAGCCAGATAACGGCGCTCAATGTCGCGGGCGGCGAAGGTGGCGGAGAGGCGGGTGAGGGCAAGCTCGGTTTTCGCCACCACCATGAGGCCGGAGGTGTCCTTGTCCAGCCGGTGGACGATGCCGGGCCGGCGCTCGCCGCCAATGCCGGTTAGGCTCTCGCCGCAATGGGCGATGAGGGCATTGACCAGCGTGCCGTCCGGGTTGCCGGGGGCGGGGTGGACGACCATGCCGGCGGCTTTATCGAGGATGAGCAGGGCGTCATCCTCATAAAGAATGTCCAGCGGCAGCGATTCGGGCTGGGGCAAAGCGGGCGCGGCGGCGGGCAAAGCGAGCTGGTAGAGGGTGCCGGGCTGCACGGTCTCGGAGGCGTCGGTGGTGACGGTGCCGTCGCGCCTGCAGGCCCCCTCCAGGATCAAGGCCTTGACGCGGGAGCGCGAGATGGTGCCGATGCGCGCGGCAAGGTAGGAATCAAGCCGCTGCCCGGATGCGTCCGGGCCAGCCAGGATGGAGTGAGATGCAGGATCAGCCACAGAATCTACGCGGGTTGAAGGCGGCGGTGGGGATTATGGGGGTGCTGATCGTCATCGGCACCACGGTCGTCATCGGCACGATCATTCACCGTCTCTATGCCAGATTTTCCGCGCCGTCGACGCCGAGCGTGGCGGCGGCCAGCGTGCCGGCGCCGGGTGCCGTGCAGGGCGCCGTGCAGGGCGTGGTGGCGCAGGGCGCGGCGGTGCCGGCCGGCGGCGGCCCGGCGGCGGGCGGCATGGTGGCGTTGCAACCGGGCGAGCGCGTGGCGGGAATCGCCAGCGCCGGGGCGGATCTGGCGATCTGGGTGCGCGGCCCGCAGGGCGAGCGCGTGCTGCTGCTGGACCCCGCCACCGGCCAGAGCCATGCGGTGCTGGCCGGGCCGTGAAGAGCGCGCGGCCCGAAAAAATCTGCCCGGCCTGCGGCCGCCCCTTCGCCTGGCGGCGGAAATGGGCGAAAACCTGGGACCAAGTGAAATATTGCTCCGCCGCCTGCCGGGAGGGGCGATATGAGCGCGCAAAAAAAGATGCTTTGCCGCTTGTCAGGCCCCGCGCGGTAGATTAAGCAGCGCCCCACCTTTAGTCCCCATCGTCTAGAGGCCTAGGACATCGCCCTTTCACGGCGGTAACAGGGGTTCGAATCCCCTTGGGGACGCCATTCCATCTAACATATTGATATCTTTAGATATTTAAGGGTGTCTTCCCGTGCTTGTGACACATGCTTGTGACACACGGGACGACATTCATGGCGATGTGTTCGTACGTCGAGAGACGGCGTCAAAGATATTATTTCCGAGCCCGGCTTCCGGCCGACTTAGCTTTCGTTTTGGAGCAAACGCACGTCGTGGGGTCGCTGATGACCAACGATGCGCGGGTCGCAAAAATTCGCGCTGCAAGATTCTACTTAGATTATGCGGCTTGCCTCCACATACTCGTATCCAAGATGCGAGACACCTTCCACAGCTTGGACATACAGGACGCGAGAGACTTGTCTCTGGCGACTGCTGCGTTTGAGCTAGGGCGGGCGTATGAGGAGGAGCAGCAGAAATTAAAACAGGAGTATGGTAACCGCTGCGAGCGCCCCACCTCGCGGCGCGGGTTTATTTGCTGGACACTGCCTCCCTGAATTTGGGTGAGGTGATATTGTGGATAATGACGGTCCTAATGGCAGGCATCAGCACAGTCCTGAGGACGTTGATTACCGCCGGGTTGAGGTGATCACGGGCCGGCGGCGGCGGCGGGATTGGACGGCGGATGAGAAGGCGGAGATTCTTACCGCGTGCATGGCGCCCGGAATGAAGATCGCGGCGGTGGCGCGCCGTTATGGGGTCAACCGTGGTTTGCTTTGGACGTGGCGCCGGCAGGCGATGGATGATTTGGTGGCGGCGACAGCGCCGCATT
>NZ_JHYG01000017.1 GCF_000687875.1 Acidocella facilis ATCC 35904 | reverse complement strand
ACAGCTACGACAATGCCCTGGCCGAGACGATCAACGGCCTGTACAAGGCTGAGGTCATCCACAGGCGGGGCTCTTGGCGATCCTTTGAGGAGATCGAGTACGCCACGCTGAAATGGGTCGACTGGTTCAACCATCGCCGGATCATGGAGCCCATAGGCTACATGTCGCCGGATGAAGCCGAGAAACCCTACTACGCCGCGCTGCGAGAGCAGTCCATGGCAGCGTGACTCAAACCAAATAGCCTCCGGGAAAACCGGAGCGGTTCACTGGAGGCAGGCCGCGCTCCTTAATCAGGGCAGCCGCATAGTCCCCCATCTCTACCGGGCTGTTCTGCGCGAGGTCTCGCCTCAGGCTGTCCTGGGCGTTCCGAATGGCCCACAGGTCTGCCTCGTCGGAAGTCTGTGGGTCCCCGATCTCCCACCAGTGCGCGTAGACAGCCGAGAAGGGCTTGCGGGTCATCCGCCGTTCCAGGTCCTCGTCCAGGAAGGTCTTGAGCTTGGCCTTGAGGATGGCCTGTATCTCTGCCTCCGCGCTCATGGCCCGGTCTCGCAATTGCGGTAAGGCCCGTCCAAATTCAGCATCCAGCATCCCGGCAAGGTACTCGGCTTCCCTGTAGTTTCGCGTCTTGAGGTTGATCCATACCTCACCGAAACGCGAACCAGGAAGACGCCGCCGGTAGTAATACGTGCGCCGTTTGCGGGTGATGTGGGAACACTTGTGGGAACAATTGGGCACAAAGCAGGTCCTGCGGGCTGGGCCGTCCGCGTAAGACCTTACTTTTCATGAGGTTACCGATTTTTTGGCTGGGGGACCTGGATTCGAACCAAGGCTGTCCGAGTCAGAGTCGGAAGTTCTACCGCTAAACTATCCCCCAAGCGGTATCGGTGGCGAGCATCTAGCATCGCCATTTGGCGGGGGCAAGCCCGGTCTGTCATTCAATCAACACAAAATCTGCGGGTCGGGTTTGCGGGGGGCGGATTTGCGTCTTGCTCCGCTGGGATATTCCGCGAATATATAGAGTATGGCCAGTCAGTTCTCCCTCGCGCAGCCGACGCGGCCGGTTTCCCACCGGCGGGGAAAACGCCGCGCCGTGTTCGGGGGCATCGATCTCGGGACCAATAATTGCCGCATGCTGGTCGGCACCCCGACGGCGCAGGGTTTTCATATTCTCGATAGTTTCTCCCGAGTCGTGCGGCTGGGGGAAGGGTTGTATGAAACCGGGCAGCTCTCCGAGCTGGCGATGGAGCGCGCCATCGCCTCGCTCAGCATCTGTGCGGAGCGGGTCCGGCGCTTCGCGGGGGATGAGCTGAACGGCCCCATCCGGCTGCGCGCCATCGCCACCGAGGCCTGCCGGCAGGCGGAAAACGGCCATGAATTCGTCCGCCGGGTGCGCCAGACCACGGGCTTGCCGCTGGAGATCATCAACCCGCGCGAGGAGGCGGAGCTGGCGGTGGAGAGCTGCGCGCCGCTGCTGCGCCGCGCCGGGCGGCGGGCGCTTTTGTTCGATATTGGCGGCGGCTCGACCGAGATTGCCTGGGTGCGGCTGGATGCCGGGCCGCATCCCGAGCTGATCGGCTATCTCTCGCTGCCGGTGGGGGTGGTCACGCTCTCCGAGCGTTGCGCTGGCGCCTGTTACCAGAATGAGGGGTTTTCCCGGCTGGCCGAGGATATCGTCGCGATGCTGCGCCCGTTCGAGGCGGTGCATCGGATTGGCGAGGAAATCCGGCGCGGCGGGGTGGTGATGGTCGGCACCTCGGGCACCGTCACCACGCTGGCGGGGGTCTCGCTGAAGCTGGAGCGCTATAAGCGCGGGCTGGTGGATGGGGTCTCGCTGTCGCGCCGCGCGGTCGATGAGGCGCTGGCCGAGGCCCGGGCGCTGGGGCGCGAAGGGCTCTCGCGCCATCCTTGCATCGGCCATGAGCGGGTGGAATTCGTGCTGCCCGGCTGTGCCATTTTCGCCGCGATTCATGAATTATGGCAGGCGCCACGGCTGATGGTGGCCGATAGGGGCTTGCGCGAAGGCATGTTGATGAGGCTGATGCGCGACATGCACGCTCATAAATCCCGTCTGCACGCATGACCGACCCGACCTCCAAGCTGCCGCCCCGCCGGGATGCCGTGCGGCTGAAGAATGCGCGCAAGCTCTCCAGCTCCTCGCAACGCTGGCTGCAGCGCCAGCTCAACGACCCCTACGTGACCGCCGCCAAGGCCGCCGGCTGGCGCTCGCGCGCCGCCTTCAAGCTGATCGAGCTGGATGAGAAATATAAACTGATCGGCAAGGGCAGCCGGGTGCTGGATCTGGGCGCGGCTCCCGGCGGCTGGAGCCAGGTGGCGCTGGAGCGGGGGGCGGCCAAGGTGGTCGGCATCGACCTGCTGGAGATCCAGCCGGTGGCGGGGGCCGATTTCATCCAGGCCGATTTCCTGGAGGAGGGCATCGAGGCGCGGCTGACCGCGTTGCTTGGCGGCAAGGCGGATCTGGTGCTTTCGGACATGGCGCCGAACACCTCCGGCCACGTCGCCACCGACCATATCCGCATCATGGCCCTGGCCGAGACGGCTTTGGCCTTCGCCTGCGAGATTCTGGCGCCGGACGGCGCCTTCGTCGCCAAATTGTTCCAGGGTGGGGCGGAGAAGGACATGTTGAACACGCTGAAAGCCCGGTTTCGCAGCGTGAAGCACGCCAAGCCCCCGGCCAGCCGCAAGGATTCCAAGGAGATGTACGTGGTCGCCACCGGCTTTCGGCCGGCATAGGCCGCTTACGCCCGGCGCGCATGGCACATGCGACTTGCGCGGGCCGGGAGAGCCGGATAATGGGAGCCGCCAAGGTCTCTATAGGTGGGCATTGGCGATGGCATCGGATTTTTCACACAGCACGGAACTCTCCAACCGGATCGCGGAGGCGCTGGCTTTCGACGACGTGCTGATGGTGCCTGGCTATTCCCAGGTTCTCCCGGCCACGGTGAAAACCGCGACCAAGCTGACCCGCAATATTTCCCTGAACATCCCGCTGATCTCGGCGGCGATGGATACCGTGACCGAGGCGCAAATGGCGATCGCCATGGCGCAGCAGGGTGGCATCGGCGTTATTCATAAAAACTTCACCATCGAGGAGCAGGCCGCCCAGGTCCGCAAGGTGAAGAAGTTCGAGAGCGGCATGGTGGTCAATCCGCTGACCATCTATCCCGACCAGACCCTTGAAGATGCCCGTGCGCTGATGGCCCAGCACAACATCTCCGGCTTTCCGGTGGTGGAGCGCGACGGCAAGCTGGTCGGCATTCTCACCCATCGCGATGTGCGCTTCGCCACGGATCTGAGCACCAAGGTCTATGAGCTGATGACCCGCGAAAATCTGGCGGTGGTGACGGCGGGGGTGTCTCCTGAGGAGGCGCGCGCCTTGCTGCATAAGCGCCGGCTGGAGAAGCTGCTGGTGGTGGACGAGGCCTTCCACTGCGTGGGGCTGATGACGGTGAAGGATATGGACAAGGCGCAGGCCTATCCGCTGGCCAATAAGGACGAGCTGGGCCGGCTGCGCGTGGCCGCCGCCACCGGCGTCGGCGCCGATGGCATGGCCCGCGCCGAGGCGCTGATTGAGGCCGGGGTGGATGTGGTGGTGGTGGACACCGCCCATGGCCATTCGGACGGGGTGTTGAAGGCGGTGGCGAAGATCAAGCAGGCCTCCAATGCGGTGCAGATCATCGCCGGCAATGTCGCCACCCCGGAAGGCGCGCAGGCGCTGATCGATAGCGGCGCGGATGCGGTGAAGATCGGCATCGGGCCGGGCTCGATTTGCACCACCCGCGTGGTGGCCGGCGTCGGCGTGCCGCAATTCACCGCGGTGATGGAAACCGCCGCCGCCTGCCGCAAGGCCGGGGTGCCGGCGATTGCCGATGGCGGTATCCGCGCCTCGGGCGACATGGTGAAGGCGCTGGCGGCGGGGGCGGATGCGGTAATGGTCGGCTCGATGCTGGCCGGCACCGATGAGGCGCCGGGCGAGGTGTTCCTGTATCAGGGCCGCTCGTATAAATCCTATCGCGGCATGGGCTCGCTGGGGGCGATGGCGCGTGGTTCCGCCGACCGCTATTTCCAGCAGGAGATCAAGGACAGCCTGAAGCTGGTGCCGGAAGGCATCGAGGGCCGGGTGGGCTATAAGGGCCCGATGGCGGCGGTGGTGCATCAGCTGGTCGGCGGCTTGCGGGCTGGCATGGGCTATACCGGCAGCGCGGATATCGAGGCGCTGCAGACCCAGACCAAGTTCCGCCGCATCACCGGGGCGGGGCTGCGCGAGAGCCATGTGCATGACGTGGCGATTACCCGCGAGGCGCCGAATTACCGCCAGGAAGGCTGAAAAACTTCTTTTGTAAGCAAAAGTTTTTGGAGGGCGGAGGCGGCCAAGGTTCCGCCGCCGCCCAGCGGCGGGGGAAAGCCGCCGGAGGGGTGGGGTGTTTTTTCAAAAACACCCCACCTCTTTCTGAAAAAGCCGCCTCCGGGCGGCTTTTTCATTGGCATCCTCCGGATGAATGGGCTTTCATGAAACCGGTAGAAATCTCGCGCCGGTTTCGCGCCTTTTTAAAATTTGTTGAAAGCGCAAGCCTTTGCGCGATGCGCCCGGCGGAATGTCAGAGGCCGGCGCGGCATTTCTAACATTCGGCTTGCCGCGCTTTAATCGCGCGGCCCTTTTTCCGCCTCACTCAGCGCCCAGATTCGATTTGCTAAACGAAAGATCGTGATCCCGGTTCGATTATTTGAACCCGCTTCCTGCCCGATGGTGTGGCGGCGTTGGTCCGGTCGAACTCAACAGCAAGGAGAATGACCATGAAATTCGGTTTTATGGCTGGCATGGCCGCGAGTTTGATGATGGGCGGGATGGCGCTGGCGCAGAGTGCCACCTACTCGCAGAGCACCACCACCACGACAAGCGCGCCGGCGATGAGCGCGCCCGCCCCGGTGGTGCCGCCCGCCCCCGGTACGCTGAGCACCACGGAAACCACCAAGGCCACGGATGGTTATGGTAATTCCTACCAATCCACCAAGACCACCTACGGCAACGTGAACGGCGCGGCCTCCGACAGCACTACGACGACGACCAGCGTGCCGGCGCAGACCTATTATTCGAAGAAGACCACGACCACGACCACAACCGGCAACGATTAAGGCGACGGAGATATGAAAAAATTCAATATTGCGCTGGCGATTCCGATGATCGTGGCGGCGGGTGCGCTCAGCGCCTGCGCCGATAATCCGCCGCAGACGACGACCACGACCACCGAGACGGTGCAGAGCGCGGGCCAGGTGCAGCCGCAGGCGGCGCCGATGCTGCCGCCCGGCAGCACCACGACGACCCAGACCACGCATGCGGTCACCGTCCCGGCGCAGTGAGGCTGGGCTTCATCTAACGGAACGTTAGAAAACGCTGGGCGGCTCGCCGCCCGGCTGGTTTCATGAACAGGAGCTTTCAAATGCGCTTGGCAAAACCAATGATTTTCAGCGCGATGCTGTTGGCGGCGCCGCTGGCGATGGCGCAGAGCGCGCCGCAGAGCATGACCGGCGCGCGACCTGGCAATGATATCGGCACGCGCTCCTCGCTGCCGCTATCGCCCAAGGCCAGCAACATCAACGGCATGGATACGAAATCCACGATCGCGCCGACGCCGCCGGCTCCTCAGGTCGGCCCGGATGCGAATGTGGCGATGCTGCTGATGAGCGCCAACCAGTCTCTCATGCACCATCAGACCGGCACCGCAGACGAGGCGCTGGAACGCGCCGAGACCAATATTCTGCAGCGCAGTGTCGTGGCCACGCGCGCCAATGACCCGAGCCAGGATCCGGTGGTGGTGCAGATCGAGCAGGCCCGCCAGGCGATCGGCCGGCACGACCTGCAGGGCGCGCAGGCGACGATCCAGCAGATCCTGGGCAGCAATGCGCCGGAGCTGAGCCTTTAGAGCCATCAAGCTAAAAGCTTGATGGCTCTAAGTTTTGTTTTAGCGAGCAATTTCATGTGTTTATCTTGACGCTGGCGCGTCAACCTAAACACATATTGCTCTAAGCTCAGGTCATTGCCTCTGGCCGCCGCCGCCGCGCATCGGTAGGCTGGCGGCATGGAGACCGCATGGGCGCTGAATGCGCAGGGCTTGAGTAAATCCTTCGGGCGCAAGGTGGTGGAGGGGCTGACCCTGACCATCCGCCCGGGGGAGTTCTACGCGCTGCTCGGCGCCAATGGCGCCGGCAAGACCACGACATTGCGGATGATCGCCGGGCTGACCCCGCCCGATGCCGGGCGCATCGAGGTGTTCGGGCGCGACGTGGTAAAAGACCCGCTGGGGGCGAAGGCGATCATGGCCTGGCTGCCGGATGAGCCACTGCTTTACGACAAGCTGAGCCCGCTGGAATATCTGGAATTCATCGCCGGGCTCTGGCAGGTGCCGCCGGAGCTGGCCCGCCGCCGGGCCGATGAGCTGCTGGAGCTGCTGGGCCTCTGGCCGCACCGGGCCGAGCGCTGTGAGGGGTTTTCGCGCGGCATGAAGCAGAAGACCGTGCTAGCCGGCGCGTTGATCCATGATCCGAAATTTCTGTTGCTGGATGAGCCCTTCACCGGGCTGGATGCCGGCTCCGCCCGTTTGGTGAAAAATCTGCTGACCAGACATGTCGAGAATGGCGCGGCGATTATTCTCACCACCCATATTCTGGAAGTGGCAGAGCGGCTGGCCAGCCGCATCGGCATTCTCGCTGGCGGGACGCTTGTGGCCGAGGGCGGGCTGGAGGCGTTGCGCGGCCATGCCGGGTTTGAGAGCGGCACGCTGGAGGATGTGTTTCTCCAGCTCACTGCCGGCTGATGTTCAAGCCGCCCGGATTTCTCTGGCTGCTGCGCCATGAGCTGAAAGTGCTGTGGCGCGGCTCCATTCTCGTGCGCACCCATCGCTATGTGCTGGTGCCGGCGAGCATCGTGATTTTGATGTTCCAGGCTTTCGGTGTGTTGGTGGGGCATCTGATCATGCGCCATCCGGTGGCGCCGGAGATCATGCTGCTGGCGCTCAACATCAATCTCGCGTTCCTCTTCGTGCTGATGTTCTCGCGCGCGATGATGGCCTGCATCGACGTGCTCTATGCCCGCGGCGACGCGGATTTCCTGCTCGCCTCGCCGATTGCGCCCAACCGGGTGCTGGCGGTGCGCATGTTGGGCGTGGCGCTGAGCATCCTCGCCCCCTGGCTGCTGCTGGCGGGGATGCTGGCCAACGGGCTGATCATTTTCGGGCAGCTCTGGGCGCTCGCGGTCTATCCGATGCTGCTGGCCGAGGCGCTGGTGGTGGCGGCGTTGGCCTTCGCGTTGGTGGTGGTGCTGGTCGGGCGGATCGGGCCGATGGCGGCGCGCCGGGCCGGACATTCTTTGGCGCTGTTCACCGGGGTCGGCATCTTCATTCTCGGCCAGACCCCGCATTTCGTGCCGCACGCGGCGCTGGCGGGGTTCTGGTCCGGGCTGCTGCCGGGGCCTGGCGGGGGCGGGCTGGCTTATCTGTTCGCGCGCGGTGTGCTGGGTCAGCCAGGGCCGCTGCTGGCCGCGCTGGCGCTGGCGGCGTTGGTGTTCTGCCTGGTCTGGGTGTTCCTGGCCGGGCCGTTCGCGCGCGGGGCGATCAGTGCCGCCAGCTACCGGCCGGCGGGGCGGGAGGGGGCGCAGCAGGCGCGGTTCCGGCACAGCGCCTTTTCCAGCCTGATGGCGAAGGACCGCCGGCTGCTGGCACGCTTTCCCGGGCTGGTCTCGCAGATCGCCTATCGTTCCCTCACCTTGATCCCGGTGGTGGCGATTTTGCTCGGCAAGGTGGTGATCGGGCTGGCGGTCACGGTGCCGTTGCTGGTGTTTCTGGCTGGGCAGCTCGGGCTGTTCTTCATCTCGGTGCTGGCACAGATGAACGACATGCCGGCCCTCATCGCGTCGGCCCCGGTGGCGGCGCGGGCGCCGCGCCGTGCGGCGTATCTGGTCTGCGCCCAGACGGCTTTGGCGATTATCGGCCTGCCGGTTGTGGCGGTGCTGGTGAAAGGCCCGGCTTTGGCGCCGGTCATGCTGCTGGGGGTGGCGGGGGCATTGGCCAGCAATCTCTGGCTCGGGCGCCGACTGCCGATTCCGCTCAGCCGCGCGGCCTTTGGCAAAACTCAGGTCGGCACGCTGTTGGGGCTGGTTCTGGGGGTATCGATCAGCGCCGGCTGGGCGCTGGCGGCCTGGCTGGTGGTGACGTTCGTCTGAAGGCGGTTATTCGTTGGGCGGCGGGTCCAGGAATTCCAGCCCGACGGCATTGCCCCGGCTCCAGACCCGGCGCGCCCGGCGTGCCGGCTGTTCGCCGACCTGGATCTTGAACAGATCCGGCACCTGCACCACGGCGCTGGTCTCGATCCGCGCGCCATTGTCCGAATATTCCATGATCAGGCAATCATAGACGGTAGGGCTGAACATGCCGACATAGAGTTTCGCCCGGCCGAGCACGCGCTGGCGCGGCTCCTTGCGTTTATCTTCGGGTTTCAGCGCATCGGGCGGCGGCAGCTTTGACATTGCAGGAAAGGCCTGGATGTTGAGACGGTTGGCCTACATGCAAACACAGAGTCGCGCAAGCGGATTGTGGATGATCCGCTTGTTTCCAGGGTGTTAAATGATAGTTAGTTTTGTTAGCCGATCGGCAGATTATCCAACAGGCGGACATGCCCGAGTTTTGCTGCGGCGATCAGCCGTGCCGGCGTCTGCAGTGCGGCGATCGGCTCCAGCGTCTGCGCCTGCACCAGCGCCACATAATCGGGCACCATGCCGGCGGCGGCGAGCTCCATGCGGGTGTGATGCAGAATTGCGGCCGGCTCCTTGCCCTGTTGCAGATATTTCACCGCATGCTGCAGGGCGGCGTGCAGCTTTGGCGCGGCGCGGCGCTCCTCGGGGCTGAGATAGGCGTTGCGCGAGGACAGCGCGAGCCCATCCGCCTCGCGCACGGTGGGGACCGGGACGATGCGCACCGGCAGCAGCAGATCCGCCACCATCCGCCGCACCACCTGCACCTGCTGCCAGTCCTTCTCGCCGAAAAACGCCGCCTGCGGGCGTATCTGGCCGAATAGCTTGGCCACCACAGTGGCCACGCCGTTGAAATGGCCGGGGCGGGTGGCGCCCTCCCAGCGCTGGCTGGGGCCGGCGACATGGATGCTCGTCGCCGCATCGGCCGGGTACATCTCCTCGACGCCAGGCATCCAGACCAGCTTGCAGCCGGCCGCTTCGAGCTTGGCGATGTCCCCGGCCTCATCGCGCGGATAGCGGGCGAAATCCTCCTTCGGGCCGAACTGGGTCGGGTTGACGAAAATGCTGGCAACCGGGGTAAGGTCGGCTTCCCGCGCCGCCTCCACGAGCTTCAGGTGCCCGGCATGCAGGGCGCCCATGGTGGGGACGAAACCGACATCGCCCAGCGTGGCGCGGGCGGCGGTGAGCTCTTCGAGAGTCCTGGCGATGATCATTTGGCGCGGCTTTTCAACATTTTTTGTCACTCGTCCAGCCCTGGGCAAGCTGGGGAGGGGAGGCTAGATAGAACGCCATGAATAGTGCCACGAAACCCTGGATAAAATCTGAACAAAAACTTGGGTTTCGTGCGGCGAATTTATCGTTTCTCTTCGGCGGATTGGGGGTGGTCTGCGGCATCATCCAGGCCGGGGCGGCGGCACGGCTGCTGGCCTCGCTGCTGCATGTGCAGCGCGGCGGGATTTCAGCCAGCATCGCTGGGCTGGTCTTCGCGCTGGCGGTGCTGGCGCGCGCGGGGCTGCAATTGCGCAATGAGCGCGGCAATTTCGAGCTGGGGGCCGCGGCCCGCCGGCGGCTGCGCGGCCAGGTGCTGAGCGCGCTGCTGGCGCTGGGGCCGGCGGGCTTGCGCGGGCGCCATTCGGCCGAGCTGGCCGCCAGCGCGGTGGACCGGGTGGAGGCGATGGACGGGTTTCACGCCCGCTGGGTGCCCGCCACCGGCATGGCGATCATCGGGCCGGGGCTGATCGGGCTGGTGGCGCTGCTGCTGGATTGGCGCAGCGGGCTGATCCTCATCCTCGCCGGGCTGTTCGTGCCCTTTGCCATGGCGGTGGCGGGGATCGGTGCGGGCATCGCCGCGAAGAAGCAGTTTCTGGCGATGACCCGGCTGCAGGTGCGCTTCATGGACCGCATTCGCGGCATTTCCACGATCGTGCTGGCCGGGCGCAGCGAGGATGAGGCGCGGGCTTTGGCCGGTGCGGCGCGGGAGTTGCGGGAGCGCACCATGCGGGTGCTGCGGGTGGCCTTCCTGTCCTCCACGGCGCTGGATCTGGCGGCGGCGGCGGCTTTGATTTTGATCGTGGTGCGGTTCGCCCCGGCCTTGCACGGCGCACATGAGCTGGCGCCGACGGCTCTGTTCCTGGTGCTGCTGGTGCCGGAGTTTTTCGCGCCTCTGCGCGCGTTCTCGGCGGTTTATGGCGACCGCATGGCGGTGGAGGCGGTGGCGGAGGAGCTTTCCACCCTGCCGGATGCGCCGGCCCCGGTGCCGCCGGTCGATATACGCTCCGTCGCCGCGCAGGGGGTCACGCTGGCCTTCGAGCATGTCACCTATGGCTGGCACCCGGCGCGGCCGGTGGTTGAGGATCTCTCCTTCAAGGTCGGGCGCGGCGAGATGCTGCTGCTCACCGGCGCCTCGGGCACCGGCAAATCCACCATCATCGACCTCATCCTGGGCTTTCTGGCGCCGCAGGGTGGGCGCATCACCATCAATGGCGCGGTGCTGGAGGATCTGGTGCCGGCGGCGCGCACCCGGATGCTGGGCTGGATCGGCCAGAAGCCGGTGATTTTCGCCGGGACGATCGAAGAGAATATCCGCTTCGCCAACCCCGCCGCGAGCGAGGATGAGCTGAAGGATGCCATCCGCAACGCGCATCTGGAGGAGCTGGTGGCGGCACTGCCGCAAGGTGTGCGCACGCCGTTGGGCGAGGGCGGGTTCGGTGTTTCCGGCGGGCAGGCGCAGCGCATCGCCATCGCCCGCGCCTTTCTGAAGGATGCCCCCTTGCTGCTGCTTGATGAGCCGACCTCGCATCTCGACCCTGCCGTGGAGCGCGATATTCTGGAAAGCCTGAAGCATCTCGCCGCCGGGCGTACCGTGGTGCTGGCCACCCATTCCACCCAGGCGCTGGATCTCGCCAAGACCATCGGTGCCAAGCGGGTGGATCTCGATGCCTTGCGCTATGCCAGCTGGCGGGGGGCGCAGGCATGAGCCCGCTGTCGCGCGTCACCGGCCTCTGGCTGCGTCATCCGGGCTGGCTGGCGCTGGCCGTGCTGCTGGCGGTGGCGGCGCTGCTGGCGGCGATCACCATGATGGGCCTCTCCGGCCATGCGCTGGCGCTGGCCATCGCCGGCTTCGCGCTGACGGTGCCGGCTTTGCTCTCCTGGATGGGCGTGGCGCGGGTGCTGTTGCGCTATGGCGAGCGTGTGGTCGGGCATGAGGCGATTTTCCGGGCGCTGGGGGATTTGCGGATCTGGCTGTTTCGCGGGCTGGCGCGCAGTGCCGCCGGCGGGCTGGGGCTGCGCCGCTCGGGCGATGCGCTGTCGCGGCTGGTGAATGATGTCGACACGCTGGACGGGCTGTTCCTGCGGATTTTCGTGCCGCTGCTGAGCGCTGTGGTGCTGCTGCCGGTGCTGGGCTGGGTGCTGTGGGCCGAGCATGGGCTGGCGGTGCTGGCGCTGCTGCCCTTTGCGTTTGTCGCCTTCTACCTACCCTGGCGCGCGGCACGGGCGGCGCAGGCCAATGCGGCCAAGGCCGGGCTGGCGATGGCCGGCTTGCGCACCGCCGCCCTGGATGCGCTGCATGGTTTGCGGGAAGTGAAAATCTTTGCCGCTGAGGGCCGTATGCTGGCTGAGGTGCAGGCGCGCGAGGCGCAGCTTCTGGCCGCCCAGCGCGAGCTGGTGGGGGAGGGGGCGCGGCTGAACGCCATCGCTTTCATCGCCGCCCAGGCCGGCATTTTGCTGGCGATCATTCTCGGGTTTTTCGGCCTGCCGATCGAGGCGGTGGCCGCGGTGCTGGTGCTGACGGCTGGCTTTGAGGCGGTGATCGGCCTGCCGCGCGCCGGGCTGCTCTATGGCCAGGCGAAGATGGCGGCGGTTCGGGTGGTGCAGGCGGCGGATGCGCCAGCACCGGTGCCCGAGCCGGCAACGCCGATGGCGATGCCGACGCGCAACGCCATCGCCTTCGAGCATGTGAGCTTCCGCTACGGCGCGGACCGGCCCTTCGTGTTCGAAAACCTCTCTCTGCAGCTGCCGGAGGGCTCGCGTACGGCGATTCTGGGGCCGTCAGGGGCGGGGAAATCCACCATCGCGGCGATGATCCTGAAGCTGATCAAGCCGGTCTCGGGCCAGATCCGTTTTGGCGGGGTGGATATCGCGCAGCTGCCGGCGGAGGCGCTGCGCCATCGCATTGCCTATCTCGGCCAGACCACGCATCTATTTGCCGACAGCATCCGCAATAATCTGCTGCTGGGCGATCCCACAGCGGACGAGGCGCGGCTCTGGGCGGCGCTTGAGGCGGCGCAGGTGGCGGATGTGGTGCGGGCGCTGCCGGAGGGGCTGGAGAGCTGGCTGGGTGAAGGCGGGACGACGCTCTCAGGCGGGCAGGGGCGGCGTTTGGCGCTGGCCCGCACGCTGCTGATGGACGCGCCGATCATTCTGCTGGACGAGCCCTGCGCCGGGCTGGATGCGGCGACCGAGCAGGAATTCTTCCGGGTGTTCAATGCCGCGACGGAGGGCCGCACCGTGCTGCTGATCCTGCATCGTCTGACCGGGGTGGAGCATCTGGACCGGATCTGGCGCTTTACCGGCGGTACGCTGGTGGCCGCGGCTGGGTAAAGTGTTGTTATAAAAATTACAAAAGTTTTTTGGTGCCGCTTTTTTTCAAAAAAGCGGCGAAAAACGCCGGGGCTTGTTGAGAGACGCCTTAAAACCCAAAACGTCCATCACGCATATCCATTCGCCCTGGCCATCGCGACCAGCCCCATATCCAGCGTGAACACCAGCGGCAGTGCCGCGCACATCAGCAGCCCATGGGCGCCGGGGAAATGCAAGGCGACGGCCAGCACCAGCACGGTCAGCGCCAGCATCACCGCGGAGAAGACCAGCGCGCGGTGACCGCTGGCATCCACCGGATCGCGATGGCCATAAAGCGCGGTTTTGCCGTTCACCGCATGGTTGGTGAGGACCAGGGCAAAAATGCCTTCCACCAGCATCACCGGCGGCAGAATTTGCATCGGCCAGCGCAGGCGCGGCAGCTCATGATGCAGGTTGAGCAGGAAATCATAAGAGAAATGGAAGCTGATCGGCACGATCAGGGCGAGCAGGATCAGCCGGCTGTCGGCGCCGCCTTTCTGCTGCCAGGCCAGGGCCATGAAGCTGCCCATGGTGAAGCCAAAAATCGCGTGCATCGGCACGGCGGTGACGGCGCGCACCAGCCAGACGCCAAAGCCGCCATGCACCACATAGAGCTTGTTCTCCAGCACCGCGAAGCCGAGCGAGCAGCCCACCGCGATGAGAATGGCGATGCCGGGGCCGATCTCGTTCAGCTCTTTCTTGCCGAAGCGGCTGACGGCGGCGAATTTCACCAGCTCCTCCGGCACCGCGGCCAGCAGCAGGGCGCCCACCGCCGCATGCGCCACCGGGGAGAGGCCACTCTCCGGCACCAGCCCTTCCAGGATTTCGATGATCAGAGCCAGGATGGCGAAGCGCGCGCCGAGCTTGAACATGCGCTTGCGCGTTGTCTTCGGCAGCCGCACATTCACCTTGATCGAGGCGATTTCCCAGATGAACAAGGCGGGCAGGGCGGCGATGAACAGGCTCAGCATGGCGCCTCGGTTGCGGATTGTTGCGCGATAGAAGGATGTTGCGTCGGTTTGCGCAATCGCCCGCTATTCATTTTTTCTTGAAGCGCGCAAAAAAACGCTTATTATATCCGATGCGCGGTCGCCTCGATGAGGGGCCGGGCGCTCATACGGTTCGCCGTTTCGGGGATCGCAGGAGCTGTTCAAAACAGATGTTTTTTCGACCTTGCTTTTGAAGGAGGTTACACATGACCTATGATTTCGCGCCTTTGTTCCGTACCGCCGTCGGGTTTGATCGTCTCGCCCGGCTCGTGGACACGCTGCCGCAGGATTCCGCCAGCTATCCCCCTTACAATATCGAAAAAACCGGGGAAGATTCCTATCGGGTCAGCCTTGCGGTTGCCGGTTTCGCGCCGGAAAATATCGAGGTCACGGTGAAGGATAACGCGCTTCTGGTCGCCGGCCATCTGGCCGAGGAGGCGAAGGGCGAGTTCCTGCATCGCGGTATCGCCACCCGGGCGTTCCAGCGCCGGTTTGTGCTGGCCGAGCATATGGTGGTGGATGGGGCGGAGCTGAATAACGGCTTGCTGAATGTGAGCCTGCGCCGGGTGATACCGGAAAGCGCCAAGCCGCGCCGCATCGAGATCGTCACCGCCAAGTCTGCGCCGCAGACGGTTGAAGCCCCGGCTTTGCCGCACGCCGCGTAACGGAGCAAAAGTTTTTGGGGGTGTGGGGACTTTTTTCAAAAAGTCCCCACGAAGATATGGGGTTGTGACGGCTTTCGTGCCGCCGCCCCCGCGTTTTTGCCGCTTTTTTGAAAAAGAGCGGCGCAAAAAACTTTTGCAAATGAAAGGGGCCTTTCGGCCCCTTTTTATTCCGCCATCGCCGAGGCTTCGGAGCGCGTGGCACCCACCCGTGCGGCGAGCGAGGAGGCCAGGAACGGGTCCAGCGCGCCATCCAGCACCGCGGCCGGGTTGCCGCTTTCGTGGTTGCTGCGCAGATCCTTCACCAGCTGGTACGGGGCCAGCACGTAAGAGCGGATCTGGTGGCCCCAGCCGATATCGGTCTTCGCCGCCTCGGTCGCGGCGGAGGCGGCTTCGCGCTTCTGCAGCTCCTGCTCATACATCCGCGCTTTCAGCATGTTCATCGCGGTGGCGCGGTTGCGGTGCTGGGAGCGGTCGGTCTGGCAGGCGACGACGATGCCTGTCGGGATATGGGTGATGCGGATCGCCGATTCGGTCTTGTTCACGTGCTGGCCGCCGGCACCGGAGGCGCGGAACGTGTCCACTTTCAAGTCGGCCGGGTTGATCTCGATCTCGATCGTGTCATCGACCACCGGATAGACCCAGACCGAGGCGAAGCTGGTCTGGCGCCTGGCGTTGGCATCGAAGGGCGAGATGCGCACCAGCCGGTGCACCCCGGCTTCGGTCTTCAGCCAGCCATAGGCGTTGGTGCCGAAGATCTGGATGGTCATGGATTTGATCCCGGCCTGTTCGCCCTCGGATTCTTCCATGATCTCGGTCTTGAAGCCCTTGCGCTCGGCCCAGCGCAGATACATGCGCGCCAGCATCTGCGCCCAATCCTGCGCTTCGGTGCCGCCGGCGCCGGCATTGATTTCGATGAAGGCATCGCGGCTATCGGCCTCGCCGGAGAGCAGGGATTCGATCTCCTTCTCCTTGGCGGTGGCGGCCAGGCGCTCCAGCGTGGCCAGGCCATCCTTCACCATACCCTCATCGCCCTCGGCCTCGGCCAGCTCGATCAGCTCGAGCGTGTCCTTGGTTTCGGTTTCGATGGCGTTGACGCCATCGACCATCGAGGCGAGGCGGTTGCGCTCGCGCATCACCGCCTGGGCGGCCTCCGCATCGTTCCAGAGATTCGGGTCTTCGGCCCGGTGGTTCAGCTCAGCGAGCTTTAGGACTGCGGCATCCCAGTCAAAGATGCCTCCTCAGCAGGGCGACCGAGCGGCCGATCTGCTCATTCAGTTGGATGGATTCAGCGGACATTGCGCGGATATACGCGCATGGCAGGGGAATTGGTAGAGGCTTGCCAAGCCGGTCTCCGGTTGCGATGCAGGCGCGCATGAAATCCGCCCTGCTGGTCGTCCTTACCGCGCTGCTGTTCCGGCTGATCCTGGCCGCCTTCTCCGGGCTGGGGATCGATGAAAGCTACATGGTGGCGGCGAGTTCGCATTTCGCCGCCTCCTATTTCGACCATCCGCTCGCCTCCTGGTGGCTGGAGCTGGGGGCGCGGCATCTGTTCGGGTCGGCGGCGCCGATCGTGGTGCGGCTGCCCTTCGTGCTGCTCTCCGGCGTTGCCTCCTGGCTGCTCTATCTGGTCACGGCGCGGCTGTATGGGGTGAAGGCCGCGTTCTGGGCGGTGCTGGCCTACAGCCTGTCGCCGGTCTTTTCCCTCGCCTTCGGGAGCTGGGTGCTGCCGGATGGGCCGCTGAATACGGCGCTTTTGGCGGTCCTCTACGCGCTGATCCGCGCGCTGGGGCTGCCGGAGGGCAAGCCGGCGCCGCGCTGGTGGCTGGCGGCGGGGCTGTTCGCCGGGCTGGCGATGCTCTCGAAATATAGCGCGGCCTTGGTGCTCGTGGGCGCGGCGCTGGGCGTGCTGCTGGACAAGGTGGGCCGGCGCGAGCTGGCGCGGCCCTGGCCATGGCTGGGTGTAATGCTGGCGCTGGCGTTGTTCGCGCCGGTGGTGGTGTGGAATGCGCAGCATCATTGGGCGAGTTTTGGCTACCAGGGCGGCCGGGCCGAGGGGGTTCGGATCAGGCCGCTGATGCCGCTTTCGATCTGGGGCGGGGAGGCGTTGTTCGTGCTGCCCTGGCTCTGGGCGCCGATGGTCTGGCTGCTCGTTCGTGCTTTTCTGGCCGGTGCGACGGCGCGGGTCTCCTGGCTGCTGGGCTGGGCGGCGATCATCCCGGTGCTGCTATTTGCCGTGGTCGGGTTCTGGTCCTCCACCCATATTCTGTTTCACTGGGCCGCACCCGGCTATCTGATGCTGTTCCCGCTGCTGGGGGATTGGGCGACGCGCCGGTCGGTTCGGATGCTGCGGATTGTGGCCGTCATCACTGGCGGGTTGCTGGTGGCGGCGTCCTTGATCATCGTGGCGCTGGTGCAGTTCGGGCTGCCGCCTTTGCTGGCGCATAGCTTCAAGCCCGGCAAATCGCCGATGTTGCAGGCGGTGGACTGGACCAGCATCGGCCCGGCGCTGCCGCCGGGGATCGATGCGATCGCCGCGCAGCGCTGGTTCGATGCCGGGAAGATCGGCTATGCGCTGCGCCGCGACGGGATCAAGCTGCCGGTGACGGTGTTCGGGCCGGAGCCGCACCAGTTCGCGTTCACCACGCCGCCGGCAAGTTTGCTGGGCAAGGATGTGCTGATCATCGCGATGCCGGGCGCGTTGATGCAAACTTACGAGCGTTTTGCACCGGATTTCGCGAGCCTGAAGCCGGGGCCGGTATTGCCGGTGCTGGATCACGGCCAGATGCTGCTGGCGATTCCGACATTCATTGGCGCAGATATGAAGAAAGCGCCGCAGGCGTAAAAATTTTTGGGGCTGTCCCAGATCACTTTCAGGCTAATACCGTCAACGCCTCGAAGGATCGACATAATGTCCCGGTAAATGAAGATCTGGGACAGCCCCTTATTTTACCGGCCTGGCCAGCCTTACCGCCGTATGCCCGTGGCTCACCTTCAGGCTCGGCATGATCATGATCAGATCATCCTCCGGCGTGCGGATTTCGGCATCGCCGTCATGCGCGATCAGCGTCCCCGCCTGCGCGATCACCTCGCCCCCGACAAAATCCCGCACGAAGGCAAACCGGTTGGTCCGCGCGGTGATCACGCTCACCACCTCGGCGAAGTGCGATGATGGCGTCGGGGCCGGCCCCTCGATCATTCCGGCATGGCGCAGCAGCGCCATCACGCTCGCCCGGCTCTGCGCCACCGCGCTGTGGCGCCAATGCGGCCCGGCCTCCACCAGCAGGCAGGCCGCACCGTTGGGGCCGGTCTCGGTGAAGCGGCCATAATCGATCAGCCTCTTGCCGCCGGCATGGCCGGTATCGGCCACCACCAGCCCCGGCGTGCCCACCGCCTGGCCCAAAGCCCGCCCGCGCGGCCCGGCACCGCAAAGCAGCACCGGATTCGAGGGCCAGAGCATGGAATGCAAATCCAGCAGCATGTCGGCCGAATCGATGATCGGCTTGATCTCCCGCGCCCGGTCCAGCTCCGCCGAGCGGCGCACCCCGAACAAGGCGAAATCATCCCAGACCCGGTTCATATCCTCTTCGACATAGCGCGAGGCGATCGGGTTGGCGGCATCGAAGCGGGCATAGGCGGCGAGATTGGCAAAGCCGAGCGTGACCTTGCCGCAAAGCGGGGTGAAGCCGCTCTCCAGCAGCTCCTTCAGCACGATGGCGCCGGCGAACTCATTGCCGTGGATTAACGAAACCAGCACCACATGCGGGCCGGGGCGGCCGGAATCGCGGCAGGTGAAGCCCTGCACCCCGGTATTGCCCTGCAAATGGGCGGATAGATCCGGCGGCGGAATGTCCACCGTGAAGAAGGGCAGGTCATTCGGCAGGGCGGAGGCGGAGCCTGTCGTCATGAACAACACTCTAGCGAAGCCGGAGGCAGGCGCAATCCAGCCGGGTTGACGGGGGCGCGCGCACCCCGCAAAGCCCAGCCTATCATGCTTGACGCGCGCATCATCTGTACCGATCTGGCCGGGCTGAAATCCCAGGCGCTGGGGCTGGCCGAGGCGGCCGGGCTGGCGGCGGAATTCCGGCCGCTGCGCTTTCGCACCCCCTGGGCGCATATCCCCACCAATTTCTGGTTCAACCCGCGCTGGGCGGTGGCGCCCGCGCTGTTCGCGGGGCCGTTGCCGCCGGTGGTGATCGGCGCTGGCGGGGCCGGGGCACGGGTGGCGGCCGCCTTGCGGTCGCGTGAGGTGAAGGCGGTGTGCATTCAGCATCCGCGCATGGCGCTTTCGAAATTCGATGCGATTCTGGCCGGCCGGCATGACGGCATCGAGGGGCCGAATGTCATCGTCACCCGCACCGCCCTGCACCGCGTGACCCAGGCGCGGCTGGCGGCGGAGCGGGACATCTGGGCGCCGCGCTTCGCGCATCTGCCCCGGCCTCTGGTCGCGGTGCTGCTGGGCGGCTCCAACGGGCGCTATAAATTCGAGGCCGCCGAGGGCCAGGCGCTCGCCGCCCAGCTGGCGGCGCTGGCGCGGCAAGGGGCGGGGCTGATGATCACCCCGTCGCGCCGCACCGCCCCTGAGGTGGTGGCGGCCTTGCGCGCGGCGCTGGAACCGCTGGGCGCCTGGATCTGGGATTTCACCGGCGAGAACCCGTATTTCGGCATGCTCGCCTGCGCCGATGCCATTATCGTCACCGCTGACAGCGTCTCCATGGTCTCCGAGGCCGTGGCCACCAGCGCGCCGGTCTTGCTGGCACGGCTGCCGGGTAAGTCCGCGCGCATCGGCGCCTTCATGGACGCTCTGGTACAGGATGGCCGGGTGCGGGATTTTGCCGGGCGGCTGGAGCTGTGGGATACAGCGCCCCTGGATGACACGGAATGGGCGGGCCAGGAGCTGCGCCGGCGCCTCGGAGTTTAGTGAATGCTGGATATCGAGACTTTCGACAATCTGCGCGGCGGCAATGTCGTCTATAAGGCGCTCTCGCATCCTTTGGCAGCCAAGGCGCTGGCCGCCCTCGCCGCGCGTGCCGGGGCGGTGGCTTTGTTCGACCCGGACGGCATCGCCGGGCCGCTGCTCGCCCTCTGCCCGGATTTCGAGATCGAGGGGCTTTATGTGCAGGATACGCTGGCGCTGGGCCAGCCACGCGCCGGATATATCGCCCGGCCGCTGACCGAGCTGCCGCAGGCGCGGGTACACACGGTGCTGCTGGCCGCCTTTGATGCCGCCAAGCGCGCCCAGCATCTGCACGCTTTGCTGCCGCCGGGGGCCGAGCTGGTGACGCTTGATGCGGTGAAGCTGCCGGAAGCGTGGCTCTCCGAGCCGAAGCGCTATCTGGAGCCGCGCAATTTCGCCACCAATTTCGTGTTTTTCCGCGATGATGACCGCTTCGCCACCCGCCTGACCACGGCCAATTACTGGGCCGGCTATGGCGCGAAGGAGGTGCTGTTCCAGCATATTCTGTTCGGCCAGGGCGGGCAGGTTCTCGCCGAATGGTCGCAGAGTGCCCCCTCCGGCACCGGCGGTTATGTGCTGGACAGCCGCGAGATCCGCGCCCGTTTCGGGCTGAAGCCCTTCACCGGGCAGCTCTTCATCCACGCCATCGGTGTCGCCGGGCATGATGTGGTGAAATACGCGCTGGATACCTACGCCACCGATAACGGCGCCTCGCTCTCCTGCACCCATGACGCCAATGCCTGGCCCTCGGCGCGTTTCGCCGGGCTGCCGGCGCCGCGCGCGGATGAGCGGGTGATCCTCTGGATCCAGAACAGCCATGCCGTGCCGATCCCGGCTGGGGATTTCGCGCTGGACCGGATGGGCGCCGACGCCCCGGTGGCGCTGGAGGAGGAGATCCCGCCTTTCGCCACCCGCGCCTTGGACGTGGCCGAGCTGTTTCCGGATCTGCGCTGGCCCGCCCAGCTGGAAGTTCGGGCCGGCCGGCATGTGGTGCGCCCGCGCTATGAGGTGGTGCGCGATGGGCGTACCCGCATCGCGCATGTGAATGTCGAGCGGGCGGACCTCAAGCCCGACCCCGGCATCAAAACCCTGCATCCGGCGATGGGGCGTGGCTTTCTACTGCCCTTCCCGATTTTGCCGCGCGGGCGGTTTCGCACCATCGCGCTGCCGACCCCGATGGTGGAGGCCGAGCGCGACATGCCGTTGCGCCTGGATGTGTTCGCGCCGGATGGCGGCAAGGTGGCGGAGCGGTTTCTCGGCCGGCTGCCGCGCGACCATGATTTCGCGGTGGATCTCGACGATGTGCTGGCCCCCGACGCGCTGCCCGAAGGCGGCCATGCCGAGCTGGTCTATGATTTTCGCGAGGGTGGCGAGGCGGATGGCTGGTTGCACGCTTTGTTCCGCTTTGAGGACCGCGCCAATAATCATGCGGCGGAGAGCAGCTTCGGCGCGCATATTTTCAACACGCTGATGGTCTATAAGAACGAGCCGCAGAGCTATACCGGCAAGCCGCCCGGGCTCTCTACCAGGCTGTTCCTAAAACTGGGCTTTGGCGGGCGGGAGAGTTTCTGCGTGCTGATCTACCCGGCCTCCGGCCCGTGGTTGGAAAGTTCCAGCACGGTGCTGGAACTCTATGATGGGCAGGGGGTGAAGCTGGAGACGGCGCAGCTCGCCATCGCCTGTTCCGGTTCGCATATCGTCAGGCCAAGCCAGCATTTTTCGGAAGCTTCGTTGCGCGCGGCGGGCGAGACCGGCTATGTGCTGATCCGCGATGTCACCTGCCGGCTGTTCGGCTTCCATGGGTTGGAGGATGCGTCCGGCGGCTTTTCGCTCGACCACATGTTCGGCTTCTGACAAACAGCTCAAAAATAATTTAGCACAAGTTTTTTGGGTGCAGCCTTTTTTACAAAAAAGGCTGCAAAACGTTCGGGCGGACGCAAGCAGCCGTCACGCCAGCGGCCTTTAAAACCGATCCGCCCACCCAAATCACGGCCGCGCTAACGCCGCCATGTCATTGCCGTCATCTAAGTAATCTTCGCTTGAAGCAAAGCGCGTGGGGCCAAAATTCTGCCCGGTAACAATATCTGCTCAAGGGGGTTTTGCAATGCCGTATATCCTGCTCTGGCTGCTTGGCATACCGCTGCCGATCATCATCATCCTGCTCCTGCTCTTCCACTGAGGAGATCGCAATGAGCGAGGTTTACGCAACGCCGGTTGAGGCGGCGGCGCCGGTTTCGAGCCAGTCCGCTGTTTCCTGGGCGGCGATTTTCGCGGGCGGTGTCGCCGCCGCGGCGATCGCCATCATTCTCACCATCCTTGGCGCCGGTCTTGGCCTCGCTTCCGTATCTCCCTGGGCTGGCCAGGGTGTTTCGGCGGTGGGCTTCACCATCATGGCGGCGGTGTGGCTGATCATCGTGCAATGGGTGGCGTCCTTCTTCGGCGGCTTCATCGCCGGGCGGCTGCGCACCAAATGGGTGGCAGTGCATACCGATGAGGTCGGCTTCCGCGATACCGCGCATGGCTTCCTGGCCTGGGCGGTGGCGCTGCTGATCACGGTCGGCGCGCTGGCCATGGCGGGCTCGAATGCCGTCCGGCTGGGTTCCGATGCGGCGTCCAAGGCGGCGGATACCAAGATCGCCCAGACCTATTATCTGAGCGAGCTGCTGCGTCCCGCGGCGTCGGGGAGCGGCGGTACGGCTGCCGGGCTCTCCCTGCCGGGCATGACGCCGCAGCAGATCCGGGACGATGCCAGCGCGGTGCTGACGCAATCCGCCGTCACCGGCAACGCGCCGCAAGCCGACAAGGATTATCTGGCGACGCTGGTGATGGCCGCGACTGGCATGGATCAGGCGTCCGCCCAGGCCCGGGTGAATGACGTGCTGACGCATGAGCAGGCCGACATCACCAAGGCCAAGCAGGTGGCCAATGCGGCGCGCAAGAGCGCGGCGGCGGCGGCGATCTACACCTTCTTCTCGGCACTCATCGGCGCCTTCATCGCCGCTGTCGCGGGGGCGATCGGTGGGCGCATCCGGGATTGGTATTAAAAGTCAAAACGGGCTGCAAAACTCTGGGGTGTTGGCATTGCCGCTGCCAACACCCCAGACGTTTGTGGGGACTTTTTGAAAAAAGTCCCCACACCCCCAAAAACTTTTGCGAACAAAAAGCCGCCTCTCGCGAGGCGGCTTTTTGTCAGGGCTGGCGGGTTATTACCAGCTGGTTGGTGTTGTAGCCCAACGCCGCCACGCGGTTGATCAGCATCCGCAAGGCCGCCGCATCCGGATGGGGGTTGCGCGCCAATATCCAGAGATACCGCCCGGACGGGTCACCGACGATCGACCAGGCATAATCCGGCGCATGGTCCAGCACCCAGTAATTGCCGAAATAGAACGGGCCGAAAAAGCTGACCTTCAGCTTTGCGCCATCGGAGCCGGGCACGATTTTGGCGGTGCCATGCGCCACCTGTTCCTTGCCGTCCGGCTTGGTGCAGCGATTGACGATGGCGATCTTGCCGTCCGGCCGCAGGCTGTAATCGGCGGTCACCGCGTCGCAATTTTTCTCGAAAAACTGGTCATAGCGCGCCAGCTCATACCAGCGGCCGAGATATTCATGCAGCGCGACCGGCTTCAGCGGCTCGGGCACATGCGCATTGCCGACCGGATGGCGCGTGTAAAGCGCGGCGCAACCGGCCAGCGCCAGCACCGGCAAGGCGATAGCGGCAACCCGCAACGCCGTGGAGGAAGATGAGCGGGACCCCGCCATGGAAAATCACCCCTTTTGCAGTAACAGAGATCAGATGGGGGCGATGGGCAGGGGCGTCCAGCCCGGATCAGGCGGGCTGGGAGATCATGCAGGCCGGCAGCGTGGCGGCATCGCCCAAGGGGCGCCAGACCCCGCCGCGCAGCACCTCGCTGGGGTGGAACTTCGCCTTATAGGACATCTTGCGGCTGTCCTCGACCCAATAGCCGAGATAGACATGCTCAAGGCGCAAGCTCACCGCCCGGCGCGCCAGCCAGATGATGGCGTAGGTGCCGAGCGAGCGCGCGTTCATCTCAGTTTCGAAAAAACTATACACCGCAGAGAGCCCATCCCCCAGCCGGTCGGTCAGGCACGCGCCGACCAACTGGCCGCTGGGCAGGCGGAATTCCACCAGCGAGGTCTCGATCGGTGTGTCCTCGACCATGGCGCGGTAATCATAGAAGCTCATGGTCGACATATCGCCATCGCCATGCCGTGCCTGCTGATAGGCCTGGAACAGCGCATATTGCTCGGCGGTGGCCCGCGGCGGCATTTCCTGCACCAGGAGATCGGCATTGCGCTTCTCGATGCGCCTCTGGGTGCGGTCCGGCTCGAATTCATGCGCGCGGATGCGGATCGGCACGCAGGCATTGCAGCCGGCGCAGACCGGCGCATAGGCGATGTTGTGGCTGCGCCGAAAACCGCCCCGGCTCAGCCGGTCATGCAGTGTCTCCGCGGAGACGCCCGCAAGCTCTGTCACCACCTTGCGCTCCGTCCGGCCCGGGACATAAGGGCAGGGCAGCGGTGCCGTGGTATAGAAGAAATGCGGACGTCTGGCGGGCTTGAAGCTCATTCGGATGATATGTTTGGGTCTGGGCGTGTCCGCGTCAATAAGGAATTTGCGCAACACGCATCAGGGTCAGGCCGCTGAGCATGTCATGCGCCGCGCGCCGGCGCGGATTGAGGAAGGCGAGCAGGAAAGGCAGCCCGGCCAGTGCGAAGCTGAGCCAGAGCAGCAGCGTCCAGACAAAGGCCTGGGCCAGGCTGGGGGGCGCCAGGGTCGCGTCCTGGCGGACGACGATGCCGGTGAGCCGCTGGCCTGGCGTGGCGCCGGTGCCGCCGATCAGCAGCGTGTAATAGACGAGGGGCAGCCAGGGCAGGATGTGAAAGGCGATCCAGCCAAAGCCGAAGGTGAGCACCCCGAAGATCGCGATGGCGAAGACCATCGCCCAGCCGAACAAGGCCATGCCGATCATATCGAGCAGCAGGGCGGCGCAGCGCCGGGTGATGACGCCGTGGAACAGGGTTTGTTCAGGCGAGGGGGGGTAGTAAAGGGTCTGGCTCATGGTTTGAATCTGCGCCGTTTCGTGCCGCGAACGCAAGGGTGATGATGCCCGTCAGGCATGCGGCGAGCAGCGTCGCGTCGATAAAGGCCCGGTGCCAGGGCGAGAGCAGCAGCAACGGCGCCAGATAGGTGGCCATTCCCAGCGCCACCCAGATTGCCCCAGGCCGGGCTTCCAGCGCCAGCGCCAGTGCCGCCACCACGGCGATGCTGTCATAAGCATAAGCGTGCGGCTGCGCCAGGAAGCCCGCTACCAGCGTCACCGCCACCGCCAGCCGGTAGGGCGCGCGCCGTGCCGCCCAGATCACCACCCCGGCCATCGCCAGCGCGCACAGCATCTGCACCGCCCAGGCCAGGCCAATGCTCCCACCAAGCGCGACGATGTTGGCGGACGGGGTGATGAGGATGTTGAGATTGAGCGCTTTGGCGGCGTGGAAATAGCTGTCCTGATAGGCCGGCAATGTCCGCCACCAGAGCCGCCAGAGCCGCGCCGGATAGATCACCGCGCTGGCGCCGTTCAGCACCAGAGCGGTGAGGCAGGCGGCCAGAATGGCTTTGACCTCCCGGCGCGCCAGCAGGAAGAACGGCAGCATCACACCCAGTTGCGGCTTCAGCGTCAGCAGCCCGAACCACAGCCCGGCCAGCAGCGGGGCGCGCGGCAGCGCCGCGAACCCGGCCAGCAACAAGGCGGTGGTGAATAGGCCGGTCTCGCCGGTGGCCAGGCACAGCAAGGCCGCCGGGCTGGCCAGCAGCGCCGCCAGCACACCGCCTGCGCGCCCGGGAAAAGCCGCGCGGCAGGCCAGAGCGAGGGCGCCAATTCCCAGCGCCCCCCAGGCCAGCTTGGCCGCGCCGAAGGGCAAAGCCCGCAGCCAGGACAGCGCCAGCAGCAAGGTCGGCGGGTAGAGATAGGGATAGAAGCTGTGAAACCCGGCATAAAGCTGCTGTTCGAAGGCCTGCAGCTGGGCGCTGTCATAAAGCGCCGCCGGATCATGCGCCGCGATGAAGCGCGGATAGGCCCAGAAGGCCATGAAATCGCTGTTCAGCCGCCCTGGGGCGGCGATCAGCGACACCAGCATGAACAGGCTGAGTGCACCGCACAGCGCGATCATCGCGGTCAGGTAGGGACGGGTGGGGCCGGTTGTGGCGCGCGAACGCATCATCTATGCCCTTAGGCCAGGAATTTGGCGTGGTCGAGAGAAGGAGTAGGGCATGGCGCGGTCGGGGTCGGTCAATTATCTGTTTGGCACGCGCTTCTACAAGATGGCCTTTGTCGAGTTCGGCAACCCAGCCGCCCCGGCGGTGGTCTGCGTGCATGGCCTCACCCGCAATGGCCGCGATTTCGACCAGCTGGCCGAAGCGCTTTCCGACCGGTTCCACGTGATCTGCCCAGATCTGCCCGGGCGCGGCAAGTCCGAATGGCTGCCGGACGGGCTGGCCTATCAGCCGCCGACCTACGTGGTGGCGCTGGCGCATCTGCTGGCGCAGATCAACAAGCCGGTCGCCTGGGTCGGCACCTCGCTGGGCGGCATTTGCGGCATGATGATCGCCGCCGCCCAGAACACCCCGATCACCCGGCTGGTGCTCAACGATATCGGCCCGCATATCCCCGCCGCCTCGCTGCAGCGGATTCGCGATTACATGATGGGCGCGCCGGAGCGCTTCACCTCGGTGAAGGAGCTGACCGCGCATCTGCGCGAGATCCACGCCCCGTTCGGCCTGCTCTCGGACGCGGAATGGGCGCATCTGGGCCGCTTCTCCGCCCGCCAGGTGCTCGACCCGACCGGCGAGGGCAAGACCACGGCGCTGCATTACGATCCGAAAATCATCGACCCGATCCGCGCCACCGTGCCGCTGGATGTCGATATGTGGCCGATCTGGGAGCATATCCACGCCCCGCGCCTGGTCATTCGCGGCGCCCAGAGCGACCTGCTGCTGCCCGAAACCTATGAGCGGATGCAAGCCGAGGGGGCGGAGGGCTATGTGGTGCCCGATGCCGGCCACGCCCCGGCGCTGATGGATTATGAGAGCCAGGCGCGGATCAAGGCGTTTCTGCTGGAAGGCTGAGGCTTCGCCTTACCCGCGGGTTACGGTTTTGTGGCGCGATTGATCGCGCCGCCGCAGGCTTTACATAAAGTTGATGGTGGACCGGATTTTCGACCGCGCGCATGTCCCGCTGGTCAAGAAAGCTTTGATTTTGGCCGTGCAGAGCACCGCCTCCCAGCGCGTGTCGCTGGTCGCGGCGGGCTGCGCGTTTTACGCGACATTGGCTCTGTTCCCGACCATCACCATGCTGATTTCGCTCTACGGGCTGGTGTTTAACCCGGCGACGGTGCAGCCGCAGCTGCATTATCTGCAAAGCTTCATGCCGCCGGATGTGTATTCGCTGATTTCCCAGCGCATCCAGAGCCTGGTTTCGGAGCCAGCCAAGGGGCTGGGGGTGTCCTTCGCCATCTCGCTGCTGCTGTCGCTCTGGTCCTCCTCCACCGGCACCAAATCCGTGATCAACGCGCTCACCCTGGCCTATAATGAGCGCGAGACCCGGGGGATGATCAAATTTCAGCTGGTGGCGCTGGGGATGACCTTCATCGCCGTGCTGGGCACGGTGTTTGCCATCGGTTTCCTGGTGGCGCTGCCGGTGGCGATCGCGTTTCTCGGCCTGCCTTCCAGCCTGAAATTCCTGGTCGGGCTGCTCAGCTTCGCGGCGATGATCGCCTTCATCGTGGTCGCGCTCGGCCTGCTCTACCGGTTCGGCCCGGCGGGGAACCGCCGGACCTTCTATGCGCCGGGGGCCGGCATCGCCACAGTGGCGTGGCTGGCGGTGTGCTGGGGGTTTGGGCTTTATGTCGGGCATTTTGCCGCCTACAGCGCCACTTACGGTCCGCTGGCGACGATGATCGGCCTGATGATGTGGTTCTACATCTCGGCCTATGTCGTTCTGTTCGGCGCCGAGTTCAACGCGGCGCTGGACCGGGCCTGGCGCCACCGGCTGGGTGGCGGGCGTTAGAGCATCAAGCTTTTAGCTTGATGCTCTAGGTTTTGTTTTAGCGAGCAATTTCATGTGTTTATCTTGACGGTGGCGCGTCAACCTAAACACATATTGCTCTAAGGCCCGTGCAGGAACCCGGCCCGCACCAGCATCTGCACCGCCGCCGCCATGATGAACAGCAGCACCACGGCGCGGAACAATTTCGGCGGCAGCGCATCGCGCAGCGGCCGCCCGGCGAGAATGCCGGCGATCACCGGCAGCGCGGCAAGGGCAGAGATCACCAGATCGCCCCGGCTGGCATGGCCGGACTGGCCGAACACCGCGATCAGCACCGCGATGGAAATCACCAGCACCAGGGCGATTTCCTTGGTGAAGCGTTTACCGGTGGCGCCGGTGGCGATCAGATAGGTCGCCAGCAGCGGCCCGGGAATCGCCGAAACCCCCTCCATCAGCCCGCTGACAAACCCGGCCAGCAGCCCGGTCAGCCCGGCGGATTTTTTCGGCAGGCTGAATTTCGGCGCGAACAGCAAGGCCAGCGCCGCGATGATCAGGATGATCCCGGCCAGCCCGACGGCGAAATGCGCCGGAATCGCGAACAGGATTTTCACCCCTAGCGCGATGCCGAGCACCGCGCCGATGACCAGCAGGGCGATCGATTTCAGCGCCGCCCCGGTTTTGCCGCCCTCCAGCGCCTGCGGGATATTGCCGAGGATGATCGGCAGCGAGAGCAGCAGCACCACCTGCTTGACGCTGAGCAGCCCGGTGAGCAGCGGAATCGCGACCAGCGGCACGCCGATGCTCACCACCCCCTTCACCAGCCCGCCGACGAACAAAGCCGCCAGCACCAGCAGCCAGCCTCGGGTGGAAAGCCCGGAGAGGGTCGGCCAGAGCAGCCCATGGGCCAGAGCAAAGTGTAAATTCAGCATCCCCGCCGGGTAGCCCGGGCGCGCCACGTTGGCAATGCCGGCCGGTTGATGCTACCCGCGCGGCTGTGAGCGGCTTCCTGAAATCCGAGCCCGTGCGGGCTTGTCTGGCCCGGCTTCTGGCCCTGTATATCCAAGCGGCGCTGCGCCTGCAGTTTGGCTGCCGGATCGAGGGCGAGGTGCATATGCGCGCCTTGACCGGCACGGCGCCGATGATCGCCGCCTTCTGGCATGAAACCCTGCCGACCATGCCGGCCCTCTGGCGCGAGGTCCGGCGTGCCGGCATGACCCGCCCGGCCGCGGTGCTCGCCAGCCGCCATCGCGATGGCCAGCTCATCGGCAATATCATGCGCGCTCTGGGGCTGGGGCTGGTCTCCGGCTCCAGCTCCAAGGGCGGCGCGGCCAGCCTGCATCAGCTGGTGCGGCTGATCCAGTCCGGCAGCCATATCGTCATCACCCCGGACGGTCCGCGCGGCCCCGCCCGGGTGCCGGCCCCCGGGGTGGCGGCGCTGGCGGGGATGACCGGCGCGCTGATCCTGCCCTGCGGCGCGGCCACCACCCGCTTCATCACGCTGCGCAAGAGCTGGGACGGGATGCGCATCCCGCTGCCCTTCGGCCGGCTGGTGCTGGTCTGCGGCGCGCCGCTGGCGGTGCCACGCGACGCGTGGCGGGAGGCGCTGCCCGCCATCGCCGCGGCGCTGGATGATGCCCAGGCGCGGGCAAAGCCGTGATCCTGCGCCTTTACGCCGCCGCCACTGCGCTGGCGGCACCCTATCTCACCCGCATGCTGGCCAGGCGCGCGGGCAGGGGCAAGGAAATCCCCGCCCGTCTGGCCGAGCGCCAGGGCATCGCCAGCCTGGCGCGTCCGGCGGGGCGGCTGGTCTGGGTGCATGCGGCGAGTGTCGGCGAGACGATGTCCGCCTTGCCGTTGCTGCGGCTGCTGGTGGCGCGCGGCCCGGTGCTGCTGACCACCGGCACCGTCACCTCGGCCAGGCTGGCGCAAGAGCGCCTGGCGCCCGGCGTGGTGCATCAATTCGTGCCGCTGGATGTGCCGGGCTGGGCGGCGCGGTTTCTGGAGCATTGGCGCCCGGATGTGGCGGTGTTTCTGGAGAGCGAGATATGGCCCAACCTGCTCACCGGCTGCGATGCGCGGGGCATCAGGCGGGTGCTGGTCAATGGCCGTATGTCGCCCGGCTCGGCCCGCAACTGGGCGCGCGTGCCGAAAACGGCGCGCCGGCTGCTCGGTGGGTTTGCCGCCATCCACGCCCAATCCGCCGGCGATGCCGCGCAGTTTCGCGGGCTGGGGGCGGCCAATGTGCGCGAATGGGGCAATCTGAAATTCTTCGCCGCCCCCTTGCCAGTGGAGGATGCGGCGCTGGCCCGGCTGCAAGCCGCGATTCCCGGCCCGGTCTGGCTCGCCGCCAGCACCCATGCGGGCGAGGAGGCGCAGATTTATGCGGCGCATCAGGCGCTGCTCTCCGATTATCCCGATCTGGTCACGCTGCTCGTCCCTCGCCACCCTGAGCGCGGCGGCGAGGTGGCGACCTTGTGCGGCAGCGCCCCGCGCCGCTCCCTGGGCGAGATGCCGCTGGCGGGCCAGGTCTATGTCGCCGACACGCTGGGCGAGCTGGGTTTGTTCTTCCGAGCCGCCCCCTTCGCCTTCGTCGGCAATTCCTTGACGGGGTTCGGCGGCCATAACATCGTCGAACCGGCTTTGCTGGCCCGGCCGGTGATCTGCGGGCCGCATCTTGAGAATTTCATTGAGGCGGCGGCGCGCCTGCGCGGCGCCGGGGCGCTGTTGGATGTGCTTGATGTTCCAGGCCTTATCGAAGCCGTGCGCGGCTGGCTGGCGGACCCGGCGGCCGCGCATGCGGCCGGCGCGCGCGGGCAGGCGGTTTTTGCAGGCGCGGAGCGATTGCCTGAACGGCTCGTTGGCCTCATCTTGGGGGCCGAGCCATGAAAGCCCCGACATTCTGGACCAGGCGCGGCCCCACCGCGCAATTGCTGCGCCCTTTTGGGCTGGTCACCCGTCTCGCGACGGCGCGGCGGCTGCGCAAGCCGGGTCTGGAGATCGGTGTGCGGACCATCTGTGTCGGCAATGCCGGTGTCGGCGGCGCGGGCAAGACGGTGGTGGCGCTGGATATCCTCTCCCGCCTGACCGGCCATCCCTTCGCGCTGACCCGTGGCTATGGCGGCAGCCTGAGCGGGCCGTTGCTGGTGGAGCGCGGCCTGCACAGCCCGGCCGAGGTCGGCGATGAGGCGCTGCTGCTGGCCGATGTTGCCCCCACGGTGAAATCCCGCGACCGCGCCGCCGGTGCCCGGCTGGCTCTGGCCGAGGGCGCCACCGCCATCGTCATGGATGACGGGTTGCAGAACCCGGCCGTGCAGAAGGATCTCTCGCTGTTGGTGATCGATGGCGGTTATGGTTTTGGCAACGGGCTGCTGCTGCCCGCCGGGCCGCTGCGCGAGCCGGTGGAGGTCGCCGCCCAGCGCTGCCACGCCGCGGTGCTGATCGGTGAGGACGAGACCGGGGCGCTGGCGCGCCTGCCGGCCTCGATGCCGGTGCTGCGCGCGCATCTGGTGCCGGACTGCGCCGAGCCGCTGGGCCGCCGCCCGGTGATCGCCTTCGCCGGCATCGGCCGGCCAGAGAAATTCTTCCGCTCCGTGCTCTCGCTGGGGGCGGAGCTGGTGGCGCAGCACGCCTATCCGGACCATCACGTCTATGAGGCGCGCGATGCCTCGGCGCTGCTGGCCGAGGCCGCTTATAAGGGCGCCAAACTGGTCACCACGGCCAAGGATTTCGTCAAGCTGCCGGCCAATTTGCGCGCCGCCTGCCTGGTCGTGCAGGCGCATCTGGCCTGGGAGGATGAGATGGCGCTGGAGCTGTTGCTGAGCGCATGAGCCGCCCGCCATTGTCTCTTACCGCCCGGGCCGAGGCGCTGCTGGTGCGCGGGCTGATCGGGCTGCTGCGGGCGCTGCCGGTGACCACGGCGTCCCGGCTGGGCGGGGCGGTGACGCGCAGCATCGGCCCGCTGCTGCCGGTGACGCGCAAGGTGGGGGACGCCAATCTGCGCCTGGCGATGCCGGAGCTGAACGCGGCGCAGCGCCAGGCGATATTGCGCGATGTCTGGACCAATCTCGGCCAGAGCATCGCCGAGCTGGTGCGGTTGCGGGCGATGACCCGCCACCCCCAAGGCAGCACCGCGCCGGGCTATACGCTGTCGGGCTGGGAGGAGCATGTGCTCCCCCACATCGTCCCCGGCAAGCCGCTGCTGTTCTTCACCGCCCATATCGGCAATTGGGAGATCATGCCGCTGATCGCCGAGCGCAGCGGGGTGGAATTCGGCTTCATGTACCGCGCCGCCTCGAACGCGGCGGTGGATGAGATTTTGCGTGGCCTGCGCCGGGATGGTTATCGCAGCGCGGTCAAAATGTTCGCCAAAGGGGCGGCTGGGGGGCGCGCGGCGCTGGCGCATCTGCGCCAGGGCGGGGCGCTGGGGCTGCTGGTGGACCAGAAGCTGGATACCGGGCTCAGCGTGCCGTTCTTCGGTAAACCGGCGATGACGATGGACGCGCTGGCCAGTTTCGCGCTGAAATTCCAGTGCCCGGTGATCCCGATCCATGTCGAACGGCAGGGCCCGGCGCGGCTGCATGTGGTGATCGAGCCGCCTTTGGCGCTGCCGGAGAGTGGGGATCGCAAGGCGGATCTGCTGGCGCTGACCGGGACGATGAACCGGATCGTGGAGGGGTGGGTGAGGGCGCGCCCGGGGGACTGGCTGTGGCTGCACCGGCGTTGGCCGAAGGGCAGCGTTTAAACCCCGCCTGTAAAATTGCAAAAGTTTTTTGGTGCCGCTTTTTTACAAAAAAGCGGCGAAAACGTTCGGGGTGTTGGCACAGACATTGCCAAAACCCCGAACGTTTTGCGGCCCTTTTTGAAAAAAGGGCCGCCCCCCAAAAACTTTTGCAAATGATTCAATCAGCCCTCCGGCGCCGGGTGCTCGTTCCATTCGATGGATAGCTCCTCCTGCGCCGCCAGAAGCAGCAAATGCTGGTCGATGGTGCGCTTCAACGCCTCCAGCGCCTGCGCGTCACCCGCATTGACAATGATGGAGAGCTTGCGCGCATCCGCGTCCAGCGTGCAGAGGCCAGCGGAAAAACTGACTTCCCCGGCGCTATTGTCCGCCTCGCGCAGCGCCGGCAGCCGGGGTGCGAAATGGCTGACAAATTGCCCAAGATAGTCCCGCGCCTGCGCGGTGGGGATGATGGCCGTGGCATTCATGCGTCGCGGTCTCCTTCTCTCCTGGAGGCGGGCAGCGCGCCCGCCTTGGTCGTCAGGCGCGGGGCTTCCCCCGCGCGGGTCGTCTCGGCTCAGAGCGCCTCGATCTTGCGCACCAGATCGTCGATCATCTCGGTCACCTGGGCCAATGTCTGTGCATCGGCATCGCGGCCGCCAAAGCGCATCCGCAGCGCCGTGCGCAGATTCTCCATCGCCCGTCGCACCGGCAGCACCGAGGCATGGGACGGGCTGGCGAGGCTGATCCGCTCCAGCATCGCATCCAGCACCGGACGCGAGCGGTTGAGCATTTCGCGCCCGGCTTCGGTGATGGTGAAGAGCTTCTTCGCGCCTTCGGTGGTCGCCTCAACCTGGCCCATCTCCTCGAGCATGGTGAGGGTCGGGTAGATCACGCCGGGGCTGGGCACATAGGCGCCGCCGGTCAGCTCCTCGATCGCCTTGATCAGCTCATAGCCATGACGCGGGCTTTCATTGATCAGGTTCAGCAGCAGCAGCCGCAGATCACCATGTTCGAGCAGGCGCTTCAGCCGGCCGCCGCGATGGTGCCGCGTGTCACGCTCCTCCAGCCGCTCACGCATGTCGCGCATGAAGCGACGGCCGGGATGTTCGTGTCGAGAGCCGAAAAAATGATGGGGTTTCATAAGAGGATTCATCCTTCTGATGGTTTAGATAGTTTTAGATATATCTAAACACAGTCGAATGTCAAATCTATTCGGCATAAATCATCTTCCGGGTCATCCCCCCATCGACGGTGAACTCCGCCCCGGTGATGAATTCCGCATCCGGCCCCAGCAGAAACGCCGCCAGATTGGCGATATCTTCCACTTTGCCGACGCGCCCGGCCGGGTGCTGGGCGTCGTCCTCGGGGCGGATCGGGTAATGGCCGGTATCGATCCAGCCCGGCGAAATGCAGTTGACCCGAATATCCGGCCCCAGGCTGACCGCCAGCGCATGGGTGAGTGCCACCAGCCCGCCTTTGGAGGCGGCGTAAGATTCCGTATCCGGCTCGGACATATGGGCGCGGGTGGAGGCGATGGTGACCACCGCGCCCTTGCTGGCGCGCAGCATCTTGGCGCCGCAGCGCACCAGCAGAAAGGCGCTGGTGAGGTTGGTGGCCAGCACCGCGTTGAATTCCTCCGGCGTCAGCTCTTCCAGTGGCTTGCGGATCATGAAGCCGGCATTGCAGATGATGCCGTCCAGCCGCTCCTCCACCGCCTCGATGCCGGTGAACAGGCTGGCGACCTGCGCGGGGTCCGAGACATCGCAGATCACCGCGCGGGCGGCGCTGCTCTCGGGCTTGGCCTTGTCGGCGATGACGACACGATGCCCGTCCGCCAGCAATTTCGTCGCGATGCCGGCCCCGATGCCCTTGGCCCCGCCACTGATCAGATACACGCCCATATCTCGGTCTCCTGTCTTCGCTTTGGCCATCCTCAGCCGGAGATGTCGGGAGAAGATGACCATGTTCAAGCGAAAATAAGGCTTTCCAAAGGTAAGCTTATGTTGCGGCGCAGGGGCGTGGGTGTTGCGGCGTGGTAACGCCTTACTTCGTCTTCATGTTTTGGTGGTGGGCGGGCGTGGATGGCTTGGTTAAGCAAACCTATACGGCAGGGAAAGGATCTTCATGCGGCGTATGATTTTGCTGACATTGCTGGGCCTGGGCGGCTGTGCGGTGAATGATTCGCGGGTGGCGCTGAAGGCACAGCACCAGCTGGTCGGGCTGACGGAATTACAGCTGGAGACCTGCGCGGGGGTGCCGGATGAGAAAGCCAGTTTCGGCGGCACCGATATTCTCACCTATTACGCGACCTCGACCAGCTCGACCGGGCTGACCATTCCGCTGATTGGCGGCATCAGCAAATCCTATGGCGGCTATTGCCATACGATTTTCCGGGTGGATGACGGCAAGGTGACGTCGGTGCGGTATGTGGGCGAGAAGGATGCGGTGGCGGCGGTGGATGCGTTCTGTGCCAACACCGTGCGCGGCTGCCTGGCCTCGCCGCCGCCGGATACGCCCGCGGCACCGGCGATGGGTGCCAGCCCCGCAATCATTGAGACCCGGCCGCCGCAGCCCGCCCAGCCGCCGGGCGTGCCGACGGCCTGAAAAAGTTGCAAAAGTTTTTGGGGTGCAGCCCTTTTTTCAAAAGGCGATATTATACTTGCCAAACCCGCAACAATATCTGGTATGATACATCCTCACCGAGTCGTGGGGTTCTATGGACACATATCAGTTATTGCGGTCTGCGGTTTTGAACCGGCAGCAGGCCGCATTCTACTATGACGGCCATCTTAGGGTCTGCTGTCCTCATGCCGTTGGTATGAGAGACGGAAAGCGCCGCGTCATGGCGTTTCAGTTTGAAGGCGGTAGCTCAAACGGTCTACCGCCAGGCGGTCAGTGGCGCTGCTTTGAAATTGCCAAGATTGATGGTCTCGACATTCAGGATGGACCATGGCACACGGGCACAAGTCACTCCAGGCCAAATTCATGCATTACGATTGTTGATGTAGAGACGCGCGGTTAGGCGTACTCTCGCTCGACCGTGGCGCCCTGGTATTTCCAGACGGCATACTCATGCGCCCTCGCTTGAGCGTCAGGGCCAGAGAAGATCGTCACGTCAACGGACCCGTCGTTGTCTATATCATTGGCTTCTACGGTCCAAGTCACGGGAATTTCATCGTTTTTAACGATAACAACTGAGCTTTTCATGTCGCCTCACTGGCTTTCCGGTGGATTCTTTAGCGTAGCATTTCCCCCCGGTGGTTGGGCAAGCTTTTTCAGCTTTTCGTCAAAAGCAGCCTCGCTCTCGTCCACCTCAAGCTGGCGGGCGGCCTCCTTGAAGCGATCAATCTGGCTTTTATCCTTGGGAGGCTGGGGCATCTTCTAATATCTCTTGTATGTCGCGTTGAGCATATTCAGGCGGCAGGTCTAGCTCCCAGGAATGCTTCACCGTTAACCCGGCATGAGCCGCGAAATTACTCTGGGATGAGTCATCCGTATAAAACACCTTAGCGCCTGACGCCTTTGCTACGGCTACTATTTGCCGGTCAAACTTTACTTCTTGCTTGGTTCCAGAGGCTTTAAGACCGACACCTTGTGCGGTTTGAGTAATAATAGCCAATTCAATCGAAGCTTTTACATCAAATGGCGCCAACTGAATCACGCTATAGGACTTTATGACTTCCATGATCTTTTGAATGTCCCTGGCTCCGATAAGAGATTCCGCCAAACACGGAGTAGGGATAATTATTTTAACCTTAGATTCACTAAGGCGATCAACAAGGGCCTCAATCCGTTGCTTCCAGTGAGCGACGACTTGCCCTGTTGCAGGGTCCCTTCCTGGCTGAGACGCGGGATTTAGAATTAGCGACAGAAAGGTATTGTCAAACGCAACAATCACTGGAGATGGCTGCCATTTTGGTCGTGGCCATCATTTGTCTCAAAAACATCCTCTGGCCAGTCAATATCGATCTGGCGCAGCTCGTCTATGACGGAGCGGAGGCTCGTAGATTTAACAGGAACAACTTCTTTAATCTCAAGTTTGAGGGCCGCCCACGCACCATCAGTGTCTCTTGCCCATATGCCGGGGCCGGACACTTTAACCGTCTCAAACAAGTGACTGCGAAGCTTCTTTGCGATTTCGTCGGTGACGGTGCACATAAGCGTGTTGCCGCTTTCCAGCTTTATCCGCGCATGGAACTCTCGCCCTGCGTCAGAGAGCATATACAGATAGCCTATAACCGTCCCCTCGTCAGGAACTTCCAGCGCCATATTTTGAGCGGGACGTGTGCCAGGAAAACGAATTACCACCCCCTTCTGCTCTCGAAGGAGACCCGTGGTCTTGTCCTCTGCAACCATCCTATTGATGGCAGCAGACGCGTTCATTGCGTCCGCAGGCGCCTTTTTTTCTCTGATCGCTCTAACTTGGGCACGCACCTTACCCGCTGTCCTAGGATCAATTTTTGCAACCAGAGCGGTACAGTTGTTTTCAACGCGTTGAAAATGCACAGCGCCTTCATAGCCAAGCATTTTGGCCATTTGCCGCAAGTATTCTGCGAGCCGAGACATAGGAATGGTATCAGGGGTAAAACCCTCCAATACCAATCTATACTCAGTTCCAAACTGCATTTCGACGGCCCATTTGTTCAGCCCGTGGCGCCAACCGCCAGCGAGTCCCGGTATGTCAACCGCTTTCCGACAATACCACTTAAGGCATTGTCTGCACGAGCGTTATCATCGAATCCCAGCTTCACGCGATTGTTATAGCGGAAGTCAAATTCAGCCAGATAACGATGCAGATGCCTCTCCGCACAGTGTTGATAAACGCCCTTCATGCCGCGTTTGAAGATGCTGAAATAGCCTTCAATCGTGTTGCTGTGTACGTCGCCGCGTACGTATTCGCCCTGCCCGTGACGGGTGAACTCATGGCAGGCAAAGTGTTGATTAACCTTATGGTATTGCCCGGCTTCATCGGTCATGATCGCCGTTTCCTTGGCGATATTGGCCTTAAGGATCGGCATAACGTCATCCGTGCTGGTGCCGTCCACATGGAAAGAGCGCACCGCGCCACCACGCTCCACGAGGCTCAGAACGGCGCGCTTATGGCTGTAACCACGGCGCTTCACGGCACCTTCCTTACGGCCGATAAAGGTCTCGTCGGCCTCAACCACGGCGCCCAAACCGCCCAGCGGCTCCAAGCCGCCAGAGCGCATAGCCTCGCGGATGCGTTGGCTCATGAACCAGCCGGTCTTGACCGTCACGCCCAGCACGCGGGCAAGCTGGTTGCTGCTGATGCCCTTCTTGCTGGCGCACATCAGATAGACCGCTTGCAGCCAGACGTGCAGCTTGACATGGCTGCTCTCAAACGCAGTCCCCACGGTGACGCGGGACTGCTTGCGGCAGGCGTAGCACTTATACAGACCGGGGCGGGTGGCCTTACCCTCAAGCCGCTTCATGCGCTCCATAGTACCGCAATGCGGGCAAACAGGACCGTGCGGCCACACGACGCTTTCCAGCTTCGCGTATGCCGCTTCTTCATCCTGAAAATAGGGCGCATTGAGAATGCTCATGCCCAAACACTACATAATGCGGTTGGGTTTGGCAAGTATAATATCGCCTTTCAAAAAGGGTTGCAAAACGTCTGGGGTGTTGACGACGGCGTTGCACACGCCCCGGCCTCTTCGCCGCTTTTTGAAAAAAGCGGCACCAAAAACTTTTATAACTTATTCCGCCGCGTTCTGCTTTTCGACGTCGCTCTTCAACTGCCCGCACGCGGCCAGAATATCGCGCCCGCGCGGGGTGCGGATCGGCGAGGCATAGCCCGCCTGCATCACGATCGCCGCAAATTTCTTCAGCGCCTCCGGCGTCGAAGGCTGATAGGCCGAGCCCGGCCAGGGGTTGAAGGGGATCAGATTCACCTTCGCCGGCAATCCGGCGATCAGCCGCACCAGCTCATGCGCCTCCGCCTCGGAATCATTCACCCCGCGCAGCATCACATATTCAAACGTGATCCGCCGCGCGTTCGAGGCGCCGGGATAGCGATGGCACGCCTCGATCAGCTCCTTGATCGGGTATTTGCGGTTCAGCGGCACCAGCTCGTCGCGCAGATCATCGCGCACCGCATGCAGCGACACCGCCAGGTTTACCCCCAGCTCCTCGCCCGCCCGGTCCATCATCGGCACCACGCCGGAGGTGGAGAGGGTAATGCGCCGGCGCGAGAGCGCGATGCCCTCGCCATCCATGATGATCTTCATCGCCTTGGCGACGTTCTCGTAATTATAAAGCGGCTCGCCCATGCCCATCAGCACGATGGTGGAGAGCAAACGCGGGGTTTCGCCGCGCGGGCTCGGCCACTCGCCATAGGCATCGCGCGCCGCCATGAACTGGCCGACAATCTCCGCCGCCGAGAGGTTGCGCGAGAGGCGCTGCGTGCCGGTATGGCAGAAGCGGCAGGAGAGGGTGCAGCCGACCTGGGAGGAGAGGCAGACCGCGCCGCGATCCTCCTGGCGGTCCGGAATATACACCGTCTCCACCGCCTCATGGTCGCGGAAGCGGAACAGGAATTTGCGGGTCTCGTCCTTGGAGAGCTGGTCGGTCGCCACCTCCGGCCGGCCGATGACGAAGCGCTGCGCCAGCTTCTCCTGCAAGGGCTTGGCGATGTTGGACATTGCCGCGAAATCCCGCACGCCCTGGTGATAGATCCAGTGCCAGAGCTGCTTGGCGCGGAACGGCTTCTCGCCGAACGCCGCCACCTCCTCCAGCAGCTCCTCGCGCGAGAGCCCGACCAGATCCCGCCGCCCATCCGGCAGAATATGCGGCGGCGGCGAGAAATGCGCCGCCTTGGCGAGGATGCGCTCGCGCTCGGCGGCGGTGAGGTCGAGTGTCACTGACATGCGTCGGATATCGCCTTGTAGGCGGCTGAGAAGCCGGAGAGGGAGAACTGGTCGGTGACGGTGATCTTGCCCTTCGGCCCGGGGCTGGTGACGACCGCGTCATTGCCGGATTTGAACGCGGCCACGGCTTTCGCGCCATCGGCGGTGAAGGCGACATTCTTCTGGGTGTAGAAACCGAAATCCTGGGGGCCGACGCTCAGCTTCACCTTCGCGTCCTTGGGGTAATCATAGCCGGCGGTGACGGACACCTCGTTGGCGGAGCCTTTGCGGTTGGTCACGGTCAGCATCACCTTGCCGCGTGAGGCAATGGCCGGCTTGGCGCTCTGCACAGTGGTGAAGGCGTAGCAGATCTTGGCCGCGCCCGTGCCGTAGGTGGCGGCTGTCCAATCGCCATATTTGCCGCCATTGGGGCCAAGGGCGGTCGGGCCGGCGGCCAGGGCGGAGGCGGGGAGCAGGGCGAGCAGGGAGGTGGCGAGCAATCTCTTCATGGGCGAGCATTTAAAACAAACGCCGCCCACATGAAAGCCGGACCTGATTACCGTTTCCAAAGCCACGGCATAAAGTTATAAAAGTTTTGCCGATATCACCCGCCTCAGACCCAGACAGTGTTGTGGGGGCGCGGCAATCTCACCCCGCGCAATGTTCAGAAACGCGGCGCCAAACAGCTTTATTCCGCTATAGTTCCCGTGAACAAAATCTGGCCATCGCGCCGCGCGATCGCCAGCACCGTCATCCCCGCCTGCTCCGCCACCCGCAGCGCCAGCCCGGTGGGCGCGGAAATCGCCACAATTGCGCGCATCCCGGCAATCACCGCCTTCTGCACCATCTCGTAAGAGCAGCGCGAGGTCAGCAGGCAGAACCCATCGGCGAAATCGACCCTGCCGCGCATCCCCGCCCCGATCAGCTTGTCCAGCGCATTATGCCGGCCGACATCCTCGCGGATCAGCCTGATCTCCCCGTCCGGCCCGCACCAGGCGGCGCCATGCACCATATGCACGTCGCGGTTCAGCGCCTGATGCGTCTCCAACGTGCCCAACGCATGGCGGATGGCGGCCAGCGATGCCGGCTTCCCGTCCGGCACGCGGGGCAAGGGCCGCAAAATCTGGCCCGCATCCTCCACCCCGCAAACCCCGCAGCCAGTGCGGCCCACCACGGTGCGCCGCGCCGCCTGCATCAGCCTATGAAACGCCTCGGCCGGGATGCGCAGATCGGCCGTGATCCCCTCCGGGCCGGCGGTCAGGGCGATGGAGCGGATCTCCTCGGCCCGCGCCACGATGCCTTCCGTCAGCGAGAAGCCGACGCAGAAATCCTCGATATCCCGGGCTGTGGCCATCATCACCGCGTGGCGCATGGTATTGTAGCTGAGGCTGATCGGCGTCTCTTCCGCCAGTTGCCGCGCCACCGCCTGCGGGGCGTCTCCGTCAGCCAGGCGCTGGGCCGGCCAACTGCACGAAACCGGGGGAAGGGGAGGCACCATGGCGGCAAATTAGGGTGTGGCGGTGAAAGCGCAAGAGGTGCCGCAAGCCGGACCGATACGCAAACATAACCGGTTCGCGCATATGAAAATCCGCCGGTCTATGCCTATATCTCAGATGACCGAGATGTAAGGAGCGTGCGATGGTCCGGTTATCGTTGGATAGATCCTCTCTGGGGCTGATGATGGCGATGGGGCTGGGCAGCGCCGCCCTGGCGCAGAGCGCCACGACGGGTACGGCGACCATTACCCAAAATCCCAACAGCTCGGTGGTTCAGCCCGGCCTGGCGAAGCCGCCCAGCAGCGCGCCGGCGCCGAAAGCCGCGCACAAGCCCGCCGGCACCCAGCCCACCCTGCCGAATAACCCGACCCTGCCGCAAATTGCCCTGCACCCGACCGCGACGATCGGCTCGCCCGTCCCCATCGCCGGGCCGGGCGGCACCACCAAGCAACCGACAGGGGAATAAGCGCCGGCGCGCCGGGTTTCGGCCGGGTCAACCCCGGCCGGTACGCAGGCTTTGCGGCCCGTCCGCCGGTTTCACGATTTCATCGCTCCGGCAGATACATTCGACATATTTGCCGTGATGTTCGCGAAATACCCAGCCATCTTCGATATAGATACGTTCCTGCGCGTGACTGCCGGCGCCAGCAAGCTGGGTCTTCAGCGCGACAATCCGGGAAGCGGCAGAGAGTGTGTGGAGCTGTTTCATCGTTCCCACCCTTTGTTCTCGGATGAGCAATCATAGGCGGAATTGGCGCCTGGCATCAAACGCAAAAACACAATCTTGCCAAATTTTATTCCCGGTAAGCGGCGGGTAAAAATTCGTCGCGCTGCGGCGAATTTTCAGATTTCTTAGGTCGTGTCTGCATTCATAGATTCCCTTTGTTTGTGATTTCTGATTCAAGGCTTGAGGAGGGTTCTTGCCTTGAGCAGACGGACACTGACGGACGAACAATGGAACCGCATTGAGGGTCACTTGCCTGGCCGTGTTGGCACCCCTGGCCGAAGCGGGGTGGACAACCGACTTTTTGTTGATGCGATCTTATGGATGGCTGGCAATGCGGCGCGTTGGCGAGATTTGCCGGAGATGTTTGGCAAATGGACGGCGGT
>NZ_JHYG01000016.1 GCF_000687875.1 Acidocella facilis ATCC 35904 | reverse complement strand
CCAACGCCGGAACCGCGCATGTACCGCCGTCCATTTGCCAAACATCTCCGGCAAATCTCGCCAACGCGCCGCATTGCCAGCCATCCATAAGATCGCATCAACAAAAAGTCGGTTGTCCACCCCGCTTCGGCCAGGGGTGCCAACACGGCCAGGCAAGTGACCCTCAATGCGGTTCCATTGTTCGTCCGTCAGTGTCCGTCTGCTCAAGGCAAGAACCCTCCTCAAGCCTTGAATCAGAAATCACAAACAAAGGGAATCTATGAATGCAGACACGACCTAGACCCTCAAAAACTTTTGCGACTTCAGAGCCGGGGGTTAGCGGCCGTTGGCCTTGCGCCAAGCTTCGTAGGCGGATTGGTTCTCGTCTTTCGTGCAGGGATAAAGCCCGATGATGCCGGCTCCCGCCTGCACCTGCTCCAGCACGAAATCCTCGAAACTTTCCATACCAATGCACTCATCGGCAATCTCATCGACGATCTCAGCCGGGATCACCATCACCCCATCCTTGTCGCCGACCAGCACATCCCCGGGAAATACCGGCGCGTCGCCGCAGGAGATCGGCACGTTGATGTCGATCGCCTCATGCAGCGTCAGGTTGGTCGGCGCCGAGGGCCTGGCGTAATAGGCCGGCATGTCCAGCTTGCCGATGCCCTCCGCATCGCGGAAGCCGCCATCAGAGACCACCCCCGCCGCACCGCGCAGCGCCAGGCGGGTGATCAGGATGGAGCCCGCCGTCGCCGCCCTGGCATCCTTCCTGGCATCCATCACCAGCACATGGCCGGGCGGGCAGGTCTCGATCGCCACGCGTTGCGGATGCTGCGGGCTGCGGAACACCGTCATCGGGTTGCGGTCCTCCCGCGCCACGATATAGCGCAGCGTGAAGGCGGGGCCGACCATGTTGCCCTCCTTCGGCGCCACCGGCACCACACCCTGGATAAACTGGTTGCGCAGGCCGCGCTTATAAAGCGCGCTGGCGATGGAGGCGGTGGAGACCTTGCGCAATTTCTCGCGCGTGGCGTCTGACAATGTCGGGTTGCTCATCATATCCTCAGAAAATATCCGGCTCGCCGGCGGCGGGGCCGAAATCGGATTGCAGGAAGTCGAAATCGCAGCCTTGGTCGGCCTGGGTCACATGGTTCTGGAACATGTAGCCATAGCCACGGGAATAGCGCGGCGCGGGGGCCACCCAGGCGGCTTTGCGGCGGGCGATCTCGTCCTCATCCACCAGCATATCCAGCCGGCGATTGGGCAGATCCAGCTTCACGATGTCGCCGGTCTGCAGCAGCGCCAGCGGCCCGCCGATGAAGCTCTCCGGGGCGACATGCAGCACGCAGGCGCCGTAGGAGGTGCCGGACATGCGCGCATCCGAAATCCGCAGCATATCCCTGTGGCCTTGCTTGATCAGCGCCTTCGGGATCGGCAGCATGCCCCATTCCGGGAAGCCCGGCCCGCCTTGCGGCCCGGCATTGCGTAGCACCAGCACATGGTCCGGGGTGATGTCGAGATTCTCATCATCGACCGCCTTCTTCATCTCCGGATAGCTGTCAAACACCAAGGCCGGGCCTTGATGGACGTGATATTTCGGATCGCACGCCGCGGGCTTGATCACCGCCCCATCCGGGCAGAGATTGCCGCGCAGCACCGCCAGCGATCCTTCCTCATAGACCGGGTTGGAGAGCGGACGGATTACGTCGTCATTATAGACCTTGGCCCCTTCCAGGTTTTCGCTGAGGCTCTTGCCGGTGACGGTGAGCGCACTGCCATCCAGCCGCGCCTCGATCTGCTTCATCAACGCGCGCAGACCGCCCGCATAGAAGAAATCCTCCATCAGATAATCCTTGCCCGAAGGGCGGATATTGGCGATCAGCGGGGTGACGCGGCCCAGCGCGTCGAGATCATCCAGCGTCATGTTCACCTTGGCCCGGCGCGCCATCGCGATCAGATGCACCACCGCGTTGGTGGAACAGCCGGTGGCCATGGCGACAATCGCGGCGTTGCGGCAGGAGGCTTCGGTGATGATCTTCTCCGGGGTCAGATCCTCCCACACCATCTCGACAATCCGCCGGCCGCAGGCGGCGGACATGCGTTCATGTCCGGAATCCACCGCCGGGATGGAGGAGGCGCCGGGCAGGCACAGCCCCATCGCCTCGGCAATCGCCGTCATCGTGCTGGCGGTGCCCATGGTCATGCACACGCCCGGCGAGCGGGCGATGCCGCCCTGGATGCCGCGCCATTCATCGTCCGAGATATTGCCGGCCCGGCGCTCATCCCAGTATTTCCAGGCATCGGAGCCCGAGCCCAGCCGCTTGCCGGCATAATTGCCGCTCAGCATCGGCCCGGCGGGCAGGAAGATCATCGGCACACCGGCCGAGATCGCCCCCATCACCAGCCCCGGCGTGGTCTTGTCGCAACCGCCCATCAGCACCACCCCGTCCAGCGGATGGCAGCGGATCATCTCCTCCGCCTCGATGGCGAGCAGATTGCGATAGAGCATCGAGGTCGGCTTGATGTAGCTCTCATCCACCGAGAGCGAGGGCAACTCCACCGGCAGCCCGCCCGCCTGCAACACGCCGCGCTTCACATCCTGCACCCGCTCGGGGAAATGCGAATGGCAGGTGTTCAGCTCCGACCAGGTATTGAGAATGCCGATCACCGGCTTGTCCTTGAAGTCCGGCTCATCGAAGCCGAGCTGCATCATCCGGGAGCGATGCCCGAAGCTGCGCAGATCATCCGGCGCGAACCAGCGCGCGGAGCGGAGTTGAGCGGGGGTTTTACGGCTCATGGACAAGGGCCTTTACGATAATGCCAAACCAACAGCGCCAAGCCGCGCGGGCCCACGATGCCGAGACACCCGGCATGACATGTTTCCTCCTGGCTCGTTTCACGCCTTGGACCCAAAAATGCACTAATATATTAGCTTGTCAAGCGCCCTGACATAACCGGCGGCCATTTCGTCCCCCGGAACGCGTTTTCCGCATTGAGCTTTTATTTGGCGAGCCATTTCAAGGGGTTTTCCCGGCCAGCGCCTGGGCGATCAGCCCCAGCGGGTGGCGCAGTTGTTTGCCTGCGAGCCGCTCCGCCTGGCAGCGGCAGGAGAAGCCGCTGGCCGCCATTTCTGCCCCGCCCTCCAGTTTTTCCCGCCAGGAGAGATCGAACAGATGCCGCGAGACGCGCTGATGGCGCTCCTGGTGTCCGAACAGCCCGGCCATGCCGCAACAGCCGGTGGACGGCGTCTCCACCTCCAGCCCCAGCGCCTCATAAACCCGCCGCCACAGCGCCCCGGCGGCCGGCACGGCGGTGCTTTCCGTGCAATGGCTGAACAGCCGCATTGGCGCGCTGCCGGCGGCCTGCGGGAATACCCGCCCTGCCTCCAGCTCCCGCACCAGAAACTCCTGCGGCAAGGCCACAGACGGCGGGATGAGCCCGGCCTTCGGGTAATCCTGGCGCAGCTGCATCACCAAAGCCGGGTCCAGCCCGACCAACGGCACCCCCAGCCGCGCCAGCGCCGAGAGCGCCGCGCATAGCCGCGTCGCCATCGCCATGAAGGCGGGCAGCGCCCCGAATGTCTGCGCCACCTTCCCCGCCGGATGCAGCTTGAGCAGCCAGGGGCGATAGCCCAGTGCCTCCAGCCCGGCGATGGCATCGCGCTGCGCGGCGCCGTCGAACAGGACACTGAACCAGTCCTGCACCAGCACCACCGGGCGCGCGCCCAAAGCCGTGGCATCCTGCGGCAATTTGTCCAGCCGGTAGCGGCGCAGCGGCTTCGGCGCGTAATGCCCCGGCAGATCCCGCATCCCCAGCCCGCCGCCCAATTTCGCCAGCATTGGCCAGAGCGGGCGCAGCACCGGCGCGCAGGCGGCCAAGGCGGGGCTCAGCCGCTCGCCCAGCAGCGCCAGCCGGTCGGCCAGCGGGCGGGCGTGGCGGGCGTAATAATCCGCATAGAAGGCGCTGCGCAGCCCCGGCACATCCACCTGCACCGGGCAGGTTGAGGCGCAGGCCTTGCAGCCCAGGCAGCCATCCAGCGTTGCCAGCAGCCCGGCCTCCAAAGCTGGGTCTGCTGGCCCGCTCTGGCGCTGGCGGTGCCAGTCCCGCAGCGCGTCCGCCCGGCCTTTCGGGCTCTGCCGCAAATCCGCCGTCGCCTTGTAGGAGGGGCACATCGGCGTGCTCGCCTCATAGCTCAGACATTGCGCATTGCCGTTGCAGCGAAACGCCCCGGCCAGCGCATCGCCCTCCGGCGCGTTGAAGGGCCGGAACGGGGTGGTGAGAATGCCCAGCGCCCCTTCATCCCCGGTGACGAGCTTGCCAGGATTGAACCGCCCTTGCGGGTCGAACGCCGCCTTCACCTGGCGCAGCGCCGCATAAGCCTCCTCGCCGATCCACGCCCGCAGATAAGCACCGCGCACCCCCTTGCCGTGCTCGCCCCAGAACACCCCGCCATATTTACGGGTGAGCGCGAACACCGCATCCGAGACCGCGCCCAGCTTTTGCCGGTCCTCCGCGCTGTCGATATTCAGCGCCGGGCGCACATGCAGGCAGCCGACATCAACATGCCCATAAATGCCGAATTCCAGCCCCTGCCCCTCCAGCACCGCCAGGAATTCATCCAGGAAGGCCGGCAGGTTTTCAGGCGGTACCACGCAATCCTCGACGAAGGCCACCGGCCGCGCCGCGCCCTGGATTTTGCCCAGCAGCCCGACGCCGGCGGAACGGATCGCCCAGAGCGCTTTGATCTCCGCCAGCCCCTGCGCCATATGCACCGCCCGGGCGCCTTCCAGCCCCTCCAGACAGGCCAGGCAGGCTTCCAGCCGCGCCTCCAGCGCCGGCCCGTCAGTGCCGTTGAACTCGATGAACACATAGGCCAGGCGCTGCCCCGCCCCGGCGCGCAAGCCGGGCGGCAGACGCGCCAAGATCCCGGCCTCGCCGGCCAGGGCCTGAACCCGCTCATCCATCACCTCGATGGCGGTGGGCGCGAACGCCATCAGCGCCCCGGCGGCGGCCAAGGCCTGGCGGAACCGGCCGAAGCCCACCACCAGCAGCCGCTTCTCCGGCTCGATCCGCCGCAGCTTGACCCGGATGCGCGAAATCAGCCCCAGCGTGCCCTCCGCCCCCAGAAACAGCCGCCACCATTCGAACCCGCCCGCCTCCGGGCAGGCGCGCTCCAGGTCATAGCCGGTGAAGCGCCGGTTCAGGCGTGGCGTATGGGCGATGAAGGCCGCCCGCCCGGCCCGCGCCGCCGCCTCTGCCCGCGCCAGCATTCCGGTCGCCCAGTCCGGCGGCGCAGCGAGGCTGGAGAGCAGCCCTTCCGGGCGCGCCAGTTCCAGCCCGATGATATTGTCGCTGGTCTTGCCATAAACCCGCGAGCCCTTGCCCGAGGCATCGGTGCTGACCATGCCGCCGATGGTGCAGCGTGTAGAGGTCGAGGTTTCCGGCGCGAAAAACCAGCCGCTCGGGCGCAGCGCATCGTTCAACGCATCCAGCACCACGCCCGGTTCCACATCCGCCCAGCCTGCCTGCGCATCCACCGCCAGCACCCGGTTCATATGCCGCCTGGTATCGACGATGACGCCCCGGTTCAGGCTCTGCCCATTGGTGCCGGTGCCGCCGCCGCGCGCCGTCACCCCCAGGCTGTGAAACGCTGGCTGGTCCAGCACCGAAGCCAGCCGCGCCATGTCCGCGGCATCGCGCGGGGCGACGATGACATCCGGCATGATCTGATAAACGGAATTATCGGTGGACATCGCCACGCGCAGCGCAGCCTCGGTCTCGACCTCGCCGCCAAACCAGGCCTGGCGCAGGGCAGAGGCGAAGCGCTTCACCTGATCCATCTCCACCCCCATACCGTCCATGCCCGCCTCCCGTTTACAAGTCTCTTGAAACATGAACGGAGTGTTCGTAAAAATAGAAAAATATGAAGCTAAATTCAAATAATATGAACATAAACCTGCGGCATCTGCGGGCGCTGCACGCAATCTGGGCGCAGGGCAGCTTCACCCGTGCCGCCGCGGCGCTGGGCATTGTGCCCTCCGCCCTCACCGAGACCATCCGCCAGCTGGAAGCGGAAGCCGGCGCGCCGTTGTTCGACCGCACCACCCGCCCGCCTGCCCCCACCTTGCTCGGCCTCGCCTTCCTGCGCGAAACCGCACCGCTGCTGGCCGGGCTCGATGATGCGGTGGAGAGACTGTGCGATCAGGCCCGGCTGCGAACCGGGCAGCTGGCCATCGGCGCCGCGCCTTCGGCCATCTCGCGCCGGGTCGCCCCGGCGCTGGCGCGGTTTCGCCAGCTCAATCCCGGCATCGCCTGCCAGCTGCATGATGATGTCGCCGAGGCGTTGGCGGATATGGTCTCCGATGGGCAGCTGGATCTGGCGATTGCCGGGCGGGCCAGGTCATCGCCGGATCTGCGGCAGACGAAAATCGCGCGCGACCGCTTCGGGCTGGTCTGTGCCGCCGCGCATAAGCTGGCCGGGCGCGCACAAGTACGGCTGCAGGAGATCGACCCTGCCAGCCTGATCTCGCTCTCCGCCGCAACCGGCACCCAGCAATTGCTGCTGCATTGTCCGCAGCTGCCTGAAGCCTACCGGCAGACGACGCTGCTGGCCCATTCCACCATCGCCCAGCTCTGCATGATCCGCGCCGGGGTGGGGGTTTCGCTGATGCCCGAGAATGCCGCGTCGCTGTTCGAGGATCGCTCGATCCGCTTCGTGCCGATCGAGGATCTGGAGCTGTGGCGCACGCTCTATCTGCTGGAACCGGCCTTGCGCCTGCCTTCGCCGGCCGCCGCCCAGTTCGCCGCCCTGCTCCTGCAGGATAGCGGCGCCGCGGACCGGCAAGCCCCTCACCCGTAACCGCGGCGGCGCATGGCCAAATCCCGTCAGGCCTGGCCGTGCTCGTCGCGCAGCGCCACCCCGGAGCGCCGGGCGGTGAGAGCGCTGACAATCCCCAGCGCGATCAAATTGACGATCAACGCGACGATGCCGACATTCAGATCCCGAACCATTTCCGGCAAGGCGGGGAAGAGCGTGCCCATCGTCTGATGCGCGAGGGAGAGATAGACCACGGTGGCGACACCGGCGGCGATGCCGGCAAAGGCGCCCCATTTTGTCACCGGGCTGTTCGGCAGCAGGCTGCTGACCAGTGCGGGAAACAGCTGGGTGACGAAGCTATAGCCCATCAGCAGCAACGCCACGATGGTGGAATTCCCGGCGATGGCAAAGCCAGCGCCGATCAGCGCGATCACCGGCACCAGGATTTTCGCCAGCAGCACCGTGGTCTCGTCGCTGATCTGCGGCCAGAGCGGCGCCACCACGTTACGCGCGCACAGTGTCGCCGCACTCATGATGATCAGCGAGCCCGGCACCAAAGCCGTCAACACCCCGGCGGCGCCGACAATGCCGACCACCGCCGGTGGAAAGCTGGCGACGACGATTTTCAGCAGCGCCGAATTCGTCGCCCCGCCTTTCAGCCCCGGCACCTGCAGAAACGCCGTGAACCCGACAAAGATGATGAACAGCATCACCAGCTGGTAGAGCGGCAGCACGATCGCGTTCTTGCGGAACACGTCGGCATTGCGCGCGGTGTAGCAGGCCCCCATGGCTTGCGGCCACATGAAGAAACCAAGTGCTGTCAGCAACACCGTGGAGACGAACCAGGACACGCTCTGCCCGCTGGCGGCAAAGGCCAGGAAGCCCGGCCGCGCCTTGTCCACCGCCTCGAACATATGCGTGATGCTGCCGTAATAATGGATCGGCAGGTAGAAGCCGAGAAAGGCGGCGACCGAGAGGATCATCACATCCTTCACCACCGCCGTCCAGGCGGTGCCGCGCACGCCGGAGGTGATCACATACAGCACCACCACCGCCGCGCCGATCAGCACGGAGGCGGTCTTGTGAATGGAACCGTAACTCGCCGCCTCGACAATCACGCCAAGACCGACGAATTGCAGCACCAGATAGGGAATCAGCGCCACGATGCCGACCAGGGCGACGAAGATTCCCAGCGGCTTGCTCTTATATTTATGCGCGAAGAAATCCGGCTGCGAGACCAGATTATGCTCGCGCGCATAGGTCCAGACCGGCGGCAGGATGAAATACGAGATCACGTAGGCCAGCGTGCCGTAGGCGACGATGTAGTAGCAGGGCGCGCCGAACCCGTAGGCATAGCCGGCGGCGCCGAGGAAGGTGAAGGTGGTATAGATCTCACCGGCCAGCAGCAGGAAGACGAACAAGGTGCCAAGCCCGCGCCCGGCCACCGTCCATTGCTGCAGCCCCATCTCATGGCCGCTGCGCGCGGAAACACCAAGCCCCAGCGCCACCAGGGCGGCCAGGGCCAGCAACAGCAGAGCGATGCTCATCGGCCAGCCCCCTCTTTGCGCGATTGCAGATGATGGATCAGCGCCATGATGGCGGAGGTGAGGAACACCCAGAGCACGATCCAGCCGAGGCTGAAGGGCATTCCTAGAATATAGGGTGTGACACTGTTATGGACGATCGGCCCAATTAACATGCCAATAAATGGAATAACAGCAAGCAGCCCGGGATGTTTCATCATCTCGCCCCGTTGAAAATTTTATTGATGACGCGGGCCGTGTTGCCAAGCGCTCCCCGCTGAGTGGCTCACACCATCAGCCTTCCTCGGCAAATTTAGTCTGCGGCGATTAGGGATGGGATGCAAGCCTTATTTCAACGGGATAAAGGCAATTGCTAGGGCCGAATCACAGCAGCCCCGCGCGCGGCGGCGGGGAAAGCAACCCTGCCGACGCCGCGATCCGACCAGAGAGAGCCCGGCAAAGATCGGCTGATTGGAGTTACTGCCCGAAATTGCCCGTCCCGCGCTTGCCCCGCGCGGGAGTGAACCGCGCCAGCTTTGCCGGAGGCGCCACCGCTTGAGAGATTTGAGTGGGCTAGCTTCCCAGATATAGCCGGGGCGGCGGTTCAGCATTAAGGCACGCACAGAATATCGCCGCGCCCCACAGCGCCAAGGAGACAAACACGGCCCAATGGCCCGTCCGGACTTCGTCGTTGGAGGCAAGCTGCGGCGAAAGATATCGCCTGTTGAACCAGATTGCGTTCGCAATACCAAGGGCAATGAATAGCAGCTTCGGCGTCAGCCAGTCATGGCTGCCAACCGCAACAGGATCGTAAAAGAACAATGTGAAGCCGGTTAGCAAGGCAAGTCCGAATGCCGCGTACACAACCGGCAACACCAAACGCAGCAATGGCCGAACCGGCAGGTCGGGCGCAAAACCCAGCAAACGCAGATCCAATATGCATAAGGCGCCAAAAAACACGCAAACCGCCGCCACATGCAGGGCCCGAATCAAGAACTGCCAGGGCTGAAGCGCCACCGTGATATCGCGATTATACAACGCCACCAGCCAGTTGGCCGGAATCCGATAAGGATCGAGCGCGTTCGCAACCTCAACACCAAAAGTCATACTGCATTATCCCAGGATAATATTTGCTCTAGCCACTTGATAACGAGAATCGTTTTCAATAAGTAGCTCTTACAGCAATCGATAATTATTTGCAATTGATGGAGTGCGGCTCTCATGGCAAGCAAAGCCATTTATTTCAGGTGTCTGGCCGTTGGGGTTGTAGCATCGCTGTTGCCCGTGGCCGGCATGGCAGCACCGCTCAGCTTGGTGCTGGAGGCTCACCACTTCACGCCGGACCATATCGTCGTGCCGGCGGGCAGCCGGTTTAAATTGCTGGTGACCAGCCACGATACCACGCCGGATGAATTCGAAAGCCCGGATTTGCGGGTCGAGAAAATTCTCCTACCTGGCCAAACCATCTCTGTGATGGCTGGGCCATTGAGCCCCGGGCGGTACAAATTCTACGATGATTACCACCCTGAAGCCGCGCACGGCATTGTGGAAGCCAAATAGATGCTGGCCAGCTTCATCATTGTGTTTCGTGAGGTCTTGGAAGCGGGGCTCATCGTTGGCATCGTCATGGCCGCGACAGCAGGGGTGCCGCGCCGGGGACGCTATCTTTGGGGCGGATTGTTCGCCGGTCTGGCCGGAGCAGGATTGCTCGCAGCCCTACTGGGCGAGCTTACCCAGATGTTCGCCGGCAATGGACAGGACGTATTCGACGCGGCGATTCTGATTTTTGCCGTGCTGATGCTGGCCTGGCATGCGGCCTGGATGGCCCGGCACGGCCGGGAAATGGCCACGCAGATGCGCGACATGGGGGCTGAGGTGCTGGCTGGACAGCGCACCATGAAGGCCATGGCCGTGGTCATCGCCATCGCGATTTTGCGGGAAGGCTCGGAGGTGGCGCTCTTTCTGTACGGCATTGCCACGGCGGCGAACCTCAGTGCCGCGTCGCTCATCAGCGGCGGCATTCTGGGCGTTCTGGCGGGCGGGGCGGTGTCCTGGACGCTTTACCGGGGGCTGCTGGCCATCCCGTTGCGGCATCTGTTCGGTGTCACCTCCACGCTGATTTCCCTGCTCGCCGCGGGGATGGCGGGGCAGGCCGCCGCCCTCTTGGCCAATGACGATTATATTCCGGCATTGGGCTATCAGCTGTGGAACAGTTCCCGGCTGCTCTCCACAGGCTCCATTGCCGGCAAGGCTGCCCAGGCCCTTCTTGGGTATTCAGACAGACCGATGGGGATACAGCTGCTGGCCTGGATTGTTACGCTTTGCGTGCTGCTCTGGCTGTCTCACCGGCCTTCAAAATCAAAACATTCTTCTGCAGGAAATTTGAATCATGCGTAAGCTTATCCCACTCGTCTCGCTGTTCAGTCTCGTCGCCATGGCTGCCCACGCCAAGGAATATTATATCGGCGGTCCTGACCACCAGGACGATATGGAAATCGTTTCATCCTATCTGCTCGGCGTGAAGATGGACCCGATGCCACCCGACATGCCGATGGGGCCGGATACGATTCATCTGGAAGTGGATCTGCACGCCACCGCGAATAATCGCTGGGGTTACGCTGATCAAGCTTGGATCCCCTACGTCAAGATAAGCTACACGCTCACAAAGGAGGGAACGAATTGGAGCCATAAGGGTGTGCTTCTGCCGATGTCCGCCGATGACGGGCCGCATTATGCGGATAGCCTGGCAATGGACGGCCGGGGAACATATCACGTTCTCTACAGCTTCGAGCCGCCCTCAGTGAACGGATATTACCGCCATACGGACGCCGCGACCGGGATTCCGCCCTGGTGGAAACCTTTCACGGAAAGCTTCAACTTTACCTATCCGGCCAAAGGCTGATCAGACCCAACGCCCCGCTTCGCCGGGGCGTTTTGGTATCTGTCCGACACCGGGGAGACGTTGGTCATTCCTTCGCGAATCAGTTCCGACGTCTCCCTACCCCACACTTTCAGAAAAAATTCAGGTATGATGCTTATCGGTCTCATCAGCCGTGGCCTTGAGGCGGTCAGTTGCCCAGAATATCGCGCTTTTTCTGCAGATATTCTTCGCGCTTGATTTCGTCGCGCGCGTAACGCTCATCGAGCGCGTGCAGGCCCGGCCCCCCGCCGCCGGTGGAGCGCATTTGCTGATGCGGTGCATGCGCCGTCCAGGTGAGTGCCCGGAAGATGAACAATAGAAGTGCCGCGATCAGAACAGCGGCAAAGATCATCATGAGCCATCCGCCGCCGCCCCAACCGCCATAGCCCATCATCGGCACACCACCGCCCCATCTGCCCATCATCCAAGGCCCTGGCCCGTAGCCGTTACAGCCTTGCCCTTGGAAGGCGGCATTGGCGTCGGCCGCCATATTCGCGGCTGGAGAATCAGCCCACGCGATGGGCGCGGTGATGGTGAATGCCAAGACTGTGGCGCTCGCTTTCCGAAAGAAACCAGACATGTTTGGGTCCCATCTTTTGAAGGATTCAGAGCGTGAGTTCTATATCGCGCGCCTAAAAGCCGCGCATTGATCTTGCTCAATGCGCGGCCCAGTCGCCGTCGTGAGAATATCAAGCTCTTTGCTTCATGCTTGCCGCTTCGGCTTGCGCCCGGTGAGATACAGCGCCGGCAGCAGGTTGGTGCAGAGCAGCGCGCTCCAGAGAATGCCGCCGCCGATGACCACCGCCAGCCCCTGCTCAGGCGCGGCGCCTGTGCCAAAGCCCAAAGCGGTGGGCAGCATGCCCAGGATCGCAACAGCGGTGGTGAGGAAGATGGGGCGGAACCGCACGTTCAGCGCCTCGTCCACGGCCTCCTCCGGGCTCATTCCCGCCGCCTCGTTGCGCTGGGCGCGGTCCAGCAGCACGACGCCGTGATTCAGACTCACCCCCGCCAAGGCCAGGAAGCCGATCAACCCGATGCCGTTCAGCCCCAGCCCGCTCGCCGCCAGGGCCAACCCGCCGCCGGTCATCGCCAGCGGAATCTGCGCCAACAGCAGCAACGGTACGCGCCGGCCAGAGAAGCGCAGAAACAGCACCCAGGCCAAAGCCGCGATGGCGGCGATGGCGGCTATGCCCACCCCCAAAGCAGCGCGCTCCAGCATCGGGTACAGCCCACCGAAAACGATCCGCTCGCCCGGCGGCAGCTTCAGCCCGGCCAAGGCGCGCCGCGCCTGGGCGATGGCGATATTGGGCGCTGTGGTGGGGGTGGCGAGAATTTCCAGCGCCCGTGCGCCATCAATATGCATGAACTGGTTGGGGCTGGTGGTGAGGGAGATATCCGCCAGCGCGCCCAGGGGCGTGGCGCTGTTTGGCCCCACCGGCAATGCCGCGAGCCCTTGCTGGGAGAGCAGGCGCGGATCTGGCAGGCGCAGATAAAGCGGCAGTGGCGCGGCGCCATCCGGCAGTTCCGTCACCACTTGTCCCGCCATCAGGGCGGAGACCTCACCGCTCAACACCGAGGGCGTCATCCCGGCCGCGGCGAGCGCCGCCGGGCGTGGGGTAATGCGCAACTGCGTTTCGGGATAGCCCTGGTCGTTGAACAGATCGCTCAGCCCCGGCACGCGGCCAAGGCGCTGGGCGATGGCCTGGGCGGTAGCGGACATCTGGGAAAGATCATCGCCGTATAAATCCAGGGCGAAGGGCTGCGGCAGGCCGTTCAGGCTCTCGCCCAGCCGTTCGATGGTGGGCGTGTCAATGCCGGTTTGCAGCGAGGGGAATTGCGTTTCCGCCTGCACGCGGTTGGCGATGGCATCCAGGCTGGCACCACCCGCACCTGGCTTGAGCCGGATGGTGATCTCCCCGGCATAGGCAGGTTCGGTATAGGTGGAGCCCGCCGCCGAGCCGATGCGTGCCAGCACGTGCTCAACCGCCTTGTCTTTCGCCAGCCGGGCGGAGAGACGGCGCATCACCGCGTCCGAATCCGCAAGCGAGGTGCCGGGGGCGAGGGTAAAGGATTCCAGCAGTACACCCTCATTCGGCAAGGGCAGCACATTTACCGAGACCAGGCTCATCGCGCCGAGGCTCGCCAGCAGCAGCGCCACGCAGGCCAGCACGACGCGTTTCGGGTAGGCCAAGGCGAGGCGGAACAGGCGGCGGTTCCAGCCCATCAGCCGGGTGAGCAGCACATTTGCCGCGCGCGGCGGGCGCACGGCATGGCGCGGCAGCAGCCCCAACCCCAGCGGAATCAGCGTCAGCGACACCAGCAGCGAGGCGCCGAGCGCGAAAATCATGGCCAGCGCGAAGGGGACGCAGAACAGCCCCGCCAGCCCGCCGGTAAAGAGCAGCGGCACGAACACCAGCGCGGTGGTAAGCGTGCCGATCATGTCAGGCGCCATGATCTCCCTTAAGCCGCGCCAGATGCCAGGCCAGGTTGCGTCGCCCGCTTCCCAGCGGTGGAAAATGCTCTCCAGCACGATGATGGAATCATCCGCCACCAGCCCGAGCGCCACGATGATGGCGCCGAAGGTGAGCAGGTTGAGGCTCTGCCCGGTGGCGTACAGCCCGGCGATGCCCAGCAGCAGCGATGTCGGCAGAGACAAGGCCAGCAACCAAGCCCCGCTGCCTGCCCCCAGCACCGCGAGCAGCCCGGCAATGGCCAGCACGCCGCCAATGAGCAGATTGCGGCGCAAATCATCGCTCGTGGCCCGCACCAGATGGCCCTGGTCGTAAATCCGCAGCACGGAAACGCCGTCCGGCAGAGTCACGGATTTGATCGCCCGCGCGAGGGCTCGCGCCACCGGTAAGGTGGAGGCGCCCTGCTGCTTGAACACAACAAGCGCAATCGCGGGGGTTCCATCCAGCAATTCGCGCTGATGCACCGGTTCCGTGCTGTGCAGGACGCGCGCCAGCGCGCCCAGCGGAATCGGGCCGTGCGGCCCCATCACCGGCGTTTGCGCCAGTTTTGCAGCGCTCGGCGCATTGCCGAAAGTGATGAGGGAGTCGACATGGCCAAGGCTGAGCGTGCCGCCCGGCACCAGCATGGTCTGCCCAGCCAGCGCCTGTTGCAAGGCCTGCACGGAGACCCCGGCCTGTTCCATGGCGGTGAGGTTGGGTTGTACCCATAGCGCCTCGCCGCCGAGCCCGGCGGAGGTGACGAGCTGCACCCCCGGCACGGCGCGCAAGGCCGGGACCAATTGCATCGCCACCGCGCGGGCCGCCCGCGCCTGTGATATGCCGGGGGCAATGCGAACCGCATAATCCGCCACCTCATTGATGGCATTGCCCATGATCTGCGTGAACGGCTGCACGCCCGGCGGCAGGCTGGTCTGGGCCCGCTCGATGGCGCCGTTCACCGCCTGCAAATCCGCCTGGGCGTTGGTGGTGGCGGCAAAACGCAGATCGGTCTCCACCAGCCCGTCGCTGATGGTGCTGCGGACATTCGAGACACCAGGTAAGCCGAGCAACACACCTTCCAGCGGGGTGGCAACCATCGCCTCCATATCCGTGGCGGTGGTGCCGGGCAGATGCGCCGTCACGCTGATCTCGGGATAGTTGAAGGCGGGCAGCACCTCTTCGGGGATATTGAACTGGGCGAACAGCCCGTAGCCGAGCAAGGCGGCATAGATCATCAGCCACAGAGCCGGGCGACCCAGCAGGCGGCGTAAAGCGGCGGGCATGGCGTTAATCCGGCGGCTGGTAAAGGCCAGCGATGCCGCGATGATACAGCAAGGCGGCATCCTGGACGATGACCTGATCCCCGGCCTTGAGGCCGGAGAGAATAGGCGTTTCAGGGCCTTGCGTTGCGCCCGGCACGACCGGGGCGGCGTGGTCGCCCTGTGCGTCATGCAGCATCACCCACCAGCGCCCGTTATCCAGCACCAGCGCTTCGCTGGGGACCAGCAGGACAGGGCGGGGCGGCAAGGAAAGACTGACCGCGCCGGATTCGCCGGGCTGAAGGCCGTGGCCCGCGAAAGCAAGGACCAGCCCGCCATCGGACTGCGTGGCTTGCACCCCGCGCAGCGTGATCGGCATAGCCGGCGCGCCATCGGCGGGCGTGAACCGGGCCGCCATACCGGGGGCAAGCGTTTCCGCCTGCGCGCCATACAGCACCGCCTTCACCCATGCGCCGGCGGCGGGTTGTATCACGGCCACTTCCTGCCCCGGCGCCAGGGCGGCGCCTGGCCCAACCGCGAGGCTTTGCACCTGCCCGGCCACCGGGCTTTGCAGGCGGGATGCGGCGCGCAACGCCAGGAGGCTGGCCCGCGCTGAAACCGCCGCCGCGCGTGCCTGCGCCACCGCGGCTCTCGTCCCGAGATGGTCCGCGAACTTACCCTGTTCTGCCGCCAAGGCGGCATTGGCGGCGTTGCTGGCCCCTTGCGCTGTAGCCAGTGCCGCGGCGAGCTGCGCCCCGCCAAGCAGGCCTATGGGCTGGCCAGGACGCACACTTTCGCCCGGCACCACGGCGAGGCTGGTGAGCACGCCGGCTTGCAGGGCGGTAATGGGGACCGGCGCGCCCGGTTGCACGCTGGCGAAACCGGAAAGAACCGGGGCGAATTGGCTGGTCCGTACTGTCACCCAGCCCCCAGGTGCCTGGGCGGTAAGCGCCAGCAGCGTCAGGACAAGGCCGAGCGGCGCGGATCGTAAGCGTCGAATCATCAGGCCTTGATAAGCGCGCCCTCTGGACGAAACGGCGCCATTTCGATGATAATTTTATCATTTTCACGCCTCCATGGACGGAAACTGCAAGCTCACGCATGTTCCCTGCCCTGGCACGCTCTCGATCGTCACCCGCCCGCCATGCAGCTCCATGATCGAACGCACGATAGACAGCCCCAGCCCTGAGCCTTGCGCTGCCTTGTGGCCGCGCGCCGGGTCGGTCTGGTAGAAGCGGTCGAACAGCCGGGGCAGATGCTCTGGCGCGATACCCGGCCCCTGGTCGGAAACAGAGATGTCCACGCCGCTGGCCGGGCTGCCCGAAATGGCCAGAACGATCTCCGAGCCCGGTGGCGCATGGCGCACGGCATTGGCCAACACATTGCCCAACGCCTGGCGGAGCAGCAGCGTATCCGCGTAGAACGTGGCCGCACCTGCGATGCGCAGGCGCAAATCCTTGGGGCGAGACTGAGCCTCATAGTGCGCCGCCACCCAGGCGCAGATTTCACTGGCCTCGCAACGCTCAAGGCGCAACGCGTGTCTGGGGTTCTCCACCCGGGCCAGAAACAGCAAATTCTCGATCAGCCCGGTGAGGCGCTGCGCGTCCTCGATCGCGGAAGCGATGGCGGCCCGGTATTCCGCCTCGTCACGGGGGCGGATGAGGCAGACCTCCAGACTCCCGGTGAGATTGGAAAGCGGGGTGCGCAGCTCATGCGCGATATCCGCCGAGAAACGGGAGAGACGCTCGAAACTGGATTCGAGATTATCCAGCATCTGGTTGAACACCTGCACCAGCCCGGTCAGCTCGCGCGGCCAGGGCGGGTCCTGCGGAATGCGCCGGGACAGCTGGGCGGGGGTAATGCTCTGCGCCACCTTGGCGATGCGCGTCAGCGGCGCCAGGGCATGGGTGGCGGCCAGCCGTCCGGCTCCCAGCAAAAGCGGCACCATCAGCAGGAAGAACACGGCCAGCGCGCGGTGAAAATCAGTCAGCAGGGCTTCATCCCGCGTGATATCCAGTCCGATTTGAAGGCTGACATTCTGTGGCCCTTGCAGGGGCAGGCTGGTCAGCAGCCAGGAGCTGTTGCCGGTTTGGTCGCGGATGAGGGTTAGAGCCTGCACGCCACGCTCGGCGGGAAATAAGCGCGCGGGCAGCAAGGCGGCCATGCCTGGCGTTTCGCCTGCCTGCTTGCCCGCCACCAGCACCCTGGCTTCATAGGAACGCAGGCGCGCGCCGTCGGTTTCCTTCAAGATCTCATTGATGAGCCGGTCTGGCTGGCCGCCGCCATCATTCAGATCATCCTGAAACTCCGCCGCCTTGGCCTGGAGAAAATCCCGATGCGCGACAGTGAAATTCGCCTCCAGCTTCCAGTTTGCCAGCAACGCGAACAGCCCCACCGCGAGGAGCGCCCCCAGCGTGTAGAGCAATGCGAGCCGCCCGCTGATGGAGGCGGGAGGAAGGACACGGCGCATCATGTATCCAGCACATAGCCGGTGCCGCGAATTGTGTGCAGCAAGGCCGTATCAAAAGGCGTGTCCAGCTTGGCGCGCAGGCGGCGGACCAGCGCGTCCACCGCATTGGCTTGCTGGTCGTGGAACAGGCCCCAGATTGCCTCGGCGATGAGCGTGCGCGAGAGCACCCGCCCCTGGTTGCGCGCCAGCAACAGCAGCAGCGCATATTCCTTGGAGGTCAGCTGCAGCCCCATGCCGGCACGGCTGACACGGTGGCGCAGCGTGTCGATCTCCAGATTCCCCACGGTCATTAGGCTGGAGCCGGGTGCCGCCTTGGGCAGACGCGCCAGATTACGCAGCCGGGCCAGCAATTCCGCGAAGGCAAAGGGTTTGATGAGATAGTCGTTGGCGCCGAGATCAAAGCCGCGCACCCGGTCCTCCACATGATCGCGCGCCGTCAGGAACAGCACCGGCGTGGCCCGCCCGGCGGCACGCAGACATTTGAGCACCTCCCAGCCATCGAGGCCGGGCATCATCACATCCAGGATGATCGCGTCAAATTCGCGGGCCAGCGCCAGGGCAAGCGCGTCCGCGCCGTTGCTGACGGCGTCCACAACATGACCTTCCTCACGCAACCCCTTGGTGAGGTAGTTGATCGTCTTCTGCTCATCCTCGGCTAATAGCAGCTGCATGGCCCGTTCCGTGAAAACATGGTGTCGTAAGCATACCAGCCCGCGCGCCCGTAGGAAGCAGGAATGAACAAACCCCTATTTCAGCTAGAGCAATATGTGTTGAGCTTGATGCGACAGCAAGTTAAGCCAACACGGCTTTGTCATCGAACTCCATAGGGCTGACATACCCTCCGCAGCATTCCAGCGGTGCTTAGCACCGCTGGAACCTTGGCTGCACCGCCTCGTTTCGAATGCCTGCGCCGTGGATGGTAGAATCGCTCGATATAGTCGAACATATCCGCCCTGTCCCCCCGTAAGCGCCCATGAGACAAACCTGTCATCTTGGATAGCGAAGCACAGTCTACGATCTTTGAGGCCCTCAAAGCGAATTAGCGGGGCAGGACCTTCGATCGGCTCCGCCTATGAATGGCCTTTCCCGACGGTTTCGTCCGAGCGTCGACTGGCGAAAACACCACTAGGATAAGGTCATTCCTCTTCCTCGCTTTCATGCGGGGGTTTGGGAAGCGCTCTTCAAAACCCTAACCAACACGCGGATTTTGAATATGTCCTGATTGATAGCACCATTTCGAAAGTCCATGCCGATGCGGCAGGGGCAAAAGGGGGGGGGCTGAACCTACCACCATCGGTCGTTAACGGGGGGCTGGCGACCAAGCTGCACGCGGTCGTCGATGCGCTTGGCTTGCCGCTGCGCATCCACCCCACACCAGGACAACACGGCGATTCCCCGCAGGCGCAAACCCTCCTGAAGGGCTTGCAGGTTGTCGGCCACGTCATCGCCGACGCCGCTTACGGCGCCGAAGACTACTGGATTTCATTGCCAATGATCTCGGCGCAACCACCCACATAAAAGCCAATCCCAGCCGCGCCATCACCCCGCCAATCGATTGGAGGCTCTATAAGGAACCGCGTCAGGTCGAGTGCTTCCTCAACAAACTCAAGCGCTTCCGAAGGATCACCCAGATGCGGAAAAACCACCACTGCTTTCATGGGCTTCATATATCTCACTTGCGCGATGATCTAGGACTAATCGACATTCAGGACTTTCGGCACGAGTAGGGATGGTGATTCATATTGTTCCAGACTAGATGATCTGGAGTCAGCATGGCCCCGAAGCGCTACGAACTTTCCGAGAAACAGTCGGTGCGCATTAGCCCGCTGATCGCGGGCAAAGCCTCTGATCCAGGCCAGATAGGCACCGACAATCGGTTGTTCGTGAATGCAGGTCTTTAGGTGATCCGGTCGGGCGCCCACTGGCATGACCTGCCGGAGCGTTACGGCAGGTACAAATCCGTGCATAAGCGGTTCACCAGCACTACAGTTGCATTTTATCGCAAGTTCTGAATCAATGGGTAACCATGATTCAAGCTCTGATAAGTGGCGGCGCATCTGTTGAAGACACATTAGAACTTTGGGCGTCGTCGCTCCGAGATGTGAAGGGACGGGTAAGACCATTGTTCACGCAGGCGCGTGTTGCGGCGTCGGCGGGCGATTTTCTTGATACGCTTCTTGGCAATGAGCCGCGCAAGACCGGGTGGATGCGCGCCGAGGCGGCGGGTGATCCTGGTCCATGGCGGCAGCAGGCGCTGCTTGGGCGGGGGCGCTGGGATGCCGATGTCTTACGCGATGTCGTGCGGAACTATGTTGTCGAGCATCTGGCTGGGGATGACGCGGTTCTGGTGATTGACGAGACAGGTTTCCTCAAACAGGGCCGCACGTCATGCGGCGTTGGCCGGCAATATACGGGCTCCGCGGGCAAGATCACAAATTGTCAGATTGGCGTATTTGCTGCGTATGTCTCGTATAAGGGCCACGCGTTCATCGACCGTGCACTATATCTGCCGAAAGCCTGGACATCCGATCCGGCGCGGATGGAGGCCGCGCATGTGCCTGACACGATCGCATTCGCAACCAAACCGACGCTGGCTTCGGCGATGATCGACCGAGCGGTTGCCGCTGGCGTTCCATTTTCCTGGGTTGCCGCTGACAGCGTTTATGGGGTGGGCGAAGTGGAGAAAACCCTGCGCCGGGCCGGTCGCGGCTACGTGCTGGGGGTGAATTCCAATCACTGGTTTGGCTCCTGGAGCACGGCGCCGCTGATCGCCGGCGAGGCCAAAGACATCGCCCAGGACTTGCCGGCGGAAGCTTGGCAACGCTTGTCGGCGGGGCTCGGCACCAAGGGCGAGCGGCTCTACGACTGGGCCTATTGTCCACTAGCGGATCTTGACGCCGAAGAATTCGACGCTCCCACGCCGGGTCTGTGGACGCGGGGACTGCTGATCCGGCGCGGCATCGCCGATGGCGAATGCGCCTATTTCACCACCTGGTCTCCGCACGGCACGTCAATCGATACGCTGGTCCGCGTGGAAGGAACACGTAGGCGGATCGAAGAAGGTTTCGAAACCGCCAAAAACGAACTCGGCCTCGACCATAACGAAACCCGCTCCTGGCACGGCTGGCATCGTCATGTCTCTCTCGTCATGCTCGCCTATGCCATGATGGCCGCTGTCCGCTATCGCGCCAACGCCATCACGCCGAAAAAAACGAAGCGCAGGACGGACAAGAACTCATCCGATGGTCCATCCAAGAAATCCGGCGCCTCGCCCTGAAGCTCGCTCAACGGCGACTTCCCGTCGAGCGCATCCTCAAATGGTCAATATTCAGACGAAGCCATCAAGCCACAGCCAGACATGCCCATCTCAAATCAAAAATGCAACTGTAGTGCTCGTACCTCTGCACAGAGAATTTGACGGGTTGCTGTTTGATTTCAGCGCAGAATTGGCAACGCCTCTGGTGCGATCATGAGTTGGATACTGCGGGCTATGCCCTGGTCACGTTTAATGAGGCCATTTCGTTCGAGGGTGAGTACCATTTGGTGGACGGTGGGTGCGGTGACCTTAAAGTGCCGCTGCATATCTGCTTCAGCGGGTGGGCGCCCGAGCACGCGCGTATAGGCATAGATGAAGGCCAGGTATTGCCCCTGCGTGGTGGTGAAGCGGGGCTCTGTGGCCGGGATATTTTTGTCAAAGAATTGATTCATTTTGGATTCATCTGAGCCTTGAACTGCAAGGAAACTCAGATGAATGTACGGTATCGGGTCGAACTCACGCAATCGGAACGTGATGAACTCACGGCGCTTTTGAGTGGCGGCCGGCACGCGGTGCGCAAGCTCAAGCGGGCGCAGATTCTTTTGGCGGCCGATGCGGGGACCAGCGATGAGCAGATCTCCGCGACCCTGAGGGTTAGCGGATCAACCATTTATCGGACCAAGCGCCGCTTCGTGGAAGCAAATTTGGAAGGGGCGCTGAGCGAGGAACCGCGCCGCGGCGCCGGACGTAAGCTGTCAGGCAAGGAAGAAGCGCTGCTGGTGGCAACCGCCTGCTCGAAGCCTCCGCCAGGTCGAGCGCGCTGGACCCTTGAACTTTTGGCCGGAGCATTGGTCAAGCTCACCGAGCATGAAGAGCTTTCTCGCGAGACGGTCCGCCGAAGGCTGGCGGAGAATGACCTGAAGCCATGGCGCAAGGACATGTGGTGCATTCCAAAGGTCGATGGCGAGTACGTCGCCCGCATGGAGAACGTGCTTGATCTCTACGCCGAAGTTCCTGATCCGCAACGGCCAGTGGTGTGCTTCGACGAGAGCCCAACCCAGCTCATCGGCGAAGTACGCCAGCCAATTGCGGCCAAGCCGGGCCACCTGGAGCGCTATGACTGCGAATATCGCCGCAATGGAACGGTCAACCTGTTCATCTTCCTTGATGCCCACCGGCCATGGCGCAGGGTGAAGGTCACTGACCGGCGCACCAATCTGGACTTCGCCCATTGCATGCGCGATCTGGTCGATCTCCATTATCCCGACGCCCCCGTGGTCAGGGTGGTGCTGGATAACCTCTCAACCCATTCTTCCGGGGCAATCTATGACGCCTTTCCCGCACCCGAAGCGCGCCGCGTGCTCAAACGGCTGGAGTTCCACCACACGCCGAAACACGCAAGCTGGCTCAACATGGTTGAAATCGAGATCGGCGTCCTGCGCAGCCAATGCCTCGACCGACGCATCGACAACAAAGATCAACTCGTCGCAGAAATTGCCGCTTGGGAGACGCAGCGCAATGCCGACAAAGCCCAGATCAACTGGATGTTCACAACCGAAAAAGCCCGTGAAAAACTCCGCAAGGCATACCCGGTCAAAGAGTCATAATCTCTGTGCAGAGGTACTAGATTGCCGCGGCAGCATCACTCTAAACATTTAAAACTAACAAGGCATCTCTCTCCCGGAATTGCGATGCCCAGCCGAGCGGTTGGGTGATCCGTGCCATGAAGCGGGCGTGCTGGTGAAGGGTTTCAAGTGGGGCCGTCTTATATATCCGCGCGGCGTACAGGACGCCATGAGCCCCTGTGCTGCACCGAATCAGGCGCTCAGGGCTGAGATGCGTGACGGGAGCCATGAGGTAACTCGCCTCCGGCCGAGAGCCAGCTATGCAAGAGCTTTTCCGTTTTGTATTATTTTTTTGTCTGACAATTATTCTTGCCACCTCGCAGATAAGGAACGCCGAATGCCCAAGGAGTTTACTACAACCAAGGTTGGCCTGTTCATCAACGGTGCTTCTCTTGATGCTGGGACATATTTCGAGCGAATCAATCCCCTTTCCGGCAAGGCCGTGACCCGCGCCGTGGCGGCGACAATCGCGCAGGCAGAGGACGCGGCGAACGCCGCAGGGGCGGCGTTTCCGGCCTGGGCGGAGCTGGGGCCAGGTGCACGGCGCGGCCTGCTTCTGAAAGCCGCTGACGCGCTCGCCAGCAAAGCTGATCAATTCGTAGCGGCGATGCGCGATGAGATCGGCGCCACCGAGGCGTGGGCGCGGTTCAACGTCATGCTCGCCGCCAACATGGTGCGCGAAGCCGCCGCGCTGACAACCCAGATCGCCGGCGAGGTGATCCCCTCTGACAAGCCAGGCTGCGTCGCCATGGCCGTCCGCGAGCCGGCTGGGGTGGTACTGGGCATCGCCCCGTGGAATGCGCCGGTCATCCTCGGCACCCGCGCCATCGCCACGGCCCTGGCATGCGGCAATACGGTGGTGCTGAAAGCTTCGGAACAATGCCCCCATACCCATGCGCTGATCATCCAGGCCTTTGCCGAAGCAGGATTTCCGGCGGGCGTGGTCAATCTGGTCACCAACGCGCCTGAGGCCGCCGCCGAAATTGTCGGCGCGTTGATCGACCATGCGGCCGTCAGGCGGATCAATTTCACCGGCTCGACGACCGTCGGGCGGGTCATCGCCAAGCGCGCGGCTGAAACTCTCAAGCCGGTGCTGCTTGAGCTTGGCGGCAAGGCCCCCTTCCTGGTGCTGGAGGATGCGGATCTCGACGAGGCGATCAAGGCGGCGGCCTTCGGCGCGTTCATGAATCAAGGCCAGATCTGCATGTCCACGGAACGCATCATCGTCACCGATGCTGTGGCGGACGCCTTCACCGCCGGCTTACAGGCCAAGGTGGCGACGATGAAGGCTGGCGATCCCGCACTTGGCCAAACGCCTCTGGGCTGCGTTGTGGATTTGAAAACCGTGACGCATGTGCAATCCCTCATCGCGGAAGCGCTGGCGGCAGGGGCGATGCAATTGAATGGCGGCGAGGCGGATGGCGTGATCATGCCGGCGCATGTGATCGACAAGGTGACCCCGCAGATGCGGCTGTTCCGCGAAGAGAGTTTTGGCCCCGTGGTTGCCGTGATCCGCGCGCGCGACGAGGCGCATGCGATCGAGCTGGCAAATGATTCGGAATATGGCCTGTCCGCCGCCGTGTTCACCCGCGATACCGCGCGTGGCTTGCGCGTGGCCAAGCAGATCAAATCCGGTATCTGCCATATTAACGGCCCCACCGTGCATGATGAGGCACAGATGCCGTTCGGCGGCACCAAGGCATCCGGCTATGGGCGCTTCGGCGGCAAGGCGGGGATCGACGCTTTTACCGAACTGCGCTGGATCACCATTGAGACCCAGCCCGGCCATTATCCGATATGATCAGACAAACCGACAAAAAACCCGGATCGGCCAGACAGGCTGATCCGGGTTTTCTTTGGCCGTCTCTGCCGCGTTGCGTTCAGCCTTCGCGCGGCGCCGGAACCGGCGCGTCATGCAAGCTGGCGTGGATCTGGCGAGTTTCGCGCATCGCCAGCCCTAGCAGCAACACCAGTACCATCCCCGCACTAGCCAGCACCAGCGGCGCGGCAAGGCCAAGATGCTGGGCCAGGACACCACCCAGCATTGGACCGCAGAGTGCTCCGCCAATTTCTCCGCCCATGCCTGCCAGGCCAATCGCCGCGCCTTTCAGGCTGGGCGGTACGGATTCCGCGGGGATAATGGTCAGGGTGAGTGCCGCCGTGATCGAGCCCGTGGCGGTGAGGAAAATCAGTGCCGCCAGAAGCCCGGTCATATGGTAAAGCCCCGGCACCAGAAACAGCAACGGCATCAACATGGCCAAGGCTGCGGCCACCAGCAAAGCCGGGCGTCGGCCGATTTTATCCGACACAGCGGGCCCGCAAAACCCCAGAACAAATGCGCCAATGCCGGAAGCGCCGATCAAGAATCCGGCCATGGTCGGGCTCTGCCCCATCACCCGGGTGATGTAGAGCGGGGCGAACACGTTGAAGGCCAGCAGCCAAGTTGCCTGGCCAATGGCGGCGAAGATGCAGAGCCATACGTTACGGTAGCGCAGAAGCCGCCCCAGATCGGCTTTCGCGGGTTCGCTGCGCAGATGCTTCTGTGGCTCGCGCACGAAAACCAGCATGATCAACGCCAGCACCAGCCCTGGAATGCCAGCAACAGCAAAAGCCCAGCGCCAGCCAACGGCACTGGCGATCTGCGTGGTCAGGATCGGCCCTAGGCCGCCGCCTACCAGCGCCGCGGCGCTGATGACGATGCCCATGTTGCGGCCGCGCCGCTCCTGCGGCGTGGCCTCCGCCACCAGCGCGGCGATCACCGTCCAGCACGGCCCTTCCGCCGCGCCGAGCAGGATGCGGATGAGCAGTAATTGTCCAAAATTCTGCGCCAGCCCGGAAACGGCGGAGAACAGCGAGAACAAAATCATCGCCGGAATCAGAACGGGTTTTCGTCCAACCCTGTCGGAGAGCTGCCCGAAGATAAAGGAGGAAATTGCCCAAGCGAAGCTGACACCCGCCGCCAGCACGCCAATCTGCGCCGGGCCGATGGCAAGTGCTTTAGCGATGTAAGGGCCCAGGAAAAGTTGCGCCATACGGTCCAGCATGACCGTGCCAATGCCCAAAAACATCAATATCACGAGGCGCGGCTCATATCCGGCTTTGATCTTAGTCATGCCTGTCTCCTCCATTGTTGAGTTTTTCTTTCAGGACATTGGCGGTTGCGGCAAGCCAAGGATCTGCCCGAGAAACACCACCAGCGTGGCGCCAAACACCATGCCGTTGCGCGGCAGGCGGGGCTGAAATGGATTGAAGAAGGCATCGGGATTGATGTAATATTGGAAGGTTGGCTGCAGTGCGATGCCAGGCAGCAGCATGTAGGAGCCGTTCACCTCGAACCGCCATTCATTGGATGAGCCCATCACATCCGCGCCGCCCGCGGCAATGCGGGCATCGCGCTGAAACATCAACTCTCGGCTGCCAATATCAGCATATTGGAGTTTCAGCCCCAGCGTATCCAGCGGCATGCCCGTGTGAAAATAATAATTGACGCCCGTATAGAACTGCGCCCGCACCGGGGCGCTCGCGGTGAAGGAATAGGACACACCGCCATAAACATCAGTATGAACCGGCGGCACGCCCGGCGGGGCGGCGGCTGACCAGAGGGTCTGGTTGAAACGCAGCACCAGCCCATCCGTCCCGGTATAGGTGACCGGGGCCGTGCTGGGGTTGAACACCTGGGAGGTGCCCGCGACGGTGATATAAGGATCCGGGACGGTTGAAGTATTGTGGAAATACATCAGCGAATAGGCGCCAGGGTGGCGGCTATCGGCAAAGCTCGTGTGCCGTGCCAGCTGAAACAGAATCTCCGCGCCGATGGCATGGTTGGTGCCCCAATCATAGCCGTTGGTCACGCGGGCATCGTAGAAATCATCCTCGAAGGCGCCAAGCTGAACATTGTCTTGCTTATCCAACTGCAACTGGGCCCTCCCGCCCCAGACGCCATAGGGATAAGGCGGCACATCGTTATCGATGAGAAAAACCGGGTCCTGACAGGTGAAGAAATTATCGCAATTCGGCGATGAGAAATGCCGTAGCGGATTCATCCGGCCGACTTCAATATCCAGCCGCCCCTGCAGCAACTTCTGTTCATAGGTCAGCTCGGAAAGATAAGTGTGTTTGCCCACAGCATTATACGGCAGCCCGGGAAGAATGCCGCCGACATTGGAGGTCATATTCTGACCTGAGACGAAGGTGAAGATCGCTTGCTCGAAATGAATGCTGGCCCCAGGGATGCCCGCTAACTTATTCAGATCGACATCGATATGCGGAATCAATGCTCCCGTGGAGGAGGTCGTGCCCGTATTGAAGCCGGTGCTCGGGTTGGCCATGAACTGGTTCAGATAGATCGCGCTGACATCGATCCCCTGGGATGCGAGGGCATTAGCAGGCTTGGACAAAAGCCCATCGGCATAAGCAGGCTGGAACGCACCCACCGCGAGCAGCGCGGTTGCCACGAAAAGTTGCTGTCGCATTTTGAACTCATCTCCCCTTTTTTCTTGGCTATCGCCGGGGCCGTAAAATCGGCCATCTTTATTGTCGGACAATTTAGTCATATTATATTGAATGATGATATGCAATGGCTTATTCATCTCTCCACAAGATGAATTCAACGGGGGACATCATGCCGGAGGGTAACAGCAATGATCTGGGCGAGGGCTTGATCCGGCTTTCAGGGGGCCGTGCGCTGGCGCGCGCCTTGCGGCCTGAGGGCATCGACGCCGTGTTCGGAATTGCCGGCGGCAAGATCGCGCCCTTTTTGCAGGCCGTTGAAGAGGAAGGGCTACGCTATATCGGCGTCCGGCATGAGGCCGCGGGTGTGATGATGGCGGCGGCACATTATGCCGCAACCGGGCGCATGGCGCTGGCCTTCGCGGAGCTTGGCCCGGGCAGCGCCAATGCCGTTGGCGGCCTGGCCTCCGCGCTGAATAACCGCTTGCCCTTGCTGTTGATCACATCGAATAACAGCCATGGCGCGGCATATCCGGCCAAGGGCGGGCTGATGGAGATCGATAGCGCAGCCATGCTTCGTCCGCTCACCAAATGGAGCGCTGTGGTGCATGACCCGAAGCGTCTGCCAGAGCTTGTCCGCGCCGCTTTCCGTGCCGCCCTCACCGGCCGGCCGGGCCCGGTCCATCTGGAATTGCCGCAGGATGTGCTGGAAGCGCAGACGGTTTTTCCAACCGGCGCGTTTGCGCGCGCGCCGGCGACCTACCGATTGACCACCCTGCCCAGCCCGCATCCCGATGCGGTTCAAGCCGCCCTCGCTTTGCTGCGTGGGGCGAAGCGTCCCTTGCTCATCGCGGGGGGCGGGCTCGCCCGTTCCGGCGAATACCAACCCTTGCGTGCACTTGCCAAAAGATTGAGCGCGGCGGTAACCACCACGCAATCGGGCATCGGCATGGTGGCCAGCGATGATCCTGATTTCTTTGGCCATGGCGGCGCCATTGGCGGCCCTGCCGTGTTGCGCGCGCTGCGCGAGGCGGATGTGGTGCTGGCGCTGGGCATGCGTGTCTCCTCCTGGTTCTGGCGCAAGGGAGAATGGCTGGGGGCTCCGGGCCAGGCGATCATCCAGGTGGAAAGCGATCCCGAAGCGCTCGGCCAGAATACGCCGCTTAGCCTGGGCATTCTGGCCGATGCGGCCGCCACGGTCAGGGCATTGGCGCAAGCCTGCCCGGGGCCCGGTATTGCCGACCCGGCCTGGGTGGCGGGGCTTGCTGCGGAATGGCGGGGTTATCAGGCGCAGCTTGGCGCCGATGCCAGCGGGCCGGTGATGCACCCGGCGGTTCTGGCACGCGCCCTTGGCGCGGCGCTGCCGCCAGACGCACTCGTGGTTTACGATGGCGGCCATACAAGCTTCTGGAGCAACGACCTCACTCCAGTGCTTGAGCCGCGCACGCGCTTTCACGAAGCCGGCATGGCGCAGCTCGGCTTCGGCCTGCCCTATGCACTGTCCCTCGCGGCGCTGCATCCCGGCCGTCCGGTGGTGAACATCACCGGGGATGGCAGCTTCGGCTTCACCCTGCAGGAGCTGGACACCGCACGGCGCTACGGGCTGAACGTGGTGAATATCGTGCATAATAACGCCTCCTGGGGCGTGATCGCCGCTGGCCAGACCCGCAAGGGGTTCAGGCTGGGCGTGGATCTGGAGGGTACGGATTACGCGGCCATCGCGCGCGGGTTCGGCGGATTCGGCGAAACGGTGACAACCCCGGAGGCGCTTGCCCCTGCCCTGGCGCGCGCCTTCGCCGCGCAAGCCCCGGCGGTGCTGGATTGCCGAGTGAGTTTCATGCCGCATCCCATGCTGCGGGCCATGGGGGAGATGTTCGATGTCTGAGCCGATCTTCGCAGATTTGCCGCTGGAAACCGCACAGGAGATTCTCCGCGGCACATTGGCGGCGGGGCGGGAAGCTGAGTTGTTGCCGCTCGCCGTTGCGGTACTGGATGCGCGCGGCGTGCTGAAAGCCTTCGCGGCGGAATCCGGCATCGCGCTAGGGCGGCCGGATCTGGCCATCGGCAAGGCGAATGCCGCGCTGCAATTCGGGCTGGATACGCGCGAGCTGGCGGAACGAGCAAAGGCGCTGCCACAATTCTTCACCGCTGCGGGGCAAAGCCTGCATGGCGGCTTCGTCCCCAATCCCGGTGGCATATTGATCCGGCGGGAGGATGGCGCGCTGCTGGGGGCCATCGGTGTTTCGGGAGATATCGGGGACCGGGACGAAGCGGCGGCATTGGCCGGGTTGCAACAGGCCGGGCTGCTTCGTGGCTGACACTCTTCCGGCGGCGCGGACCGAGTGCTAGCCTTGCCGCAATGGCAGCCTCTGAGACAATGGACGTAACAGCAAATAACGATTCAGTCGTGGATATTGCGGCGCAGGCCATTCTGCACGGCATCAAGGCCGGGCACTATGCCCCTGGTCAAAGGCTGATCGAGGCGGAGCTGATCAAACGCTTCAGCATCAGCCGTACCGCCTTGCGGGAAGCTTTTCTGCGGCTGCAAGGCGATGGCCTGGTACAGATCGAGCGCCATCGCGGCGCCATCGTCCGGCATCTGAGCAAGGATGAGCTACGCTGGACCTTCGCGGTGCGGCGGGAGCTGGAGGGGTTGGCTGCGGCTTTGGCCGCGCCAGTGCTGGCGGCGGACCCGACTGAGCTATGCCGGCTGTGCGACATCGCCGCCGAGGCCGCGCGGAAAAGCGACATGCAGAGCTTCAGCACCGCCAACGACGCGTTTCATAAGCTCATCCGCACCGCCAGCGGCAATCCCGTGCTGGACCAAGCGGCGCAGAGGCTGGGCAACACCATCCTACTGGCGCAGTTCCGCGGCCCCCTGGAGCAGGAGATGATGAGCGGCAGCTTGGCCGAGCATGATGCGATGGTGCAGACCCTGCTGACCGGTGATGCAGCCGCCGCCCGCGTTGCGGCCGAAGCGCATGTTGATGCTTCGCTGCAACGCTTTCTCTCTCTGCCCAACGGCTTTTTCGCGACGCCCTGACCTGCGCTGCTTCAGGGGGGATGAGATTGTGCAACAGACCGAGCTCGCAGAGCTTCATCCAGAACGGTGGATTGCGCTTGCCACCCATGCCCTCAGGCGTAGCACCGACAATCACATCGCCAGGTTCCTGCCGGGTGAGCCGGAGCAATATTCGAGCTGGTGCGGACTATGAAGCAAACTTGACTTGCTACTGTCTGGCTAATTTAGCCAATCGGCAATTTAGGATTATATTCCTAAATCAACTTCGCTAATGATCCACCCACCGAAGTCAGGATTTCCTCTCACCGTCTCTATAGTAGAGGGCTTGGGTACCGGATCGCCATCTTCTACAGCAACCTCAATGGCGCAATTATCCATGCTGCTGGAGGGGATCGACTGGCGCGCGCCGGTGCGCAGCTTTACACTGGAAACGGCCTGCTGATTCGTAAAAACTCGTGATATTTTCATGCGATTCGGCTAGATTAAAAGCCGATGGATGCCGCTGCCGAGATTGTCAGCCTGCGAGCCCAACTTGCCGAGCGCGAAGCAGAGCTGGCGACGGCGCACCTGCTTATCGAGCAGTATAAAGCGCAGTTGCACAAGCTGCGGCGCATGCAGTTCGGGCAATCGTCCGAGGCGCTGGACACGCAGATCGAGCAGTTGGAGTTGCAGCTCGAAGACCTTGAGGAAGCTGAAGCCGCACGGGTAGCAGCAACCCCGCAGCCACGTCCGGCCCGCTCACCGGCGGTGCGCAAACCTTTGCCGGTGCATCTGCCGCGTGAGGATGTGGTGTACCCAACTGCCGAGGTCTGCCCCAATTGTGGCGGCACGCATCTGGTCAAACTCGGCGAGGACATCACCGAGGTGCTGGAGAAAATCCCGGCCCGGCTGAAAGTCATCCGCCATGTGCGGCCGAAAAGTCATGGGCGCATCCTGGCAGCGCTGTCGGGTGCATTGGATGAGGAACGCGCTGTCCTATGTCCCGAAGGCCCAGCAGAACATGGCATCCGCCGCGTTGCGCCAGGCGTTCATCCAGCCTGACCGCGCCAATGCCAGCCAGACCCTGCGCCATGTCGCCGATCAGCTCCGCGGCAAGTGGCCAAAGCTCGGCACGTTTATCGATGACAGCGAGATCGACGTGCTGGCGCACATGGATTTTCCCACCCAGCACCGGACCAAAATCCACAGCACCAACCCCTTGGAACGCTTGAACAAAGACGTCAAACGCCGCGCCGATGTCGTAGGCATCTTTCCAAACGAGGCAGCGATCATCCGGCTGATCGGTGCCGTGCTGCTGGAGGCAAACGATGAGTGGCAGACACAAAACCGGTATATGCAGATCGAGGGAATGGCTGAACTTACACCCCCGCTGATCAACGCTGAACCAAACCAGATTTCCACCGCAGCCGCATGATCGATGGCCACTTCAGCTACACCAGAATGTCCACCACATTGACGGACGCTACCCTCCTTTCTAAACCAGTTTGTCTCAGTTCAACTGGTTCAAAAATCCCCACGCAGGCCACTTATCTGAGTGAGCACAAGCCGGGCCGAGCTTGACTCTGGCAGCGCGCCAGCGCCGCCTCGGGCACGCGGGTCCAGGCAGCGGCACGGGCGAGGGTTGCGGGCCACAAAGCGGCGCCTGCGAACAGAACGGGGCCAAGCAGCGGGGCGCTCAGCGCGTGATGCAACGCCCCGGCACGAAACACCTGCCACCTTACATCGGTCCGCAACTGCTGGTGATACGTCTGCGCGCTCGCACCGGCGATGATTGCAGCCGCCGCCAGGGCTGCGCTGTGCAGGGCGATCGCCAGCCCGTCCCCGGTGAAGGACTGGATGACCGCCGCCTGGTCGCCCAACCGGAACAAATCGGGCGGGTCCGCGGCGTGGGGCCGATGCAGGAAGCCGAACGGCATGCCAGCGATGGCGAGCGGCTCCGGCAGGCGGTCAGCCGCCTTGTCCAGCCTTGAAGCCAGATGCGGGATAGTGCGCTGCAGCCCGGCCAGCAGCGCCGGCCATTTATTGCCGGCCTCGCGCAGCACCGCCTTGTCGACCAGCAAAGAGAGGTTGGCGAGTCCGTCCTCAACCATCTGCAGACCGGCATAACCGCCGCGGAACATGATAAGCTCGACATGCTGCACGAGTTCTGACTGCGGACCGGCGGCCAGAGAGAAATAGGATTTGAGCCCGACCAGCCGGCCGGGCCGGGCCGGGCGCGCCGCGCCACGCACCTCATGCTTGCCGCTGGCCAGCACCAGCGTGGCAGGATGCAGAACCTCGCCGCCGACCTCAACGCTGATCCCGCCGCTGTCGATCCGCCGTACCGCCTGGCCGCGCCGCACACGCACCCCGCTTTGCTCGGCCACATCCAGCAGCGTCTCGTCCATGCCCCGGCGCCGCACGCCGCGCCCGGCGAAGGGCAGCGGCGCGGTGATGGTACGGCCGCCGCGCACCAGCCGCAGTCTGGTGATCGGCTGTCCGCCCAGCAGCGCCGGGGGCAGCCCGAGCCGGGTGAGGTAGGCCTGCGCCTCGGCGCTGACGAACTCGCCGCAGACCTTGTCGGTGGCGGCGGGTTCGCGCTCGATCAGCGTCACCGCCCGTCCGGCCTGCGCCAGGGCAATGGCACAGGCCGCTCCGGCCGGGCCGCCACCGACCACCAGGATCATGTCGACACCGCGTGGCGGAACAGCGGCTGCCAGGTAATGCGTGCTTGCACCCCAGCCCGCGCCAGCAACACCACCCACTCGGCCCTGGTGAAACCGCGGGCGATGGAAATCTGCCCGTCGACACGGACGATCGGGTGCCAGCCGAACAGCCGGGCGAGTAGTGGATAGCCGTGATAGGCGAACCAATGCCGGTGCAGGTCGGCAATATGCCAGCCTTGCGCGGCATGCGCCTCTAGCCAGCCGAGTAGCTGGACGATCTGGTCATCCGGCAGATGGTGGGTGAATTGCGAGGTGACGATGAAATCCGGCTTGCGCGGCGGCTGGAAGGCGAACACATCGCCGGTGAGGTATGTGATCTCCTCCCCCTCTCCGGCGGCGCGCGCCGACGCCGCGCTGCGCGGGTTCAGATCCAGCCCCATGAGGACGACGGGCCTCTGCCGACGCCGCGCCCAGTCAGCGATGGCGCGCAGTAGATCCCCCTGCCCGCAGCCGACATCCAGCACTGAGATTTCTCTCCCGCGCGGCAGGGCTCGGGTCTTGCCCGACAGCCAGCGCAGGGTCGCTCGATGGGTCAGCGTCACCCGGTTGACCCCCGCCAGATCCGCCAGGCAGCGCCGATACGCCGCCTCGTCCATGGCCGGATCATCCATGGCCTCACTTTGGGTCGAGCGCCGGGACAAATCCATCAGCGGGCGGTGAATCGGAAGGTTTCGGTGACCATGCCGGGGCCAAAGGCCATGGCCAGCCCGCGCTGGCCGGGTGGCGCGGTTTTCAGCATGCCGGCCAGGACAAACATGATGGTAGCCGAGGACATGTTGCCATGCGCGTCCAGCACCGCGCGCGACGGCGCCAGCGCCGTTTCCTCCAGACCGAAGGCGCCCTCCACCGCATCCAGCACGCTGCGCCCGCCGCCATGCACGGCCCAGAGCTGCAGCGCCTGCGTGCCTTCGCCGCGCAGGATGAAATCCGGAGCAGCGCGCAGCGCGGCGGCAATGCGCCCGGGTACCTGCCCGGAGAGATGCATGACGAACCCCTGGTCGCCGACATGCCAGGAGATGAAATCCTCGCTGTCCGGAATCAGGACGCTACGGAAATCCTCCAGCGCGAAGCCGTGCGGCTCAGCAGTAACCAGGGCCGCCGTGGCGCCGTCGCCGAACAGCAGGAAAGTCAGCGCCACCTCCAGCGCGTCGGTCTCCTGCATGTGCAGGGTACACAGCTCGAGATTGACCACCAGCACCCGCGCCGCCGGGTCTGCCAGCACTGCCGCCTGGGCGATGCGCAGCGCCGGCACCGCCGCCGCACAGCCCATGAAGCCGACCATGGTGCGCTGCAGATCCACGCGCAGCCCCAACCGGGCGGCGAGGATCTGGTCCAGCCCGGGGGCCATGAAGCCGGTGCAGGAGGCGACGACGAGATGCGTGATCTCCTGGGCCCGGCCCTGCAGGTCGAGCTGGCTGACAGCCTGTTCCGCCAATGCTGGGGCATGCGCGGCGTAGGTTCGCATGCGCGCCGCGGTGCCCGGAAAGGCGCCGCGGCGGTAGAAGCCCGGCGTCGGGGCGGCGGCCTCCACCATGCCGTCCTGGTGCAGCACGGAATAGCGGTGCGAAATCCCCGCCCGCCTGGCCATCCGGTGAAACAACGCCCGCTGCCGCTCATCGGGCAGACCGCGAGCGGTGTAATCCTGGAAAGCGGCGTGGACGTCATGAGGCGGCCGCGCCGTGCCGATCCTGTTGATATACGCCTGGGTCATTTCCTACTTCATTGTTGTTGGGAACCGCTTCTATAAGCAGGATCCGCGCGCTGGTTTACGACCAGCACAATACGGATCGATCATCTCGCAGCATGAACCCTTCCCACAACCGAGTCCACCGGCGGCTAGACATGGGTGCCGAACTAATCACTAAATACTGAGAATTACGACACAGTTTTCGATTGTATTTTTCTGCATGAGGGCCCATCTAGGAGAAGGATATCTTGTTTATCCGGATGTTGTGTGCCCTTGAATGCGATGCTCATCTGGTGGCTTTCCTCTCTAGAGAACAATTCGATCCACACCATGTGGATGCCAACGTATGATGGAGATGCACCACGCCACAGGGTATAGTTAAATGGACCAATTTACAAAAAAGCCTTGGCTTTATTATGCTTGATGACAAATCAGAGGATGTGTTCGTCCATATTTTCGTCGTCGAGCGTTCGGGTCTCGATCATTGGAATGACGGCCAGAAGATCACCTATCATCTGGAAGATAGTCAATATGGTAAAGTATCGGCAATTAACTCACAAGTTACCTGACTTCGGGTGTCTTGTTATTGAATCGGAACAGATTGAAAAGGTGATTATGACACAACATAAGTTCGCTATCGGGCAAACGGTCGACTTCAGGCCGGGGCCGCACGAACCAAACGCCAACCGTGGCCTCTATACCATTCGTCGTCAGATGCCTAGTGAAACACGTGATTTGCAATACCGCATCCAGAGCAATGAAAACGGACACGAGCGTATGGTTCGTGAAAGCCAATTAAGCGACACCGGCCCGCAGATATTCAGGACTGAGCGCGCGAAGGTCGACTGACATTCGGATCTTTCCAGCATGAATATGAACAACGGAGTACGCCGCAGCTTTTTTTGCGGCTCGTGTCTCCGTGAAGGACGAAATATCTCCTTGATCGACCTAAATGCTGCACACTCATGAACGGATCATGTTAAAGCTGGATTGTACCGCTCTGATCACGCAGTGATTTTTACGATGATCGCTGTGAGCTATGCACTTTTTGCATTTAATTCGATCACGGGATCTTGAGGGCGACTATTGTTCAGCAAGGTTAACCAATGATATTTTCAACGATCTCGCGGATCTCGGCTTGTGTAAGTTTGAACGCAGGTACTTTCCTGGTGTACTCGGTCTGAATATCCGGATCGGGTATTGCGCGGGTTATAATTGTACGGCTGACACGCATGTTCTGCGCTTGCGTACGAAAATTAGGGTAAAGCAGGTCGTCTTCCTTGGCCGGCGGTCAACCGACAGTTTATGGTGGGGCCATTCGTAAAGAAACGAATAGCAGATGTGCTACACTCTTCACGGTCAAATAATGAAGATGAGAATAAAAGGAGCTTATCGTGCGATGCACTTAAATTGCATGGCGCCGTCCAATCGATAGTATCGGGAGTCCGGAATCACGTCTTCACTAGGCAGAGAGCTTTATAGATAAGGCGGCATGGGCCGTCTTATCTATCCGGCGGGATTTACAGCTTAGGCAATGGCAAAATTGCTGACGCTTAGACAGCCGCCAGATTATCCACTGCTTTTTTACCGCTACGGCGGTCCGTGACGATTTCGAAGCTCAACTTCTGCCCTTCTGTGATGACGCGCATGCCAGCACGCTCTACAGCCGAAATATGTACGAAGACATCATCGCTTCCGTTATCGGGTTTGATAAAACCAAACCCCTTGGCCGTATTGAAGAATTTTACGGTTCCAATATTCATGACGATTCCTTTCAATCAGTCACACGGTTCAACCCGCGGCGCGGAATGCGCCACAAGCTATTCAGATCGACTTTGAGGAGGAAGATCGTCAACAACGCGATTAACGCGGGAAACAAAGTTCAGTAGCAAGATCGATAAATGGTAGTATGGGCGGCTCCGCTGTGAATTGCAAGACCGCGCCATGGTACCGTGGCATCAGACACAAACTCGGCCATGCCGGGTTTCAGAAAACGGCGACAATCCCATCAGGGCCCCGCGCGCACGGCTACGGCTCCACTGACGACGCATCCACCTCATACGTCCAGATCCGGAAAGATTTCAGCACATGCGGGCCGAAGGAGTTGATCAAGGGTACATCGGCCGCGTCCCTGCCTCGGGCAACAACGATCCGGCCGATCCTTGGAACATTATTGCGTGGATCGAAGCTATGCCATTTTCCACCGATAAACACTTCGATCCAAGCGCTGAAATCCATGGGATCAACCACCGGCACACCGATATCTCCCAGATGACCGTTCACATAGCGTGCGGGAATATTCAGGCAACGGCAGAAGGTAACCGCCAGATGCGCGAAGTCCCGGCACACCCCAACGCGCTCATTGAAGGCTTCCAGCGCCGTGCGGGTCGCGCGTGCCTGCATATAGTCGAACTTAATATGACCATGGACAAAGTCGCATATTGCCTGCACGCGCGCCCAGCCGGGCTGGATCTTGCCGAATAAGTCCCAAAGCCTGGTCTGGTGTCCCGCAGAACCGCGCCAGCGCCGCACTCATCTCATTCGCCAGCTCCTGGCTCGCGCAGCGCAGCCTCCAGCCGGCTGCCTGGCCGCTAATGCCGACATCCAGCACGAAATCCTGAAAGCCATTTTCCACCACGCAGCGCGCCTGCGCGGCTTCGATCAGCGCCGCAGGATAGATGGCGGACTGGACCGATAAGCCATCCATGGATGCCAGGAATACCAGCCCGCGGGGCGCATCGAACGCCAGCCCACCGCCGCGCGCGAAAAAGCTCTCGCTCTGCGAAAACCGCCCGGCGAAGGGCGCCAGGCTCGCTTGCAGCCGCTGGGATGTTGAGCGCGTCATCTGCTGCTGCAGCCATGCACCGGCCCCCAGCCAGGCGCGGGTGGGCAGCGAGGCGACAACGCACAGCACCAGCGTCAGGCTGATGAAAACCCAGTGGAATGTGGTCGCGGCAAAACTGTAATGCATCTCACACCTCGAAATTGAATGGAAACAACATTCAGTCAATCACCGCCATTCACAATGCCTGATATAGGCCATCATATGACAGAATAACAGTGAAAAGCTGGCATTACTGCCATCAATTTCGAATTAAATGCATTCAATTTAAAGGTTAATACAGTCAATCAGACACGACTTGTACCGACAGCGCTTGGCGGATGATCTTGCCGGATTTCGTGCGCGGCAGCTCCTCCACCAGCACGATCCGTCGCAGCCCGACAAACGCCCCCAACCTCTCGCGCACCAGGGCGATGATCTCTTGCTGCAGCTTGGCTCCTGCCTCCGGATGCGGCACCACGAACCCGACCGGCTCCTCCCCTCGCAGCCGGTGCGGCGCGGCGATAACGGCGCAGGCCATAACCCCCGGATGATCTGCGATGGCCGCCTCGATCTCTCCCGCCCCCAGGCGCCGACCGGCGATGTTCAACACGTCATCCGTACGGGAGAGGATGCTCACTCCCCCATCCGGCGCGATGACGCCGTAATCGAAACTGCGATAATAGCCGGAATAGGAGAAGCAGGTTGGCGTGGCGCCCCACATGCCGGTCAGGCAGCCCGGCGGCAGAGGCAAGCGCACGGCGATCTCCCCGGCATGACCCGGCGGCAGTTCCTGCCCCTGCACGTCCAGCGCGCAGAGCTCATAACCCGGCGCGGGGCGCAAGCTGCTGCCTGGCGCGGCATAATCACCCAGACCGGCGAAGCTTCCCGCCATGGCGCTGCCGGTTTCGGTCTGCCACCAATGGTCCAGCACCTTCACCCCGGTGGCATGCGCGGCCCAAGCGCTGTCGCCTGCATCCGCCCGCTCGCCCGCCAGAAAGATGCGCCGCAGCGGCGGCAAGGGCGGCGGCGCGGCCTTGGCAAGACGCAGAGCGCGCAGCACCGAAGGCGACGTAAACAGCACCGCCACCCGATGCCGCTCGCAGATATCCCACACCGCCCGGCCCACGGCGCCTTCGGCCAGCACGGTGGCGCAACCCGCCAGCAGCGGCGCATAGAGCCCGTAGGAATGCCCCACCACCCAGCCTGGATCTGCGGTGGTGAAGAACACCTCACCGGCCCCGAGTCCATAGACCGTGCGCATGGACTGCGCGAGTACCACGCCATGGCCGCCAGTATCGCGCACCACGCCTTTTGGTCGCCCCGTGGTGCCTGACGTGTGCAGGATATACAGCGGCGCAGTGGCGGGCATCGGCACCGGCACGATCGGTTCGGCGTACTCGAGCGTGGCGAAGTCGCTCTCTGCGGGGCCGAGCAGGGCCGGCGCGCCTGGGCGCTGCACCACGACCAGCTTGCGCTGCGTCGCCTCCCGCACGCCGGGAAGCAGCGGCGTGGCACGGCCGGCGCGGTAGGTGGCGCTGGCGGTGATCACCAGCTTCGGATCGACATCCTCGATCCGCCGCGCCAGCTCAGCCGGCGCGAACCCGGCGAAGACGACGACATGCACCGCACCCAGCCGGGCGCAGGCCAGCATGGCGACGAAACATTCCGGAATCGGCGGCAGGCAGATCACCACCCTGTCCCCTGGCTCGACCCCGGCCGCGCGCAGCCCCCCGGCAAACCCGGCCACACGCGCCAGCAGCGCCGCGTAGGTGAACATATCACTGGCACCGCAGGCGGGGCTCTCCCAGATCAAGGCAGCCTGCTCGCCGCGCCCGGCGGCGACATGCCGGTCCAGCGCATTGGCGCAGAGATTGAGCACGCCGCCGGGAAACCAACCGGCCTGGCCGTCCGGGCGCAGCACAAACCCTGCCTGAGGCGGGCGCACCCAGTCGAGCACCCGCGACTGCGCCATCCAATAGCCCTGCGGATCCTCCAACGAGGCTGCATATTCGGCTTCGTAGGTGCTGGGCCAAGCTGTGCCGTCCATCAGACGCTCGCCCGCGCGGTGACGATCTGCTGCACGATGAAGGCGGCATCCCGCGCCACGCCAGAGAAGCGCCCCGAGCCCCATGTATGCAGCCAGGGCAGGCCAAGGAAATACAGCCCCGGCTGCGCGGTAACCCCGCGCCGATGCGCCGGGCGCCCGGCGCCGTTGAACACCGGCGCATCCAGCCAGCCGAAATCGGGCTTGAAGCCGATGCTGCGCAAGGATCTCGGTCTGAGTGTTTCCCAGCTTGGTTTGATTTTCAGCATCTTTTTCCTGGGCTACGCCGCTTTCAATTTCATCGGTGGCTATCTATCAGACCATTACGGCCCCAAGCGTATTTATGCACTCGGCATGGGTGTCTGGTCGCTGTTCAGCGGGCTGACCGCCATCGTCACCGGGTTCTGGCAGCTGATGCTGTTCCGCATCGTCTTCGGATTCGGCGAAGGGCCGATGGGCAGTGTTTCCAACAAGACGGTGCGTAACTGGTTCCCCCGCAATGAATCCGGCTTCATGGTCGGTGCTGCCACGTCGGGTGGAAATCTCTTCGGCACGGCGATCTCCGGTCCGATCGTCGGGCTGTTAGCGCTGGAATTTGGCTGGCGCGCGGCCTTTGTAGCCACCGCCGTTTTGGGCCTCGTCTGGCTGTTGCTTTGGCTTTTCTTTATGCAGGACAAGCCGTCGCAAAGCCGCTTCGTGAAATCAGGTGAGGTTGCCTACATCGAGGCTGGCCGTCCCGCCGCGGCGCTTGCAGCCACCTCCGCGGCGCCGCTGCGGACCTACCTGGTCTCGGCGACAATTCTAGCGATTGCGCTTGCCTTCTTTGCCGCAAATTATACGCAATATTTTCTGCTCTCCTGGATGCCGAGCTATCTCGTCAGCGCCCGTGGGCTGAATATAAAGACGATGAGTATAGTCAGCGTCATTCCCTGGCTGGCGGGGCTGGTTGGTTGTGTGCTCGGCGGCATGCTGTCGGACCGTCTGGTGCGCAGCCATCGCGGGCCGATCTTTGCAAGAAAATTCATCATCATCGCCACATTGCTGCCAGTGGCGGTGTGCCTAGTGCTGTTGATGTATGCGCGAACAACCTTCCAGGCGGTTGGCTTGATGGCGCTGGTGCTGTTCCTCGAAGGCATGACGCCGATGGCCTGCTGGGCGACCATCCAGGATCTGGTTCCGGCCCAACGCGTTGGCGGTGTCAGCGGGTACGTGCATCTGCTCTCGAACATTGCCGGCATCATCGGGCCGGCCCTGACCGGCTTCATTATCCAATATGTCGGCGGGTATGGCGCGGCATTTCTGGTTGCGAGCGTTGTTGCCGTCATCGGCGCCGGCGCGGTGGCGCTGCTGGTGCGCGCCACCGGCAAGGCGGGGCAGGGGGCAGGGGTGAATCTGCCCGCCCCCGCCGAGCATTAGTCTTTGGCTGTCACATAAAGCGCGCCGCCGGCCTCGGGTGAAGGCGGCGCACATCGTCTCCAGCCGCTCCTGGCGTTTTGCTTCGGCGCGGATATCTTGGCTGATCTTCATCGAGCAGAATTTCGGCCCACACATTGAACCGAAATGCGCGTTCTTATGCGCCTCCTTCGACAGCGTTTCATCGTGAAAGGCCCGCGCCGTATCCGGATCCAGTCCGAGATTGAACTGATCCTCCTTAGGACGGCATAGCCAGCCCGCGTGAGCACATGTTCACGCGTCGCTCACCTTTCATCCCGTGATCCGCTGACAGGCGTAAGGCCGGCATCGGAGTATTTGGCCGACTTTCTGCCCTGATGTGGCATGAAGTGAAGCCAGGATGGCAAATCATGTCTCGCCGGCGGCCTTCAACGAAGCGGCGATATCGCCGATCGACCGGAACAGCATGAGCGCATTGTCTTTCGACGGCAAAAACCCCCGGCGGCGCCAGAACGCGGCGGCCTCATCATCAATGGCGTTGACCATCACCGCCCGCCCGCCGATCAGCGCGGCCCCATTCACGCTGCGGGCCAGCGCATGGTTGAGCAACCCAATACCAATCCCCTGCCCCGCCCAGGCCGTGTCTGTGGCAAGCTGGCCGAGTAGAATACACGGCATCGGGCTCGGCGGCTGGCCGGTGCGGATGGCGCGTGGCAGGGTGGCTGGAACAACAGCGGTAGGGGCCAGGCCGTAGTAGCCCACCACTCCGCCCGCCACATGGACCACCATGACCACGGAGAATCCTTTCTGCTGGTTGGCCAGCGCCCGGTTCTTCAGCCAATGATCGAGCGAAGGCTTGCCGCAGGAGAAGTGGGATACATCATGCCCGGCATGCAGAAGCTCCGGTGCGGAGAGCAATACCTCCCCCATCAACGCGTCGTGGTATCTTTTTCCCACGGCGCCTTGCGGCGCAGAGAGGCCACCATTTCCGGCACGGGCGCCGCGGGGGCGGACACGGCTTGAACAAACGCCTCAAACCCTTCCGGGCTCATACGCACCAGCGTGCTTTCCATCAGCACCTCCTCGGCCGCCCGCACCGCGGCTTCCCGCACAAAATCCGTGCGCGAGCGCCCGCGCAAATCCGCCGCACGGTCGATAATCGCGATATCGCCTTCCGGCAAACGCATCGAGAGCGGATGGTCTTTACGCTTGGGCGAGGCGGTCATGGCGGTGGTTCTTGTCATGAGCGGAACATAGTTGATTGTAGCGCTTTATGCAATACAAATTAGCCTTTCTCTCACCACCCGCGCCGCCGCAATTGCCGGGGTTGATCCACCCACCCGGGCCCTCGCTCGGCCCGCTGGCCAAGCTCACGCCAGAATTCTACATCACTCTGGCGGCTTGCCGCCTGGCGGTGGCTGAGGCCGGCAAGCATTTCCGCCAAATTCGCGCCAATACGAGCCACCCGCCCCAGCGTCCCACCATGGCACCGGAGTTGTGCCACCAAGCCAGACATCTGCTTCTCAAATGCCTGCGCAATCCGGCGGCTCAACATCCTTCCCCGCAGCATCGAAGCCTGCTCCAGGTGGACCCCATCATCGAAGGGCGGCCGCATGAAGATGGCTGAGCAAGTTATATCACTACTGAAAGCACTGCGCGTTCTGATAGTGGAAGACGGTGCAATTATCGGATCGCTGTACATCGATCTTATGGAGGAGATGGGCCACACCGTCTGCGCGATCATCGCCACGGAGACCGTGGTAGTGGCAGCTGCTGCACGGTGCAAGCCGGATTTAATGATTGTTGATGTCACATTGAGTGAAGGCAGCGGCATGTCGGCGGCTGAGATAATTTCAGCGACGGATTCGTTCCGCATGTGTTTGTCAGCAGGATTGCCGCATCGGTGCGGCCCGCACGATGAAGCGCGATCATGATGCAGAAGCCCTTTCAAAGCTCGGACTCGGCACACGCCATTCAGCGCGCTCTTGCCGCCGCATCCCATGGCTGAAACTCCCGACAACGCCCACATAGTTAAGGCATCTCTGAATAAGGGTTGATTTTCAGGCCCGGCATTTTTGTCCGTTGGCGGAACGTCATTGGCGACGTCTTGGCTGATTGGTTTCGTT
>NZ_JHYG01000015.1 GCF_000687875.1 Acidocella facilis ATCC 35904 | reverse complement strand
ACGCTCAGCCTCCAGAGCGCCGGCGCGATCAGCCAGGGGGCAGGTGCGAAATTGAACGCCGCCAGCCTCACCGGCAGCGCTGGCACCTCCATCGCGCTGGGTGGGACCAACAGCATTGCCACGCTCGGCAGCCTGAGCGCTGGCGGGGACATGCTGATCGCCAATATCGGCACGATGACGTTGAACGGCCCGGTGAGTGCTGGCACCAGCCTGGCGCTGGTCACCGCCGGCCTGCTGGAGGGGACCGGCGGCAGCCTGGCGGCGGGGACGATCGCCATCGCCCCGTATAATGCCGGCGGGCTGGATCTCGGCGGCACCGGGCTGGCGGGGCTGCAATTATCGCAAGCCCTGGTCAGCGCCTTTGCCAGCGGCGCGGTGATCAGGCTGGGTGCCGCCGACGGCGCCACCGCCAACAGCATCCTCAGCGAGGGCGCGGTGTCCTTCGCCAATGCCCTCGTCGCGCTGAACAGCACCGGCGGGCTGACCCAGACCGGCAACCTCAGTGCTAACAATCTGGCCCTCACCGGCACCAGCCTGGCGCTGAACGGCCAGATCAACGCCACCGCGCTGAGCCTGACGGCGAGCGGCGCGATCAACCAGACCGGCGGCAACGGGCTCACCCTCTCCAGCCTCTCCGGCAGCGGGGGCAGCATCGCACTGACCGGCGGCGCCAACAGCATCGCCAGCGTCACCGGCCTGACCGCCGCCGGCGGCATCGCCATCAACGATGCCGGCGCGCTCAGCGTCGCGGGCGGGATCAGTGCCGGCAGCACCATCGCCCTCGCGGCGCCGACCCTGGATCTGGGCAACACCCTGATCAGCCCGCATGTCAGCCTGACGGCCGATACGATCAACGATGCGGGCGGCGCGATCCAGGCCGGCAACGGCACCGTGGACATCTCGCCGCTGACCGCCACCCGCACTGTGGATCTGGGCGGCGGCGCGGCGGGGCTGGATCTGTCCGGCACGCTGCTGGGGGCGATCTCGGCGGCGCGGCTGGATATCTCCACCCAAGGCGGCATCGTCGCCGATGGGGCGGCCAGCCTGTCGACGAAGCTGCTCTCCCTCTCCGCCAACGGCATAAGCTTCGCCGGCACGCTGAGCCTGCCGGGCACGCTGGCGCTGGCCAGCGGCGCCGGCATCACCTCCACCGCCGGGAATGTGCTCAGCGCCAGCCTGCTGCAGCAAGGCGGGCAGATCCTCGGCGATGTCGATCTCGGCCAGGGTACCAACAACTTCGGCATGCTCGGCAGCTTCACGCTGGGCAGCGGCGGCTTCGCCCAGAGCAGCGCCCAGACGCCCGGAAGCGGCAATTTCACCCTGGCCGACACCCAGCCACTGACCATCACCGGGCCGATTTCGACCAGCGGCGGGCTGGTGCTGCGCAGCGCCGGCGCGATCACCCAGGCCAGCGCGCTCAGCGGCCAGCAGGTCAGCCTCACCGGCAGCACCCTCACGCTGGCGGCGCCGATCACCGCCGGCATGCTGGCGCTCACCGCCAGCAATGGGGTGAGCGAGACCACCGGTTCCATCAACGCCACGCTGTTGACTGGAAATATCAGCGGCGACGCGACGCTCGATGCGGCCAGCAACAGCATCGGCACGCTGGCGAATTTCAGCGCTACCGGCACGCTGCGCCTGCGCGATGCCGGCGCCCTCAGCCAGGCCGGCGGCCTCTCCGCCGGCAATGCCATACTGACCAGCAACGGCTTGAACCTCGCCGGCAGCGTGCTGGTTCCCGGCAGCTTGCTGCTGGCCAGCACCGGCAGCGTCCTGCAAAGCGGCGGGGCGGTGAGCACGGGCACGTTGAGCAGCCTGGGGACCGTGCAGGGCGACATCATCATGGCCCAGCCGGGCAATCTGTTGCCGGTGGTGAATGATCTGGCGGCAACCGGCGCCATCGACCTGACCAGCGCCGCGGTGCTGGCGCAAACCGGCGCGCTCAGCGCCGGCACGGTGACGCTGAATGCGCCGAGCCTGGCCCTGAACGGCGTGCTCGATGCCGGCGGCGCCTTGCAGCTGAATGGCGGCAGCGCCAGCGAGGGCGGCAACGCCGCGATCACCACCGCGCTGCTGACCACCGGGACGGGCAGCCTCTCCGGCGGCGCGGTGCTCAATAACGGCGCCAACCGGATCGATCAGCTCGGCAATTTCACCGCTGTCGGCGGGCTGGCGATGGCGGATGGCACGCCGCTCGCCATCAGCGCGCCGGTGGCGCTGGGCGGCACGCTGGCGCTGTGGGATGCCAGCAGCATCACCCAGACCGGCGGCAGCATCACCGCCGCCGCCTTGACCAGCGATGGCGGCACCATCGGCGGCAACGCCCGCTTCGGCCAGCCGGGCAATCTGGTGCCGGTGCTGGGGGCGTTCGCGGCGACCGGCCTGGTGCAGCTGACCACCGGCACCCCGCTCACCCTGAGCGGCGACATCACCGCCGGGCAGGCCCTCAACCTCGCCAGCGGCGGCGCCATCGGCCAATCCGGCGGGCTGGTCAGCACGCCGGTCTTCAATGCGGTTGCCAGCGCAATCTCGCTGAGCGGCACCGCCATCACCCAGCTCGGCAATGTCACCGCGAGCGGCGATGTGAGCATCGCCAATGTCAACGAACTGGCGGGGACGCTGAGCGCGCAGAACGCCACGCTGGGCGCCGCCGGCGGCTTCACCAGCAGCGGCACCGCGCGGATCGGCAACAGCCTGAAGCTGACCGCCAACGGCGCGGTCGTGCAGACCGGCGGATCGATCAGCGCGGCGACGGCGACGATCAGCGCCCCTTCGATCACCCTCTCCGGCGCCACCGACATCACCGGCGCGCTGGCTTTGCAGGCCAGCGGCGAGATTCTGCACCTGGCGGGCAGCCTGGATGCCGGCACGCTGAGCGGCACCGCCGGCCAACTGGCGGATTTCACCGGGCCGGGCGACATCGCCACGCTGGGCAGCTTCCTGATGCCGGGCGGAACCTTCCTGCTCAATGACAGCGAGGCGCTGACGCTGCTGGGCCCGCTGGTCGCCAATGTCGCCAGCATCACCGCCAGCGGCGCGCTGACGCTGGAGGGCAACCCGGCCGGCGGCCTGTTCCTGAGCGGCTCCACCATCAGCAGCACGGCCACCCAGCCGCGCACCGGAATCGATTCCGTGCTGGTGAGCAGCGACCCGTCAATCGTCTCCACCGGGACCTTCTACATCGATTCCGGGCCAAACCTCGCCGCCTATCTCGGCAATGCCAGCCCGGTCGCGGCCCTGTTCATGCGCCTTGGCGGCAGCGGCAGCATCGCGCTGGCGCCGACCCCGGGGCTGCTCGACGCGCCGAATACCGATCTGGTCCTGGCCAGCGGACCGGCCGGGGTGATCACCGGCAATATCAACGTGCTGCATCTGGAAGTGGTGAGCGCGGCCTCGACCGACATGACCGGCTCCATCGGCAGCATCACCGGCCCGACCGCGGCCGGTAACGGCTCCGCCTTCCCCTTCCCGCAGCCGGGATACCGGTTCAATACCTGCCCGATCGGCTCGGTGAACTGCACCATCCTGCCCATTGCCGGGCTGCCGCAAGCCAGCCCGCTGCAGAATTTCGATCTCTCGCCGCGCAAGCGCAAGAAGCTGGACAAGAATGTGCCGCAGCCCGGGGTCGCGGCGCGGGATTTTTAAAAGGGCAGGCCATGAGGATTGCAGGTTTTATCCACACGCCCGCCGCCTTGGCGCTGCTGCTCACGGTGGCGGGCTGCAGCAAGCCGCCGGCCAGCGCCTATGAGCAGGCCAGCAGCACCAGCACCGGCCTGCCGGTGGGGCAGAACAGCGCCGGGGAGGGCTGCACCCTGCAAAGGCTGGCCGATGGCCGGGCTGATATTTATTGCGGCAGCTGGGACCAGCCGAGTGCGCATGTGCAGATTGGCGGCGCGGCCAGCGCGGCCACCCTGCCTGGCCTTGCCGCCAGCAGCCCGTGGCGGGCCGGGCTGGATGCCGCCTATGTCTGCGAGGCGCCGCAGCCGGCGCGAATCCTCGATGGCGTGCCGGCTGAAATTCTGCCCTGCACCCAGCGTTTCGGCGGCTGGCCCTATGTGGCGTTGGCGGCGGAGATCGACGGCAAGGTTTATTACGCTGATGGCGTGCAGCCCGCACTGCCGGCGATGCAGCGCGGCATCGGCGTGGTCAGCGGCCGGGTTCCCGCCGCCGCCGCCGGCCAGGCCGGGGTCGCGCAATCCGACCAGCTACTGGCGCAAAGGCTGGCAGCGCATGCGTTCAGCTCCGGCGATGTCGGCCAGTATGACGCGCTGATGGCGCTGGGCGCGCAGGCCAATCAGGCGGAGAATTTCCCCGCCGCGGTCATCGCCTACCGCGCCGCGCTGGCGCTGCAGCAGAAGAAGCTCGGCGCGGACAATCCCGGCACGGTGATCCCGATGCTGGCGCTGGGGCTCAACCTTTCCAACCAGGGCCTGTACGCCCAGGCCCAGGCGCAGTTCGCCACCGCCGCCGCACTGGCACCGCGCGCCAGCGACCCCACCGCGCCGGCGGTTTTGCGCTATGACGAGGCGCTGGACGCGCTCAACCAAGGGCAGAGCCAGCGCGCGCTGGCGCGGCTGCAGGAGGCCCGGCAGGCTTATGCCGCGCTGGTGCCGCCAGCCTTGCTGCAGGCGCAGCCGCAGGCCGCGCAGAATAACGCGCTGTTCTCGATCAGCGCGCCGGCGGGGGCGGATACGCTGCTGGCCGACCAGGTGACGCTGAACAGCCCGGTGACGCAGGCGGCCTTGCTCGGGGTGATCGAGTGCTGGCGCTATCAGGCGCTGGTGCTGGAGCGGATCGGCGACCGGGCCGGCAGCGACGCGGCCATCGCCAATGCCCGGCGCATCGCCAGCGCCAACGGGCTGGAACCGCCCTCCCTGGATGCGCGGCTGGACCGCACCCGCGCCGTGCTGGCCAGCGCGAACGGGCAGCCGGCGGCGGCGGCGGCGGATCTGGCCAGGGCGGCGGCCTCGTTCAACGACGCCCTGCCCGGCAGCCGGCCGGTGGCGCAGACGGATCTGCTGCGCGGCGCGGCGCTGGCGCAAAGCGGCGACACCCAGGCCGCTTTATCCGCCTGCCGTGACGGTATCGCGCTGTTGCGCAAGCTGCGCCTGGGCGGCACCGCCGGGCTGATCGGGCCATGTCTGGATGTTTACGCCAAGGCGGCCACGGATGATCCGGCCCGGGCCGGCACGCTGCATGGCGAAATGTTCGAGGCCGCCGAACTCACCCAGGGCAGCGTCACCACCCAGGAAATCGCCCAGGCGGCGGCGCGGCTGGCCTCCAGCGCCAGCGATCCGAAAGTGGCAAGCGCCATCCGCGCCCAGCAGGATGCGCAGCACCGGCTGGCCGATCTCTATCAGCAGCGCGACCAGGCGGCGCACGCGGCCAATAATGGCGCGGCGCTGGCCAGGCTGGACAAGGACATCGCCGCCGCCACCGCGCGGCTGCAACAGGCCGGGCTGGCCGAGCAGGCGGCGGCGCCGAATTACGGGCAGCTGGTGCAGCAGGTGGTACCCGCGACCGAGGTGCTGAAATTGCTGCGCCCGGATGAGGCCTTCCTCGGCATCACCACCACGCCCCGGCATAGCTGGCTGTTCTTCCTGCATGCCGGACGCGTGGACGTGGCCCAGGCGAACGAGACCGATCGCGGCATGGCGCGGCTGGTGAAGCAGGTGCGCGCCAGCATCGAACCCGGCACCAATGGTCTGCCGGCGTTCGACATGGCCGACGCGGCGACGATCTATGCCGATACGCTGGGCCCGTTCGCGGCGCAGATGGCGGGGGTGCATGATCTGGTGGTGGCGCCCTCCGGCGCGCTGCTGGCCCTGCCCTTCGCGCTGCTGCCCACCGGCCCGGCCAGCGCCACGGATCTGGCGCACGCGCCCTGGCTGATCCGCCAGACCACCCTGGCCTATGTGCCGGCCGCGGCGAATTTCGTTTCCCTACGCCGGGCCGAAGGAACGTCGGCGGCGAAGCAGCCCTGGTTCGGCTTCGGCGATTTCCGGCCGGTGAGCCTGGCCCAGGCCCAGGCGACCTACAGCCCCGCCGCCTGCCCGCAGGCCGCGGCCGAATTCGCCGGGCTGCCGCAGCTGCCTTACGCCAAGCTGGAATTGCAGGCGGCCTCGGCGATCTTCGGCGCCGGGCCGCAGGATGAGCTGCTGGGTGCCGGCTTCACCGTGCCGGATGTGGAAAAAGCGGATCTGAAGAATTTCCAGATCCTGCATTTCGCCACCCATGCGCTGCTGCCCACCGACCTGCCCTGCCAGGCGGAGCCGGCGATCGTCACCTCCGCCCCGGCGGGAGCGGCATCCGCCGACCAGGCGCAGCTGACCACCAGCGACGTGATGGGGCTGAAGCTGGATGCCAATCTCGTCGTGCTCTCCGCCTGCAATACCGGCGGCGGCGAGGAAGGCGGCGAAGCGCTCTCGGGCCTCGCGCGCAGCTTCTTCTTCGCCGGCGCGCGGGCAATGCTGGTGACGCAATGGTCGGTAAATGATCAGGTCTCGGCCTATCTGGTTGCCGATACGCTCTCGCGCCTGCATGCGGCCAGCGCCGGCGGGGCGGCGGGCAGCTTGCGGGCGGCGCAGCTGGCGCTGATCAGCGGTGCCGGCAAGGGCTTCCCGGCGCAGATCGCGGATCCGTTTTACTGGGCCGCCTTCACCGTCATCGGCGATGGCGGCGCCGAAGCTCTTTCCGGTTCCGGCAAGTGACGGCTATAACCAAACCATGACCGAAATGCTGGGCAAATACGAGCTGCGCCAGGTGCTGGGCAAGGGCGCCATGGGCACGGTGTATGAGGGCTATGACCCGATCATCGACCGGCGCGTGGCGATCAAGACCGTCAAGCTGCCGGATGCCGAGGATGTGGAAGCCCAGGAGGAGCTGGCCCGCTTCAAGCGCGAGGCGCAGGCGGCCGGGCGGCTCAGCCACCCCAACATCGTCGGTGTCTTCGATTACGGCGAAACCCCTGAAATCGCCTATATCGTCATGGAATTCGTCGACGGCACGACGCTGAAACATGTGCTGGACAAGGGCGAGCGCTTCGGCGTGCCCGAGATCGTGCGGCTGATGGAGGGGCTGATGGCCGGGCTGCAATACAGCCACGGGCGCGGCGTCGTGCATCGCGATATCAAGCCCGCCAATATCATGCTGACCCAGGCCGGCGAGGTGAAGATCGCAGATTTCGGCATCGCCCGGATCGAGAGCAGCTCGATGACCCAGGCCGGCACCATGCTGGGCACGCCCTCTTACATGTCCCCGGAACAATTCATGGGGCAGACCGTGGATGCGCGCACGGATCTCTATTCCTCGGGCGTAATGCTGTATCAGCTGCTGACCGGGGAAAAGCCGTTCGAGGGCGGGCTGACCGCGATCATGCACAAGGTGCTGCATACCGAGCCGCCGCCGCCCTCCGCGCTCTCCGTGAGCGTGACCCCAGCGCTGGATGCGGTGGTGAGAAAGGCGATGGCGAAACGGCCGGAGGACCGCTTCGCCGCGGCATCCGATTTTGCTCTGGCATTGCGTGAGGCGGCTGAGGCGAAGACCGCGGCGGTGGAGAGTTTCGGCCTTGGGGCTGAGGATTTCGGCGATGCCGAGGCGACGATGGTGGCCCCGCGCCGCCCCAGCGCCCCGGCGGCGGCAACGCCCCCGCCCGCGCCGGCACCGGTACGTACGAAAAACGGCCCGAGCCCGGCAGTGCTGGGGGGCGCCGCCGTGCTGGTGCTGGCGGTGCTGGGCGGTGGCGGATATGCGTTGTTCGGCGGCCATAAACAGGCGGCACCGCCGCCCGCTCCCGCCGTGGCGCAAGCCCCCGCGCCGGTGGCGCCGAAACCGGCCCCTGCTCCCGCCCTCACACCTGCTCAGCTGCAGGCGCGCTACAGCGCGACGCTGGGCGCTCTGCCCTGCACCCTGCTCAGCGCCAATCTGCCAACGCAAACCCTGACCGGCCTGGCCGGGGCGGGCGCGCCGCAGGCCGCGTTGAGCGGCGCCATTCAATCCCTGCCAGATCCCGGCGGCATCGTGAACCAGATCGATACCGTGGACGGGCCCTATTGCACGGCTCTGGATACGATCCGCCCGTACCACGCCTTGTTCCCCGGCAGCGATGGCGCGCTGTCCCTCGCCCTCGCCGGCGGCAAGACCCAGCTTTACAACAATGATCTGATCACCATCGACGAGACGATGCCGAATTTCAGCGGCTATCTGGAGACGGATTATTTCTCCTCCGATGGCTCGGTGCTGCATCTCTACCCCACTAGCAGCGACGCCGCGCGGCAATTCGCCGCAGGCGCCGCCAAGGGTCTCGGCGATCCGGCGCATGGCGGGGCGAGCTGGCAGGTGAGCGCGCCGTTTGGGACGGACATGATCATCTCCATCGCCTCCTCAGTGCCGCTCTTTGCCAAGCTGCGGCCGCAGGATGAGACCGCCAGCGATTATCTGCCGGCCTTACGCCAGGCGTTGCAGAATGCTGCGGCGGGGGGAGCAAAAATTTCGGTGGCGGCGATCCCGGTGGTGACGCTGGCGAAATAGCCGCGGTTTAGCCGTCGAGACTTGAAAAACATTGTCTATTTCAGAAAAACGCCAAGAGTAGAAAAAATCTTAACATACTTGAAGTTGTGCTAGACATCGTTCACTCGGTAATTCGTTTGATTTAGCGCGCTAAACAACGGGGGTGCACATGTACAAGAAACAAGATTTCGTGTCTGACTTGAACTCACTTCAAAGCCGTTACGAACGACAAATGCCCGGTTGGTACAAAAAGCGCGCAAAGCCTTGGGCAAAGGAAGTCGAACACGCATGGGCGCTTTATTGTAATGCACGTGACAATAATCTTTCCATGCTCGTTCTGGGTGGTATCGAGCTTAGAGATGACGAAGATCTGCTCGCAAATATGGGTACAACAGCCGCGGCGCCGATGCAGAATAAGTCCGGAAACACTACATTCAACGACCGCGATTCAGGCTCTAATCGAACCGGCAGTGTTTTGAAAGAAAAAGCCTGGTGGCCTCTCCAGAACGATGCATGGGTGCTGGGCGGCGTACAGGGGCTTTCTCAATTTCATCTTGCCGCTGGCTCTGTCGGCGGCGTCGTGGACGACATGCTGTGGGAAGCGAGCGCACGCCGACCGCGCGTGTTGGGTCGCGAACTTATCGGCTTGTTTAATTTTGGCTATATTCGGGTCCGCAGCCCTCATGAAGCCAAGTTAGGTATCGTTTTTGCGCCGCATAATGCTGAAGCTGCAAAAGCCTCGACATTCAAAGCATATCTAGCCGGCATCACGCAGGTCTACGCTGCTGCAAATATCCGTAATATGATGGATGTAAACGTACCGCACGCCTCATTTACGATGCCGGGCCGATAATCTAGAGTAATTTTCATCAAATAAAAAATACTCTAACTTTTTATTGGCGAGAAATTTCAATCACTTGATCTGAACCTTCCGGTTCAGATCAAGTGATTATTGCTCAAACGCGAAGGCATTATGTATTGAGATTGACGCGCTGGCGTCAAAATAAACACTTGACACTTCTTGCCATAACTTACGCTACGAAAAACCCGCCTTTGCGATAACACAAACATAACCGCCTCTGCCCCGTCACCGCCATCGCCTGCTTTGTCGGGCATGTCGGCATGTTCGCCGGCACCGGTGGCAGCGGCGCGGTGGCGAGCGGGGTGAGCCAGAAATTTGGCATGTTGGCGATGAAGCCCTGGCGCAGCTGGTCGATCTCGGCTTCGGTTTTCCCCACTGCCGCAGCGTTGAAGAAGCGCGGGTCGCGGGTGAAGATCAGATAGGCCTGGGTTTCATTCAGCATCAGCTCGGTCAGGCTGGTATCGTAGCCCTGGCGGCCGAGGAAGCCCGTGAAGGCGGCGCGGTCTGCCGGCGTCAGGCCGGCCCAGAAGCGTTCGGTGTAATGCCGGTATCCGGGAACGGTGTAGAAGGCGCCATGGGAGATTTCATGGCGCAAAATCACCGCGCGCATTTCGGGCGAGACATCGCCGCCCGCCGCCGGCAGGGTGATCAGCGCGCCATTCGCCCCCGCCCGCAGCCAGCCGAGCTGGCGCAGCAGCCGGCGCAGCCATAATTCCTCTGGATTGAGCTGGATATTCTCGGATTTCGCCAGAGCGAAGAACCGCGCCAGATCCGCCGCCTGATAATCATGGCCGTAATAATAGCTGGCGACCGTTTCGCCGCTGGCGGCGATGGCGGCGTTCAACGCGGCATCGTCCAGCAGCCGGTCATGCGGGACATTGGCTTTTTCGACGAAGGCGGCCACCCGGTCCAAAGCCTGGCCCTGGGCCAGCAGAGACGGGAAATCCACCACCACGACGGATTTGTCAGGTGCGAAATAGGTGACGATGGTCTCGCAGGGCTGGGTGGCGTCGATCTCGGCTTCGCTGGCGGTGCCGATGGCGATTGGTGCTGGCCCGCGTGCCCACCAGGCGACGCCGAACCCGGCCAGCGCCAGCATCGCGGCACCGCCGCCAAGCCCGGCCTTCAGCAGGCCGCGCCGGCGTGAAGCAATGGCCGGAGGGGCGCTCCGGATGACGATGGTATCGTCCTCGTTTCCGCCCCGCCCCCCCATGGCAGATGGTTACTGGCCGATATTGATGATTTCGACGCGCCGGTTCTGGCGGTTGGGGGTGTTCGGCGGGGTCTGCACGGCGAGATCCGCCTCGCCGACGCCGCTGGCCTGCAGGCGGGTATCAGCGACGCCGAACTTGGTCTGCAGATAGGATTTCACCGCATCGGCCCGCTGCTCGGAGAGGGTCTGGTTTTGCGGCGCGGTGCCAGTTGTGTCGGTATGGCCGACGATCTTGAAATGATAGGCGGCGAGCTGCTGGCTGGTCAGCGCCTTGCCAAGCTGATCCAAAGTGGCGCGGGCCTGCGGGGTGAGCACGGCCGAGCCGGAGGCGAAATCCACGATCAGGTTGGCCGAAGGCGCGGCCGGCATCGCCTGCGGCTTCGCGGCTGGCGCGTTCATCGCCGGCATCGCGGCCGGGCTGGCCTGCATCGCCGGGGCCGGGGCCTCGCCGGGGGCAATCGGCTTGATGCCGCGGGTGGTGTCGCTCAGCGCGCCGCTGGGCTTGAGCTGGTTGATCAGCTGTTGCGCGCTTTGCGCCAGGGCGGGCGCGGCAAAGGCGGCGCTGAGCAGCACACCAGAAAGAGCGAGTTTGAAGCTGGTTTTGCGCATGGTCTAAAACCTCCTTGATTTGAGCGGGATTGTAGCGCCAACCCTCCCGTTAGGCGAGAGCAACGATCCGGTTTACGCGGAAAGCCGCTCCACTGTTTCGGCGCTGAACAGGGTCTCGTCCACCAGAACCCGGCCTTTCAGCCCGGCGGTGGAGGAAGGCGCCCAGCTGGTCCAGCCCAGCCGCGCCGCGCCCGGCCCGCCGCCCAGGCTGAGCGGCGGGATTTCCTGCGCGTCCAGCACCAGATTGATGGCGAAATCCGCCTCCCAGCCGACATAGGCGCGGATCAGCGAAACCAAGGCGGGCAGCAAGGCTTTGTCCGGCAGCAGCGCCTCGAAGCCGGCGCGCGAGAGCGGGCCGATGCGCACGATGAAGCGCGCCTGCTGGTCCCAGGCGCGGGTGCCGATGGCGGCATCCTGCCCCAGCGCGCAGAAGGCGCCAGGGATGCGCCCGCGCGGCAGCCGGCTTTGCTGGTCCGGGGCGATCGGCAGCCAGGCGCCGGCGAATTCCCGGATTTCCACCGGCCTGCCGAGATAATCCGAGACCATGCTGGCGAGCCGGCTGGAAGAGCGCGGATGCGCGGCGAAGAAACCGGCATAATGGCGCAGCGCATCCGCCCCCACCGGCAGGCGCGGTTCCAGATGCGGCGTGCCGAAGCCGGTGAAGGCGAGCAGCCCGGCGCCGATCGGCTCCTCCACCCCGGCCTGCGCCGCCTGCTCGGCCGAGCGCGGCAGCCGGTATTTGGCGCCGGCCAGGGCGAAGCCAGAGATCAGGCGCTGCGCCAGCAGATCGAAAAAATCCAGCACGGCGCGGGATTTCTGCCGGTTGGCCTGGGCCAGCAGCTCGGTGTACCAGCGCGGCATCTCGGCCGAGGGGCCGATCAGCCCGATCAGGGTGCTGACCAGCCGGGCGCGACGGCCACCCGAGGGCGCCTGCGCCTCCAGCACCTCGGCGACCGGCTGGGCCAGGCTCGGCGGCGCGGCGAAGCGCACCGCGTCATCCTTGTGCCGGGTGCGGGCGGCCAGGCGCAACAGCCGCACCGCCGCATCGAAGCGGAACAGATGCGGGGTGGCGGCCAGGCGTTCGAGCGGGGATTTCGGCGCCATCGTCTAGAGCAGCACCTTGGCCCCGGCGCGGGGCGGAAAGCGCAGCTCCGGCTCCGGCTTGCCGCGCAGCCGCACGGATGTGCGCACGAAAGAGTTGATGCTGGCATGCAGCGCCAGGAAGCGCGCCAGCACCGCGCTCAGCAGATAGAGGCCGGAGCCCTGGAAGGCGCGCTGGTCGAATTCCAGCTCCACATCCAGCCCCCGGCAGAAGGCCCCCAGCCGCGCGCCGGGGACGCGCGCCGTGCCGGGGCGGGCGGTGACGGCGAGCAGAGCCTCGATCGCGGCGCGGGTATCGGCGGTTTCGCGCAGATCATACAGGCGCAAGATTTCCTTCAGCGCCGCCGCCCCTTCCGCGCCGCCGGTGACGGAGAGATGGCCGAGCGAGAGGTGCGAGATCAGCCGCCAGGCTTTGCGCGCCCGCCGCTCCGGGCGCAGCGTCGGCGTCGGCGGGGTGACGCAGGCCATCGCCGCGATCCCGGTATGGGGCTGCAAGGCCTTCAGCCCCGGCCTGCCGCCGCCGAAGGGCAGATCGGCCGGGAGGTCCCGGTTGAGGCAGAGCGCCTCGACGGAGAGCACGCTGTCCAGCTTCGCCTCGGGGTCGAAGCCGGCATCGAACAGCGAGATGAAACTGTCCGTGCCGCCAAGGGCGGCCGGCCCGTCCCGCCGCGCGACGAGATAGGACCCGCCCTCGCCTGGCGCCGAGGCCTCGTTACGGCTGAGCCGGTAGAAGGGCAGGAAGGGCCGGCTGGTGCCGTCCTGGCGCACCTCGCGCACGCTGGAGACACTCCAGATCTCGGTGACGCTGGCGCGCCTGGCATCCGGCAGCACGCGATATTCGGTGGTGGTATGGTCCAGCGCCACCGGCTCGCAACGCTGCGCGAAGAGATTGACCATCGGCGTGCAGCCGAGCGCGAACATATTGGCATCGACCCCGCGCTCCAGCTCGGCCGAGGTCCGGTCGAGATAGAGAAACACCTCCAGCCGGTTGCTGTCCTGCACCAGCGTCTTGGCGCCGAGCCCGGCGAGGTCCAGGAACATGAATTTTTGCGGAAAGGCGAAATATTCGCTGAGCAGGCGGAAGCCTTCGAAGCTGCGCGCCGGCCAGGGCAGCAGCGCCTCCTCCGGCGCGAAGCCGACCTCCTGCACGGCACTGGCCGGCAGCAGCACTGGCGAGAGATCCCCCGGCGTATCCGCCAGCGCGACGCCCAGCGTATGCGCGGCCAGCAGCTCGTAGAGTTGCAATGCCGCCGCCTGGCCGCCGCGCAGGAACAGGCGCAGCCTATCCATGCCGAGCTGGCTGAATTTCACATCCGGGTTCAGCGTGGTGAAGACCAGCCGCAGCACCGCCACCGCGCCATTGGCAAGCTGGTTGACCGGTGCGGTGAAGGGCAGACCGGTGAGGCGGGCACTCTCCAGCTTCACCGGCCAGAGGGTGAGCGGGCTGGTGGTGCGATAGCGGCAGCTCTGGCCGCGCACGGCTTCGGTCTCCAGCTCGAACCCGGCGGGAACCTCCACCTGGGCGGCGAGGTCCGGCTTGGCGCTGAACTGGGTGATGGCGCAGGAGGGGAACGGCGCGAGGTAGTGCGGATAGAGAATATCCAGCAGCGTGTCGGTGAGTTCCGGGAATTCATCATCCAGCCGCGCCTGGGCGCGGGCGGAGAGGAAGGCGACACCATCCAGCAGCCGCGCCACATGCGGGTCGTCCACCGTGTCCGGGCTCAGCCGCAGCCGGCCGGCGACCTTGGGGTGCGCCTGGGCGAATTCCGCCGCGAGCTGGCGGATGGCCGCCAGCTCCTGGTTGAAATAGGGCAGCAGCGTATCAGCCAATCTCGCCTCCGGCGACCGCGATGTCGGTGGTGGCGGCGTTCACCAATGTCTCGAAACTGATCGGCTCGGGGGCCGGGTCCGCCTGCAGCAGCGCGTCGATGCGGAAATGCAGCGTGGTGCTGGTTTCCTCCTTCGCCGGCACCAGCTTCACCGCCACCTGGATCAGCCGTGGCTCGAACTGGCGGATGCTGCGCTCGATCTCGCGGCGCAGCGTCTCGCGCGCGCCATCCTCCTGCATCGCGCCAGCGGTGAAATCCGGCAGGCCGAAGGTGAAGGAGGAATTGGCCAGCTCGTTGAGCCCTGAAGGCACCGAGGCGAGGCGGCGGCGGCCATTCAGCAGCGCCTCCAGATCCCGCCGCACCGCGCGGCGCAGCACGCTCAGCGCCTCGGTGGCGGAGAGCGGGCGGTCGCGCTCCATCTCCGGGGCATCGTCGAGCAGCCGGTCCAGCACCGAGAGCTTCACCCGCGCGCCGGAATCGCGCATCCGCTCGATGAAGAGATTGGCGTTGGCGCCGCGGCTGAGCGTGTCGTCGCTCATGCGGCCGGCTGGAAGCTCAGCGCGTCGAGCTGCATGATCGTCAGATCCTCTTCCCCGGCCAGGAACACACGCTGGCCGATGCCGCGCACCGGGCCTTCGCCCTCGCTCCAGCTGGTGGCGCGGCCGAGGCGGTGGGCGTCATCCGTGTCCTCGGCGGTGAAATAGAGGGCGGGGATATAGACATCGCCATCCGGCCCGGCGGTCACGCTCATCGAGCAGCGGCGCCAGGCGAGGTCGCGCGGGCGCTTGGGCGGGTGGAATTCCAGGCTCTCGATGCGCGAGACCGGGATCCAGAAATATTTGCCGGTGGTGGTCAGGGTTTCGATATAGCCGGGGATCAGGTCATCCGCGTCGCGGAAATCATCGACGCTCTGGCCGTTGACGGTGCCGGTGATGCGCGGGCGCAGCGCCTCGGCCTCCTGCGCGGCGGCGGCGGCTTCGGCCAGATTGCCCTCGCGCAGCGCCACCAGCACCTTCATCGAGGCCTGGCCGGTCGGCTCCAGATCCCCCAGCAGCTCCGGCACCCGGCCATCGCGGTAGAGCTGGCGCCGCGCGGTCTCGGCACGCAGCAGCTGGCGGAATTCCGAGACGACGACGGCAACCGAGGGGTCGAGCTGGCCGGCGGCATCCAGGATCACGTCGGCGCGTTCCAGATTGCCGGAGAACAGCAGCAGCTCAGCCAGCAGCACGCGGCGGCCGAGATCGGTGGGGGCAGCCTTCACCTCGGCATTGGCGGCGGCCAGCGCATCGGCCAGGCGGCCGGCGCGGAACAGATCGGCGGCCTGAAGGGCGGTCTCTACCATGTGCGTGATTCCATTTCAGAAATTGGGTGGGTCATGATTGGCCGGGGGCGGCCAGCTCGGTCATCAGCCGGAAGGAGACGGCGACATCGTCCAGCTGGAAATGCGGCTGCAGATGGATGGCGCAGGTGAACACGCCGGGCTTGCCCGGCACCTCTTCCACCTTCACGCTGGCATCGCGCAGCGGGTAGCGCGCCATCGTCTCCGGCCCGGCGGAGGTGTTGGAATTGGTGTAGCGCATCAGCCAGTCATGCAGGCGGCGCTGAATTTCGGGACCGGTTTTGAAGGAGCCGGTCATCTCGCGGCCCATGATCTTCACATAATGCGCGAAGCGGGCGACGCAGATGACGCTGTTGAACTGTGCGGAGAGCCGGGCATTGGCGGCGGCAACACCGGCATTGGCGCCGATATAGTTGGTGGTGGGCGTCTGCAGGCTGCGCGCGGCGCCGATCAGCGCCTCGCCGCCATAGGGTAGCGCGCAGATCGGCAGCAGCCCGGCGGCGACCAAAGCCCGCTCCTGCCGGTCGGTCAGCATCACATCCGGGGCCGGGCGGCCGAAGCCATCGGCGGGGTCGGTGGAGAACCAGGGCTCGGGCAGATCCTCGATGACGCCGCCGCCGAGACGGTCAATGTCGTAGCCGCGGATATCGGCGGGCCAGGAGAAGGTTTCGAAGGCGCGGATGACGCAGGCCGCGACCAGATAGCCCGCCGTGCTGGAAACGCGGCCGGTGCCGTCACGCAGCCGCTCCTGATAGCGAAAACCGCGATGGCGGGCGAGCGTTTCCGCCCAGGGCAGGCGCATCAGCAGGCGCGGCAGGGTGACCGCGAGAAAGCGCGAATCATCCAGCATGCCCAGGCGCTTCCAGCGCTGATACTCGGCCGAGGCCATGCTGGAGGCGGGATCAGCCACACCGCTGAGCTCGGAAAACTCGTCCACCCCGAACAGAGCCGGGGCGGCGCCGATGACCAGCGGCGCGAAGGCGGCGGCGGCAACGGCGGCGAGCGAGGAGAGAGCGGTGACATCATCGGTGATGGCGCCCGGGCCGGGGCGGTGGCGGACCTCGTAATCCGCGACCAGGAGCCCGTAGGGCTCGCCGCCGGCGATGCCGAATTCATCCTCATAGATACGGCGGAAGAGCTGGCTCTGATCGAACGCGGCGGCGCGCTCCAGATCCCGGCAGATCTCGCCCCAGCCGGCGGAGAGCACGCGCAGTTTCACCCGGCCGGAGAGCGGCAGGCGCGCGGCCAGCCAGGCGAGGCCGCGCCAGCTCCCCTCCAGCCGGCGCAGCCGGGGGTGATGCAGGATTTCGTCGAGCTGCGCGGCGATCATCGCATCCAGCTGGGCGATGTCATGGTCCAGCCGTGCCGCCAGCGCCGCGCGATCATGGATCAGGGTTTTCGCATCGGCGCCGAACCAGGTGGAGAGGGGGGAGCTTTGGCCGGCGAGCATTTCCGCCAGGCGGGTGGCGGCCTCGGCATTGGCCGCGCCGAAAAACCGGCCGTTCAGCACCGCATCGCGCAAAGGCGGCAGCACGGGGGCAGGCTCTGGGGGGTCAAGTTGGGCCGGTTCGGGGACGGGCTCAGCCTCGTCAGTCCGCATCTCGGGCAGCGTTGGGTCAGGCGCTGGTTCGGGCGCAGGCGTGGGCGGGAGGCGCCGGCTGGCGGGCCTCCAGACGATCGTCGCGTCCGGATCTTCCTCATCCCCCGTCATCACACACGCCCGTGCGCCGCGCCCGGTTCGGGCGCGGCGGTCCGGGATCAGGCCTTCTGCGGAATGCGGGCGACCATGCGCATGCTGGTCGTCAGCTCTTCCATCTGCAGCCAGGGGCGCAGATAGGCAACGGCGTTATAGGAGCCCGGCTTACCCGGAATTTCCTTCACCTCGACCTTGGCCTCGCGCAGCGGATATTTCGCCTTGGTCTCCGGCCCGGCATCCGGGTTGTCGGACACGTAGTTGGTGATCCAGCGATTCAGCCAGCGCTCGCACTCATTGGCTTCCATGAAGCTGCCGATTTTGTCGCGCGCCATCACCTTGAGGAAATGCGCGAAACGGCCGGTTGCCATGATGTAGGGCAGGCGCGCCGAGATCGCGGCATTGGCGGTGGCGTCCGGGCGGTCATATTTCTTCGGCTTCTGCACCGTCTGGCCGCCGAAGAACACGGCATAATCCGTATTCTTGTAGTGGCAGAGTGGCAGAAAGCCGAGATTGGAAAGCTCGAACTCGCGCCGGTCGGTGATGCCGACCTCGGTCGGGCATTTGCCGTCCATGTCGCCATCGTCGGACTGGAAGATGTGGGTGGGCAGGTTATCGACCTTGCCGCCGCCCTCGGCACCGCGAATGGCGACGCAGAAGCCGGATTCCGCGAAGGAATTGGTCATCCGCACGCCCATCGCGTAGGCGGCGTTCATCCAGCAATAATCCTTGTGATTCAGCGCCTGGGCGGCGCCGGTGGCATCATAAGGCGCTTCCTCATAGGCGAAATCCTCGACCGGCTTGGTCGCAGCGCCATAGGGCACGCGGGCCAGCACGCGCGGCATCACCAGCGAGACGAAGCGCGCATCCTCGGTATCGCGGAAGCCACGCCATTTGGTATATTCGGCGGTGTCGAAAATCTTCGCCAGATCGCGCGGCTTGGTCAGCTCGGTCCAGTCATCGAAGCCGAACATGCCGGCACCGGCGGCGGAGATGAAGGGCGCGAAGGAGGCGGCGGCGACGTTGGAGACCAGACGCAGCGATTCGATATCGTCCGGATGGTTGGTCCATTCATAATCGCCGATCAGCGCGCCATAGGGCTCGCCGCCCGGGGTGCCGAACTCGTTCTCGTAGATTTTCTTGAAGAGCTGGCTCTGATCGAACTCCACCGCCTTGGTCAGGTCGCGGTTCAGCTCGCGCTTGGTCATGTTGAGAACGCGGATCTTCAGACCGGTGCCGGTCTCCGAGTTCATCACCAGATGATTCAGGCCACGCCAGCTGCCTTCCAGTTTGGTGAATTTTTCATGATGCATGATGGCGTTGAGCTGCTTCGACATTTTCTGATCGATCGCGGCGATCGCCTTGTCGATCGTGCGGGTCAGGTTCTTGTCGAAGGTGACGGTGCCGGCCAGGGCCTGCTCGACCAGCGTCTTGACCAGATCCTGGGCGCGGTCCGGTTCGGTCTGCTTAGTGGCGGTGACAACCTGATCGAGGAAGCTGACGCCTTCGCTGGTGGCGCCGGTGCCGCCTTGCGGGCTGGATTGGGTCTCGGACATGGATCAGCCCTCCTTCTTGTCGAGGCCGAGCTGGCTGGACAGCCCCTTCAGCTCGGCATCGTTCTGCAGCACCTGCTCCAGCAGCGTCTCCAACTCCTCGGAACGGTCCGCCTTGCTCAGCAGGTCGCGCAGCTTGTTGCGCGTCTCCAGCAGGGATTTCAGCGCTGGCACCTGGTCGACGACGCGGGCCGGGTCGAAATCATCCATCGAGTTGAATTTCAGATTGACCGCCATCTCGCTGCCATCGTCGGCCAGCGTGTTCTCGACCTTCATGTTCAGGCCCGGCGACATGCGGGACATGATGTCGTTGAAATTGTCACGGTCGATCTGGGTGAATTTGCGCTCGGCCATCGGGCGCAGCGGCTGCGTTGGATCGCCGGAGAAATCCCCCATCACGCCGACCACGAAGGGCAGCTCGCGCTGGATTTCGGCGCCGTCGGTCTCGACTTCATAGGTAATGTGAACGCGCGGTTTGCGGACCCGGTTCAGTTTGCTGTGTACGCTGCCACTCATCTTCTAGGTCTCCCGAAAGGCTTGCGGTTCATGACAATGCAAAGCGGTGTTGTGAAAGAGGCTTTAAATCGTCTGCGGCCGCGCTGGATAAACTCAAAGGAAAGTCTTTTTAGACGTTTATTGATCGGTTTTCAGGCCAAGGCTGGTCAAAATGCTGTTGCGCACCTGATCGTCCCGCACCAGCTCGGCGATGAGTTCGGGCCAGGTGAGACGGCCACGCCGGATGGCTTCATCGATCGTGTAAGCCAGCGGCGATTGCGGTTCCGTGCGGCGGAAATACTCGGCGATTTCAGCCAAGGTTGCAAGAGCATCCTCGCGGTTGGCCAAACGTTTCGGCTTGCCGGGACCAGCCTGCGCCGCCTGCGCCCCGGCCTCGTCCGACGCCGCCTCCGGCTCATCCGCCACCGCCGCGCTCGCCGCCTCCAGCGGCGCATAACGCGTCACGAAATCGTTGATCTGGTTCAGGGCTTCGGCGATGCGGCCGGTGGGTGGGGCATCATGCCCGGCTAGCCGGTCGAAGATATCGCCCATGCCGCGCCAGGCCAGACGCGCCTCCTCCAAATCGCGTCGCAACGCAACATAAGCGCCGGGGCTGGCGGCGCGGGCGGCGGCGCGCATCGTATCGTAGGGCACCACGCCGGCGGCAATGCGCGCCTCGACACGCTTGGCGTCGGCGATCGCTTCCAGCTCAGCCGATTGCTGATACTGGAAGAACATCACCATTTCGCCGTTCGGGTCCTTGAACAACGGCAATTTCTGCAAAGGCTGGCTGAGCGTGCCCTCGCCGCCCTCGCCATTCAGGCCGGTCACCGGGGCGACGCGGGTTTCCATGCCGTCTTCGTCCGGCATCGGGAACAGATGCTCCCAGTACCGCTCCGCCAGCCCGCCCAGCAGGCTGGCGCCGAAGGCCAGCCCTGCCAAACCATGACTGCGCACCAGCGCCTCGGTCAGCCACGCCGCCGCTTCCAGATCCTTGGCCTGGGTGCTGAGAATTTCGACAGCCAGGGCGCGCACCTGGCGCCAGCCTTCCGGCGATGCCACCTCGCCCGGATTGGCATCCGCCGCGCGTTCGGCGGCGCGGGCATCGGCGCGCGCGTCGCGCAGCCGGAAGTAAGGCGAGGTCGGCGAGAAATCGCTGCGGACATCCGTTCCGGCGGGCTCATCATCGCTGATCGGCGCCAGCAAGCTTTCGAGATCCAAGCCTTCAATCGCCACGAATCTGCCCTCTTCCCCGCCCTATCGCCATCGACCATGGCGACGCTGTTGCATTATTCATCGAGGTAGTTCGGCTGGTGACGCGATATCATCAAAATTGCATCAACGAACCGGCCTTCCCCTGCTTGTATTAGCTGGACATTAACGGTAACTCAAGCTAACGAAATATTGTTAAATTAGCGCACCGTAAGATGCGCTTTGTTTCGGTATGGGCGTGTCGGATCGGCGTTTACCCTCCTGGTGAACGCTTCATTGGACGCGAGACCTTCTTGGAGGGGGACGCTTTGGTCACACTTGACCTCCGGTCGTTAATCGGTCGCCTGGATGAGCATTGCCGCCGCGCGCTGGAAGCCGCTGCCGGGCTGACAATGTCCCGCACCCATTACAATGTCGAAATCGAACATTGGCTGGTGAAACTGGCCGACGGCACGGATACCGATATCGCCGCAATCTTCCGGCAATATGAGATTGATCACGGTCGTTTCATGGCCGATCTCAACAAGGCGCTGGACAGGCTGAAAACCGGCAATTCCCGCGCCCCTGGCCTGGCGCCGGATGTGGTGGATACCGCCAAGCAGGCCTGGCTGCTCGCCTCCATCGAACAGGGGCTCTCGCGGGTGCGCTCGGGCCATGTGCTGCTGGCGCTGCTCTCGGATGAAACCCTGGCCCGGCGCGCGCGCGAGGCCTCCAGCCAGCTGCTGAAAATTCAGCCGGATGTGCTGAAGCGCGACCTGGCCACCATCACCGCCGGCAGCATCGAAGCCAGCACCCCGCTGGCCGCCGATGGCGCCGCCCCGGTGGCGGATGAAAACGGCGTGCCCCGCCCCGCTGGCAGCGGCGCGCTCGATCTTTATACTTACGACCTCACCGACCGCGCCCGGAAGGGCAAGATCGACCCGATCCTGGGCCGCGATTTCGAGATCCGGCAGGCGATCGATATTCTCACCCGCCGCCGGCAGAATAACCCGATCCTCACCGGCGAGGCCGGCGTTGGCAAAACCGCCGTGGTTGAAGGGCTGGCGTTGAAGATCGCCGCCGGCGATGTGCCGGAGGCGATGAAAGATGTGACGCTGCGCACGCTGGATCTGGCGCTGCTGCAGGCCGGTGCGGGCATGAAGGGCGAGTTTGAGCAGCGTCTCAAATCTGTCATCGACGAGGTCAAGGCCAGCCCGAAGCCGATCATCCTGTTCATCGACGAAGCGCATACGCTGATCGGTGCCGGCGGCCAGGCCGGGCAGAACGATGCCGCAAATTTGCTGAAGCCGGCGCTGGCGCGCGGCGAGCTGCGCACCGTCGCCGCCACCACCTGGGCCGAGTACAAGAAATATTTCGAGAAGGATGCGGCGCTGACGCGGCGTTTCCAGGTGGTGAAGGTAGAAGAGCCCTCCGAGCCGATGGCGATCGCGATGATCCGCGGCCTCACCGCGACACTGGAGCGGCATCACAAAACCCGCATTCTGGACGAGGCGATTTCCGAAGCGGTGCGGCTCTCGGCGCGCTTCATCCCGAGCCGGCAGCTGCCGGACAAGGCGATCAGCCTGATCGATACCGCTTGCGCGCGGGTGGCGATGAGCCAGGCCGCGATTCCGGCGCCGATCGAGGACAAACAACGGCGTATCGAGCTGATCGATACCGAAGTGTCGATCCTGGAGCGCGAGATGGCGGCGGGCGGCGCGCATGAGGCGCGCATCGCCGAGCTGGCCGAGGAGAAGGCCGGGCTGGAAGCGGCGCTGGCGGCTTTGCAGACCCGTTTCGCCGAGGAAAAGACGCTGGCGACCGAGATCGGCGCCGTGCGCGCCAAGATCGAGGATGCGGAAAACACCGAGGACAAGGCCGCGCTGAGGGCGCAGCTCAACAAGCTGCATGAAGATTTGCGGACATTGCAGGGCGAGACGCCGCTGATCTTCCCGGTGGTGGATGGCCAGGCGGTGGCGGAGATCGTCGAGAGCTGGACCGGTATTCCCGCCGGGCGCATGCAGTCCGACGAGATCAACACCGTGTTGAACCTGAAACAGGCGATGGAAGAGCGCGTCGTCGGCCAGCCGCATGCGATGGAGGCGGTGGCGCAGGCAATCCGTACCAGCCGCGCCAAGCTGACCGATCCACGCAAGCCGATCGGCGTGTTCATGATGGTTGGCACCTCCGGCACCGGCAAGACCGAGACCGCGCTGACCCTGGCCAATCTGCTCTATGGCGGCGAGCAGAACATGACCACCATCAACATGACCGAGTTCAAGGAAGAACATAAGGTCTCGCTGTTGATGGGCAGCCCGCCCGGCTATGTCGGGTATGGCGAGGGCGGTATCCTCACGGAGGCGGTGCGCCGGCGGCCTTATTCGGTGATTTTGCTCGACGAGATGGAGAAGGCGCATCCTGGCGTGCAGGATGTATTCTTCCAGGTGTTCGACAAGGGCAACATGAAGGACGGCGAAGGCCGGGATATCGACTTCAAGAACACCGTCATCATCATGACCTCGAATGCCGGCACCGATCTGATCGAGAAGCTCTTCGCTGATCCGGAGACCGCGCCGGATGCGGCCGGGCTGGCCGAGGCGCTGCGCCCGGAGCTGATGAAATATTTCAAGCCGGCCTTCCTCGGCCGGGTGACGCTGGTGCCGTATTTCCCGCTCTCCGACGAGGTGATCCGTCAGATCGTGCGGCTGCAGCTCAACAAGATTCAGAAACGCGTGAAGGAAGCCTACAAGGCCTCGTTCACCTACGCGCCGGAGCTGGTGGAAACCATCGCCGCGCGGTGCAAGGAATCCTCCTCGGGCGCGCGCAATGTAGAAAATATTCTCTCGCGCAGCCTGTTGCCGGAACTCTCCGCCGAGGTTCTGGCCCGCATGGCCGCGGGCGAGGGGATTGCAAACATCTCGGTCGGGATCGGGCCGGAGGGATCATTCTCCTACGCGCTCAGCTAAAGACTCTCTTTTCCATAACAGGAGCACGACATGGCGATTTACATCAAATATACCAACCCGACGGTGGATGGTGACGTCACCACCCAGGGCTTCGACAAGCAGATCGAGGTCAACAGCTTCCAGTGGGGAGTCGGCCGTGGCGTCGGCTCGCCGACCGGTTCGTCGGGCAACCGTGAGGCGAGCTCGCCGAGCGTTTCCGAAATCACCGTCACCAAGATGCTGGACAATGCCTCCGGTGGCCTGCTGAAAGAGGCGCTGAGCAGCGGCGGCAAGGCGAAGCTGGTAATCTCCTTCACCCGCACCGACGGCAACGGCGCTGTCGTTTATTTGGAGGTCACCCTGACCGACACGATGATCAGCGGCTACAGCCTCTCTTCCGGCGGCGACCGGCCGAGCGAGAGCGTCTCCTTCAACTTCACCAAGATCGAAGTGAAGTTCACCCCGCAGAAGGCCGACGGCACCGCCGGCTCGCCCTTCCCGGTCACCTACGATCTGGGGCTGCAGAAGCTGTCCTGATCACGACGGCCAGTGCTGTGTCAGCACTGGCCCCACCGCGCTGCGAGCGAAGGAGGCAATCTTGGCTACTGCTCTCGAAACGGCAAAGCTCGAAGTTTCCGCATTCTTCAGCGCCATTGCTCGCGTTAAGACGTTCCGTCCCACGAAATATAATCGCAACGGCGCCACATATACGGTGTATGAAGATTTGGGCGACGGTAATGCCGGCCAAAAAAAGCTGGCCGTTCACCAAGCTGTTTCATTGATCACCTCAAAAGGCTTCTCTCTACCCACCGACACACGTTTCTACGTTACGAATACTTACGAAGCACAGAACCGCGCTTTTCATTTTGATCCGCTTGGACGGCCGGTTTGCTGGGTTACCCTCGGCATGGCGGCGACGAAAGGTGGTAGTGGAAGCGGAATCTCCGCTCAACCCACGAACAACTTTGCGCCGGAGACCAAAGTCACCATCCACGAAATCGGGCATACCCTGCACGCTCATAACGTTGGAGTCGAACAGTTTTTTAAGCCTTCTACGAAGGATCGTTGGAAAGGCTGCGCTGTATGCGCTGGTGAGGTTAGCCAATATGCGGCGGGAACAAAGAAAGAGTTTGTAGCGGAAGTGTTCTTAGGGACAATGATCGGCCGCAATTATTCCAATAAATGCAAACAAGAATATGCACTACTTGGAGGGCCCCGCATTTTGGCCAGCTCAAGCTCATCCGGTTTTATGGCAATGAGTTGAATTGAGCGCAAATATAGGTGACGCTCATTTCGGTACTTTTTCCAACACCCTAAACCTCCACCACCACCGCCGTTACATTATCATTCACCCGGTGCGCCAGGGCAGCGGCAATCAGCAGTTCCGTCGGCGGCACGCCTTCCGGGGCGCCGAGCAGGCTTTGGAGTTCCGGCTCGCTGAGGGTTTTGCTCAAGCCGTCGCTGCAGAGCAGGAAGCGGTCGCCGGGCTGGATCTGGCCGATCACCTTGTCCAGCTCCAGCACCTCGTCATCCGCCCCCACCGCACGGGTGATGATATTGGCGTGCGGGTGTTTCTCCGCATCTTCCGGGCGCAGCGTGCCGGCCTCCACCAGCTCCTGCACCAGCGAATGGTCGCGGGTGATCTGTTGCAGCACGCCACCGCGCAGCAGATAGGCGCGGGAATCACCGGCCCAGAGGCAGGCGAAATGGCGATCGCGGATCATCAGCCCGACAAAGGTCGAGGCGATCATCACATCGCCGCCGCGCCGGGCGGCTTCCGCGCGCAAAGCATCATGCACCTGGGTGATGGTGACGCGAATGCCCGAGAGCAGCTCGCTCGCACTCAGGTCAGCGGGCAGGCGGGAGAGCGCCTCGACGATCATGCCCGAGGCGACCTCACCCGAGGCATGGCCGCCGGCACCATCTGCCACCACCCAGAGCCCCAGCTCCGGCCGGGCGAGCAGATTATCCTCGTTATGTTTGCGAACCGCGCCGACATCCGTCTGCGCCCAGGAACGTGGCATCAATTGAGCCCCTCCGCGGGCTGAGGATCATGGGGCTGAAGATCGCGCAGCATGGCGCCGGCATGGGTCGCGGCGGGCAACAGCCCCGGCATTTCGAAACGGCAAGGCCGCACCAGCGGGCTGCCTTCGGTCCACCAGCCAATCGGCGGCAGGGCTACGTCTTCCACCGGCGCGGCCAGGCCAGCGGCGATCGCTTCGTGCGGCTTATCGTCAACCACCCCGGCCAGCCCTTCGGCTTGCGCCAGCGCCAGCCAGGCGCCGCCTTGCCCCAATGCGGCCGGATCATCCGCCAGCGCGGCCAGAATGAAGGGGTAATGCCGCCCGGCCTTGTCCATGCTCGGCAGCCACACCCCCAGCATCGCCCGCGCCCCGCAGGCGCCGTTAGGGAGGAAGAAATACCAGATCGGCGCGCTCATCCAGGCCGGCTCCCAGGCCGCGCCGAGATCGGCACGCGATTGGGTCAGGCAGTCCCGGCACCAGAGATCGAGCGGCTCGACCGCATCTTCCGGCAGCCCGGCGCGCAGGAAATCCCCGCGCGCCGGCAGCTTGCCGAAAAACCCGGTCAGAGCGGGTTGGAACATGCTCATCCCTGCAGGCTGGGGCAGCGGAAATCCGCCAGCATGCCGGGAGCGAAGGGGTTGAGCACGGAGTTGGCGCCGATGCTGTAGCTCACACTATGCCCGCCGGCGGAAAAGGTGAGCGTGTACTGGTCCGACGATCCGGCCTGGGCCAGCGTGCCCTGGCTGAACAGATGGAACAACGCCCAGGGGCCGGAGGCATCCAGCTCCACCGGGTTGCCGCCGCCGACCGGGGTGATGATCAGCCGCGCCGTCTGCATGCCATCGGCACCGGGCCAGGAGATCATCGTCGGCACTTGCGGGCCATGGGCGTAGGAGACATTCACCGCCCCCAGCTGCAGCACCGCCTGCGCCGCGCCGGCATCGAGCGCGGTCGGGCTGAGGCTGAACTGCACGGACGGGGTGGCGCCGGCGGCGAAAAAGAGCTGCTTGATCGTCTCCGCGCGCTGGAACTCCGCCAGGGCGCCCTGGCTGATCGGCGGGGTGACGCCATTCACCGCCTGCACCCGCCAGGTCCGGCCGGACATGTCGACGAAAGGCTGCACCTGCTGGGTGAAGAAGCTGTCCAGTAGCCCGTTGGGGGCGAAGAGATGCGCGAAATCACCCAACGGGATGTCCGAGGAGGAGGCGGGCACGAACGGGTAGCGCCCGGCCACCGCCTGCTGGCAGAGCTGGCCCGGCCCGGCGGCCCCGTTGAACGCCGCCGCCGCCGCCTTGGCCGCACTGCCGCCGCGCAGACCATTGGCATTGACCACCAGCGCCTGCAGCCAGCGCGAAACGGGCTGCGGGTCGGTTGCCGCCTCACCTTGCAGCAGGCTGGCCGGGTCGCCGCCCGCCGCCGGGGCCGCCGGGGCGGTGCCGGGCGCGGCGGCGGCCAATGCCGCCAATTGCTGTTGCAGCCCGTTGATGAGGTTGAGCGTGAGGCTCATCGGCGAGCCGGCGCCGCCCCCGACATAATTGATCAGCGGCGCGTAGTAATTATCCACCTCGGACCCAAGGGCGGGACCGCCGCTGGCCGTGGCCGCGCCCATCAGCCCTTGCAGCGCCGTGGCATCCGCATTCAACGCCGCCGCACCGGGGATCTTCGAGGTCGCGGCCGGCTTCGGCGGTTCGACGCCCTTGGAGAGCTGCAACTGCGTGGTGATGCTGGCCAGCAGACGCTGCATCGGCGATTGCGGGGAGCCGAGGATGTAGAGCGTCTGCACCGCCTGGCCGATATTGGTGGCCGGCTTCAGGTTCAGATCGCCCAGCATCGCGTTCCATTGCGCCTCGTAATCGGCCTCGTAGAGCTTGATGACGTTCTGCTCCAGATTCTGCATGTCCGGACTGGACGGATCGACCTGCTGGCCGGGCCCGAGCACCCAGCTCTCATCCGCGACATCCTTGGTGGCGTGGGTGAGGGCCGGCAGCAGCACCAGCTGGAAGCCTTTCAGCGTGTAGAAACCGGGCACGCCCTCGGTGAGCGGCTTGCCGGAGGCGCGGGTGAAGAGCGGCACGCCGGCCGCCCCCATCGCCGTCGCCGGCACCCAGGCGGGCACGGCGGCGGCGGCCTGAGAGTCGCGGATGCGCGAATAGACGCGCTCCGCCACCGAGACCCGGCTGAAGGTGGCGCGGGCGGCTTCCACCAGCGCGCCATCCAACGGCACCTGCGGCAGCGGGGCGTTCAGCATCACCACCAGATGCTGCATCAGATCCTCGCGCGCATCCTGGTTGGCGATGCCTGGATAAAGGCGCTGCCAATCCAGCTTCATCCAGGCTTCGACGAGGTTTTTGTCCATCGGCCCCTGCCCGCCCAGCATCAGATAGACGCGTGTGGCTTGGTAGAGGAATTCCGGCTTGTCGAAGCCGCCGCGCATTTCCGCTTCCAGCTGCAGGATCAGCCGCGGCAGCAGGATGTTATCCAGCGCGTTGGTGTAGAGCGTGTTGGCGCCGGCGCTGAGCTTGGGCGCCTGATTCAGCCCCAGCCCCATCGCGCCGTGATCCGTCGTGTCGCCAGCGCCGAAGGGCATGGCGCGGGCGGCATCCAGCAAGGGCAGCACGGTTTGCAGGTTGGAATCCTGAACCGGATCGAGCTGCAGGCTCTTGGCCGCCTGCTGGTAATTGGCCACCGCCTGGTCGCTGGCGGCAATCGCCGCCTGGTTATGGGCGCGGCTGAGCAGGAACCCGCCGAGCAGCCCCAGAAACACGATGCCAACAGCGCCATAGCCCGCCGCTTGCAGCAGGAGGCGCCGGCGGCGCTGGGCCGGATTCTGCCCGGCCAGCATCGCCTCGCCGAAAATCACCTGCTGCAGCAGGCGGGAGAGGAAATAGCTGCGGCCGGAGGCGGCGCGCAGCGAGGGGGCGCGGCGCTGATCGATGCCGAAGGCGCGGGTGAGCGCGCCGGTCAGCCGGTCGATCGGCGTGCCTTCCTGGGTGCCGGAGGTGAAATAGACACCGCGCAGATAGGGGGCGGGGTCCAAAGCCGAGCCGCCAAAGGCCTCGGCCAGGAACTCGTTCAGCGGAGCTTCCAGGCTCGCCACCTGGGTGGGGAAGCCGGCGATGAGGGCGCGGCGCTCCGGGCTGCGCTCGCGCTGCAGCAGATCGATCAGCCGTTCATCCAGGCGCTGCACCAGCAGCTTGAACTCGGCATCGAACTGCGCCACCGCATTGGTGTTTTGTGCCGGGAAGGTGGTGCCCCAGACCTGGGCGCGCTTTTCCTGGTCGAGATCGTCGAAAAACTCGGTGAAGCCGGCGAGCAGATCCGCCTTGGTCAGCAGCGCATAGACCGGCAGCTTCAAATCCAGCCGGGCGGTGAGTTCCTTGATGCGGCTGCGGATGGCGCGGGCATGGGCCAGGCGCTCCTCACGCGGCGCGGCGGCGATGTCGGCCAGCGAGATCGCCACCACCACGCCGTTCAGCGCCTGGCGCTGGCGGGTGCGCTTGAGCAGGTCGAGGAAGCCCTCCCAACCGGCTTTGTCGGTGGCAGCGTTGGAATCCTGGGTGGTGTAGCGCCCGGCGGTGTCGATCAGCACCGCCTGCTCGGTGAACCACCAGTCGCAAAGCCGGGTGCCGCCGACACCGGCCACCGCCCCCTGCCCCAACTCCGCCGCCAGCGGGAATTTCAGCCCGGCATTCAGAAGTGCTGTGGTCTTGCCGGCCCCTGGCGGGCCGATGATGACGTACCAGGGTTGCTCATAGAGATAGCCGCGCGAGCCGCTGGCCTTGCGCAGCAAGGCGAGGGATTTTTTCAGCTTCTCGCTCAGCGCCGCCAGCTCTTCCGCCGCCGCCTTGTCCTGCGTGGCCGCCCCGGCATCCGCGACCCCGGCGGCCAAAGCCGCGTCACGTGTCTTGCGCCGCCGGTCCAGGAGCAGATTGGCGCCGAGCCAGACCAGCAGAATGACCAGAATGATGACCAGCCGGACGATGAGGCCGGCTAAAGCGTGAATGAAGGGCGCGAAGAACCACACCAGAGCCGCCAGCACCAAGGCGGCGACGAAGCTCAAAACCCAGCGCGACGCCAGAAAGCCGAGAATTTTTTTCATGGCGATGTCAGTTTCCCGAAGGGTGGTTCAGCACGATTTCGATGCGCCGGTTCTGCGCGCGCCCCGCCGCGCTGGCGTTGCTGGCGACAGGGTCGGAATCGCCCATGCCTTTCGCGGTGATCCGGCTCTGGTCGCCGATGGTCTGGTCCAAAATCGCCGCCGCCGCCTGCGCGCGCGATTGCGAGAGCACGAAGTTGGAGGGGAATTGCAGCGTGTGGATCGGCTGGTTGTCGGTATAGCCGGTGACGACGACCGTGCCGGTTTCCTTTGCCAGCGCCTGGCCGATTTTCCGCAGCAGCGGCACATCGGTATCTTCCACCGTGGCGCTGCCGGAGCCGAACAGGCCCTGATTGTTGATGCGCACGATCGGCTGATGGGTGGTGCCCAGCACGCTCACCTTGCCGGCGGCGATTTCAGGCTGCAGGAAGCCGGAGAGACGGTCCAGGATCGTCGGGCCGATGGGCGCGGGCTCGGCCGGGGCGACCACCGGCTGGGCGCGGACGATCTGCGGCATTTGCGGCAGCGGCGCGCTCACCTGCGCCTGGAAGGCGGCGTCCGACTTGCCGGAAAGCGAAAACAGGCAGCCGGCATAAACCAGCCCCAGCACACCCAGCGCCACGATAGCGACCACCCAGACCGGCACGCCGAAACGGCGCGGCTTATAGCCCGCCGCAACACCTTGCCAATGCGGGGAGAGCGCCGGATCTCCCGGCGGGTTTTGCCGGCGCAGCACCGCGTAGGTTTCCTCGCGCAGCCGGTCGATCTCGGCCGGGCCGCGCGGGGAGAGCCGGTAGCGGCCCATATAGCCAAGCGACAGGCAGAAATACATCAATTCCAGAACCGGCAGGAAATTGCCAGGATTTTGGCGGATCTGCGCCATCACGTCGAAGAAGCGCTCGCCGGAGCGGACCTCCTGATGGAAGGTGGAGACCAGCGAACGCTGCGCCCAGGCCCCCTGGCTACCCCAGGGGGTCGCCAGCACCACGTCATCCAGGCTGGCGCAGAGGGCGTAATGCGCCGGGCGCAGCTGCTCCATCGGAATATTGCGCGCCCGGGCGGTTTCCTCGAAGCGGCGGATTTCGCGCACGGCGCGCTCGCGCAGATCCCCGGAATCAGGCGCCTGCAGCGTGTTGCGCAGCCGCGCCAGCAATTGCAGCAAGGGGGCGGCGGCGGCGATCAGCGGCGCGCCGCCCATGGAGATCGTCTCCGGCGCATCCGCCGGCAAGGTGGCGGCGGGGGCGCTGTAGCCGGGGGCGGCGGGCGCGCCGCCGAAAGGGCTGTCGAACGGCGCGGGCTGGGCGGGCGGCGTTGTGGCCGGGCGCTTGCCGCCCGGGATCGGGCGGATCACGGTGCGGTCTGAATCGTCCGGCTCGGAGAACGGATTATCGCTCATCGTCTCTCTCCCTCAGCGCTTCGCGCGCTCACCCTTTGATGGCCCAAAGCTCCATGCGCAGGCCAGGAAATTCTCCGGAGACATGGATCGCGAAGCCGCCCGAGGTCTGCATCTGCTGCCAATGCGGGCTGTTGCGGTCCAGCTCGAAATAAGAGCCACCGGCATAGAACGGGATCTGCCGGGGGGCGACGGGCAGCGGGCGCACGGCGATGCCGGGCAGCGCCACATTCACCAGCTCGCGAATATGCTCCACCGCGCCGATTTTCACCTGGGCGGGGAAGAGGCGGCGCATCGTCTCGGTCGGCACATCGGCCTGCACCGTCAGCACGAAATTCGCCGCGCGCAGAATATTGCGGTCATTGATCGGGCCGACATGCACGCCGTGCCGGCGCTCCTGCAGCGGGATCGCCGTGGCGTTGGTCTCAATCACGGAGGAGAGCGCGCGGCGCAGATCCGCGATCACCGGGGCGAAGGAACGTTGCAGATCCTCATGCCGATAGCCGGGATATTTGTTCGGGCGGCGCTGCCCCTCGGTGAAGGTGGCGAATTCGGCGGCCATCTGCACATAGGCGGTATAGAGCGTCTCGGGATGGATATTCGCGGCATCGGCCCAATGCTGCAGCAAAGCCTGCCAGCGATTGAGTGCCTGCAGCAGCATGAAATCCGCCACCTCGGCGACACCGCGCGCACCCGACGCATTCACCCGCGCCGCCAGCGCCTCGCCACGCTGGTTGATCATGCCGGCGAATTCGGTGACCAGCCCGGAGAGGCCCGGCACCGCGTGGCAGGCCAGAGCGGGGGGCAGCCAGTTCTCATCCAGCGTCACACGCTTGTCGGATGAAACCTCCATGATCCGCGCGACGGGAATGCAGAGATAGCCGGCGCGGTCATCGCTATCCAGCAGGTAGCGCAGCTTCAGCCGGCCGATCAGCAATTCCGCCGCCTGCGGCGAGGCGGAATGGGTGTCGTAGGCCTCAAAACTTTGCGCCTTGTAGCGGCCCTCGGCGCTGCCATCGGCGGCGGCAATCTCCACCGCGCCGGCCTGCTGCACTGGCAGCGCCAGATGGATCAGCACGCCGCGGGTATTTTCCGGCACCTCGAACGGGGCGGGGTGGTCCGCCTCGCCGGGCAGGCTGAAGGGCGTGCCGTCCTCGAACAAGCCGGCGGCGCTGGAGAGGGCGAAACGCCCGGTGCCGAGCAGATCGCGGTCCAGCATCATCTGGGTCAGGCCCCAGCCATGCGACCGCAGCGCCGCGACACGGCCGCGCAACGTTGCTTCCAACCAGCGATCCTGCTGCTGGAAATGCTGGGAGCGGAGGAACATGCCCTCCTGCCAGATGACGCGGTTGGTCCAGCTCACGAAGCGGCTCGCATAATCTTCAAATCTCCCAAACACCGCACCCGGAGGCGCCGCGCCATTATTACGGCTTGCGCATCATCCGCCAAGGGATGCGGTCAGCCCGTTTATATGCAGTGTCAGCACGGTTGGCCCATGCGCGGCAACCGGGGCGGTGAGTTTCCAGGTGGAATGATTGATGTCCCGGAACAGCACCGCGACGCCGAGCGTGGTCGTCCCCGGCGTCAGATTGATCGTTTCCGTCAGCTTCTGGCCGGGTGAAACGATATATTGCGCGGAACCGCCCAGCGCCTCCGTCCCCAGCGCCGCAGTTTCATTGCCGGTGAGGGTATAGACATCCGCCGCCTGGAACTTGCCGCTGGCGGCGAGCTGATAGACCCGCACCGCCACCGCCGTGCCCTGACCGGCGGGATCGGGATTCTGCCCGGCGGATCCTGCGATATTCAGCGTCAGCACCGGCGGCGGGGGCGGCGGCGCGGCGCAGCCGGCGAGCACCAGGCAGGCGGCGAGGAAAGCCGAACGTTTCATGACATCTCTCCTGGTCCGGGGTCGCGGGCCGAAACCTCCCGCAAGGCGGTTTCATAGGCGCGGGCGAAGGATTTGCCGAACACGCTGTCGAAATCATCAGCCAGCGCGCGGGTGATGGTTTCGTGAAGTTTCTCATAGGCCTCGAAGGCACGGGCCTTTTTCTGCGCCGGCAGCAACGCCATGCCGCCTTCCACCTGCAATTTCGCCGGGTCGAGCTGGGCCAGCAAGGCGCGCACCGCATCCTGCATCGCCGCCATGGTGGCCAGCTCATGCAGGCGCATATCGCGCAGCGCATCGTTCACCGCCGCATCCGGGCCCATATCCACCCGCCGGCCGAGGCCCAGTAGGGCGGTCAGCGCGTCATCGTCATCGGCGGAGAATTTCAGCGGGTTGTTGCCACGGGCGCGGATCATCGTCTGCTCGATGCGGAATTCGCCCTTGATGGTGGCGCGCGCGATCAAAGCCTGGCGGATGCCTGAGACGACAGCCCGGAAGGTGGCGCCCAGCGCCTGCATCAGCGCCTCGGGGTTGGCTGGAGTGCTACCCTCCAGCCCGGCGCCGCGCAGGAAGGCCGCCATCAACGCGTCACCACCCGGCGCGGGCGCCTGGGCCGTGACAGGCGAGGTCGGCATCGGCGCCGCCGCGCGGGGGGGCTCCGGCAGCGCGGCTGGCGCAGCTTGTGGCGGGCGATGATCCGCCGGCTCGGCAAAAGGGTTGGCGGCCTCAGGCGCCGGGCGCGGTGGCAGCGGCGGCGGCATGGAAGGCGGCGCGGCAGGGGGCGTTGCCTCGAACGGGGACGGGGTGGACGCCCAGGACTCCGGCACCGGCGCCTGGGGCGGCGGCGTGAAGGCCGGAGGTGCCGCCGGCCGGGCTGGCTGCTGGCCGGGCAGCGGCGAGAGGTCCCAATCATCATCCTCCGGCAGCATCTGCCGGGCGGCGGGCGGGCGGAAGGCGTCGCTGAAGGAGGGGGTATGGTCCGGCTGGGTCGGTGCGCCGAGGAAATCGCTCTCCGGCCCGGCCAGCGGGTCGAACCGGTCGGGCATCTGCACCGACGGGGGCTGCGGCGGGCCGCCAAAGAGCGGGTCATTCGGGCCGAAGGCGGCGCTGGTGAAGCTGTTGGCGGGCGGCGGTGGTGGTGGCGCGAACACATCGCCACCGAACGGATCATCGAAGGGCGAGCTGGCCTTGCCGAAGCTGGACGCCCCAAAGTTGGACGCCCCGAATCCCTGCCCGTCCTCGACCCTGGCCTCGATCTCATAGGCGCCGAAACGGATCCGGTCGCCGTCGCGCAGCGCGCGGATCTGACCATTGCCGATCGGCTCGGGCTCGTGGTTCAGAAAGGTGCCGTTGGTGCTGATATCCGCGATCGCCCAGCCGCCATTGCGAAAGGCGATGACGCAATGGCGCTTGGAGAGCAGCCGGTCAGGATCCGGCATGATCCAGTCATTATCAGCCCCCCGGCCGATGCGGAATTCCCCGCCGGAGAGCTGCTTGGTCTCGGGCGGCACCGCATCCGGGCAGCGCAGAATGGAAAGGGTCAGGGTCATGGCGCCTCCGGCGGCAGGCGGCCCGGACCGCCGGCGGCGATATCGCGGGCGGATTGCAGGAACATCGCCAGGCGCTGCGGCTGCCGGGCGGCATCGCCGCGCACCGAGGCCAGGGCCAGCGCCCCCGCCACCGCAATGCCGGTGAGATGCGGCGGCGGCGTCACCGCCGGCGCCTCCGGCGGCGCCAGCGAGTCCCCGCTCCAGAACGCCGCCACCCCGGCCCAGGCCTCGGGGCTTTGAAAGCCGGCGCGCCGGGCTTCATCCATCGCCGCCCGGGCTTGCGTCATGCCCTGCTGGCGCACCCAGCCCTCGGCCTGCTCACGCGCCTTGCGGTCCGGCTCCGGCAGCGCCGCCGGGGCAGTGTGCAGGGCGCACATGCAGGCCCACCAGACCGCCTCGCGCTTGGGCAGGGCATGGGCCAGCACCCGCGTCGCCTCAATGCCGAACCCGGCCTGGGCCAGGGCGGCGACCACGGCCTCCACGCTCTCCAACCCGTCCACGCTGGCCAGCGCCGGCCCCTGCAGATCCGCGCGCTGCAGCACCACCGGCAGGGCGGCGGCGGATAATTTGCTCTGCGTCGCAGCACTCATTTTATGTGCCCTCCCCGCGTCACGAATTGATCATGGTGATGCCGCCCTTGAGCTCCAGCATCCCATCCCCGGAGACTTGCACGATCGCCCCCTTCACCGCCGTCTGCGCCTGGCCGGTGACATTCACCTGAATGCCCTTCACATCCACCTCGGAAGCGGTGAGCTTCACCGAGCTGGGGCCGACGGTGAGGGTGATCGAGCTGGTATCGATGACGATCGAGTTGCCCCCGACCTTCAGCGTGATCGACTGCCCGGCCTTATGGGTGATGGTCCCGACGCTGACATCCAGCGATTCATTGCCCTGGCTCACCGTGGTGGATTTATTGCCCTCGGAGACGGTGGTGGTGAAATCCTGCTTCACCGTGTCGGTCTTCTTGCCGTCGATCTTCACCGTCTCGTCCTTGGTGACGGTGACGTTGCGGTCGTTCTCGACCTCGATATTGAGGTCCTTCTCCGCATGCAGATACACGGCCTCGCTGCCCTTGGTATCGTCGATGGAGAATTCGCTGAAATTCGCGGTGCCGCCCTGCATGGTGGAGCGCGTGCGCAGGCCGCTCTTGTTCTTCTCGGAAGCGGCGAAAACCGGCTTGTTATTGCCGTTGAACAAGCAGCCCACCACCACCGGGCGGTTCACATCGCCTTCCAGGAAGGAGACCACCACCTCCATGCCGATGCGCGGAATATACTGGCTGCCCCAGTTATTCCCGGACCAGCCCTGCATCACCCGCACCCAGAGGGTTTTATCGGTGGTGATGTCGCCCTCATGGTCGAAGGGGAACTGCACCTGGATGCGGCCGAGATCATCCGTGTAGATTTCCTCGCCCTTCGGCCCGATGACGATGGCGCTGTACATCCCGGCCATCACCGGCGCGGCATAGGCGGGTTCGTCCTGGTAGGTCGTCTTGGAGGGGAAGGCGACGATGCTGGCGGAAATCGAGGCGCGGTGGCCGCCCTGGCCGCCGGCCTTGCTGTCCACCACATGCAGCCCGAGCGACTGGATCACATATTCCGTGCCGGCCCCCGTGGTGGGATCGTTCATCAAAGTGAATTTGCCGCCGGCGATGAAATCCGCGACCTGGCCGGAGCCGGTATAAAGCTGCGCCCCGGCTTCCGCCGCCAGCATATGGGTCTTGGCCAGGGTTTTGGCGTTGCTGGTGGCATCGCGCACCGCCGGCCAGCCATAATGGGTGCGCTGCGAAGCGGCGGAGGCCTGCAGCACCGTGCTCTCGGTGCCGGTGATCGCGCCGGGGGCGAGCGTATCCGTCACCGGATTATAATCATCCCGGCGCACGCTGCCCATCACCGTGCGGTCCATCCGGTGCCAGCTATTCAGCACACCGAACCCGCCATGGGTCTCATCGAGATAGATCTGCGGCGCGGCAATATCCGCGAAGGCGGTGTTGGCGTTGGCCAGCACCATCGTGTGGGCGCCCTCGCTATGGGTGAAGAAATAGAAAATCCCGGCATCTTCCATCAGCCGCTGGATGAAATGCAGATAGGATTCGTTGAATTGCACCACATAATCGCGGACGGGAAAGCTGCCGCTGGTCTTGTCGCTGACCGCGACGCTGAATTTGCCCAGCACATATTTGACGATGTCGAGCACCGATTGCTTCTGATAGAAGCGGCAATCCATGGTCTGGCTCAGGAACCAGAGCTTCGGCACGACGCTGATTTCATATTGCCACAGCGTGGTGGATTGCGAGGGCAATTGCCGCACCGCATTGACCAGGCCGGAGATGTAGCGGCTGGCCGCGCCGCCATCCGGCGCCGCGATGCTCACCGTCACCGCCTTGTCGAGCAGGCTGTTCGCATCCAGCAGCGCGCTGCCGGAATGCAGCTGGACAGTATATTGGAAGGGCCGGCTCAGGCGCTCGCTGCCATTGACGGCGGCGATCCCGAAGCTCGCATCCGGCAACGGCGTCGTGATCGTTAAAAAATCTAACTCTCCGCCCATGACCCACCCATCCGTTCCTGTCGTCCCGGAAACGGCGAGACCGCCTCCAGCCCGGCCGCGCGGGGCCCGGCTTGGCCCGCAATGCCTGATTCCGAACATTTCCCCAAATGTTGCACAGCCGCAAGGCTGGGCGGGGCGATGCTATCACCTTCATTATGATATCACCATGCCCGGGGGCGGGGATTTGTCGGCAGGCCGGAACGACCCGCGCGGGCGTAGGCTGGCCATCATCGCGGCCCCGCGGCGGCCAGGCATCCTGCAATTCCGTTTGCGGTGCCTGCGCCCCTGACATCAGGATCTCGCGCCGCGCGCAGGCGAGCTCTGCGCGCGGTCCCATTCCCCCTGCCCGCCGAACCTGCGCTAAATCCACATGCCGACGCGCAAAACGGCTTCAACGGGGGGATTGCGGATGCACCATACGACACTCAGCCTGCGGCATGCCCTGCTGGCCCTGGCGGTGATGGCGATCTGGGGCAGCAATTTCGTCGTCGCGCGGCTGGGGCTGGAGCAGTTTCCGCCCTTCCTCTTCGCCGGGCTGCGCTTCACCCTCGCCGCCTTGCCGCTGGTGTTTCTGCTGCCCCGCCCCAATGTAAGCTGGCGCAACCTCGCCGCCTACGGGCTGCTGATCGGCACCGGCCAGTTCGGGTTGCTGTTTCTGGCGCTGAGCGGGCATATCTCGCCCGGCCTGGCCTCGCTGGTCATCCAGGTGCAGGTGTTCATCACCATCTTCCTGGCGATGCTGCGCAATGGCGAACGGCTGCGCGGCTTTCAGATTGTCGCCTGCCTGCTGGCCATCGCCGGCATTCTGGTGATCGCGGCGCATGTGAATGGCCACACCACGCCTCTTGGCCTGGCCCTGGTGCTGATGGCGGCCAGCTGCTGGGCCAGCGGCAATATCGTCTCCCGCGAAGGACGGCCGGATAATTTTCTCGCCTACGTGGCCTGGAGCAGCCTGTTTTCGGCGCCGCCGCTGCTGGGCCTGTCCCTGCTCACCGAAGGCCCGACGGCGATGGCCCATGCCGTCAGCCACGCCACGCTGGGCGGCTGGGCGGCGCTGATCTGGCAAGCCGTCGGCAATAGCTGGTTCGGCTATGCCTGCTGGGGCATGCTGCTCGCCCGCTACCCCTCGGCCACCATTACCCCGATGGCGCTGCTGGTGCCGGTTTTTGGCATGGGCAGCGCGGTTTTATGGCTGCACGAGCCGATGCCGGCCTGGAAGCTGGGCGCGGCCCTGCTGGTCATTTGCGGCCTGGCGGTGAGCGTGTTCTATCCCCGCCTGCAGGCGGGAACGGCCCGGCGCCGGCCGCTCTGAATTCCGTATCAGCGCGCCATTTCATATGTGGGCTGGTCATGCAATCCCTAAAGGATTGGAAATCAGTAAGCGCCAATGTCCATCGGGACAGCACTCCAATATCTGCGTCGCGGTCCCTCGCTGGACGATGTCTTGTCCACCCGGTTGTGCGATACACAGCTCCCAGTCGAGCAGCAACAAGGCGGTCTTCTGATTTACAATCATCCGGCGGATGCTGTTACGCAGCTTCGGTGCCGTTGCAATGAGGTCGCCAAGGGCTTTACGCAAGGCTGTGGCGCCGTTGACGAGCGTACCGTCAGTCATGCGCATCATGGCATCCTGGCAAAAGAGCGCCATCAACCCATCCAGGTCTCCTCTACAAAATGCCTGATCAAACCTGCTGGCGAAATCTTCCGGCTGCAAGGTCAGCTTCGGCTCGCCAAGTTTCAATTCGGAAATATAAGCACGAAGCAGCCGCGCCAACGCTTCAGGCGCTTCATAAGGAATGAGATGTCCGACCCCGGCTATGATTTTGAATTTCGCGGCGGGCAATGCCGGAAGCACGATTGTCCGCAACATCTCGACGCTGTCCACCCTGTCAAATTCACCGCCCAAAACCAGAACCGGGACATTGATCGATTGCAGCTCGGCGCTGACATCCTCGGCAATGGCGCAAGCCGGCCAGAATGCTTTCGCCGCGGCGCTGCCGCTTAAGCTGTCGGCGATGATCTGCGCGCGCCATTCCGGCTTCAGCTTTGATCCAGCCAGGATGTTGTCGATCGTCCAGGAGATGGCCTCGGCACTATTATACGCCCCCGCCATGCCTTCGCGTTCGGCATCGGAAAGTATTTTGCCTTGCGCGGGCGAAGGCGCCACCAGCACCAGCCCCTCAAGCCCCGCAGGGCGGCGCGAGGCCAGCAGCTGGGCTATTTTTCCTCCCATGGAGTGGCCGACCAGGATGTAACGCCGCAACCCTAACGCTGAGATGGCGGCCTGCACGTCATCCGCCAATGTCGCGATATCATAGCCTGTATCCGGCCGGTCTGAACCGCCCCACCCCCGCAGATCCAGCGCGATGCTGCGAACCCAACCAGGCAGCGCCTCAATGACGGGCGCCCAGCTGCGCGCCGTGCCGCCGAAATAGGGAAGAAATACCAGCGCCAAATCACCATATCCCGCCGTTTCGGCGTGGAGCGTGATACCGTTCGCGGAGACCAGCATGTCGATGTCCTTTCTATGCATGAAATCTGGCCAGGACGATAAGAGTATCCCATTTAAACGATAATCCCGTTATAGTGAGCTACACTCGATAATAAGGTGATCGAATCAACATGGACCGGCTGTTAAGCCTCTCAGTTTTTGTCACGACCGTTGAGCAGGGCAGCTTGGCCGCGGCGGGGCGCGCACTTGGGGTGACGCCGGCCATGGCGGGCAAGCATGTGTCCGCCCTGGAGGCGGCGCTCGGGGTGCGGCTCCTCCACCGCACGACGCGAAAGCTGCATATGACCGAGGCTGGCGAGGATTATTACCATCGCAGCCGCAAGATTTTGGAATCCCTGGAAGACGCCGACAACGCCGCCCAGCAATTACAGGACGAGCCGCGTGGCCTGTTGCGTATCGCAGCCCCCGCCAGCTTTGGCCCGCGGCATTTGGGCGCGCCCCTGGCGGCCTTCATCGGGCAGTATCCTGGCTTAAGAATTGAGCTGAGTTTGACCGACCAGATCACCGATCTTGTCGCCGGCGGGTTTGATCTGGCGATCCGGATCGGCAGCCTTGCGGATTCAAGCCTCGTCGCGCGAAAACTCGCGCGCACAAACATGCTAGCCTGCGCCTCGCCCTCTTACATCGCCAAAAAAGGGCGCCCGCAAAACCCTGCTGATTTGCGGAATTTTGACCGCCTCGCCTTTAGCCGCGCCACCACGATTGGCGATTGGTGTTTTACCGATCATAACGGCATAACCAGCAAGATTTCCGGGACGGCAAAGATTGCCGCGGATAACATGGATATTCTTTTGAACGCCGCTCTCGCGGGAGCGGGCATTGTTTATGGGCCGGCTTTCGTCTTTTCCGAATATCTCCAGACGAACCGGCTGGAGCAGCTCTTGCCGGACTACACGACCGAAAGCCTTGATATTCATGTCGTCTATCCATCAGCATCGCTCGTCCCCGCAAAGCTGCGCCGGCTGATTGCGTTTCTCGCCGATTGGTTTGGCAAAAACGCTTCATGGATGTGAGTGCGAAGAATTCTTCTGCAGCAGGGCTGCTCATCACATTTCCTTTTCCCACCAGCCTCGTGTGTTCACTTGGGCAGCGTCGGCCACGGCCTCCAGATCTGCGATCTCCTCACCGGTAAGCGCAATGTCGCGGGCTCTGACCAGGCCCCCGACATGCTGAGGCTTGGTTACGCCAATGATCGGAACGGCCCCCTTGGCGATGGCCCAGGCGACCGCGATTTCGGCGGCCACTGCATTATGCGTCTTGCCGATGGAGGTGAGCTTATCCGTCAGCGCTTCCACCCGAGACAGCATGCCATTATAAATTTCCGCCCGCCTGCTGCCTGTTGGCAGCGGGTTCGCCGGACCATATCGGCCGGTCAAGGCGCCCTGTTCCAGCACCATGTAGGCAAAGAAGGGAATGCCGAGGGTACGAGAATGCGCCAGGATGCCGGCATGTTCGGGGTTGCGATAGAGCAGGCTGTAATGGTTCTGGATGGCTCCGACCCGGAATCCAGCCTCGCCGAGGATCTGATCGGCGCGCTTTAGATCGTCCAAACTGTGATTCGAGACGCCAACATGTTTGACCTTTCCACTCTTCAGCAAAGGAATCAGGTGCGGCGTCCACCGCATGACGTCGGCAGGATTATGAATCCAATAGAGGTCGATTATATCGGTATTCAAGCTGGCCAGGCTCTGCTCCAGCATCTCCGCCACCGGGTCGTCATCGCGTCCCGCCGCCTGCGGCGTAAACTTCGTAGAGAGCTGATAGTCGCCGCGGGGGAAGCGCTTCAAAACCTGTCCGAGACGGGTTTCCGCACGGCCCATGCCGTAGACGCGGGCAGTATCCCAGAAGGTGAATCCGCACGCATGCGCCTTCGTGACCAATTCTTCCAGACCGTCCAGCGTGAGGCTGCTGCCGAAATAGCCGTCCCCGGCCTCGCCGCTATCGCCCCAGGCCCAGGTCCCGAGCGCGACGGCGGGTGGGCTTATCTTGTCACTCATCATGCAGGCTCCAATTTATCCGCGCCCAAACGGCCGTCCCTTGGGCTATTCTCATAGTTTGAGGTGTGGTGATGCTGAGCGGTTAGCCTGATGCGCCGAGTTTCTTGCCCAATCCTCCAGAAGCCGGGCTCCGCATTGTCGCTCTCGCATGTGCATGCGATGCTCAGCCCATGGAAGCGCTGGCTGATATCGCGGCTGTCATTGCACGCCACACCTCGCAGGACGGGTTCCAGGCGACCGCGATGGAGCGTCTGACACTCGTTCGCTCTTCTACGGTGACGATGCCGATGCCGAATGTCTACCGGCCGCAACTATGTCTTGTGGCGCAGGGGCGCAAAGACGTCACGATGGGCGAGCGCCTATTCCGATATAGTCCGGGGCGCTATGGGATCGTGACCTACGATCTGCCAGCGCTCGGCCATGTGGTGGAGGCGAGACCGGACAAGCCCTATCTCTGCCTGTATCTCGATTTCGATCCGGTGATGCTGGGAAACCTGACCCTGCGTGTGCCGCTGCCGCCCGGCGCCGCTTCGGTGCCGACGGGCAAGACCGTTTCCGACGCCAGCGCGTCCCTGCTCGACGCAGCCCTCCGCCTGCTGCGCCTTTTGGACGATCCGGCCGCGCTGCCCGTGCTCGGGCCGCTTGCCGAGCAGGAAATTCTATATCGCCTGCTCGCGGGGCCAGATGGCGCGCGGATGCGCCACATCACCGCCAGCCAGGGCCGCGTGGCCGAGATTGGCCGGGCGATCGCCTGGATCGGCAAGAATTTCCGCGAACGGTTCAGCATCGAGAGGCTCGCCGCGGAAGTCGGCATGAGCCCCTCCAGTCTGCATGAGCATTTCCGCGCCGTGACGGCGATAACGCCGCTGCAATTCCAGAAGCAACTCAGGCTGCAAGATGCGCGCAGCCTGATGCTGGTCCAGGACCTGGACGTAACGACCGTCGCCTACCGCGTGGGATATGAAAGCCCGACGCAGTTCAGCCGCGAATATCGCCGCCATTTTGGAGAGCCCCCGGCCCGCGACATCGCCCGCTTGCGCGCTTCGCCGGGCCTGGCAGTGATGGTCTGAGTTCAACGTAACTATACGCCTCAAGATCTCACCAAAGTCTTCAGCCAGCATCACGGCGCCTATGAGAGCAATAGGCCAACCGACGAACAGAGCCAATTGCCCGTAAAGGCGATCCTCCGGGTTCGGAGTCTTGCGACGACTATCATTCCTACGCGCTTTTCTCGGCATTTGCTCGGCCTAGGTCGTGTCTGCATTCATAGATTCCCTTTGTTTGTGATTTCTGATTCAAGGCTTGAGGAGGGTTCTTGCCTTGAGCAGACGGACACTGACGGACGAACAATGGAACCGCATTGAGGGTCACTTGCCTGGCCGTGTTGGCACCCCTGGCCGAAGCGGGGTGGACAACCGACTTTTTGTTGATGCGATCTTATGGATGGCTGGCAATGCGGCGCGTTGGCGAGATTTGCCGGAGATGTTTGGCAAATGGACGGCGGTACATGCGCGGTTCCGGCGTTGGTCTCATGCGGGCGTTTGGGAAGCGCTATTCAAAACCCTGGCGGATACGCCGGATTTTGAATA
>NZ_JHYG01000014.1 GCF_000687875.1 Acidocella facilis ATCC 35904 | reverse complement strand
TCAAACTCTCAAGTTCATCCTACCCAGCGCCTAACCGGCACTAAATATAAATGAAAAAAGCCCTGCTCAAACATGTCGTTCCTCAGTCCTAAGACCAAGAATATTCGAAGCGTTTCTGTACGTAATTTCAAAAGAAATACTCCAGCCACGCTTCCAAAACGACAGAGGTAAAAACAGAACTTAACCCGTCCCTCATATCATCACCCAGATGAAACAAATCACCCAGCAGCTCGGAGTAAACCCCGAACCAGAAACGCCACCAGCGTATCCCTTCCCAGCCTATGCAATTGTCAAAGAGCTAGAGAGGAAAATCTCAACCTGCGAACCAAAAGGTTCGTAGCAAGGCCATCCAATCTACCCGTCCAAGCGCCTCAGATCAAGTCCGCAGCGCCCGTCGGTGGAGGGGCTTCTAACGCCGACACACCGCAACTGTCAACGCACCTTCATCAGCCCCGAAAACCCCGAAAATCCCAGGCTTTCCCTCACCTCCCTCTCGACCCGCGGTATAAATCCCCGGAAAATCTTTCAAAAAAATAGATATGCGTTCAACGCATAGCTTCGAGATAATCCTGCGTCGTGAAAATCCGGGCAAAGCCCGCCCCCAGCGTCGCGGTCACCGCCTGAATGATCGCCTCCTGGCGGTAATCCGCTCCGAGATCCGGCGCCCCCGTCGCATCGGCGATGAAATCCACGAAGTAATCCTTGTCATGCGCAGCACGGGCCGTGGTTTCACAGCAGAAATTTGTCATATAACCACAGATCGCCACGTGGCTGACGTTCAGACTGCGCAGAATGGGCTCCAGCGCGGTGCCCTCGAAGCATGAATAGCGGTGCTTGGTGATATGCAGCGCCGCCGGCAACTGCTTCAACCCGTCCACATAATCGGCCTCGGGTGTATCTTCGACGAAACTTACCGGCTCAGCTGTACCGCCGAAATCAAACATCCGCCCAGCGTCGCGCCCGTCCGCGCGGTGAACATGGCGTACATAGATCACCGGCTTGCCGGCCGCGCCGAATGCCTCGATCAGCTGGTTGATCCGACTCAGCGACGCCTGGATGCCCGGCACGCAGAGCGGCGAGTCGGGCATGGCGTAAATATTTTGAACGTCAATGACGAGCAGCGCGGTGTCGGACATAAAAACTCCCCGGAAATATAACCTTCCGGGGAGCCTAGCACTTAAGCCGCTTCGGCGAGATGACCGCCGATCACTAAACCATCCGGCGAGCCGGACACTTTCACGCTCTCTCCATCCTTCACCGCCCCTTCCAGGATCAGCCCGGCCAGCGGGTTCTGCAGGTTGCGTTGGATCACGCGCTTCAGCGGTCGCGCACCGTAGACCGGGTCATACCCCGCCTCGGCCAGCCAATCCCGCGCGGACTGGTCCAGCTCCAGCCGGATATTGCGCTCCGCCAGCAGCGCCTCCAGCCGTTTCAGCTGGATCGAGACAATCGCCCCCATATCCGCACGCTGCAACCGGCCGAACAGCACGATCTCATCCAGGCGGTTGAGGAATTCCGGGCGGAAATGCTCGCGCACCCGCGCCATCACCCCGGCTTCGGCCAGGCGCACATCCTCGCCCTCGGTCTGCGCCGCCAGAATGTCCGAGCCGAGATTGGAGGTCAGCACGTTGATGGTGTTCTTGAAATCCACCGTGCGCCCCTGGCCGTCCGTCAGCCGGCCATCATCGAGCACCTGCAGCAGCACGTTGAACACGTCCTCATGCGCCTTCTCCACCTCGTCGAACAACACGACCTGATAAGGCCGCCGCCGCACCGCCTCGGTCAGCACGCCGCCCTCATCATAGCCGACATAGCCCGGCGGCGCGCCGATCAGCCGGGAGACAGCATGCTTCTCCATGAACTCGCTCATATCGATGCGCACCATTGCCCGCTCATCGTCGAACAGGAACTCCGCCAGCGCCTTGGTCAGCTCGGTCTTGCCGACACCGGTGGGGCCGAGGAACAGGAAGGAGCCGATCGGCCGGTTCGGGTCCTGCAGCCCGGCGCGCGCCCGGCGCACGGCGTTGGAGACCGCGACCAAAGCCGCCTCCTGCCCCACCACCCGGTGGCGCAGATCATCCTCCATGCGCAAGAGCTTGGCGCGCTCGCCCTCCAGCATCTTCTCCACCGGCACACCGGTCCAGCGGGAGACGACGGCGGCTATGGAATCTTCCGTCACCGCGTCATTCACCATCTGCCCGTCCTGCTGGGCAGCCAACTGCTTCTCCAGCTCGGGGATGCGGCCATAGAGCAGCTCGGAAGCCTTGCCGAGATCCCCCTTACGCTGCGCCAGCTCCACCTCGTTGCGGGCCTGCTCAAGCTGCTCCTTCACCTTCTGCACGTCGGTGAGCTGCGCCTTCTCGGCCTGCCATTTGGCGGTCATCTCGGCGGAGCGCTCTTCCAGCTCGCCCAGCTCGAATTCCAGCTTCTCCAGCCGGTCGCGCGAAGCCGGGTCGGTCTCTTTCTTCAGCGCCTCACGCTCGATTTTCAGCTGGATCAGCCGGCGGTCCAGCTCGTCCAGCGCCTCGGGCTTGCTGTCCACCTGCATGCGCAGGCGCGAGGCCGCCTCATCCACCAGGTCGATCGCCTTGTCCGGCAGGAACCGGTCGGTGATGTAGCGGTTGGAGAGTGTCGCGGCGGCAACCAAAGCGTTGTCCGCGATGCGCACGCCATGATGCAGCTCGTATTTCTCCTTGATGCCGCGCAGGATGGAGATGGTGTCGGCAACACTCGGCTCACTTACGAACACCGGCTGGAAGCGCCGCGCCAGGGCGGCGTCCTTCTCCACATATTTGCGATATTCATCGAGCGTGGTGGCGCCGACGCAATGCAGCGCGCCGCGGGCCAGCTCAGGCTTGAGCAGGTTGGAGGCATCCATCGCGCCATCGGACTTGCCGGCGCCGACCAGCGTATGCATCTCATCGATGAACAGGATGATCTCGCCTTCGGCGGACTCGATCTCCTTCAGCACGGCTTTCAGCCGCTCCTCGAACTCGCCGCGAAATTTCGCACCCGCCACCAGCGCGCCGAGATCCAGCGCCAGCACGCGCTTATTGCGCAGGCTCTCTGGCACATCGCCATTGACGATGCGCAGCGCCAGCCCCTCGACGATGGCGGTCTTGCCCACGCCTGGCTCGCCGATCAGCACCGGGTTGTTCTTGGTGCGCCGTGCCAGCACCTGGATGGCGCGGCGGATCTCCTCGTCGCGGCCGATCACCGGGTCGAGCTTCTGCTCGCGCGCCAGTTGGGTCACGTCCTTGGCGTATTTCTTCAGCGCGTCGAATTGCTGCTCGGCCGTGGCGCTGTCCACCTTGCGGCCCTTGCGCATATCGGCCACCGCCTTCTCCAGCGCCTGGGCGGAAACGCCGGCGGTCTTCAAGGCGCGGGCGGCGGCAGTCTCGCCTGCGGCCAGCGCCACCAGCATCCGGTCCTGCGCCACGAAGCTGTCGCCCGCCTTCTGCGCCGCCTGCTGGGCGGCATCGAGCACGCGCACCAGATCCGGCGTCACATTCGGCTGGCCAGCCCCGGCCCCCTGCACTTTCGGCAATTTCGCCACGGCGGCATCCACCGCCTGCTTGGCCGCCTGCGGATCGCCCCCGGCAATGCGGACCAGCCCGCTGGCCGCGCCTTCCTCATCGTCCAGAAACGCCTTCAGTAGGTGCTCTGGCGTGATCTGCTGGTTATATTCACGCATCGCGATGGTCTGCGCCGCTTGTATGAAGCCCCGCGCACGCTCGGTGAATTTCTCAAAATCCATCTTTTTGCTCCTTCATCGTCCCTGCATCCCAGGCAACGTTCAGGTCCCGCCCCTCAATAGGCAACGCGACCTTGCCAACCCAATATGGGCGACGCCATGATCTGTCTCAAGTGGATTTTTGGGGTCATTCAATGCACATCGCTTCACTCTATCGCTACCCGGTCAAGGGCCTGACCCCGGAGATTCTGACCGCCGCCCAGCTCTCGCCAGGGCGCTGCATCCCCTGGGACCGGGCCTTCGCGCTGAAACAGGGCGACGCTGTGCTGGACGAGGCGAACCCGGCCTGGATCTCCAAGATGAATTTCATGTGCCTGGCCAAGAACCCCAAAGCCGCCTTGCTGCGGACGCGCTTCGACGACGCCACCAAGATGCTGCATATCGAAGGCCCGGACGGCCCCCTTACTGCCTCGCCGCTCACCCCGGACGGCCAGGCCGCCCTCACCGCCTATTTCACCGCCTTCCTGGGCGAGGAGACGCGCTATGGCAGCGAGGGCCAGGCGCCACGCTTCCATTTCTTCCCCGGCCATAGTTTCTGTGACCACAAGACCCAGGTGATCAGCCTGATCGGCAAAGCCTCCCTGGCCGCATTGGAAGAGGCCGTCGGCGCCCCGCGCGAGGCCCGCCGCTTCCGCGCCAATCTCTATCTGGAGGGTACCAAACCCTGGGAGGAATTCACCTGGCTCGGCCGCACTTTGGCCATCGGCGAGGTGGAGATGGTGGTGCAGGAGCGCATCGATCGCTGCGCCGCCACCATGGTCAACCCGGACACCGCCGCGCGCGACGCCAACCCGGTGAAGGAGTTGCGGACCCATTTCGGCCATATCGAGCTGGGGATTTTCGCGGAAGTGACCAAGGGCGGCGAAATCCGCCCCGGCGACAAGCTCAGACTGCTTTGAGCCGGGTTTCCTTCGGCGGATAGAGGCGCAAAATCACCAGCAGCAGCGCGATGCCGGGCAATGCCGCGAAGGCGCAGATGACGAAGAAGCTCACCAGCCCGGTGCGCGCCGCCAGGAAGCCGGAAGCGCCGGCGATGGTATGCAGCGCCAGCGGCGCCAGCGAGGAGAGCAGCGCATATTGCGTGGCGGTATGCTCCGGGTGACACAGGCCAGACAGATAAGAGAGGAAGGCGGTATCCGAAAACGCGTCGGTGAACGCCTCCACGGCCGAGATGATCAGCAGAATATAGGGCAAATGCGGATACAGCCCCAAGACCGGGTAGAGGCAGAGCGCGGCCACCTGCAGCAAGGCGGTGAACAGCAGCGCCCGCCCGACGCCGATCCGCATCACCAGCAAGCCACCCAACCCGGTGCCGGCAATGCCGCAGACCAGCGATAACGGCCCGTTCGCCACCGCGATATGGGCGCGATCGAACCCCAGAGCGGTATAATAGGGGGCCAGCATCGTCCCGCCCAGCGCGCCGCCGAGCCGGAACAGCACGATGAAGCCGATGATCACCGCAATCCCGCGCCGGCCGAGAAACTCCTGCAATGGCTCGCGCACCGCCTGGGTGAAGCGCGACGCCAGCCCGGCCGGATGCGCCTCCCGCGCCACTTGCGGCTCCGGTGCGAACAGCACCGCCAGCGGCCCCAGCAGTGCCAGCACCGCCATCAGCCCGAACGCCCCATGCCAGCCCAGCCCGATGGAGAGCGCGATCACCCCGGCATTCGAAACCTGATAGGCCACCCGCCAGCCCCAGACCTCGCAGGCCAAAGCCGCGCCTTGCAGGTTCGGCGCAAACGCCTCGATGCGCCAGGCATCGATGATGATGTCCTGGCTGGCGGAGAGAAACGCCACCAGCGCCCCCAGCCCCAGCGTCAACCAGATATCCTGCCCCGGATCGCTCAGCGCCAGCGCCGCGATGGCGAGCGCCAGCGCGATCTGCACCGGGATCAACCAGCCGCGCCGCCGCCCGAAGAAAAACGGTTTCGCCTCATCGAAAAACGGCGCCCAGACGAATTTCAGCAGATAGGCCAAGCCGATATTCGCCGTCAGCCCGATCATCCCCAGCGGCACGTGCTCGCCGGACATCCAGTAGCGCAGGGTCGGCCCGGAGAGCGCCCAGGGCAGGCCGGAGGAAAACCCCAGAACCGCCATGATGCCGAGCCGCCCGAAATCCGGACGGCTGAACGAGCCCCGACCGGCCTGTCCGCTCAAGGCGCGTGGTCGTTGATATTGCCCGCTTTGACGAAGACGCCGTCGCGCATGCTGCCCTCATCCCCCGGCGCCATCCCGGCCGGACACGGGCCCTGCCATTGCAGATCGGAGACCATCGACATCTCACCCGAGCTGGTGCTGAAATCCGCCTTCAGCTGCACGGATTTATTGCTGTCATAGGTCAGCGTCTCATGGATCTTCACGGTCCCGGCCGGCTGCACGCAGGTGCCCGAAATCGTGTAGGCCGCGCCGGAGCCGGTGATGCTGAGCTGGCTGCAGCGGCTCTGGCCGGAAAGCAGGAATTTCCGGTCAGTCGCCGGGTCCACGCAGGTCAGCGTCACCACGCCTTGGGCATTCGCCATCGGCGCGCCGCCCGGGCCGGTCACGTTGGTTGTGCTCTGCCACAGCCCCGCCGCGCGGGACGGCAACTCCGCCGCCTGCGCCAGACCGCCCAAGCAAAACGCCACAACCAAGCCACGCGCCAAATTTTTCGTCATGACCGGCAAATTACCGGGCCGCGATGGCCGGCGCAATGGCCGGATAGGTCAGCACGCACGACAAGCTGGGATAGATAATTTACCAAAACGATACTAATGTGAAACCAAATCCGAGGGGCGGAACAATGACCATCTGGTTCGATGTCGAAGACCTGATCAATTTCTTCCAAAGCGCGCGCCGTCCCACCGGGATCCAGCGCTTCAGCTTCGAAACCTGCGCCGCCGCCGCCCAACTCCAAGGCAGCAGCTTCGATATCGGCTTCTGCCGGCGCAATGAGCGCGGCACCCGTCTGCTGGCGGTGGATTTCGCGGCTTTGGAAGCACGTATCCGCGCCACGGCGGAGCAGGAACCACCCGCCCCGGAAATGACACCACCCTCGCCCACCGCCAAAGCACCGAAACCCGGACGCCTATACCAAGCGGCGCGCCGCCTGCCGCCGGCCTACCGACTGCCGCTTGGCGAACTGTATCGGGCAGGCCTGGCCGGTACCGCCGCGCTCAAAGCCCTGGCGCGGGCGGCCTTTGCAACACTCAGCCCGACGGCGCCGACACCCCCAACGACGACGCCCTCGCCTGCCCCGGACACACCACCAATCACCCTTGGTGCTGGCGATTGGCTGATCCATCTCGGCGCCTCCTGGGAGCGCCCCTACGCACCGGGCTTTCTCAACAGCCTGACCGCCGCAGGGGCGCGCCTTGGCCTGTTCGCGCATGACATGATCCCGGATCTGTTTCCGGAATGGTGTACCCAATCGATGGTACGGGATTTCTCCCTCTGGCTGGACGAGCAGGTGCCCCGCGCCGATGCCATTTTCGCGATCTCCCAGAACACGCTGACGGATCTGCAAGCCAGCCTGGAGCGGCGCCATCGCCGGGTTCCGCCACAATCACGCCTGCCGCCCGGCGGCGCCGGGCGGATCATCGGCACGAGGCTGACACGCCCGCTGCCCGACCCGTACATATTGATGGTCGGCACCATCGAGGCGCGCAAGAATCATGGCGGCATGCTGCGAGTCTGGCGGCAATTGCTGCACACCCCCCCGGCCAATGGCGTGCCCCTCCTGGTGTTTGCCGGCAAGGAAGGCTGGTTGACCAAGGATCTGATGCAGCAGCTGGAGAATTCCGCCTATCTGGACGGCCGCATCCTGTTCGTCGATCAACCCAGTGAAACCCAGCTCGCGGCGCTCTATCAGCACTGCCTGTTCACCCTCTACCCATCCTTCTATGAAGGGTGGGGCCTGCCGGTGACGGAATCGCTCTGTTACGGCAAACCGGTCCTGGCCTCCGGCAGCTCGGCCATTCCGGAAGCCGGCGGCCCTTTCTGCGGCTATTTCGACCCCGGTGATCTCAGCGCGGCGGAAGCGCTCATCCGCTCCTGGATCGATCACCCTGAACTCGTCGCCCAGGCCCAGGCGCAGATTGAAGCGGGCTTCATCCCGCCCGCCTGGCAGAACACGGCAGCGGCTTTATTGGTGCAATGCCAGCCGCAACAGACCACTGCCAGCGCGCAGATCCACATCCTCAACCGCCGCGGCAACCCCCTGTAAATATCGGAAAACATGGCGGCGCCGCTGGAACGCTACGGCTTTTTCCGGGCGTGCCACGCCAGCCTTGATCCTGACGCTGGCGCATCGGACAGACATGTATCTCGCTGAGGCTTATCCTCAATTTCATGACGGCCGCCTCAAGGCGGCTGTTTTTTTGGCACAGGCATCGCCTGAAATGACCGTCCGCAAACCTTTGATAAATCATATTACCGCTATAACGCCTGGGAAACACAACCAGACGTTAACAATTTTATAAACTTCGTCTTACTTTTTGCACGCATGATGGATTATTAAATAAAATTATTGACGATTACTCCTCTTGGTTGTATTCGTTCGGCGAACACAACGGAGGCAGCCATGAAGATACTCTCTTTTGAGACGATATCGAATAAAAAAGATCTTTTTACTGCCTTTCTCCGCTCGCGCATGGCCATCGTCGACGAGACCAGCGATCCGGAGGAGGCTCTCGATCTGGTCAAGTTTTATGATTACGACGCCATTCTGCTGCGCTTGTCGGAAACCAGGCTGGGTGACCTGGAACTGGTTCGCAAGCTGCGTCTGGCACGCGTGCGCGCGCCGGTCATCGCGGTCGCCCGCGGCATGAGCGAGGCCGTTCGGCTGCGGGTGCTGCAGACCGGAGCCGATGATTTGATCGTCGACGCGCTGTCGCACGAGGAGGTTTTCATCAAGGTGCAGAATCTCGTGCGCCGTTCCCGCGGGCTCCAGGAAAACGCGCTGCGCATCGGCCAGGTTGAGATCAACATGAACGCGAAGAAGATCTACGCCAACGGCAAGCCGGTGACGCTGACTAAGAAGGAATATCAGATCGCCGAGATCCTCGCTCTACGCAAAGGCGTGGTGCTGAGCAAGGAAGCCATTCTCGATCATCTCTATGGCGGGCTGGACGAGCCGAACCCGAAAATTATTGATGTATTCATCTGCAAGATCCGCAAGAAACTGCAGGCGCTGGGTGTGGATGATTTCATCGAAACCAACTGGGGCCGCGGCTATATGGCGATCGACCATCGCCAGAGCGCGTCCGTACAGGAGAACCTGCCCACCCCACCCAACCCGATGCAGCCGCGCGTTGTGGCCTGATTCATTGGCCGGCAAAATGCCGCCAGTCTTTTCTAGTTCGCATGCAAAAATAGCATAACTCGCGCCGAGCCGAATGGCTTAGAGCATTATTCGTTCAACCCCACTTGGGGTTTGTCCGATGCATCGCACGTGCCGCGAACCTGGCAATCCAGGTACAGTAACGACGAGACGCATCCTGGTAGGTCGAGAGTCGGTTTCCCCGGAAGCCGGGATCAATTGGGAGAGTTTTGATGTTGCTTTTAGAGCGGAATATCGTGATGCGAAGTCCTCAGACCAGCATCTGATCGAACCGTCTGAATTCAGGCGTTGACGGCTTTTAACCACTGCCGCTCCCTGGATTTCCTTTCGCTTCAATTTTTGGTGGGCCTATAGTGCCTGCCGTCGCATGCCGGGGACTTTCCGTTATGAGCCTGATCGAAAACCGCGCGGCCGTGGGCCCGTTGCACCGCCACATCTCGCTCCGTGGCGACGTGAAACTCCTGCCGACCGTCAATGAGATGGTCAAAACGCTGCGCCCCGAGGAGCCGCTGCATTGCGTGCGCCCGAACGTGATCAGCGCCAGCACCCGCTCCTTCGCCACCGCCTTCAATGGCGACGTGCTCTATGCCGTGAAGTGCAACCCGGAACCGGCTGTTCTGCGCGCCGTATGGGATGGTGGCGTCCGCCATTTCGACTGCGCCTCCATCTCCGAGGTGCAACTGGTCCGTCGCCTCTTCCCCGGTGCGGAGATTCATTTCATGCACCCGGTGAAATCCCGTGCGGCCATCCGCGAAGCCTGGATGCTGCACAGCGTGCGCGATTTCGTGCTGGATTCGGAGAGCGAGCTCACCAAGATCATGGATGAGCTGAACCGTCCGGAGACCGCCAAGCCCGAAACCAAGCCCGGCCTGTTCATCCGCCTCGGCCTGCCCGAGACCGGTGCCGCCATCAATCTGTCAAAGAAATTCGGTGCGGATATCGACAGCGCGATCACTCTCCTGCGCGCCGCCCGACCGCTGGCGGGCAAGCTTGGCCTCGCCTTCCATGTCGGCTCGCAATGCCTGGACCCGCTGGCCTGGCGCGATGCCATGCAGCTGGCCGGCGAGGTGATCCGCGCCGCCGGCGTGCGGGTGGATGTGCTCGATGTCGGCGGCGGCTTCCCGGTCGCCTATCCGGACATGGACCCGCCCCCCCTCGGCGCCTTCATGGCCGAGATCGACGCCGCCTATGACGCGCTGGAGATGCCCTGGCTGAAGCTCTGGGCCGAGCCCGGCCGCGCGCTGGTGGGTGGCGGCGCCTCCGTGGTCGTGCAGGTGCAGCTGCGCCGTGGCGAGATGCTCTACATCAATGATGGCGTCTATGGCGCCCTCGCGGATGCCGGGGCGCTGCGCTTTCGCTTCCCCACCCGCCTGCTGCGCGCCCGCGCCAGCCACGGCGCCCCGGACATGCCATTCGGCTTTTTCGGCCCGAGCTGTGATTCGCTGGATGTGATGCACGGCCCCTTCCTGCTGCCCGGCGACGTGGCGGAGGGCGACTGGATCGAAATCGGCCAGCTCGGCGCTTACGGGGCCTGCCTGCGCACCGCCTTCAACGGCTTCGACCGCGCCGCGCTGGTCGAGGTCTGTGACCGCGCGATGCTGGAAACCGCAGGCTACGAGCCGCCGGAGGAGTAACCTCGCGCGGCTACGGCGGCTTGGCACTCATCTGTCAAGCCTTTCGCGTCTGCCCAAACTTTGCCACAGTCGCGTTACCATGCTTTTGCACGCCTCCTGTGCCGCCCGGCAAAGCCAGCCGGGCGGCGACGCTTTGCTGCTCCTCGGGCCATCCGGCGCGGGGAAATCCGACCTGTTGCTGCGTCTGATTGACCAGGGCTTTACCTTGGTCGGGGATGATCAGGTCCTCGTGGAGGACGGCATGGCAAGCCCCGCACCGGGCCTGGCCGGTTTGCTGGAAGTTCGCGGCCTCGGCCTGTTTCATCTCCCCTTCGTCGCCCCTGCGAAACTACGGCTGGCGGTGATCCTCAGCGCGGCGCCGGCGGAGCGCCTGCCGGCCCCGCGCCGCCATGCCCAGCTCGACCTGCCGGAAATCACGCTCGATGCCTCTTTTCCCTCCGCTGCGGCGCGCGCCGCCCTCGCGCTGGAAGCCGCGTGCGGGCGCGTGAGCCAGCATAAAGGCGCCTTCGCGGCATGAGCACGGCGCCCGAGAAGCTGCAGGTGGTGCTGGTCACCGGTCTTTCGGGCGCAGGCAAAAACTCTCTGCTGAGAACGCTGGAAGATCTTGGCTTCGAGACGGTGGACAACCCGCCGCTGGACACGCTGGAGACCCTCACCAGCCAAGCCGAGCAGAATCTCGCCATCGGCGTGGATGCGCGCTCGCGCGGCTTCTCGGCGGAAAACGTGCTGGAAGCGCTGAAGCAGCTGCGCCAGCATGACCGGCTGGACCCGTCCCTCGTCTATACAACCGCCGGCGATAACGTATTGCTGCGCCGCTATTCCGAAACCCGCCGCCGCCATCCGCTGGCGCAGACCGGCGCCATCGCCGAGGGCATCGCACTGGAGCGCGAGCTCACCGCCCCACTCGCCCGCGCCGCCGACTGGCTGCTGGATACCTCCGCTTTGCCGCTGCCCAAGCTGCGCAATCTGGTGGAGGCCCGCTTCGGCGCCACCAATCCCGGCCTGACCGTGGCGCTGGTCTCCTTCTCCTACGCCGTCGGCCTGCCGCCGGAAGCAGATCTGATCTTCGATGCGCGCTTCTTAAAGAATCCGCATTACGTCCCACATCTGAAACCACTTTCAGGGCTGGACCCGGAAGTTGGGAGATTCATCGAAGAAGACGCTGATTTTGCGGAATACTTCGAGAAAGTTTTGAACCTCATCACATTTTTACTGCCGAGATTCGTGCAGGAAGGAAAGAAATATGCAACAATCTGTGTCGGATGTACCGGTGGACAACATAGATCGGTTTATATGGTCGAAAAATTGAATATTCCTTTGGCCCAGGCGGGCTGGCGGATCGGTGTCACGCACCGGGAAGCGCCGAAATTTCTCAGCCTGCGCGAAGGCTCGGTTGATCCGGGGAAGGGCTGAGCGAGAACCTATGATCGGTCTTGTTATCGTTACCCATGGCACATTGGCCCTGGCCATGCGCGACGCCATGGAGCATGTCGTCGGCAAACAGGCGCAGCTGGCGACCGTCTGCATCGAATCCGATGCGGCGTTTGAGGGCCAGAAGGCGGAAATCGCCAAACGCATCGCCGAGGTGGATAATGGCGACGGCGTCATCCTGCTCACTGACATGTTCGGCGGCACCCCCTCCAACCTGGCCATGTCGATGTGCGCGCAGCCCAACATCGAAATCCTCGGCGGGGTGAACCTGCCGATGCTGGTCAAGCTGGCCAAGATCCGCGGCCAGATGACCCTGGCCGAGACGGTGCAGATCGCCGAGGCGGCCGGCAAGAAATATATTTGCAACGGCCATGATCTGCAGCCCCAGGCCCCGGCGGCCACCTGCAACGCGGCGGAGTAACAATAAAATGGACGGCTCCGTGATCACCGCCGAAATCGGCATCGTCAACCGGCGCGGCCTGCATGCGCGCGCCGCCGCCAAGCTGGTGACGCTGGCCGAGCAATATTCCGCCAATGTGGAAGTGGCGAAGGACGGGCAATCCGTCTCCGCCCGCTCGATCATGGGGCTGATGATGCTGGGGGCTGGAATCGGCAGCTCCGTCACCCTCTCCGCCGAGGGATTCGACGCCCGGGAAGCGCTCGACGCCATTACGGCGCTGATCGAGGCCGGCTTCCATGAAAGCGACTAAAAAGCCCGCCGCGCCCAAGGAGAAGCGGCTGCAGGGCAAGCCGGTTTCCGCCGGCATCGCCATTGGCCCGCTGCATGAGGCGGCGGAACCGGCGCTCACGATCTGCCGCGACAAACCCGCCCCGGAATCGATCCCGGCCGAGCTGGAACGGCTGGAAGACGCGGTGGCGCGCTCGCGCAAGCAGCTGCAGAAGCTGAAATCCCGCCTCTCGGCGATGCCCAAGGACAGCCAGGCCGAAATCGCCCCGCTGCTGGATGTGTATCTGCACATGCTGGGCGCCTCGCGGCTGATGCGCGGCATCAAGGCGCGCATCCAGGAGGGCGAACTTGGCGCCGAGGCCGCCGCCCATGAGGAGGCCGAGGCGCAGGCAGCGTTGATCATGAGCCAGGCCGGTGGCGACAAGGCCAGCCGCACCCGCCGCGCGGACGAGGTGCAGGAGCTGGCCCGCCGGCTGATCCGCAACCTCACCCGCCAGCCTTTCCGCTCCTTCGAGGGGTTGCCGCAAGGGAGCATCCTCACCGCCCAGGATCTGCGCCCAGCCGAGGCCGCCTTGATCCAGCCGACGCGCTTCGCCGGCATCGTCACGGCCGAAGGCGGGCTAGACGGCCATACGGCGGTGATGCTGCGCGCGCTGGGCCTGCCCGCCGTGCTCGGCGTCGAAGGGCTGCTGGACAAGGCCGCCCCCGGCTGCTTTGCCATCATCGATGGTGAAACCGGCGATGTCATTCTCAACCCCAGCAAGGCCAGCTTCGATGCGGCGCGCAAAAAGCTCGCCGCGCAGACCCGTGCGCGGCGCAGCCTGGCCCGGCTGCAGCATCTGCCCGCGCAGACGCGCTGCGGCGTGCAGATCGAGCTGCAGGCCAATCTGGAACTGCCCTTCGAGCTGAAAATGATCGCCGAGTCCGGCGCGCGCGGCATCGGGCTGCTGCGCTCCGAATTCATGTTCATGAATCGCGAAAGCGCCCCGGACGAGGAGACGCAGTTTCGCATCTATCGCGACATCATCGAGGCGATGGATGGCGAGCCGGTGACCATAAGGCTGCTGGATTGGGGCTCGGACAAGGAGATCGACGTGCTCTCCCGCCTGCTGCCCGAGCATCCTGAGCCGAATCCGGCGCTGGGGCTGCGCGGGGTGCGGGCCTTGCTACAATTCGAGGATCTGCTGGAAACCCAGCTCGCCGCCATCATGCGCGCCGCCATTGCCGGTCCGGTACGGATCATGCTGCCGATGGTGACGGTGGCCCAGGAAATCATCGACACGCGCGAGGTGATGCGCCGAGTCTGGCGGCGGCTGAAGCGGCGCAAGGCGGTGGCGTTGCCCGAGGCGATGCCGCCACTCGGCATCATGGTGGAAACCCCCGCCGCCGCCCTGGCCGCGCCTTTGATGGCCAAGCATGCGGAATTCTTCGCCATCGGCAGCAACGACCTCACCATGTACACGCTGGCGGCCGACCGCTCCTCGCCCGGCGCGGTGAAGCTTTATGATCCGCTGGAGCCCGCTGTGCTGCGGCTGCTGCATCTCACCGCCAGCTTCGCCGCCGCCGGCGGCGTGCCGGTTTCGCTGTGCGGAGAGCTGGCGGCGCGTCCGGCAGCCACCGCTTTACTGCTCGGGCTCGGGCTGCGCCAGTTCTCGATGCATGGCAACGCCGTGCCGCTGGTAAAACAGGCCATCCGCGCCACCACCCTGCTCGCCTGCGAGGAACTGGCCAACCAGGCGCTGGCGGCGCCCGACGCCAAGGCGGTGCGCGAAATCCTCGCCCGCGCCCAGGGCGGCTGAGCGGCCCCGCTTGCAAAGCCGCGCCCGCACGGTCATTTGAATTTCATGTCCGGCTTCCAACCCCGGGTGAAGGCCGTGCTCGGCCCCACCAACACCGGCAAGACGCATCTCGCCATCGAGCGTCTGCTCAGCCACGCCACCGGCATCATCGGCTTCCCGCTGCGCCTGCTCGCCCGCGAGAATTACGACCGCATGGTGAAAGCCAAAGGCATCAAGGCCGTGGCGCTGATCACCGGCGAGGAAAAGATCGTGCCGCCAGGGGCGCGCTGGTTCTCCTGCACGGTGGAAGCGATGCCGCTGGACCGCAAGGTGGAATTCCTGGCGGTGGACGAGATCCAGCTCTGCGCCGACCCTGACCGCGGCCATGTCTTCACCGACCGTCTGCTGCACGCGCGCGGCCTGGTAGAGACGATGTTTCTGGGCGCCGACACCATTGCGCCGCTGATGCGCCGGCTGGTGCCGGGGGTGGAAATCGAAACCCGCCCGCGCCTCTCCCAGCTCACCTTTGCCGGGGCGGCCAAGCTCTCCCGGCTGCCGCCGCGCTCGGCCATCGTCGCCTTCTCCGCCGCCGAAGTTTACGCCATCGCCGAGGCGGTGCGCCGCCGGCGCGGCGGCTGCGCGGTGGTGATGGGGCGGCTCAGCCCGCGCACCCGCAACGCCCAGGTGGCGCTCTACCAGGACAAGGAAGTGGATTTCCTGGTCGCCACGGATGCGATCGGCATGGGGCTGAACATGGATGTGAACCATGTCGCCTTCGCCGGCATCCGCAAATTCGATGGCCGCCAGCCCCGCCTGCTCACCCCCTCGGAAGTCGCACAGATCGCCGGGCGCGCCGGGCGCGGCATGCGCGATGGCACATTCGGCACCACGGCCGATTGCCCGCCTCTCTCGGAAGAGGTGGCCGAGCAGGTGGAGTCCCACGAATTCGAGAAGCTGGAGCAGATTTTCTGGCGCAACAGCGCGCTGGATTTCGCCTCCCCGCAGGCGCTGCTGGCCAGCCTCACTTTGCCCTCAAATCGCCAGGGGCTGGTGCGCGGCAACGAGGCGGCGGATGTGCAAACGCTGGACGCGCTGACCCGCGATGGCGACATCCAGCGCCGCGCCCAGGGCCGCGCCGCCACCCGCCTGCTCTGGGAAGCCTGCCAGATCCCGGATTTCCGCAAACTCGCCACCGATACCCATGTCAAGCTGGTCGCCAAGGTGTTCACCCACCTACTGGCCAAGGAGCATCTGCCGGAGGATTGGGTCGCCCGCGAGATCGAAAATCTCGATCGTCTGGACGGCGATATCGATACGTTGATGCAGAGGCTGACGGACGTGCGCGTTTGGGCCTATATAACGGCGCGGGCGGATTGGATGAAGGATGCCGACACATGGGCCATGCGGGCCCGGGCGGTCGAGGATCGGTTATCCGATACGCTGCATGTGAAATTGATGACCCGGTTTGTTGATAAGAGGGCGGCACATTTGACGAGACGTTTGGAAGAGGCTGAGGCGGAGGAGCTGCAGGCCATCGTGGCACCGGATGGTCTGGTGAGCGTGGAAGGCCATGAGGTCGGCCGCATCGAAGGCTTTCTGTTCCATCCTGATCCCGCGACGCAGGGGCCTGAGAAGAAGATCCTGCTGCGCGCCGCCCGGCGGGTGCTGGCCCAGGAGATGCCAAGGCGCATCCTGGCGGCCGAAACCGCCGCCGACGAGGCGATCAGCCTCTCGGACGACCGGCATTTCGTCTGGGACGGGGTGAAGATCGCCCGGCTGAAAAAAACCGAGATATTCCTCAAGCCCGGCGTCGAGGTACTGCATTCGGAATTCCTGGACGGGCTGGCGCGCGAGCGCATCCGGACCCGTCTGGCCGCCTGGCTGGCGGCGGAGACCGAGAAGCGCCTGGGCGCGCTGCTCAAGGCCATGGAAAACCCGCCCGCCCCGTTGCGCGGCATCGTCCATCGTCTCTCTGAGTCCGGTGGCGTGCTGCCGCCCGAGCCCTTCACCCCGGAGCTGCGCCAGGAGGCGAAGAAATTCGGCATCGATATGGGGCGCTTCGCCATGTATCTGCCCGCCGCGTTGAAGCCCGGCGCGGCGCGTCTGCGCGCCCTCTTCTGGGGCGTGTGGTACGACCGCAACCCGCCCGAGCTGCCCACACCCGGCCTGGTCTGCGCGCCGATGCCGGAGAATTGGAGCAATGAATTCGCTTTGGCGATGGGCTGGGTCCGCGCCGGCGACATCATGATCCGTCTGGACGTGGTCGAGCGCGTCACCCGCGAGCTGCATTATCTGATGCGCAAGAGCCAGATTTTGCTGCCGCCCAATCTCGGCAGCCGCATGGGGCTGAAGCCGGAGCAGCTGGGCCCGACCCTGAACGTGCTGGGCTTCCGCCTCTTCCCCGCGGCCGAGGCGAGCGAGAAATATTACGGCCCGCCCGCCCCGGCGATGCTGGGCCGGCGCAAGCAGGACCATCACCAGGCGGCCCCGCAGCGCAATCCCCAAGCCGCCCAGCCTGCGCGCCCGAACCGCGAGCCCAAGCGCGACGCCAAGCCGGAAAAACCGGTGGAGATCGACGCCGACAACCCCTTCGCCGCCCTGGCGGCGCTGAAACTGGCGCGGCGCTGATTTGACGGACCCAGGAACAGACTGGCTGCGGCTGGATAAGTTCCTGGTTTTCGCGCGCTTCTGCAAAACCCGTTCGGTGGCGGAGGCGCTGGTGGATCAAGGCGGGGTGCGCATCAACCGCCAGCCCACCGACAAACCCCATGCCAAGCTCCGCCCCGGCGACGTGCTGACCCTGGCGTTGCCGCAAGGGGTAAAGGTGGTGGAAATTCTGTTCCTGCCTGAACGCAGAGGCTCCGCGATGCTGGCACAGGCGCTGTATCGGGAGATTGGCTAATCCGCCGCCTTGACCACCCTCCCCTCCCACGCGCATAGGGGAGCAAAATTCTTACGCGAGCTTTCAGGAGTACCCGATGACCTACGTGGTCACAGAGAACTGCATCAAGTGCAAATTCATGGATTGCGTCGAAGTTTGCCCGGTCGACTGTTTCTATGTCGGCGAGAACTTCCTGGCCATCAACCCGGATGAATGCATCGATTGCGGCGTCTGCGAGCCGGAATGCCCTGCCGAGGCGATCCTGCCCGATAGCGACGACCGTGCCATGGCCTGGCTGGAGCGCAACCGCGAACTCTCCAAGAGCTGGCCGAACATCACCCGCAAGGGCACCCCGCCGGCCGACGCCAATGAGTGGAAGGACAAGCCGGGCAAAGAGGCGCTGCTGTCGCTGGAGCCGGGCACGCCCTGAGCGCTTCCGCCCGGCGGGTGACGGGCGGCTGAATTTATGGTATGGATGTTCCATGTCAGCCGGGTGCGGGCGGCCGCACCCGGCCTTCATATTTTGGCGGCGCCCTCTGGCGGGCGCCTCCCAGCGGAGTGGTGATGACGGATAAGCAGAAGAGCGGCGCTTCCAGGAAGGCCGCGAAACCCGAACAGGACGAAGCCGTGGCCGCGGCGCCCACCCCCGAAACCCCGAAAGCCGAGACCCAGCCCGCCGTGGTGATGCATGGCGGCGTGCCGGCCGGGCCGATCCGCCCGCTGGCCCCGCCCCGTGCCCCAGCCAAGGCGGAAATCTTCAAGGAAGGCGATTATGTCGTCTACCCGACCCATGGCGTCGGCAAGGTGGACCGCATCGCGGTGGAAGAGATCGCCGGCCATACGCTGGAGCTGATCTGCATCACCTTCGATGAAAACCGCATGACCCTGCGCGTGCCGACCACCAAGGCGCGCACCGCCGGCCTGCGCAAGCTCACCTCCAAGAAGAGCTTCGACGAGGTGCTGGCGGTGCTGAAGGGCCGGGCGCGCATCAAGCGCACCATGTGGTCACGCCGCGCCCAGGAATATGAGGCGAAGATCAATTCCGGCGACCCGTCCGCCATCGCCGAAGTGGTACGGGATTTGCACCGCAATGCCGGCCAGCCGGACCAGTCCTTCTCCGAGCGGCAGATCTATGAATCCGCGCTGGACCGCCTGGCGGCCGAATATGCGGCGCTGGAGCAGGTGGATAAGCCCACAGCCATCGAGAAGCTGCTGGCGCATCTGAAATCGGAATAAGGAAAAGGGGCCGCGAGGCCCCTTTTCCTTTGGCTCAGCGCGCGCCATCCAGGAATAATCTGACAATTTCCTTCACGCGTTCCTCAATCTCCTCGGGGCCAGGCGTTTCACGCAAGCCCAGCACGCATTCAGTGTGCAAATTGCCGATCAGCATGCCGGCAAAGGCGGAGGCCGCATAATCCGGGCGCGTCAGGCGCAGTGTGCCGCGTTTCACCTGCCCGGCGAAATAGCCTGTCAGCAGCCTGCGCAGCGCTTGCGGCCCGGCCCGCCAGAAAGCCTCGCCCACCTCCTTCATCGCCGCACTCTCGGCGAACACCAGCCGGTACATGCCCAAAGCCGCGGGGCAGGTGATGGTGGTGAGAAATCTCACCCCCAATGGTGGCAACACGTCTTCTGGTGGCCGCCCATCCAGTTCATCGCCTTCGAAATCCCCGAAAATGGCGCGCACCCGCTCCGTCACCAGCGCCTCGAACAGCCCCTGTTTACCGCCAAACAGCTGATACAGCGTCTGCCGCGACCCGCCTGAGCGGGCGATCACATCATCAAGCGTGGTGCCGGCATAGCCTTTTTCCAGAAAGCTTTGGGCCGCGGCATCCAGAAAAGCCCGCCGCCGCGCCTCCAGCCGGGGCCGGGCCGCCGCATCGTGAGGGTCTTTTTCAACGCGTTCGTCCTGCATCATCATCCCATAAACAGCGCATTACAGCATCGTAAAACCAGGCGGGGTTTCATGCAGGCCAGGGCTGCATATCTCTCATGCAGATCGCCACCAAGGCGGCTTCCCTTCATCGACAAGAAATGTACTGTCTGATACAGTACATTATTGTCGAAAGCTAGAGCAATATGTGTTTAGATTGACGCGGCAGCGTCAAGATAAACACATGAAATTGCTCGATAAACCATGAGTAGAGCGAGGAGGTGCAAACCCCTCTCGCGCTACTGTTAGAGACCGTCTCGAAATTACGGAGCAGCAGGTGGCGAACGAAAATGGGCAGACGGATCAGGGCCAGGATAAACCGGCCCCCACGCAGCAGAATGACGCCAACACCGAGCAGAAGCCGCGCAGCAAGCTGCCGCTGATCATCGCCGGCATCCTGCTGGTGGTGGTGGTCATTGCCGGCATGATCTATTGGCTGGCGACGATGGGCGAGGTTTCCACCGACGACGCCTATACTGACGGCAACGCCGTCTCCATGGCCACCAACACCTCCGGCTACGTCACCGCGCTCTATGTCAATGACAACAGCTATGTGCATAAGGGTGATTTGCTGGCGGTGGTGGACCCGCGCGCCAATGAGGCGCAGCTGGCCCAGGCGCAAGCCAATCTCCAGCTCGCCAACGCCAATCTCACCGCCGCCCAGGTCAATCTGAGGGAGGAACAGGTTCGCGCTCCGGCCCAGCTTGAAACCGCGCAGGCGCAGCTGGCCCAGGCCAAGGCGCAGCTCTTGGACGCGCAGCGCAATTACCGCCGGCAGCTCTCGGTGGACCAGCGCGCCACCGCCCAGACCGATATCGACCAGAGCAACACCCAGCTCGCCAGCGCCGAGGCGCAGGTGAAGCAGGCCGACGCAAATTTGAAAACCGCCTCTCTGGTGCAGGATAATATCGACACCGCCCAGCAGCAGGTGGCGCAGCGCGAGGCCGATGTAGCGCAGGCGCAGGCCAATCTGCGCGCCGCCAAAACCGCATTGTCCTACAATTATATCCGCGCCCCGCAGGATGGCTGGATCACCAAACGCAATGTCCAGCTCGGCACCTATCTGCAGGCGGGGACGCAGATTTTCTACATCGTGACCAAGGATTTCTGGGTCACCGCGAATTTCAAGGAAACCCAGCTCGCCCACATGAAGATCGGCGACAAGGTAACGATGGGCATCGATGCCTACTCGTCGATCACCCTGCACGGCCATGTACAAAGCATCCAGCAGGGATCGGGCGCCGTGTTCACCGCCTTCCCGGCCGAAAACGCCACCGGCAATTTCGTGAAAATCGTGCGCCGCGTGCCGGTGAAGATCGTCATCGATAGCGGCATGCCGGCGAACATGCCGGTGCTGCCCTACGGCATTTCCGTGACCCCCACGGTGCATGAATAATGCCCGGGGCCGCGCAGACGCGTTCGGCCAACCCGTGGGTGATCGCGCTCATCGTCACGCTGGCGGCCTTCATGGAGGTGCTGGACACCACCATCGTCAATGTCTCGCTCACCCACATCGCCGGCTCGCTCTCCGTCTCCAACGATGACAGCGCCTGGGCGTTGACGACCTATCTGGTCGCCAACGCCATCGTGCTCACTCTGTCCGGCTCGCTCTCACGGCGCATCGGGCGCAAGCGCTTCTTTCTCATCTGCATCGGCGTGTTCACCCTCGCCTCGCTCGGCTGCGGGCTGGCAATCAGCTTCACCCAGTTGCTGCTGTTTCGCGCCATTCAGGGATTTTTCGGCGGTGGCCTGCAGCCTTTGCAACAGGCCATCATTCTCGATGCCTTCCCGCCGGAAAAGCGCGCCGCCGCCTTTTCGCTCTCCGCCGTCGCCATCGTCGTCGCACCGGTGCTGGGCCCGCTGCTCGGCGGCTGGCTGACCGACACCTATAGCTGGCATCTGATCTTCCTCATCAATGTTCCCGTCGGCATCTTCACCTTTCTCGGCGTGATGAATTTCGTGCAGGATTCCGACGAGGTGAAGCGCGACAAGGAAACCGCCCCGCCGTTCGATTATATCGGCGCCATCTTCATCGCCTTGGCGCTGGGCTGCCTGGAAATCGCGGTTGATCGCGGCGAGGATTATGACTGGTTCGGCTCACACTTCATCGCCGTCATGCTGGGCATCTCCGCCCTCGCCTTCATTTTCGGCAGCCTCTACCTGCTTTATACGAAACATCCGGCGGTGGATCTGCGGGTGCTGAAGGATCGCAATTTTGCCTTCGGCTTCACCCAGATCGGCATCATGGGGCTGGTGCTCTATTCCTCGGCCGTCGTCATCCCGCAATTCGCGCAGATCGAGCTTGGCTACACCGCCACGCTCTCCGGTCTGGTGCTCGCCCCCGGTGCGGTCGTCATCATCATGCTGATCCCCATCGTGCAACGTTTGATGAAGGTGATTCCGGTGAAGTTCATCATCGCCTTTGGCGGGCTGGTGCTGGCGAGTTCGCTGTTCTACTCGATGCATCTGATCCCGCAGGAGAGTTTCGACCGGCTGGTGGAAATGCGCGCCGCGCAAACCGCCGGGCTCGCCTTCCTGTTCGTGCCCATCAGCACCGCCGCCTACTACACCTTGCCGCGCGAAATGAACGGCGACGCCGCGGCCTTGTTCTCGATGAGCCGCAACGTCTTCGGTGGCATCGGCATTTCCATCTCAACCGCCATCGTCAGCGAACGCGAGCAGATCCATCAGAGCTATATGGTCGATCATCTCAGCGGCGCCTCCACGCCCTACAACAATCTGCTCAGCCAGATCGCGCAATCGATGCAAAATCACGGCACCGCCTTCGCCAAGGCCCTGGCCGCGGCACCGGGGCAGGTGGAGCAGATGCTGGCCACCCAACGCGCCGTGCTCGCCTATAACGATCTGTTCTGGTATACTGGCCTGCTGGCCCTGCTGCTGATCCCCACGGCGCTGCTGATGTCCTCCCGTCAAGTCCGCAAGAAGAAGGCCTCATGAAACAGACCCAACGCCTCCCTCTGAGCCTCGCCTTGCTCCTCGGCGGCTGCACGCTGGGGCCGAATTTCCAGCCGCCGGCACCGCCCGCCGGCAGCGCCTACCATAACAGCGCCCCCGGCGTGGCGCGGAACGCCCCCAACCCGAACTGGTGGGCCGGCTTCAACGATCCTGTTCTCACCAGCCTGATGCGCGATGCCATCGCCGGCAGCCCCTCCTTGCAGGAGGCGCTGCTGCGCGTCGAGCAGGCACATGAGAATGTGGTCACCAGCCGCGCCGCCGGCCTGCCGACTCTGGGCGCCACCGGCTCCTTCAAGCGCGAGCAGGAAGGGCTGAAGGGCCTGGCGGAATCCGGCGGCGCCTACAGCCAGCTGAACCAGCTCGCGCAGCAGGCCAACAGCATCTCGCCCGGCAGCGGCGCCACCCTCAGCAATGGCGCCAGCAGCGCGCTGGATTCACTGGGCCAGCCGATCAATCTCTATTCCTACAGCCTCTCCTCCAGCTGGGAGCTGGATCTGTTCGGCAAGGTCCGCCGCCAGGTGGAAGCCGCCAAAGCCAATGCCGACGAGGCGAATGATGCGGCGCGGGAATCGCTGGTGATGCTGGAATCCCAAATCGCCCAGGCCTATTTCCAGCTGCGCGCCGCCCAGGCCGCACTGGCGCAGCAGCAGCAGAACGTCCAGGCCACGGCACTCACCTTGCATCTCACCCAGAGCCAGGCGGCCCATGGCCTCGCGCCGCAAAGCGATGTCGAGCAGGCCCGCACCGCCTATCTCGGCCAGCAGGCGAAACTGCCCACCTACATCAAACAGGTGGCGCAGGACATGACGCAGATCGACATCCTCACCGGGAAGCCGCCCGGCGCGCTGGATGCGCAGCTGGCGCAGGCAACACCCTTGCCGACGCCGCCCGCCTTGATCGGCACCGGCGTCCCCGCCAGCCTGGCGCGCCGCCGCCCGGATATTCGCGAGGCCGAGGATAATCTCCACGCCGCCACCGCGCAGATCGGCGTTGCCGTCGCCAGCTTCTACCCGGATATTTCGCTGACCGGCAGCGTCGGCTTCCACGCGCTGGATGCCTCCTACCTCACCAACTGGGCCAATCTCTTCTACGCTTTCGGCCCCTCGATCTCGCTGCCGATTTTCGAGGGCGGCAAGCTCTCCTCCAACCTGCGGCTGGCGCGCATCTCCCAGGCCAACGCGGCGCTGCAATATCGCGCCACGGTGCTGAACGCGCTGGCGGAGGTGGAGAATGCCCTGGTCGCCTATCGGGAGGACCAGCAGGCGCTTACCGATGCGCAAGGCACCGCCCAGGCCGCGCAGATTTCCTTCAACCTGGCGCAAAGCCGCTACCAGCACGGGCTCGCCAGCCTGCTCCCGGCCTTGCAGGCACAGGACAGTCTGGTGTCCGCCAACCAGCAGGAAATCCAGGCCCAGGCGCAGCTCGATGTCGATGCCGCCACGCTCTACACCGCCCTTGGCGGCGGCTGGCAGGAGAACGAGCAGGCGGTGACGCCGCCGCCGATCAACCCGGCCCCGCCGATTGCGCCGGGTGCGGCGGATACGCTGGCGGACCCGCGCTAAGCCTGCGGCACGGACCCAGCGGGCGGCGGTGCCTGGCGCTGCGGCTGGGCATTTGCCTGCTGGGCCGCGGCGTTCAGCGCCAGCACCTCGCCCAGCGCCTGGGTCATCGTCGTCGGCACCAGAATCGTCGCCCCGCGATCCTTGTTCATGTCGTAAATCAGCCCCATCTGGCGGATCTGCAACGCCACCGGATTGTCCTGATAGATCCGCGCCGCGTCGACAATTTGCTGGGCGATGGCGATCTCAGCGCTCGCCAGCGTCACCCGCGCCTGTTTCTCTTTCTCCGCCTGGGCGTTGCGGCTCATCGCATCGTTCAGCTCACGCGGGATTTTCACATCCCGGATCTCCACCGCGATATCCCCCAGCCCCCAGCCATCGGATTTGCGGCGGATCAGCGCCTGCAACCGCTCATCCATCGCCTCGCGGTTGGAGAGAATATCGCTCATCGTGGTGGCGGAAATCACCTCGCGCAGCGAGGTCTGCGCCACCTGGGCGATCATGTTCTGATAATCCGTCAGCTCGGTGGCGGCGCGTTTCACATCCACCACCCGCCAGAACAGGATCGAATCCATCGTCACGGACACCGCATCGGCGGTCAGCGTATCCTCGGCGGAAATCCGGGTGCTCTGCCGGCGCGTATCCACCACGGCATAGACGGTCTCGATCGCCGGGATCAGGAAATACAGCCCCGGCCCGCGCACGCCGGCAAAGCGGCCCAGCCGCAGCACCACCGCGCGCTCCCATTCCGCCGCCGTGCGCAGCGTCAGCGCCAGAATGACGGCGATGACGACGAAGACGGCGCCGATGCTGTAGGCATGCAAAACATAGCTGATGGCGACGCCGACCAGCGCGACGATAACGGCAATGACGGTCACGGCATTATTCATGTCCAGCTCCTCCGACCTTGGCCCCAGCCTAGCAGACAATAGCCCCGCCTGCGACTCGGGCGGCTTTGGTGCTAGCCTGCCGGTATGGATACGTTGCTCCCCGCCCTCGCTCTGCTCGCCGCCCTCGGCGCCCTGGTTTTCGCCGTCCTCGCCTGGCGCGCCGCGCTAGGCGCGCCACCACGCCTGAAGCTGGAGCTGGACAAGCTCCTCGCCGGCAACCGCGCCGAGGCGGAGTTCACCCGCTCGGCGCTGGCCGCCATGGAAGGCCGCCTCACCCAGGCGATCCAGAGCGGCACCACCGATGCGCTGGCGAAATCCTTCGAGCAGATCGCCGCTGCCACCCAGAATGTCGCCGCCACTATCGATGGGCTGCGCCGCCAGGCGGGCGAAGAGGCGCAGAAAACCATCCAGACCATCGAAACCCGCCTCGCCGCCATCCAGACCAGCGTGAATGAAAAGCTGCACGAGGCGGTGGAGCAGCAAATGACCGCCTCCTTCGCCCGCGTGCTGGAACAGTTCGCCCAGGTGCAGCAGGCGATGGGCGAGGTGCAATCCGCCGCCAAACAGGTCGGCGACCTCAAGCGGCTCTTCTCCAACGTAAAAACCCGTGGCGGCTGGGGCGAGGCGCAGCTGGCGGCGCTGCTGGAGCAGATCTTGCCCCCCGGCACCTACCAGCCGAATTTCGCGCTGAAGGATACCTCCCGCGAACGGGTGGATTTCGCCTTGCGCATGCCCTCGCGCGAGCTGCTCTGGCTGCCGATCGACGCGAAATTCCCGACCGAGGATTATGACCGGCTGCTCACCGCCGCCGATGGCGCGGATGCCGAGGCCGAGCGCGCTGCCCGCGACGGTCTAGCCCTGCGCATTCGCGGCGAGGCCCGCAAGATCCGCGAGAAATATATCTGCCCGCCGGAGACCGTGGATTTCGGCGTGCTTTATTTGCCCTCGGACGGGCTCTTCGCCGAGGTGGCGCGCATTCCCGGCCTGATCGACGATGTTCGCGCCCGCGAGCGTGTCATCGTGCTCGGCCCGTCTCTGCTGCCGGCCTTGCTACAGACCATCCATCTCGGCCATGTCACGCTCGACCTTGAAAAGCGCGCCGGCGAAATCGGCCAGATCCTCGGCGCCACCAAGACCGAGATGGTGAAGATGGACGACGCCCTGGCCAAGCTCGCCGCCAATGCCAGCACGATGAGCAATAATATCGAAAAAGTGCGCACCCGCACGCGGGTGATGCACCGGGTTCTGAAAACCGTGGAAGTGGTGGAGGCCGGCAGTGCCCAGGCGCTGCTCGGCCTCTCCGAAGAGAGCGAGGATTGAGCATGAAATTTTCAGACATTGAGGCAGCCACCCCAACCCGCGAGAGCCTCGCCGCCACCTACGCGGCGCTGAATGCGCGGCTGGATGAAGGGGATCTCGCCACCGCCATCAGCGAGTGGGAAGCTGCCCGCCGCGCGGCCGAGCAATGGAGCGCGCTCACCCATCTGCGCTTCGAGCAGGACACCCAGGACGAAGCCCGCAAGGCCGCGCAGGATTATCGCGACGAAATCGCCCCGGTCATCACCAGCCACGAAACGGCCTTCAAAACCCGGCTGCTGGCGCACCCGGACCGCGGCCTTGTGGAAAAACTGGCCGGCGCCCACGCCTTGCGGCTCTGGGAGACGGACATCACCACCTTTTCCCCCGCGATCGAGGCCGATCTGCAGGCGGAAGCGAAATTGCAGGCCCGCTATGTGGCGCTGCTCGCCTCGGCGAAAATCGAGATCGACGGCAAGACCACCAATCTCTCCGGCCTCGCCCCCTACCAGCAGAGCCTGAGCCGGGAGATGCGCCACAAAGCGGAGACAGCACGCTGGCGCTTCTTCGCGGAAAACGCCGCCGCTTTCGACGAGATTTACGACGAGCTGGTCAAACTGCGCACCCGGATGGCGCAAAAACTCGGCTTTTCCAGCTTCACCGAACTCGGCTACCGGCGCATGCGCCGGGTGGATTACACCGCCGCCGATGTCGCCACCTACCGCGACCAGGTGCGCCAGCACGTCACCCCGCTGGTTGCCCGGTTTTTCGAAAGCCGCCGCGCGCAGGAAGGCTGGGACAGGCTGTTCGCCTGGGACGAGCCGCTGATGGACCCGCAAGGCAATGTCGAGCCCGCCGGCGATGAAAGCTTCCTGCGCACCCAGGCGCAGGCGATGTTCGACGCCATGAACCCGGACCTGGCCGCCTTCTACCGGCTGATGAACGAGAACGGCTTTCTCGACCTCGATAACCGTCCCGCGAAAGCCCCCGGCGGCTTCTGCACCTCGTTCCCCGTCGCCGGGCTGCCCTTCATCTTCGCGAATTTCAACGGCACCCATCACGATATCGACGTATTCACCCACGAGATGGGCCACGCCTTCCAGAATTACCGCTCCCGCACCCAGCCCAGCTTCGACTATCTCTGGCCGACCTACGAATCCGCCGAGATCCATTCGATGAGCCTGGAGCATCTCGCCTACCCCTATATCGGGCTGATGGTCGGCGAGGAGAACGCCGCGCGCTACCGGCGCATGCATCTCATCCAGTCCATCGCCTTCCTGCCCTACGGCGTCTGCGTCGATCATTTCCAGCACGAGATCTACGCCAATCCACAAGCCACCCCAGCCGAGCGCCATGCAATGTGGAAGCGGCTGGAAGCGCTTTACTTGCCCTGGCGGGACTGGGGGGATCTCGCCTACCCGGCGCAAGGCGGGCGCTGGCAGGCGCAGGGCCATATTTTCGGCTCGCCCTTTTACTATATCGACTACACGCTGGCGGAATGCTGCGCTTTGCAATTCTGGGTGAAGGCAAGGGCGGATTACGCGGCCGCCTTGCAGGATTACGTCACACTCTGCGGGCGCGGCGGCTCGGAACCGTTTCTGGGGTTGGCGGCCTCGGCCGGGCTCACCTCGCCCTTCCAGCCCGGCGCGCTGGAAGAGGCGGTGCGGGCGGCGCAGATGGTTCTCGATCTGTAGCGCGAGAGGGGTTCACACCCATTCGCTCATAGTTTGGCAAGCAATTTCATGTGTTTATCTTGACGCTGGCGCGTCAAGATAAACACATATTGTTCTAAGCCTTGCCACGCGGCAGGGGCTGGCGCAGAAGCTTTCACATGCTGCGCCGGTCCCTGCTTCTCAGCCCCTTGGCTCTCGCCGCCTGCCATCATCAGCTCTCCGCCCAGGATGTGAATGTGCGCGGGCTGGTGCCTGACCTCGCCTTCACCATGACCGACACGAAAACCGGCAAAACCGTGACCGCAGCAGATTTCCGGGGCGATGTCACCCTGCTCTATTTCGGCTACACCAACTGCCCGGATGTCTGCCCGACCACCCTCTACAACCTGCAACGTGTGCAGAAGGCGATGGGCGCGGCGGCGGAGAAGGTGAAAATCCTGTTCGTCACCGTCGATCCGGACCGCGACACGCCGGGCGTGCTCAACCAATATGCGGCCTTGTTCGGCGATAATGTCATCGGGCTGCGCGGCAGCGCGGACCAGCTTTATGATCTGGCGCGGCGCTACCGGGTGGTGTTCTCGGTGGTGAAAACGCCGGTCTATACCGTCACCCATTCCGCCGCGATCTATGTGTTCAACGCCAAGGGCGCGCCGGAATTCATCATCGCCGGGCTGGACACGGCGAAGCCGGATATCGAGGGCGTGGCGCGGGATCTGCGCGAGGTCGCACAAGGTTAGTGCTGCGGCGTCATGCCATCCCGGCCGCTCTCTGTTAGCTTGCCGGCATGGATGAAGATTGGCGCAGGATCAGCCTCTGGTGGGACGGACTGGATGAACCCCTCACCCCGCGCCCGGCGCTGGCGGGTGACATCGTGGCGGACATCGCCATCATCGGCGCCGGCTATACCGGGCTCTGGACCGCCTATTACCTGAAAACCCGCGCCCCGCATCTGAACATCGCGGTGCTGGAGGCCAGGCGCGCCGGCTTCGGGGCCTCGGGCCGCAATGGCGGATGGGTGATGGGGGCGGTGCTGGGCGAGAACCGGCTGGTCGGCCATCTGCCCGAGCCGCAGCGGCGCGAAAGCTGGGCGCTGCTGCACGCCATCCCGGACGAGGTTGGCCACGTCACCGCGCGGGAAGAAATTGGCTGCGATTTCCGCAAAGGCGGCACGCTCTATTGCGCCGCGCGCTATCCGGAGCAGGAAGCCCGGCTGCGCGGCTGGCTGCACGAGCTTTACGCTGAAGGCTATCAGGAGTCAGACGCCTGGTGGCTGCCGCCGGAAGAGCTCTCCCAGCAGCTGCGCCTGCACGGCGCGCTGGGCGCGCTCTACACCCCGCATTGCGCCACCATCCAGCCGGCCAAGCTGGCGCGCGGCCTGGCCGTGGCGGTGGAGCGGCTGGGTGTGCGGATTTATGAGCATACGCCGGCCACCGGCTGGGCACCCGGCCAGGTGCGAACAGCGCAGGGCAAGGTCAGCGCCGATTGGGTGATCCCAGCGGTGGAAGGCTACGCCGCCACCCTGCCGCCGCTGGGCGCGTATCAGCTGCCGGTGCAAAGCCTGCTCATCGCCACCGAGCCGTTGCCCGCCTCTGTCTGGGCCGGCATCGGCCTTTCCCGCGGCCAATCCTTCAGCGAATTCTCCCGGCAAGTCACTTATGGCCAGCGTACGGCGGATGACCGGCTGGTTTTCGGGGCGCGCGGCGGTTATCGCTTCGGCGGCAGGCTGCGCACAGATTTCACCCTTACCGACGCCGAGGAAGGGCTGCGCCTTCATCTGCTCACCGATTTGTTCCCGCAACTGTGCGATGCCAAAATCACGCATCGCTGGGGCGGCAATCTCGGCATGTCCCGGCGGTTTCAGCCGCATATGCTGCTGGACCGGCGCAACCGCATCGCGCTCTCCGGCGGCTATGGCGGGGAGGGTGTCGGCGCCGCCAATCTCGGTGGCCGCACCTTGGCCGACCTGATCCTGGGGCAGGAGACACCGGAGACGCGCCAGCCCTGGGTCATCCAGGACCGCGCCATGCGCCAGGCCTTGCGAAGCTGGGAGCCGGAGCCGCTGCGCTGGCTCGGCTATAACGCCATCATCGCCAGCTTCACCCATGAGGACCAGGTGCTGGCCAACCCAGCCAGCCCGCCCTGGCGCCGCCAGCTCGCCCAGGCCCTGGCCGCGCGCATGGAAGGGCTGATGCGCTGAGCCGGTTACAACATCTCACAAAAAAGGCCCCTCGCGGGGCCCTGTGTCAGCTCCGGTAGGAGCCGTTAATGTCGATATAGCCGTGGGTGAGATCGCAGGTCCACACCGTGGCATGGCCCTCGCCCAGCCCGATATCGACCACCAACTCGATCTCGCGGCCTTTCATATGCGCCACCACCGGGGTCTCATCATAGCCCGGCACCACGCCGCCAGCCTTGGCCATCCAGACACCGCCAACCGCAACACCGAGCTTATCGCGGTCCGCCGGCTCGCCGGCCTTGCCGACCGCCATGACAATCCGGCCCCAATTCGCGTCCTCACCGGCAATGGCGGTTTTCACCAAAGGCGAGTTGGCGATGGCGAGCGCGATCTTCTTCGCCGAGGCATGGCTCACCGCGCCTTCGACCTTGATCGTCACCAGCTTCTGCGCGCCTTCGCCGTCGCGCACCACCAGCATCGCCAGCTCATGCAGCACCTCATGCAGCGCACGGCGGAAATCCGCCAGCTGGCCGGGGTCTTCGGTCGGCTTGTTGCCGGCGGCACCGGTCGCGAACAGCAGCACCGTGTCCGAGGTCGAGGTATCGGAATCGATGGTCACGCAGTTGAAGGTGCCCTCCACGCTCTTGCTCAGCATCGCCTGCAGGGCGCTGGCGGGAATGGCGGCATCGGTGAAAATGAAGCTCAGCATCGTCGCCATGTCCGGGGCGATCATGCCCGACCCCTTGGCGATGCCGTTGATCCGCACCTCAACGCCGCCCAGCTTGGCGGTGCGGGTGGCGCCTTTCGGGAAGGTATCGGTGGTCATGATCGCCTTCGCCGCCTCGGCAAAGCGATCCTCGGTCAGATCCGCCTTCAACTGATCCATCACCGCGACGATCCGCTCCGCCGGCAAGGGCTCGCCGATCACCCCGGTGGAGGCCAGGAACACCTCGCCGGTCTGCGCCCCCAGCGTGGCGGCGGCGGCCTTTGCCGTCGCCTCCACCGCGCGCGCCCCGGCGGCACCGGTAAACACGTTGGCATTGCCGGCATTCACCACCAAAGCCCGGGCAGTGCCGCCGGGCAGCACCTCCCGGCACCAGGTGACGGGCGCGCCGGGGCAGAGATTTTTGGTAAACACCCCGGCAACGCTGGTGCCCTCCGCCAGCTCGGCCAGCAGCACGTCGGTTCGCCCTTTATAACGAACCCCCGCCTCCGCGGTCGCCAAACGCACACCGGCGATCGGCGGCAGCTTTGGCATCGGGAGCGCCAAGGGCGAGACGGGCAGCTGGCCGGCCATCGCGGCTTACTTGCTCTTGTCGGCGCCGGCCGCGGGCGCGGCGGGGGTCTGCGGCACCGGCTTTCCATCCGGCCCGAAGACCTGGATCTTCACCTGGCCGCGCACCTGATCCAGCACGTTCTGCACCGCCTGGTCGGTCAGCTTCTGGCGGATATCCTGCTGCACATCGGCGAGCGCCGGGGTCGGCGCGGTGCGGTGGCCTTCATTCAGGATCACGTGCCAGCCGAACTGCGTCTGCACCGGGGTCTTGGTGTACTCGCCCTTCTTCAGCGCGAAGGCGGCATCGGCGAAGGCCGGCACCATCTCATCCTTGGAGAACCAGCCGAGCTCACCGCCATTCTTGGCGCCGGGGTCGATGCTGTCCTTCTCCGCGAGCTTGGCGAAATCCGCGCCCTTGTTGAGCTGCTTGATGATGTCCTCGGCCTCGGCCTTGGTCTTCACCAGGATATGGCGGGCATCCACCTGCTCCGGGCCGGGCTTGTTGGCGTAATGCTGGTCGTAATAGGCCTGCACGGCGGTGTCGGTCACCTGCGCGGCGACCGCCTTCTGCACATAGGCGTTTTCCAGCTGGATATTGGCGGCATCCTGCATGCGCTTGGCCACCTCGGGGTCCTTCTGCAGGTCCTCCTTCTGGGCGGCGATCAGCAGCGCCTTGCGGTCGATTTCCTGGTTGACGAGCATCGGCAACAGCTGCTCGGGCGGCAGTTGCTGGGCCTGCGGCGGCAGGCTCTGCGCGTCGGCCTGGATTTCGCTCATATGGATCGGCGAGCCGTTCACGGTGGCGACCACCGGGTTGGCATCAGCCGGGGCGGCGGGGGCGGCAGCCGGCGCGGCGGGCGCGGTGGTTTGCGCATACGCGGCCGGCGCGGCCAAGGCCAGCGCAAGAGCCAGAGCGGAGAGCGTGGACGAATGGCGCATCTATAGAAAACCTTATTTTGCGATGCCGCTCCTATGAGCCAAAGCCCCGCGCCCGGCAAGACTGGCCCCGGGCTGGCGTCCGGTGTAGGAGGCCGGCCATGATTGTCCGCCCCCGGCCCACCGGCTTTGGCCTGATCTTCCTGCTGCGCGGCTCGGTGCTGCCGACCATCGCCCCCCGGCTGATCTTCATCGGGCTGATCGCCATCCTCGCCGTGGGGCTGCACCATCTCTGGCCCGGCCTGATCGGCGTACCCAGCCCAGCGCCATTCACCATGCTGGGGCTCAGCGTGCCGATCTTCCTCGGTTTCCGGAACAATGCCTGTTACGATCGCTGGTGGGAGGGGCGCAAACAATGGGGGGCGCTGATCGCCGCCTCACGCAATTTTCTGCGCGACCTCACCGCCTTGCTGCCGGCGGAAGACCCGCTGCACCGCCAGGGCGCGCGCCTGACCGCCGCCTTCGCCAGCCAGCTCCGCCACGAGCTACGCGGCACCGCCCCGGCCAAACCCGGCCGCCTGCTGACCGAGCTGGCGCATCATTTCGGCGCCCGCCAGCGCGACGGGCGGATCTCCGACATCACCTACCGGCTGTTTTCCGACCATCTCGGCACCATGGCCGGCATCCAGAGCGCCTGCGAGCGGCTGCGCGGGGCGCCGATGCCCTTCGCCTATTCGCTGATGCTGCACCGTATGGTCTGGCTGTTCTGCATCCTGCTGCCCTTCGGCATGGTGGACACGCTGGGTATCTGCACCCCGGTCCTCAGCCTGACCCTGGCCTATTCCTTCCTGGGGCTGGATGCGCTGGGCGAGGAGCTGGAAGCCCCGTTCTCCGACACCGCCAACGGCCTGCCTCTGGATGCGATGGTCCGCGCCATCGAGATCGCCGTCGCCGAGGCGCTGGGCGAAACCCCGCCGGAGCCCTTGGCGGCCAAGGATTTCGTGCTGCTCTGAGGCGCGGTTATTTGACCCTGCCTGCCCCCGCGACTATGTCAACGCTCGTCCTTTATCATCAGCCGTGCGGATTTTCTGTCCATCATGCTCTCCAGCCTCGCCCGCGCCGTTTTCGGCTCCAGCAATGACCGCGCCCTGAAAAGCTTCAAGCGCCGGGTCGCCGCCATCAATGCGCTGGAACCCGCCCTGCAGGCGCTGGACGATGCCGCCCTGGCCGCGAAAACCGCCGAATTCAAGGCCCGGATCGAAGCCGGGGAGAGCCTGGACGAGCTGCTGGAGGAAGCCTTCGCCGTGGTCCGCGAGGCCTCGCGCCGGGTGCTCGGCATGCGCCATTTCGATGTGCAGCTGATCGGCGGCATGGTGCTGCATGAGGGCCGCATTGCCGAAATGAAGACCGGCGAGGGCAAGACCCTGGTCGCCACGCTGGCGGTCTATCTGAACGCGCTCGCCGGCAAGGGCGTGCATGTCGTCACCGTCAACGATTATCTGGCCAGCCGCGACGCCCAGCAGATGGGCCAGCTCTACGGCTTCCTGGGCCTGTCCACCGGCGTCATCATTCCCGCCGTGGAGGAGCAGCACCGCCGCGCCGCCTATGCCGCCGACATCACCTACGGCACCAACAACGAATTCGGTTTCGATTATCTGCGCGATAATATGAAGTACCGGCTGGAGGACATGGTCCAGCGGCCCTTCTTCTACGCCATCGTCGATGAGGTCGACTCGATCCTGATCGACGAGGCCCGCACCCCGCTGATCATCTCCGGCCCCTCGGATGAGCCCACCGGCCTCTACGCCCAGGTGGATACGGTGGTCGAGGCCTTCCTCGCCCGCGGCCAGTTCGCCGAGGACGGCAAGCATGAATATTACGAGAAGGACGAGAAAGCCCGCACGGTGAACATGACCGAGCTGGGGGCCGAGACCGTCGAAGAGATGCTGCAGCAGACCGGCCTGCTCACCGGCGGGCTGTATGACCGCAGCAATGTCGCCCTGGTCCATCACGTCCAGCAAAGCCTGCGTGCCCGCACCCTCTTCGCCCGCGATGTCGATTATATCGTCCGCGACGGCAAAATCGTCATCATCGACGAATTCACCGGCCGCATGCTCGAAGGCCGCCGCTATTCGGATGGTCTGCACCAGGCGCTGGAAGCCAAGGAGCGGGTTGAGGTTCAGCAGGAGAACCAGACGCTCGCCTCCATCACCTTCCAAAATTATTTCCGCCTCTACCCCAAGCTCTCCGGCATGACCGGCACGGCGATGACCGAGGCGGACGAGTTCGAGCAGATCTACAAGCTCAGCGTCGTCGAAATCCCCACCAACGTGCCGGTGGCGCGCGACGACCAGCATGACGAGGTCTATCGCTCGGCGGCCGAGAAATACGAGGCGGTCGCCAGCCTGATCCAGGAATGCCGGGAGCGCGGCCAGCCAGTGCTGGTCGGCACCACCTCGATCGAGAAAAGCGAAATCATCTCCAACCTGCTCACCGCCAAGGGCATCCAGCACAGCGTGCTGAACGCCCGCTTCCACGAGCAGGAAGCCAAGATCGTCGCCCAGGCCGGGGCGCCGGGCGCCATCACCATCGCCACCAACATGGCCGGGCGCGGCACCGACATCAAACTCGGCGGCAATTACGAGATGCGCCTGGCGCTGGAGCCGGATATCGACCCCGCCGTCCTGCGCGCCGAGATCGAGGCCAACCATGCGCTGGTGAAAGCCGCCGGCGGCCTCTTCGTGATCGGCACCGAGCGCCATGAAAGCCGGCGCATCGACAACCAGCTGCGCGGCCGCTCCGGCCGACAGGGCGACCCCGGCGCCTCGCGCTTCTTCCTGTCGCTGGAAGACGACCTGATGCGCATCTTCGGCTCCGACCGGATGGGCGGCATGCTGCAGAAACTGGGGTTGAAGGATGGCGAGGCGATCATCCATCCCTGGATCAACAAGGCATTGGAGAAGGCGCAGAAGAAGGTCGAAATCCGCAATTTCGACATGCGCAAGAACGTGCTGAAATATGACGACGTGATGAACGACCAGCGCAAGGAGGTCTACGCCCAGCGCCGGGAGTTCATGCGCGCCGAGGATGTCTCGGACATCGTCACCGAGATGCGCAATGATGTCATCGCCGCGATGGTCGAAAACCGCGTGCCGGAAAAAGCCTTCGCCGAGCAATGGCAGACGACGGAGCTGGCGGCGGACATTGCCCGCGTGCTGGGGCTGGATCTGCCGATCGCCGACTGGGCGGCGGAAGAGGGCATTGACGAGGTGCATCTGCGTGAGCGCATCGAGCAGGCCGCCGCCGAGGCCGCCGCCGCCAAGGCCACCGGTTTCGGCCCGCAGCTGACCGCCTATATCGAGAAATCCGTGCTTCTGCAGACGCTGGACACAGTCTGGAAGGAGCATCTGCTCGGGCTGGATTATCTGCGCCAGGGCATCGGGCTGCGCGGCTACGGCCAGCGCGACCCGCTGAATGAATATAAGCGCGAAGCCTTCTCGATGTTCGCCGCGATGCTGGACGATCTGAAGGAGCGCGTCAGCGTGGCGATGGCGCATGTGAGCGTGCAGATGCCGGCCGAGCCGCAGGCCGAGGCGACGCAGGAGCTGCACCCAGCCCCCGGCGCCCCGGCGCTGAGCGACCCGGTGGTGGAAGGCTTCTCCTCGGACGAGGTGGACCCCGCCCGCCCCGAAACCTGGGACGCCACCCCGCGCAACGCCTTCTGCCCCTGCGGCTCCGGCAAGAAATACAAGCACTGCCACGGGCGCCTCGGCGCCTAAACAGTTAGAGCAATATGTGTTTAGGTTGACGCGACAGCGTCAATCTAAACACATGAAATTGCTCGCCAACCCAAAACTTAGAGCATCAACGGTCGGCCCGCGCACGAGAGACCGGCGCCATTACCACGGCGCTTCCCTCCCAAGGGAAAGAACCTCTATCCGAGGGTATTCAATCCCAGCCGCGCCGTCAGTGCGCCGAGCAGGGTGAAGAGCGCGACACTACCCATCTGCCAGACCAGCACCGTCATCATCGTGTCCGCTGCGTGGAACAGCGGCAGAACGAATTCGGCGGCGGCGGCGGCGGCCAGGGTGCCGCACAGGCAGGAATGAGTCGGCCGGAATTTCGCGCTGCGGCGCAGCAGCCATACCATCGCCGCGGCGGGGACCAACGCGGTCATGGCGATGGCGGGCACACACTGCCAGTCGGCATGCAACACCAGCGCGGCGCCGTCCGTTTGCACAGAGAGCACGAAACATTGCCGCCCCAGCTCAGTCAGCCATAGGAGAAAACCCGCCATGGGCATGAAAAGTTTCCACACCGGCTGGTCCGGCCGGCCGGCGCAGAAGGCGGCGTAGGCGGAACTCAACATCGTCGCCGCCGCCAGCCCTTCGGTCAGCATGAAGCGCGGCTGTACGAGCAGGACGGCAAGGTCCGGACGCAGCTTCATCATCAGTGTCACGGCCGCCAACACCGGCAGCGTGACCAACAGCCAGCGCGCCATCAAGGCGCCAGGTGACGGCAGCCGGCGAACAGGCGCCAGGTTCCGCGCCAACCGCTCAACTAAATCCTCACTCTTCATCCGTGCCCCCTTTCAGGGCCTGTTTCAGCCGCTGCACGGCGCGAAACGATGCCACTTTCAGCGCCGCCACGCTCATCCCGGTTTCAACCATGGCCTCCTTCAGCGAAAGCTGGCGGATTTTAAGCAGCCCCAGCACCTGCCGGTCGCGCGCGCCCAAACTGGCCAGCGCTTTTCGCAGCCCCGCCTGTTCCACATCTTGTTCCTGTGTGCCCTGCGTCATCAATGCGCCGGTATCTGCTGGCATATCTTCAAGCGCCGTCTCGCGGCCGGCGTGGCGATGGCGGCGGCGGCGAATCTCCGCGCCGCGCAGCTTGAGAATGCCGAACAGGAAGGGCTGCAGGGGGCTGGCCGGGTCGTAGAGATGACGGCTCTGGTGCAGGGCAAGCAACGTCTCTTGCACCATATCTTCAATGTCGGCGGCGCTGGCGGCCGGCCAACGCCCCCGCGCCCGCCGGCGCAGCCAAGGGAGCGCCGCAGCCAACAGAGCGGCATAGGCGCGCTGGTCTCCGGCCTGGGCCGCCGCCATCCAGATCCGCCAGTTGGGGTCTTCTTCTGCCATCCGCCCTCTTGCCGCGGGCAAGGCTACCGGCTGGACGCTCATATGCCAATCCGTTTGGGCCCTATTCATTGGTCAGCGCCAGTGGGGCGCGCACCGCGGCATTGAACATCATCGTGGATTTTCTTTTTCAAGCGCGCGGCGCCGGACCATCCGAATGCCGCCACGGAAATGTTCGTGCCCAGGCGCGGTAAGGTTACAGAGGTCTTGAATATATTTTCATGGCCGGAGGATTTTCCCGCCCCTGGCGCCTCAAGGCTGGAGGCGTTGCCGCTCCAACCGCGCCGCCCCCGGACCTCCAGATCATTTTTCCCGAGGGCGCGTAACCTTTTCGCCGCCGGTTGCGAACAACCTCATGCAGCCGCCACTCCGGCGGCGCAGAGCAGGAGATACGCATGGAACGCCGTTTCGTTACCGCCAAAATTCTCACCGCCGCCATCGGGTTGGCCGCCGCCGCGCCGGTTATCGCCGCCGCCCAGACCATGACCCCCACACAGCAGGCCAACAAGATGAAGATGGCCACCGAGCATTTGCAGAAATGCTACGGCGTCAACGCCATCGGCCGGAATGATTGCGCCGCAGGGGCGCATTCCTGTGCCGGCCAGGCGACGATGGCGCGCGACCCCGCCTCCTTCGTGCTGCTGCCGCAGGGCGATTGCGAGAAGATCGCCGGCGGTTCCCTGACCCCGGGCAAAGCCTGAGATGGGCGCGCCGCTCGCCGCCGGGATCGGGCTTCGCCTGCCTCATCACCAGGAATTTCTGGCCTCCCGGCCGGAGATCGCCTGGGTGGAGGTGCATAGCGAGAATTACCTGAGCGGCCCGGCGGCGGCGGCGCTGGAGCGGGTCCGGGCTGACTACCCGGTCTCGCTGCACGGGGTCGGGCTTTCCCTCGGCAGTGCCGAGGGGCTCGATGCCGCGCATCTCGCCCGGCTGCGCGCGCTGGCGCAACGGATCGAACCGGCTTTGCTGTCGGAGCATCTGGCCTGGACCGGGGCCGGCGGCACGCATCTGGCGGATCTGTTGCCCTTGCCCTTGCATGAGGAGAGCCTTGAGGTCGTCTGCCGCAACGTGCTGCGCGCGCAGGAGGCGCTGGGCCGCCCCATCCTGGTCGAGAACCCTTCGACCTATCTACAATTCGCTGAATCCAGCATTCCCGAACCGGAATTTCTGACGGCCCTGTGCCAGCGCACCGGCTGCGGGATGATCTGCGACATCAACAATATCTTTGTCAGCGCGCATAATCACGGCTGGGACGCGCGGGCTTATTTGCGCGCCCTGCCCGCCGCGGCGGTGGGGGAATATCACCTTGCCGGCCATGCGCCGGGCGAGGATGAGGCCGAGGGGCTGCTGCTGGACACGCATGACCGCCCCGTCGCCGGCGATGTCTGGGCGCTGTTCCAGACCGCGCTGGAGATGATCGGCCCGCGCCCGGTGATGATCGAGCGCGATGCCAGATTGCCGCCATTGTCCGCCTTGCTGGCCGAGGCGGCGCAGGCGCAGTCAATGCTCGCGGCCTGCGGCGGGGACCAGCATGCCCTCGTTGCGTGAACGCCAGGCCGCCTTCCAGGCCGAGCTGCTGGCGGCCGCCGCGCCCGGCGCGGCGCCGGGTCTGGCGGTGTACCGGAATAATCTGCGCGGCAATCTGGCGCTGGTTCTGCGCCTCGCTTTTCCCGCTACGCAAAAGCTGCTGGGAGATGCCGCCTTCAACGCCCTGGCGGCGGATTTTTGTCTGACGCACCCGCCGCGTGACGCGGATTTGCACCGCTACGGCGCCACCTTCCCGGCCTTTCTGGCAGACAGCGCCACCCAGGCGCGCCTGCCAGCGCTTGCCGACCTCGCCTGGCTGGACTGGTCTGTGCATCGCGCCCTGCACGCGCAGGACGCGCCGCCGCTCGACCCCGCCAGCCTCGCCAACGCACCCGAGACGCTGGTGTTTCTCCCGCGCCCGTCGCTGTCCTTGCTCACCTTGCGGCGCGATGTGCGGCCGCTCTGGGCGGCGTTGCTGAGCGGCGATGATCACCCGCCGGCGGATGACAATATCGAACAGATCGCGCTGCTGCACGGGCCGGAGGGGATCGAGATGCATGAGCTGGACCAAACGGCATTTTCGCTTGCCGTCATGCTGGCCAGCGCGGTCTCCCTGGAAGATGCCGCCAGCCATGCTGGAGAGGACGCCGCCTCCGCCCTGGCGCAGTGCTTCACCCTCGGCCTGTTCAGCTTCTGGCGAGACGCTCAATCATGAATGTTAAAGGAGGCCCCATCATGTCGCATGGTCTGTTGCGGAACGGGGCGCTCGCGCCTGTCGCCCTGATCCAGAAACTCATCGATTTGCTCGGCAGAATACCCTATTGGCTGGTGGCGCTCACCGCGCGCGTGGCGCTGGCAAACGTGTTTTTCAGCTCCGCCCAGACCCATCTCGCGAACTGGGACACCACGCTCTACATGTTTGCCACGTCCTATCAGGTGCCGTTGCTGCCGCCGACATTCGCCGCCTACCTCGCGGTGGCGCAGGAGGTTGCGCTGCCGCCCTTGCTGCTGCTCGGGTTGGGCACGCGTTTCGCCGCGCTGGCGCTGCTGGGCATGACGGCGGTGATCGAGATTTTCGTCTATCCCCAGGCCTGGCCTACGCATATTCAATGGGCGGCGATGATGCTGGTGCTGATTTCGCAAGGTGGAGGGCTGCTGTCGCTTGATGCGCTGATTGCCCGTTTCTGCCAGGGGCGCGCGCCAGGCGCGGCGGAGTAAAGGATTCAGCCGACGCGATACCCAACGAACATTCCATCCAGTTCGGTATGGAAGAGATAATTGGCGTAATTGCTCAGCGTCTTCACCGCCATGGCCAGAATAATTTCCCGCGCATGGTGGTCGGCAGAGCCGGCGGCGCGGAAGGCGCCGAGATCTTTTTTGGGCCGGCAAGCCGCGTGTATCGAACATGACCTGCATGAATCTGGCGTTTGCTGCCAGCTTCGGATCCCTGATTGTGCCGGTACCGCGCAGTGCCGTCAGGACATCGGCGGGAAGCTTGGACATCTTATCATCATTCCGACCAGGGCTCGTAATATACCAGCGAGCAATTCCAGCGCTTGTTGGCCGACAACGGCATCACCCGCTCCATGAGCCGGGCCGGCAATGTCTGGGACAATTCGGCAATGGAGAGCTTCTTCCCATCGCTCAAAACCGAGCGTATAGCCGCCAAGACCTACCGCACCCGTGGCCAGGCCAGGGCCGATGTGTTCGACTATATCGAGCGGTTCTACAATCCACGGCGCAGGCATTCGAAATTAGGCTATGTCAGCCCCATGGAGTTCGAGGCCAAGGCCGTGCTAGAGCCTCAAGCTTTGATGTTGGCGAGCAATTTTATGTGTTTATCTTGACGCTGCTGCATCAATCTAAACCCATATTGCTCTAGCTTAACTTGCTGTCCACCAAACCGGCAGCAGCTCATCCAGGATGAAAATCCGCCAGCCCTCCCTGCCATGCGCAGGAAGGAGATAGATGGACGACTTTTACGCCGCCGGCGGAGGAACGATTCCGCCGCTACCCTGGTCGGTTTTTGCACCGGCGCTTATATGCATCAGCCGTTCGGCGGCAAAGCCGATCATCTCGCGCAGAAAACTGGCGTCGGAGGACTTATTTAAAAGCGTGGAAAGCGCAATCTTGTCATCGGTCATCGGGGTAGTTCCTTGGATTAGCGTTGAGGCACGCAACCCAATTCTACCCAAAAATCGCCCCGGTGACCGTCATTCGGCCCGCCTCCGCCAGACACTCGGCGGTCGCTACGACAGGCCGATTAGCGGCCTCCTACACCACCGCCGGGGGCACGACCCTTTCGGAGCCCGCAGGCTCTTCGTTTCACCCCTGATCGCCACCAGAAACCGGCAGCACACTGCCCGTGATATAGGCGGCTTCATCCGAGGCAAGAAATAAAATTGGTCCGGCCTGCTCCTCCAGCGTGCCGTAACGTTTCATGTAAGTGGAGGCCGTAACCTGCGCCACGGCTTCGGCCATCCAGCCCTGTTCCTGCTCGTTGTCACCATCCGGGTTGCGCGGCACGCGGCGCAGCGGGGCCTGCGTGCCGCCCGGCGCTGCCGCCACGACGCGGATGCCCAGCGGCCCATATTCCATGGCCAAAGAGGCAGTCATCGCGTTAATCCCCCCCTTGGCCGCCGAATAGGGCACACGCCTTATCCCGCAAGTCGCGGTGGACGATATATTCACAATGGTCCCCCGCCTTTGCGCCAGCATCACCGGCAACGCGGCATGACAGCACCAGAGCGTGGGCATTAAAGACCGCCGGATCTCCGCCTCAATCTGCCCGGGCTCAAACGCGTGGTAAGGCCGCATACGGATCGCGCCGCCAACATTATTGATCAACACATCAATACCGCCCAACAAGGCTCGCGCCTTGTCCATGGCCGCTTCTGCGCCGGCATAGCCTTCCAAGTCCGCAACCAGGCCATAAGCTTCGCCATTCGCCTCGGCTGCGGTTTCGGTCACAAATGGCGCGCGGTCGACCAGCAGCACCCGCGCGCCCTCTGCCGCGGCGCGCAGCGCCACCATTTTGCCAATGCCCTGCGCGGCGCCCGTCACCACCATGGCCTTGCCCGCGAAGCGTCCCGAAAAAATCATGCCGCCACACTCACCGCGAATTTCTCATACAGGAACCGGGAGGGTGTGAAGCCGCGTACCGCGAAGCTCTGGCGCACCGCCTCCACCATGGGCGGCGGCCCGCAGAGATACACATCGCACTCTCCTGCCTCCACCGGTGTTCCAGCCAGATGCTCGGTGACATAGCCCTTGCGCGGATGCGGGCTCTGCGGGTCCGCGACGCAGCTTGTCCAGCTGAAGCTCGGCAGCCGTGCCGCCAGATCATCCAGCCGGTCGGTTTCCACCAAATCTCCGTCGCGTGTTACGCCATAAATCAGATGTAGTTCCTGGTCGGTGCCGTTTTCGGCCAGCACCTCCAGCATGGATAGCAACGGCGCCAACCCCGTGCCGCCGGCCAGCATCAAAACCGGGCGCTCCACCGCGCGCAGGTAAAAGCTACCGAACGGACCGGTGAAGCTCATTTTATCTCCCCGCTTCGCCCCCGCGCTCAGCCAGCCGCTCATCCTCCCGCCTGGCACATTGCGGATCAAAAACCCCGCCTCCTTGGTGCCAGGCTTGGTGCTGAAGGAATAAGCACGGCTCTGCCCCGTACCGTGGATGTCCAGCTGTACATATTGCCCGGCCAGAAACTCAGCCGGTTGCTCAAGGGCCAACTTCAGCAGAATTGTGCTGGGCGAAAGTTGCGCCACCTCCATAATGCTGCCGTGCTGCTGCGCGGGTTTGATCTTGCAGGCGCTGGAGGTCATCGGCACCGCGATCGTGCAATCGCCTTTCAGCACCATCTGGCAAGTGAGCACCATACCCTGCGCCGCCTCATCCGCTGTCAGCGCCTCGTCAAGATATTCATCGCCCAGCTCGTACGCGCCGGCCTCGCATCGGCATTTACATGTGCCGCAGACACCGTCTGAACAATCCATCGGCAGATTGATCTTATTCCGGTAGGCGGCATCGAGCAGTTTTTCACCATCTTTCACGTCGATAAATCGCGTGATGCCATCCTCAAAGTTCAGCGCGACACGGTAGCTCATGGTTCGTTTCCTGAATTCTGGTTCTAAATATGATAGATATCTATGACCTGATGAATATAGTCGTTCTTCAGAACCACTTTCTTGTTTACAATCTTCGGGGTGCCATCGCGCAGGGCCAGCGTGTAATAGCTGGTGCCAAAAAACTGATCAGTCCTTTTGTAGCGGTGGCTGAGCGTGTACCAGTTAAAGCGCAGCTTAACCTCATCCTTCCGCACGCTCAGAATTTCGATGTTGCTGATATTGTGACTGGTGCGCGGCTCTGGGCTGGTGGCGCCGGAGCGCTCGGTCTTGATGCGGAACACGCGGTCCTCCAGCCCCTCCCGGTTTGGATAATAGATCAAGGAAATCTGGCTTTGCGGATCGTCCACAAGCGTATCATCATCATCCCAGGCCGGCATCCAGTATACCGCATCCGGCGCATAGCAGTGCAGCCACTCCTCCCAGGCACGATCATCCAGCAGCCGCGCCTCACGGTAGAGAAACTCCGTTACCTCATCCTGTGTCATAATCTTGTCCAGCACCGCGCTCATGCCACCACCTCCATCACCGCGACGCCGGTTTCAACGAGCGCCTGGCGCAGCGCGTGCGCCCAATATTCGTGCTGACGGACAAACAGCCCCTCATCTTCGCTGCGTTCACCGCTCAATATTGGCTTCAGCCCCATGGCCAGGGCATTTTCATCCGCCCCGTCGATCCAGCGCGTCGCCCCGCGGCTCAGATCATTCCACAACGCCCCGGCGCCTTCATAAGCCCCCTGGCACGCACGGAATTCTTCCAGATCATCCGGCGTCCCCATGCCGCTGACATTGAAGAAATCCTCATATTGCCGGATCCGCAGCGCCCGGTCCTTGGGATTTTCGCCCTTGGGCGCAAAGCAGTAAATCGTCACCTCGGTTTGATCGACACTGATCGGCCGCACCACGCGGATCTGCGTGGAGAACTGATCCATCAGATAAACATTCGGATATAGCCCCAGATTGCGGGTTTGCGAGACGATAAACTCAGCCTCTTTATCCCCCACTCGTTCCGCAAGGGCCTGACGCTGCGCATAAATTGGCCTGACCTCGGGATTCAGCAATTTGGTCCAGAGCAGAATATGTCCGTGCTCAAACGAATAGACGCCGCCAACACTCTTCGACCAACCATTCGCATCGACCGTCCGCGTGCCCTCCGCCTCATAATTCCGCCGCCCCATGGTCGCGGAATAATTCCAGTGCACGGAACTGACATGATAGCCATCCGCCCCGTTCTCCATCTGCAGCTTCCAATTCCCATCGTAAATATACGAGGAACTGCCGCGCAAGACTTCGATTCCTTCCGGTGCCTGTTCAACAATCTGGTCGATAATACGCTTCGCACCGCCCAGATGTTCCTCAATCGGCAACAGGTTCTCGTTAAAGCTGCCGAACAGGAAGCCGCGATAATTGGCAAAGCGCGGCACGCGCGCCAGATCATGCGAACCATTCTGGTTGAAGCTGGACGGATATTCCCCCGTCTTGCCGTCTTTTACCTTCAACAGCCTGCCGGTATTGCTGAACGTCCAGCCGTGGAAAGGACAGGTGAAGCTGCCTTTCTGGCCATGCTTGCGCCGGCACAGCGTGGCACCGCGATGCGCGCAGGCATTCACCATGGCGTGCAGCGCACCGGTTTTATCCCGCGTGATGACAACCGGCTTGCGTCCGATCCAGGTCGTGAAATAATCATCCTTTTCCGGGAACTGGCTTTCATGCGCCAGATACACCCAGTTACCTTCGAAGATATGTTTCATCTCCAGCTCGAACAGAGCCGGCTCGGTAAAGACATCGCGACGGCAACGGAACACACCGTTCTGCCTGTCGTCGACGATCGCATTGTCGAGATAGTCTAGAATTGCGTTGCCCATTGCCGCGCTCCTATATGATCAGGCTGCCTGGGCGCGGGCGCGGGATGAGAAATCCTCATCATCCTCGGATTCCGCTACCGCCAGGGTAAAGTCGAACTTGATTTCCGCGAAAGGCTCATTCAGCCCGGCTTTGTGGATCGTCGCCGGGTCAGAATGACGCGTCACCGGCGGGATCAGCCCGTCGCGGGTCGCGAAGGCGAAGTCGTCATGCACCAGCGGATCACCTTCGATATTAATCTGCGTGGTCAGCTGACGGTGCCCATGTGCGGTGACGAAAAAATGGATATGGGCGGGACGTTTGCCGTGGCGTCCAAGCGCCGCCAGGAAGCGCTCAATGCCAGAACCTTCCGGGCAGCCATAGCCGGAGGGCATGATACTCTGGAACCAATAACGGCCATCGGCATCGGTCCGGATCCGGCGACGCATATTATAATCGCTCTGCGTCTTGTCAAAGTAAGAGTAATTGCCGAGCGTATTCGCGTGCCACACATCAACGATGGCGCCCGGCACAGGTTTGCCATCCGTGTCGCGCACCTGGCCGCGCACCATCAGCACCTCTCCTTTGTCGGTACCGTCATCCAGGCGACCTCCGCCCTCCAGCATCGGCGCGCCGACGACGTAGAGCGGGCCTTCAATCGTGCGCGGCGTACCTTCGGGAATCCCGGCAGCGCGGTCGCGTTTGTCCATCTCGACATCCAGGAAATGCTCAAGCCCGACGCCTGCCGCCCAAAGTCCGAATTCCGGCGCCGATGCCGCCATATAATTCAGCGCCTTCCAGAACTCGTCCTCAGTGATGTGGAATTCGTGGATCGTATCGAACAGATCCCCGATGATCCTAGCCACGATCCTGTTCAGGCGCGCATCGGCACTCCCCTTAAGGTTGGCGATCTTGCCGATGAACGCTTCCATATCTGGCGTTTTTGAAATCTTGGTCATTCTTTCCTCTTTTCAGGTGTTGACGTTCATTTGGGAAATTCAGCGGTCATCCGCATGAGCTGACGATGGATGCCGGCAGAGCGGCGTCACCCGCACCGTCATAAAAGGATAAAGCGGAAGCGTGGTGAGCAATTCATGCAAGGTTGTGTTATCGGGCACATCGAAAATGCTAAGATTGGCGTATCGGCCTACAACCCGCCAGATATGCCGCCAGGCTCCGGCCTTTTGCAGCTCCTGAAACCGGGTCTTTTCCGCCGCCTTCAATATCGCGGCGTCCTCCGGATTAAACCCCAGAGGAATATTCACATCCATCTCAACCTGAAACAGCATTTGCCTCCCCTTTCTTGGCAACGGCATGCAGAAGCGGCGCCGTACGGTCACGGCGGAAATGCGCGACCTTTGCTTCGTCGAGTTGTACGCCCAGCCCCGGGCCGTCCGGCACCTGCAAGCTGAAATCCGCATAGCGGAGCGGCGCCGCGAGAATATCCTCCCGCACCAGAAGCGGCCCAAAAAGCTCCGTGCCCCATTCAAGGTTTGGCAACGTGGCGCAAAGCTGCGCGGAGGCGGCAGTCCCCACGCCTGCCTCCAACATCGTGCCGCCATACAGCCCCAGCCCCGCCGCTTGGCCAATCCGCGCCACATCACTCGCCGGGAACAACCCGCCGGACTGGGCGATTTTAATGGCGAACACCCGCGCCTGCGCGCCAGCCGCCACTGCGAACCCGTCCCGCGCCCCGTGCAGGGATTCATCCGCCATGATTGGCACGTCATGCCGCGCGGAAAGTCGCGCCAGCGCGCCTGAGCCGCGCACAACCGGCTGCTCCACCAAATCCACACCGGCTTGCGCCAACAAGCGCATCCCTAATTCGGCCTGCGTCTCGCTCCAGCCCTGGTTCACATCCACGCGCACGCTGGCCCGCTCACCCAGGGCCCTTTTTATCGCCGCCACATGCGCTGCATCCGCGCGCACATCGCGCTTGCCAATCTTCAGTTTGAAAACATTATGCCGGCGGGCGGCCAGCATGGCTTCGGCTTCCTCAATGTCGCACGCGGTCTCGCCGCTGGCCAATGTCCAGGCGACCGGCAGATGCGACCGCACCCGCCCCCCAGCGATCAGCTCTGAAACCGCTACGCCCAGGCGACGCGCCTGCGCGTCCACCAAGGCCGTCTCCACCGCGCATTTGGCGGTATTATTGCCCGCGACATGTTTATTGATCTTCGCCATTACCGCGCCCAGGCGGGTGAGATCCTCACCTTCCAGTAACGGGGCAATATAGCGGTCGATGACCAGCTTGATACCTTCCGGGCTTTCCGGCCCATAGCTCGCCCCACCAATCGTGGTGCCTTCGCCAATCCCCTCCACGCCATCACTGCTGGTCAGCCGGACCAGCACAATGCTCTGCACACGCATCGTTGCCATCGCCAGCACATGCGGGCGGATTGTCGGCAGGTCCAATAAGACCGTTTCAAGTCTGGCAAGTTTGAGCGCCACATCGTTTCCAATCATGCTTTCTTGCTATGACGAGACGGCTAAACCTCTCAAAAACCTTTTGCCAACACTAAATATATCTAATACTCATACCCAAGAGGTATAGTCATGGATTTGCGCCAGCTTCGCTATTTCATCGCCGTCGCCACCGAGCGGAATTTCACGGCTGCCGCGCAAAAACTACGGATCGCGCAGCCGCCCCTCAGCCGGCAGATCCAGCAAATGGAAGAGGAGATCGGCGCCCCGCTGTTCGACCGCTCAAGCCGGCCCCTCCGCCTCACCCCGGCCGGGAAGCTGCTTTACGACCAAGCCAAACAGGTCCTCAACCGGGTTGAGGAAATGCAGGAGATGCTCAAACGCGCTCTGGTGATGGAAAAACGCCGTTTCCGCATCGGCTTCGTCGCTTCCACAATCTATGCCCGCCTCCCGCCGTTAATCCGGGCTTTCCGCGCTGCCGCGCCGCATATCGAGATCACCTTGCAGGAACTCACGAGCCTGGAGCAGATCAACGCCCTGAAGGAAGGAAGGATTGATATCGGGTTTGGGCGCATCCGCTTCGATGACGACGCCGTGCGCCGCATCGTCCTGCGGGAGGAACCGCTCGTGGCCGCCATTCCCTCAGCCAGCCCGCTAAGTGGTGACGGACCTGTATCGTTGCAGGATTTAGCCGCTGTCCCGCAAATTCTCTATCCGCGCAGCCCCCGCCCCAGCTATGCCGACCAGGTTCTCGGCCTGTTTCAGGACCATGGCCTGACCCCCGCCGTCGCGCACGAAGCCCGGGAACTGCAAATTGCCATCGGCCTTGTCGCGGCTGAGGAAGGCGTGTGCATCGTGCCAGAATCCGTCCAGAAATCGCAGGTTGATGGTGTGAGCTACAAAGAGCTTGTCGAGACCATCACCTCCCCGATTATTCTCAGCCACCGCACCGGCGATCATTCTCCGGAACTAGCCCTCATGGCGCAAATTATCGCGGAGCGTTATGCGGAATGGGGCTATGGCGTGCCTGAAGGGCTCGAACGCCTCTAACCCTGCTTATCACGCGGCCACGGAATAAACCTGCACGGTCTCAAAAAAATACTTTAAAGGTATCAACTGTGGCGCTTTTGCCGCAACCCGTAACAACATCGCACGGTTCAGCGGCTTTTTGGCAGCGTTTGGTTTTTTATCCCTTGCGCTTCATCCTTTAAAAATCATAGCCTTTTTAAGCATCGGGCAGATGTTAAAACGGCTGCCCCAACTCTGGAACGCCCACAACAAAAGCTCCATACTTAAAACGAGGAACAACTATACCTTGGTGAAATAGTAAATTTTCGCTCGCCGCAGCGCCGTGCTGCGTCATCGGCGCCCCAGCCAGGCCGGTAAGGCGGGCTGACGTCATGGCGGCGAGCCTCCTGCCCGCATCCGCCCGACAACACCGCGCCTCGGCCCACGCCAGAGAGGCGCCGGCGCGCGGCGACGTCACAACAGATTCAAAATTGGGGAGTATAAATGCGATATAACAAAAATCTGTCTATTCTATTTGGCATGGCCGCACTCTATAGCTGTATGAATTTCGTCAGCGCCAAAGCCGAGGAATTATGGGACCCTTATCTGCGCGGCGTGTTTGAAGGCCTTCCCGCCGGCGCCCTGCCCCCGCCGGGCCTCTATGGCGAACTGGACAATTATTACACCAGCTACAGCAACTTCGATCATAACGGTAACAAAATCTCCGGCACCAATCTCAGCGCGCTGGTGGAAGTGCCCATCCTACTCTGGGTTCCCGGCATAAAAATTCTCGGTGGGAATTATGCGGCGGGCATCGGCCAGCCTTTCGACTATAACAGCTATCAGCCTCTGCAACGAGATTTCGGCGGCGGCGGTGGCAATTTCGGGATCTACAACACCATCCTCATGCCCGGCGCCCTCTCCTGGTCACTGCCGCATCATATCTTTGTCCGCGCCGGCCTGACTATCTTGCTGGACGACGCCACAAATAAAATGTCTAACCTGGTCCAAGGTAAACTCACCAATGGCGGCGCGCCGTCAGGCAATGGCTACACCACCATCCAGCCGGATTTCGGCGTCAGCTGGCTCTATCACGGTTGGAATATCAGCATCGGCACCCATTACGCCATACCTGTCACCAGCGAAACCGCACCAAATTACAGTTACCGCTCCGCCCCTGAATTTTCCGCCGACTATACATTCATGAAGGAAATCGGCGACTGGGGCGTAGGTCTAGGCGGCGAGCAGGAAATCCAGATCGGCAATGATACAGTAAACGGCAAAACCAAGCCTGGTACACGCAGCATCAATTACGGAATCGGCCCCATCGCATCTTACGAATTCCACAACGGCCTTAAACTAACGGCACTATGGAATCACAATTTCGCTGTCAGGAACGATGTCGCCGGAGATTTTTTTGACCTCCGTCTGACCACGCGTTTCTAGAGTCTCTTTCCTCTCACTTGAATCGTTTTTGGGATTCCGGCGCGGGCTGATTTCTGATTCAAGCTGACTGCTGGGTTGGAGGTCAGCTTGGAATGGGTCGGCATTATTCGAACGATCTAAGAACCTGACTCTGAATGGTAGTGCGCCTAACCTTTTCGTTTGATTTTTCTTGTGAGCAGGCGAATATGGGCGAGCAGGAGCCATGCGGTAGCACTGGCGATTGTTGCTTCGAAATCTTTGGCGAGGCGGCGGCACCGGCCGAGCCAGGCGAAAGTTCTCTCGACAACCCAACGGCGGGGCAGGAGTTCAAATCCTTCTGCTGTGTCGGAGCGTTTTACGATTTGGATGGTCCATTTCCCGATCTTTTCCAGGCGTCCTTGCAGTTTAGGTCCGGCATAGCCGCCATCGGCGAAAACATGCCTCAGCAAAGGATATTTCTTGCGAATGGATTTGAGCACGCCGGGCGCACCATCGCGATCTTGAACATTGGCGGGGTGGATAACAAGCCCGACGAGGTTCCCGAGCGTATCGGTGACGATATGCCGTTTGCGCCCCTTGATCTTCTTACCCGCATCGAACCCGCGCGGCCCGCCCGCCTCGGTCGTTTTCACTGATTGGCTGTCGATCACGCCCGCGGTTGGCGATGCCGTGCGTCCGGCCAGCTCCCGCGCCTGCGCGACCAGCGCCTGGTTGATGCGTACCAGAGTGCCATCACGGCTGAAACGGTAAAAATATGCTTGCACCGTCGTGAAGGGCGCGAATTCCCTGGGCAGTTGCCGCCATTGGCAGCCAGTGGATAGAATGTAGAGAATCGCTTCAACAATCACGCGCAGCGAGACAGAGCGCGGCCGCCCCAACCGCGCCGGTGCTGGCATGAACGGCACGATCAAAGCCCATTCGGCATCAGTGAGATTGCTTGCATAGCGCAAGCCGGCCCGGCAGTATCGCCGTCGAGCGGTTTCAGTCCAAGTCATCGTGATTCCGTCAGTTGTTGCAAACCAACAGAATCACAACTAACTGAAATCGCTCAACTATCATTTTCGTTCAGGTTCT
>NZ_JHYG01000013.1 GCF_000687875.1 Acidocella facilis ATCC 35904 | reverse complement strand
GCAACCGCTCAGATCAAGGCTAATCCCAGCCGCGCCATAAGCCCCCCAATCGACTGGAGGCTCTACAAGGAGCGCCATCAGGTCGAGTGCTTCTTCAATAAACTCAAACGCTTCCGCAGAATCGCCCTCAGATGCGAAAAAACCATCAAAGCCTTCATGGGCTTCGTACATCTCGCTTGCGCCATGATTTGGCTACGATGAATGCAGACACGACCTAGAGCCTCAAGCTTTTAGCTTGAGGCTCTAGTTTTGATATTGGCGAGCAATTTCATGCGTTTATCTTGACGCTGCCGCGTCAATCTAAACACATATTGCTCTAAGAGACTGTTTGAAAAGCCACTCTGGCGGCCACCAAGCGGCGATTTGCTGCGCTCCGGTGTTCACGTACCTTAAGTACGCTGCGCTCCGATGCTCGCAAATCACCACTTGGCGACTCACCATAGCGACTTTTGAAACAGCCTCTAAAGCCGAAGGTCCGCTACGCGCCGTTGCCTCTTGGCCTGAGCCCGCCAGGATGGCTAAATGCGCGTCCATGAAGGAAGCTACGGGTGCGTCGCCGGCGATGGCGCAATGGTTCGCCATCAAGGCGCAGCACGAGGACTCCCTGCTGTTTTTCCGCATGGGGGATTTCTACGAGCTGTTCTTCGCCGACGCCCAGGCGGCGAGCGCGGCGCTGGACATCGCCCTGACCGCGCGCGGCACCTATCGAGACGAGCCGATCGCCATGTGCGGCGTGCCGGTGAGCCAGGCCGAGACCTATCTGGCCCGGCTGATCCGGCGCGGCTTTCGCGTCGCCATCGTCGAACAGCTGGAAGACCCGGCCGCGGCCAAGGCGCGCGGCGCCAAGGGGCCGCTCAAGCGCGGGGTGGTGCGCCTCGTCACCCCCGGCACCCTCACCGAGGAGGCGCTGCTGGAGGCCGGGCGGGCGAATTTCTGCGCCGCCATCGTCGCGCATGAGGGCGTTTTTGGCCTGGCCTGGGCGGATATTTCCACCGGCCAGTTCGAGACCGAGCAGAGCGGGCCAGACGGGCTGGCCGCCATCCTCGGGCGGCTGGACCCGGCGGAGATTCTGGCCGCCGAGGAAATTCCGCTCGGCGCCTATGCGGCGCGGCGGGTGGAAACCAGACGCATGGCGCTGCATCTGCCCGCCAATGCCGAGGCCGCGGCGCGCGACCTCGCCCAGCGCTTCGGCGCCGCCAGCCTTGATGCGTTCGGGGATTTCTCCGGCGCCGAGGCGCTCGCCGCCAGTTTCGTCCTGGCCTATATCGAGGCGACCCAGATGGGCGCCACACCGCGCCTCTCCCGCCCGGTCAGCGCCGGGCGCGCCGGGCAGCTGGCGATGGATGCCGCCACCCGCGCCAGCCTGGAGCTGGCCAGTGCGCGCGGCGGCAGCGAGGCCGGCAGCCTGCTCGGCGCCATCAAGCGCACCGTCAGCCCGGCCGGGGCGCGGCTGCTGGCGCATTGGCTCACCGCCCCGCTCTGCCGGCTGGATATCTTGCAGGAGCGCCAGCGCGGCTGGCTGGCGATCGCCGATTCGGGCCAGGCGGAGGCCATCCGCACCGCCCTGCGCGGCACCCCAGACATGGCCCGCGCTCTGGGCCGGATCACGCTGGGCCGGGCCAGCCCGCGCGACCTCGCCGCCATACGCGGCGGCCTCGCCGCCGCCGAAGCGCTGCGCCCGCTCCTGCCCGCCGGCGTGGCGCTGCTGGATGAGGCAGCGCACGCCCTCAACCCCGCGCCGGAATTGCTGGCCACGCTGCGCGCCGCCCTGGCCGAACCCGCCCCGCTGCGGCTGGATGAGGGCGCCGCGATCGCGCCCGGTTTCGATGGCGAGCTGGATGCCGAACGGGCGTTGCGCGACGATACCAGGCGGATCATCGCCGAATTCCAGAGCGAGCTGGCGCAGCGCTACAAGGTGGCGTCGCTGAAAATCAAGCATCACGCCCAGCTCGGCTATGTGCTGGAAGCCCCCGCCGGGGCGGTGGAAGGCTTGCGCGCCTATCCGGAATTGCAGCTGCGCCAGGGCATGGCCAATGGCGCGCGCTTCACCCATCCCGAGCTTTCGGACCTCGACCGGCGCATCACCGAGGCCGCCGCGCGGGCCGGGGCGCGCGAGCGGGTGGTGTTCAACTGGCTGGTGACACAGGTGCTGGCGGCGGCCGAGCCGCTCGCCGCCTGCGCCGCCGCTTTGGCTCTGGCCGATGTGCTGCAAGGTGCCGCCCAGCTTTACGAGGCCGGGCGCTTCTGCCGCCCCGCCCTCTCCGACGATGAAGCCTACAGCATCACCGCCGGGCGGCATCCGGTGGTGGAAGCCGCCTTGCCGCCGGGCACCAGCTTCATCCCCAATGGCTGCACCCTCGCCCCGCAGCGTCTGATGCTGCTCACCGGCCCGAACATGGCGGGTAAATCCACCTTCCTGCGCCAGAACGCGCTGCTGGTGATCCTCGCCCAGGCCGGTCTGCCGGTGCCGGCGGAGGCGATGCAGCTCGGCCTCGTCGACCGGCTGTTCTCGCGCGTCGGCGCCTCGGACGATCTCGCCTCCGGCCGCTCCACCTTCATGGTGGAAATGACCGAGACCGCCGCCATCCTGCATCAGGCCGGGCCGAAGAGCTTTGTCATCGTCGATGAGATCGGCCGGGGCACGGGCACCCGCGATGGCCTGGCCATCGCCCAGGCGGTTTTGGAGAGCTTGCATAACCAGAATCGCTGCCGCGCCATATTTGCTTCACATTTCCATGAGTTAGTACAACTCGCGGAGGCCTTGCCGCGCCTGGCGGCGCATACGATGCGGGTGAAGGAGTTTCGCGGCGAGGTGGTGTTTATGCACGAAGTGGTCGAAGGTGCGGCGCAGAAGAGCTGGGGTGTGCATGTGGCGAAGCTGGCCGGGGTGCCAGACCCCGTGCTACGCCGGGCGGATGCCTTGCTGAAGACCGCCGAACGCCAACACAACGCAACCGCGCCTTTACCTTTATTCGCCAATCTGCCCGACTCCGCCCCTGCTCCGGCAGAGCCCCCCGCGTCCGAGGCGCTGTTGGATAAACTAACCGCAATCGACCCCGATGCCCTCTCCCCGCGAGAAGCGCTCACCCTGCTCTACCGCCTGCGCGAGGATGTGCAGCAAATCCGCAACCGTTCCGCGGAAAATGCCGCCTGACCCGTGTCTCCTGAATTCCAACCAGCCGAGGTTTGTTCTAGCTTGTTCGACATGCCTGAAGCCAGGAAACAGCCTGATGTCGCCGCCGCCCTCGCCGCCCAGCTCGCGGCCGAGGCGCTGCCTCTGCGCGACGACGCCCTGGCCGCGCTGCGCCGCCAGCTCGCGCGCATCCAAACCCATGTGCAGACGCGCTTTGAAAATGAGGGGCTGAACGGGCTGCAGGCCTCGCGGCTGCACGCGCAGCTGATGGATCAGCTGGTCAGCGCCTTGTTCGCCTACACGCTGCGGATGCTCCCCCCCGGCCCGAAGGACCGGCTGGCGATGGCGGCCACCGGCGGCTATGGCCGCGCCACCCTGGCGCCGTTCTCGGATATCGATCTGCTCTTCCTCACCGGCGGCACCCCCTCCGCCTCGGTGAACAAGGCGGTGGAATTCATCCTTTATATGCTGTGGGATCTGGGGCTGAAGGTCGGCCACGCCACCCGCACCGTCAGCGAATGCCTGGCCGAGGCGAAGGCCGATGTCACCATCCGCACCTCGATGCTGGATGCGCGCTGCCTGACCGGGGACCGCGCGCTGTTCGCGGATTTCCAGACCGCCTTTCGCGCCGATTGCCTGGCCGAGGGGCCGGGCGATTATATCAACGAGAAGCAGGCCGAACGCGCCGCCCGGCATAAACGCTTCGGCGACACCCCCTTCATGGTCGAGCCGAATGTGAAGGAAGGCAAAGGCGGGCTGCGCGATCTGCAGACGCTCTACTGGCTCTCGCGCTATGTTTTCAACACTTTCGCGATGTCGGAGCTGGTCGGCAAGGAGAGCCCTGGCGGCGGCATTCTCACCACCACGGAGGCGCGGGCCTGCAAGCGGGCCTGGGAATATCTCTGGACGGTGCGCTTTCACCTGCATTACGTCGCCGGTCGCGCCGAGGAACGCCTGACCTTCGACCTGCAGCCGGTGGTCGGCGCCCGCATGGGCTATACCCGCCATGGCCGCCAGGATGGCGTCGAGCGCTTCATGCGGCATTATTTCCTGGTGGTACGGGAAGTGGCGCGCGTTACCGGCGTGCTGGAGCCGGCCCTCATCCGCGCCGCGCTGGGCGCGCCGGCCATTGCGCCGACCACCGATGCCTCGCTGATCGCCAAGGGCTTCGTGCTGGCGGATGGGCAGATCCTGTTCGCCCCCGGCCATGACCCCGCCACCGACCCGACCTCGATCTTCCGCATCCTGATCGAGGCGCGCGACCGTGGGCTGGCCCTGCATCCGCTCGCCAAGCGCACCCTCATTCGCTATGCCGGCATCGGCGCGGAGCTGCGCGGCGACAAGAAGGCCGCCGGGCTGTTCCTCAACCTGCTCTGCGGCGGGGAAGAAGAGCGCGAAAGCTGCGACTCCGCCGAATGGCTGACCATTCTCAATGAAAGCGGTATCCTCGGCCGCTTCATGCCGGATTGGCGGCGCATTGTCGGGCAGATGCAGTTCGACACCTACCATGTCTATACGGTGGATGTTCATACCGTGCAGGCGGTGCGCAACCTCAATAATCTGGAAAACGGCAAGCTCAAGGAGATCGCGCCGCTCTCCACCGAGCTGGTCAGCCAGATCCAGTCCCGCCGCGCGCTTTATGTCGCGGTGCTGCTGCATGACATCGCCAAGGGCCGCGGCGGCGACCATTCCGTGCTCGGCGCCGAGCTGGCGCTGACCATCTGCCCGGCTCTGGGGCTGGACCAGGAAGAGACCGAGATGGTCTCCTGGCTGGTGCTGCACCATCTGCTGCTGAGCCAGACCGCCTTCTCCCGCGATATCGACGATCCCAAGACCATCCTGGATCTGGCGGACACCATCCAGTCGCCCGAGCGGCTGCGGCTGCTGCAAATCCTCACCGTCTCGGACATCCGCGCCGTCTCGCCGAAGGTCTGGAATGGCTGGAAGGCCACCTTGCTGCGCGAGCTTTACGCCCGCGTCGCCGAGGTGCTGGAAGGCGGGCTCTCCACCACCGAGCGCGATACCCGAATCGCGCGGGTGAAAGAGGTGGTGGGCGCGCTGCTGGCGGATTGGCCGGCGGATGAGCGCGAGGAGTTTCTCTCGCTGGGCTATCCCAGCTACTGGCTGGGCTTCGACCCGGAAAGCATCGAGCGCCATGGCCGGATGATCCGCGACGCCAAGACCCGCAACGCCCCGCTGACCATCCAGACCGAGCCGCTGCCCGCCCGGGCGGTGACCGAGATCGTGGTCTATACCGCCGACCATGCCGGGCTGTTCTCGCGCATCGCCGGTGCCTTGGCGATTGCCGGCGCCTCGATCGTCGATGCGCGCATCCATACCCTGACCGACGGCATGGCGCTGGACACGTTCTGGATCCAGGACGCCAATGGCGGCCCGTTCGAAACGCCGAGCCGGCTGGCCCGCCTCTCCAGCGTCATCGAGCAGGCGCTGACCGGGAGGATCAAGCTGGCGGCGGAAATCCGCAAGGCGACCAAGAGCCTGATCCCCGGGCGGATGCGCGCCATCCATGTGCCGCCGCGCGTGGTGGTGGATAACCGCGCCTCCAACCGGCACACCGTGATCGAGGTGAATGGGCGCGACCGGCCGGGCCTGCTGCACGATGTCACCGCCGCGATTTCCGAGCAGGGGCTGCAGATCGCCTCCGCCCATGTCACCACCTACGGCGTGCGGGCGGTGGACGTGTTCTATGTGAAGGATGTGTTCGGTATGAAGGTGGAGAATGAGCGCAAGCTCTACCAGCTCCGCCAGGCGCTGCTGGAGGCGCTGAAAGCCAATCTGGACGAGCCGCCCCCGGCCGGGAAAACGCCGTCGCCGCAGACGGCAGCGGCCTAGGAGCGCGAAGAGGTGGGAACTTTTTGCAAAAAGTTCCCACACCCTCAAAAACTTTTGCTCCTGGTGCCTCGGCGCTGTCATTTGACATAAAGCGAATTTAATCCGATTCCTGGGGAATGGCGCGCAAGGTCTCCGCTTCCCGCATCGGCTTCATGCTGTGCTGCTTCCTGTTTCCGGGGCTGATCGGCAGTTTCGCGAGTTTCTCCATCCCCGCCCCGCTGGTGGATGTGATCCATCAGCAGGCGGCTTTGGATGCGGTGCTGGCGGCCCCCACACCGGCGGCACAGCAGGCCGCCCTGGCTTCATTGCCGCAGGCGGTGGATGAGGAGACCGCCGCCATCGCCACCCAGGGCAGCGCCCCGCTGCCCGCCCGCATCGCCGCCGCCACCACCCATATGCGCCAGCACGCCCTGGCCCAGGCCCGTGCATCCGCCTACCGCATCCGGCTGATGGTCATCACCATGACCGTGCTCGGCGCGATCTTCGCCCTTATGTTGATGGGACCAGACAGACATGAATGATCACATCGCCTCCTATTACGCCGCCAGCGCCAACCGCCAGGATGCGCGCCCGCCGCTGGAGGGCGCCATCGCGGCCGAGATCTGCATCATCGGCGGCGGCTTCACCGGGGTGAACGCTGCCCTGGAGCTGGCCCAGCGCGGCCGCCACGTGGTGCTGCTGGAAGCGGTGCGGATCGGCTTTGGCGCCTCCGGGCGCAATGGCGGGCAGATCGTCAATGGCTATTCGCGGGATCTGGACGTGATCGCGCAGCGCTACGGCGTTGCCGCCGGCCGCAAGATCGCCGGCATGGCCCGCGAGGGCGGAGACATTATCCGCGAGCGCGTCGCGCGCTACCAGATCGATTGCGATTTGAAGCCGGGCGGGATTTTCGCCGCCCTCACCCAGTCCCAGCTGCGCGGGCTCGCGCATCATGTGAGAATCTGGGAGAGTTTCGGCTATCAGGACGGGTTCGAGCTGCTCGACCAGACCGGGCTGCAGACCCATCTGAAATCGCAGCGCTATGTTGGCGGGCTGATCGACCATCATGCCGGGCATCTGCACCCGCTGAATCTGGTGCAGGGCGAGGCGGCGGCGGCGGAAGCGCTGGGGGCGATGATCCATGAGGGCTCACCCGTGACCGGGGTGACATTCGGCGATGTGGTGCGGGTGAAGACCGCGCAGGGCGAGGTGACGGCAAAGACCGTGCTGGTCTGCGGCAATGCCTATCTGCAAGGCGTGCTGCCGGCGCTGGAGACGCGGATCATGCCGGTCTCCACCCAGGTTCTGGCCACCGAGCCGTTGGGCGAGACCGCCGCCGAATTGCTGCCCACCGATATGTGCGTGGAGGATTGCAACTACATCCTCGATTATTTCCGCCGCACCGCGGATAACCGCATTCTCTATGGCGGCGGCATCGTCTATGGCGGGCAGGACCCGGCCAGCGTGCGGGCGAAAATCCTGCCGCTGATGCACAAAACCTTCCCGACTCTGAAGGATGCGCGGGTGGATTTCGCCTGGAGCGGCAATTTCGCCCTCACCCTCACCCGCTTCCCGCAAATTGGCCGGCTGGCGCCGAATGTGTATTTCTCCCACGGCGATAGCGGCCATGGGGTGACGACGACGCATCTGCTGGCGCGCTTGCTGGCGGAGGCGGTCAGCGGTGAATCGCAGCGCTTCGATGTCTTCGCCGGACTGCCCTATTTCCCCTTCCCCGGCGGCCGGCATCTGCGGGTGCCGCTGACGGTCGCCGGCTCCTGGTGGTATCGCTTCCGGGACATGCTGGGGCTGTAACGCCCGGTTGCCGCCGCCTGTGAATTCCAGTACAGGCTGGCGCTGCGGGCCGGGTTAGCACAGTGGTAGTGCAGCGGTTTTGTAAACCGAAGGTCGGGGGTTCAAATCCCTCACCCGGCACCAGCCTGTTTGCTATTCCGCTGGCTCGTTCAGATATTCCAGACCGATCGCCACACCGCGCGCCCAGCAGCGGCGCACCCGGCGCGGGGCACGGCCATCGATGCGCAGGGTCAGGTAATCCGGCACCGGCATCATCACCGCGGTTTCCACCTTGGCCCCGCCTTCGGAGAGGTCACGCACCATGCAATCCACCACCGCCTGGCTGGTCAAGCCATAGACCAGCTTGGCCCGGCTCAGGGCCGGCTGACGGGCGCTGCGCCGGCGTTCGGTTGTATCCGTTCGGCTTTGAGACTCGCCCAAAATCGACATGATCTCCCCTCTCAGAGAAGCGGCGCACCCGCCCTGCCCCTCGGCTTTCGTTCAATGAAGCTGAAACTCCTACTCGCCACGCGACGCTTTTAGCTGTGCCACAACCCAGGCGCGAATCGTTGCGAGTCGATAAATAATTAACACATTCTTGTGAAAATGCACCGCAAAAATCTGCACGCCTCTGCGCGAAAAACTCATGAGCATACCAACTAATTTTCGGAATCGCGGAGGGGGCCGGGGATGGCCCCGAAAAACTCATGCCTGAGCCCAGCAAGGCACGGGTTTTCTTGGATTTTCCTCTGGCTATGGTGGAAGCGGGCGCGGGGCGTGAGGCGTCTGGGCACAAGCAGATCTGGACGGGGTGAATAAAAATGAGCGCGCGCAGCAAGATTTTGAGCATTGGCGGGATGGAGCGCCGGGTGGAAGAGGCACTGGCCCGCGATTTCGAGGTGTTCAGCAGCCATGACGAGTCGCTTGCCAAGCTGGTGGCGGCGCATGGCAAGGAGATCGAGGCCATCGTCACCTGGGGGCGTGAGAAGACCGACGCGGCGCTGATAGAAGCCTTGCCGAAGCTGCGGCTCATCTCGAATTACGGGGTTGGCTATGATTCGGTGGATGCCCATGCCGCCGCTGCCCGGGGCGTCATCGTCACCCATACGCCGGATGTGCTGAATGACGAGGTGGCGGATTTCGCCGTGGCCCTGCTGCTGGCCACCATCCGGCAGCTGCCGCAGGCGGATGCCTATGTGCGCGGCGGGCAATGGGCAAGTGCACGGTTTCCGCTCAGCGCCTCGCTGCGCGACCGCTCGATCGGCATTGCCGGGCTGGGGCGGATCGGGCTGACCATCGCCAAGCGGCTGGAGGGGTTCGGCCGGCCGATCGCCTATCACACCCGCACGCAGCGCCCGGGCCTCGCCTATGCGTATCATCCCACGCTGGAAGGGTTGGCGGCGGCCGTGGATACGTTGATCCTGGTGATGCCGGGCGGGGCGTCCACCCATCATGCGGTGAATGCGAAGGTGCTGGAGGCGCTCGGGCCGCGCGGCATTCTGATCAATGTCGCCCGGGGCTCGGTGGTGGACCAGGAGGCGCTGATCGCAGCGCTACGAAACCGGACCATTCTCAGCGCCGGGCTGGATGTGTTCGAAGGTGAGCCGAATGTGCCGCAGGCGCTGCGGGAGATGGCGCATATCGTGCTCGCCCCGCATATTGGCAGCGCCACCGAGATGACCCGCCGGCTGATGGCCGAGCTGGTGATCGATAATGTCCGCTCCTGGTTCGCGGGCGAAGGCCCGCTGACCCCGGTGCCGGAAACCCCTTGGCCCGCCAAGGATTGAAACGCGCACGGGCATGCCGCGCCTCGCGTGCCCCTCATCCAACAGGAGCCAAAAGCATGGCCGAGTTCGTTTTCCCCCCGCCGGCGCCGGTCACCGTACCGGTGAGCGATGGCCGCGCCTTTCCGGTGCGCCGGATTTTCTGCGTGGGCCGCAACTATGCCGCCCATGCCCGCGAGATGGGCAACGATCCGACGCGCGAGCCGCCTTTCTTTTTCACCAAACCCGCCGATGCGCTGGTGACGGAGGGCAAGGACACCCCGTATCCGAGTGAGACGAAAAACCTGCATTACGAGATCGAGCTGGTGGTGGCCATCGGCAAGGGCGGGCGGACTATCGCGCCGGCGGAGGCGCTGGGCCATGTGTTCGGCTATTCCATCGGCGTGGATCTGACCCGGCGGGATTTGCAGGACGAGGCCAAGGGCATGCGCCGGCCGTGGGATCTGAGCAAGGGGTTTGATGCCTCGGCGCCGATTGGCAGCATCGTCCCGGCCAGCGAAATCGGCCACCCAGCGGCGGGGCGGATCGCGCTCAGCGTCAATGGCCAAGTGCGCCAGGACGGGGATCTGGCGGATCAGATCTGGCCGGTGCCGGATATCGTCGCCACCTTGTCCAAGTTTGTGGCGCTGGCGCCGGGGGATCTGATCTTTACCGGCACGCCGGAGGGGGTGGGCGCCATCGTGCAGGGCGATGTGGTCGAGGGCGAGATTGCCGGGGTTGGCACGCTGAAAACAAAAATTATCTAAAAGTTTTTTGGTGCCGCTTTTTTACAAAAAAGCGGCGAAAAACGGTTGGATGGTGATGACGACGTTGCCAGCCCCCCGAATGTTTGTGGGGACTTTTTGAAAAAAGTCCCCACACCCCCAAAAACTTTTGCGCCTTATCCCAGTTTCGTCGGGGTCGTTGCCTCGCCCGGCGGCTGGCTACGGCGCATGAAGATGCGCACATCCTGCTCGCGAATCAGCCAGTAAACCGCCCCCAACGATAAGGCGGCGGCGGAGAGGGCCAGCAATTCGGCCGGCGAGGTCGCCTGCAGATCCAGAATGATGAATTTCCGCGCCACCGCCAGCAGCGCGATCAGCATGATGGTGCGCCCACGCACCACCTCCTTGCGCTCCACGAAGGTCAGCCGCAGCGAGCTTTTGAACTCCAGCGCGATGATCACGGTGAAGATATTGCCGAATACATCCTGGAAGGCCGAAGTGCTGTTGGCGCTGAACTGGTCCTGCCAGACAAGCCCCCAGACATTCTGCACCAGCGAAACCGTCGCCACCGCCGTGATCACCATGATCAGCACGGTCAGCACCAGTATGATCACATGCTCGAAGCTCTCATAAGGCGACGCCTCGCGAAACACCTGCCGCAGCCGGCTCCACTCGCGCGCGAACGGGTTGGCGCCTTTATGGTGATGGGGCTCAGACATAGGGCGCGCCCCTGGTCGGTCGAAATTCGCGCATCGTCACCTTTCCTGCTCGTGCCCAGGCGCCGTTTTACGCGCCAGGCCAGCGCGCAGGCAACAAGGTGCGCGCGATGTCACGAAATGGCAGCGCGCCGGTTACAGCACCTGGGACAGGAAGGTCTTGGTGCGCTCATCCTGCGGGTTGCCGAAGAACTGCGCCGGGGGGGCGTGTTCGACGATGACGCCGCGATCGGTGAAATAGACCTCGTTGGCGACTTCGCGGGCGAAATTCATCTCATGGGTCACCAGCACGCAGGTCATGCCCTCCTCGGCGAGCTGGCGGATGGTGATCAGCACCTCACCCACCGTCTCGGGATCAAGCGCCGCCGTCACCTCATCGAACAGCATCAGATCCGGGCGCATGGCGAGCGAGCGGGCGATGGCGACACGCTGCTGCTGGCCGCCGGAAAGCTCTCCAGGATAGGCATGCGCCTTGTTTTCCAGCCGCACCTTCTTCAGCAGCGCATGGGCTTCCGCCTCCACCTCGGCGCGCGGGCGCTTGAGAACCTGCATCGGTGCCATCATCACGTTCTGCAAGGCGGTGCGGTGCGGGAAGAGATTATATTGCTGGAACACCATGCCGACATGCCGGCGCAATTTCAGCTTATCCAGCTTCGGGTCGTTGACCTCAATGCCCAGCACCTTCACGCTGCCCTGCTCGAAGGGCACCAGCGCGTTGACGCAGCGGATCAGCGTGGATTTACCGGAGCCGGACGGGCCGATGATGCAGGCGACATCGCCCTTGGGCACCTGCAGGGACACGCCTTTGATGACTTCGACATCGCCGAAGCGCTTATGCAGGTTTTCGATGGTGAGAAGAGCGTCGGCCATGGGTCAGATCCGTACCTTGGTGCGGCGCTCCAGGCGCCGTGTCGCGATCGCGACCGGGTAAGTGTAGATGAAGAAGAGCAGCAGCACGTAGGCATAGACCGGCGCCAGCAGCCCAGGATTATTCCCCGCCGCCGCCAGCACCTGGCCGGCGCGGGTGACGACATCATTCACCCCGACGATGGAAGCCAGCGTCGTGTTGGTGGTGAGGATGGCGTAGAGATTCATCCAGGGCGGCAGCATGCGCTTGAAGGCCTGCGGCAGGATGATCGAGAAAAGCTGCTGGTTGCGGGTGAAGCCGAGGGATTCGGAGGCTTCCCACTGGCCGGGATGGATGGAGCGCACACCGCCGCGCACGATCTCAGCGACATTGGCCATCACCGGCAGGCCGAGCCCGACCACCGCCTTCAGCCAGTCCGGCAAGGAGATATGCAGCCCGCCGATGCGCATATGGTAGGGCAGCAGATAGATCATGAAAAACAGCAGCGCCAGCCAGGGGGCGTTGCGGAAGAACTGGGTGAGCGCCCAGCTGGTCTGGCGCAACGGCTTGGTCTGCGCCACCAGCCCGAGGCCGAGCGCGATGCCGAGAATGGTGCCCATCGCCATCGACAGGAAGCTGATTTCGATATTCAGCAGGAAGCCGCGCAGCAGCAGCGGCGTCCACTGCACCAAGGTGGCGAAGATGCTCTTTTGCAGCGGCGCCGGATTGGCGGCCTGGGCGACGCTGGCGCAGATCAGCAACAGGGCGGTGAGACCGAAGCCGTGCCAGATGGTCAGGCGCGGCAGCGCGAAGCTCAAGCCAGCGCGCGCGCGCGGGCGCAGCGCCGCGGGCAGTTTCGGGAAAACCGGAAGATCGCTCATGTGCCCAACCCCGGACGGCGCAAGGACCGTTCCCACCAATGCATCAGCGCCACCAGAATGCCGACCAGGATGATGTAGATGATGAAGAGCAGGATCATCATTTCCGGCACATTTTCCGCGTCCGACCAGATCTGGTTGGAGACATAGAGCAGCTCGGGCACCGCGATGGCGTAGGCGAGCGTGGTGGTCTTGATCAGATTGACCAGATTATTGGTCAGCGCCGGCAGGCAGATGCGCAGGCCCAGCGGCAGGATCACGTTCAGATAGGTCTGCCGGCGGGTATAGCCCAGCGCCTCGGCCGCTTCGAGCATGGAATGCGGGATCGCCTCGATGCCGGAGCGGAAGATCTCGACATTGAAGGAGCCGGCATAGAGGGCGAGCGAGATGCTGGCCCAGGCGAAGCCGCCGATCAAAGGCTGCGCCATGCCGAACCCGTTATGGGTATGCGGCAGCACCGCCGAGAGACCAAAGAAAAAGAAGTAGATCTGCACCAGAGGCGGGGTGTTACGAAAGAGCTCGACATAGCTCCACGTCACACCCCGCACCCAGGCGGATTTCACCCCCTGCCCCCAGGCGCCGATGACCCCCACCAGCACCGAGGCGATGATGGTGACCACCGATAATTCAATCGTCACCCATAGACCGTGCACGAAGCGCGTGGCGTCGAACGGGTCGTAGAAGACGGTAAAATTGATGCCGGTGGTGGCGTTGAGATGCCTGAACCAGTCGGCAATGGGGGCGAGGGCGTTCAAAGTCTAGCGCTTACTTGGCGGCCTTGTGGGCATCCTCGGCGAACTTGGAATGCTGGATATGGTACTTGGTTTCCAGCTGCAGCACATAGCCGGTCTTGTTCCAGTCGCTCACGGTCTGGGAGAGGAATTTCTCGAAGGCCGGCTCGCCCTGCTTGATCGCCATGCCCCAGGGCTGCGCATCCTGCGAGGGCAACGGCATGTCATAGCCGCTCCAGTTCGGGTCCTGCAGCTTGCCTTCAATGGCGGTGTCATCATACAGGAACGCGTCGCAGCGGCCCTGATGCAGAGCGGTCAGCGCCTCGGCCACGCCGGTAAAGGCGACCAGCTCGGCGCCGTATTTCTCGGCCACTTCCTTGTTATAGAAGGAGCCCTGAATGGCGCAGACCGGCACGCCCTTGACCTGCGACCAGCTATGCAGCGGCACGGTCTTGGCGACCATCAGATTGTAACCGGAAGCGTAGTAATCCGGGTGGATGATGTCGACGATCTTGGCGCGCTCGGGCGTGTCGTTCATCGTCGCGATCAGCAGATCGATCTTGCCCTGCTGCAGGAACTGGATGCGGTTGGCGGCGACGACGTTGACATAGCGCACCTTCACGCCCAGGCGCTTGGCGATATCGGCCGCCATGTCCGGCTCGATGCCGATATTCTGGCCGGACGGGCTCAGATAGCCGAAGGGCGGGTAATCGGCCTTGACGCCGACAACCAGCACGCCCTTGGACTTGATGTCCTGCAACTCATCCGCGTGCGCCGGCGCGGCGGCATAGGCGGCGCCAAACCCGGCGACCAGACCGCTGAGCAAAAATGCTTTGAATTTCATGAAAACCCCCATTTGTTTATTGAAGCCAGGCCAGCCGGGCGCCAGAACATGTTGGAGGGTAACGAGATTTGCGCGCGACGCAAAGCCCTTATTCGGCGCGCTCCCCTCTCCCCGGGCTGAAGCTGCCCATTATCGCGGCACAGCGCCTGCAATCGCACCGCCATTCTGGGCAGTTGCAGGGCAAAAAGATTTTTGTGCGGCGCTGCGGCGGCAGAGAAGAAACCGCCTGCTGAATGAGCAAAAATTTTTGGGGTGCAGCCCTTTTTTCAAAAAGGGCTGCGAAAACGTTTGGGGCGTTGGCACATTGTTGCCACCACCCCAAACATTTGTGGGGAGTTTTTGAAAAAAGTCCCCACCCCTCCAGCGCCATTCCATCGCTGCTGCTCAGCGATGGAACCTTGGGCGCCTCCGCCCCCAAAAACTTTTGCTCCTTTACGCCGCGTCGCGCTGGCCGATGAACTGCCGCAACTCCGGCGTTTGCGGCGCGGTGAAGACCTGCTCCGGCGGGCCGCTTTCATGGATGCGGCCCTGATGCATGAACACCAGGCGGTGGCAGACCTCACGCGCGAAGCGCATCTCATGTGTTACCATCACCAGCGTCATGCCCTGCGCGGCCAGGTCACGCACCACCGCCAGCACCTCGTTCACCAGCTCCGGGTCGAGGGCGGAGGTGATTTCGTCGCAGAGCAGCGCCAGCGGCTGCATCGCTAAGGCGCGGGCGATGGCGACGCGCTGCTGCTGGCCGCCGGAGAGCTGGCCGGGATAGGCATCGAATTTCTGCCCGAGCCCGACGCGGGTGAGCATCTCCTTCGCCAGCGCCTCGGCCTCGGCCTTGCCGGTTTTCTTCACCACCATCGGCGCCAGCATCACATTGCGCCCGACGCTGAGATGCGGGAACAGATTGAATTGCTGGAAGATCATGCCGACCTTCTGGCGCAGCAGCCGCAACTGCCCCGCACTCTCCAAGACGCTGGTGCCGGCGACCCGGATGCTGCCTTGCTGGTAGGTCTCCAGCCCGTTGATGCAGCGCAGCAGCGTGGATTTGCCCGAGCCGCTCTTGCCGATGAGCGCGATCACCTCGCCCGGCTCGATATCCAGCGTGATGCCTTTCAGCACCTCATTCTGGCCGTAGCTTTTATGGATGTCAGTGAGCGAGATGAGCGGCATTGAGCCTCCGTTCGAGCCAGCCTCTGCACAGCGCGACGGGATAGCAGAGGCAGAAATAAATGAGCGCCACCAGCCCATAGACCGTGAACGGATGGAAGGTGGCGTTGGTGATGGCGGTGCCGGCCTTTTCCAGTTCGACAAAGCCGATGATCGAGGTCAGCGCCGTGCCCTTGATCACCTGCACCATGAAGCCAAGGCTGGGGGCGGCGGCGATGCGCAGCGCCTGCGGCAGGATGATATGGCGCAACTGCTCAAGATAGGACATGCCGAGGCTCCCCCCCGCCTCCCACTGGCCGGCGGGCACGGCCTCGACGCTGCCGCGCCAGATTTCGGCGAGGAAGGCGCCGGTCCAGAGCGAGAGCGCGACCCAGGCCGCGGCCCAGGCCGGCACATCGATGCCGAACAGAGCCGGGGTGAAGAAGGCCAGGAAGAGCTGCATCAGCAGCGGCGTGCTCTGGAAGATTTCGATATAGATCCGCGCCACCCAGGCCAGGCGGCGATGGGGCTGCACCCGCAGCACCAGCACGATGAGCCCGGCCAGCACCCCGCCGACAAAGGCGCCGGCGGAGAGGGCCAGCGTCCAGCGCGTCGCCAGCAGCAGGCCGCGCAGAATATCCCAGGTGGTAAAGCCCATCATCGCGCCTGCACGCCTTTGAAGAGATGCCGCCCCGCCGCCAGCAGCGCCTGGCGCAGCGCCAGGGCCAGCACGAGATACAGCGCGGTAACGACGAAATAGGCTTCAAACGCCCGGAAGCTGCGGGACTGGATATAGGAGGCGACGTAGGTGAGCTCCTGCACGCTGATCTGCGAGCAGACCGAGGAGCCCAGCATCACGATCACCACCTGGCTGGCCAGGGCCGGCCAGATCCGCGCCAGGGACGGGGCGAGCACGATATACCAGAAAATCTGCGGCTTGGAGAGACCAAGGCTGGCCCCGGCCTCGACCTGCCCGCGTGGCGTCGCCATCAGCCCGGCACGGACGATCTCGGTGCCGTAAGCGCCGAGATTGACGACCATGGCGAGAATCGAGGCATCCACCGCATCCAGGCGCAGGCCCAGCGCCGGCAGCCCGAAGAAGATGAAAAACAGCTGCACGATGAAGGGCGTGTTGCGGATCAGCTCGACATAGACCGTGACCGGCAGATTGAGCCAGAGCTTGCCGCTGGTGCGCGCCCAGCCGCCCAGCACCGCGACCGCGATGCCCAGCGCGGTGCCGAACAATGTCAGCTCCGCGGTGATGGCGATGCCGTGGAGCATCATCGGCCAGTAGCCGATGATGGCGCCAAAATCGAACTGATACGTCATTGCGCGGGGTCAGAAATCGGCGGGCAGCGGTTGCTTCAGCCAGGTCTCGCAATATTTGTTCAAGGTGCCATCGGCCTTGGCCGCGGCGATGATGGCGTTCACCTTCGCCAGCAGCGCCGGCTGGTTCTTGTTGACCCCGACATAGCAGGGCGAGCTTTGCAGGATGAATTTCAGCAGCGGCGCGCGCGGCGGGTTCTGCGCCATGATCGTCGCGGTGGTCGAGCTGTCGGTGCAGATCAGCTGGGTTTGGCCGGAGATGAAGGCGGAGATGGTGGATTGGTTATCGCCATAGCGCATGATCTGCGCACTCGGCGGGGCGAGCTTGCTCAGCGCGATATCCTCGATATTGCCACGGGTGACGGCGATGCTCTTGCCGGCGAGATCGGCGGCGGTTTTGACATCGATCGTCGCCGGACCGAAGACGCCGCTGAAAAAGGGGGCGTATTTGTCGGAGAAATCGATCACCTTGGCGCGGGCGGGATTCTTGCCGAGGCTGGAGATGATCAGATCGACCTTGCCGGTCTGCAGATAGGGAATGCGGTTTTCCGAGGTGACGGGGGTCATCTGCAGCTTCACGCCGATTTTCGCGGCGATCAGCTTGGCCATGTCGATATCATAGCCCTGCAGGTTCATATCCGGCCCGACAAAGCCCCAAGGCGGCAGATCCTGCGGCACCGCAACGCGCAGGACGCCAGATTTGGTGATGTCGTCCAGCGTATCGGCCAGGGCGCGGCCGGCGAGGGTGAGAGAGGCGACGCCCGCCGCCATGATCGTGGTGAAATGCCGTCTGGTGGTCATCTATATATCGTTCCTGCGTTCAATACCGCGCCGGGGCGCAACAGCAGGGACCAATGCAAGAGCGATGCCACGATGGGGGGCGACAGGCTTGGCACCGCAAATGCCGGGGCCGACTTGGAAATGACGGGGATTGTTGAACAATCAGCGTCGCAGACGCTGGGTTTTTCGCCAAACCCGCCCATAAAAGCGCCAATTGGCGCGGGGGGGGGGGGTGGGGGGGTGTCCGTTCCCCTTACGGTTTTCGCCGCTTTTTGCGCAAAAGCGGCGTGAAACAGTTTGGGCGTTCAGCCTTCATCCGCCCGCCCGGCGCCAGCTTGGCCGGCGCGGGCGGGAGCGGCGCGGGGCTCAGGCCGCGTGGGCCTTGGTCAGCCCCCAGGCGGCGAGGTTGCGGGCCAGATCCTCCTGCTGGCGCGGGGTCAGCGGCCAGGCGCCCGGCGGGCGCACCGCGCCGCAATCCTGCCCCATCAGCGCCAGCGCCGCCTTCACCACCGAGACATTGGTGCCGTTGCCTTCCTCGGCCCGCAGCGCCTCGAATGGTTCCATGGTGGCGATCATCGCGCGGGCCTTGGCGTAGTCCCCGGCTTCCAGGGCGGCGTGAATCGCGACCGAATGCGCCGGCCAGACATTGATGAGGCCGGAGGTGAAGCCGCGCGCCCCCACCGCGTAGAAGGCCGGCGCCCAGGTTTCGGCCAGCCCGCCGACCCAGACGATGGAAGGATCGGCACGGCGGATCGCCTCGGCCAGGCGCAGCGGCGCCGGGGTCGCCCATTTCACCCCGACCACGTTGGGGATGGCGCAAAGATCCGCGATGGCGTCCAGGCCGATGCCGTCATTGCGCAGATAGATCACCACCGGCAGCCCCTGCCCGGCCTCGGCGATGCGCTTCACATATTCGACGACGCCGCGCGGGGCGACGAACGGGTCGGGCGGCTGGTGCACCATCAGCGCCGAAGCGCCGGCGGCGCGGGAGGCTTTGGTGAGGGCCAGCGCGTCATGGATCGAGCGGCCGATGCCGGCCAGCAGCGGCACCCGCCCGGCCACCGCCTCCGCCGCCGCATGCACCGCACGCTCCGCCTCGGCGGTGGTCAGGCCGTAGAATTCGCCGGTATTGCCGTTGGCGGTGAGGATATGCACGCCCGCCGCCGCCGCCCGCTCCGCGATCGCGGCAAGCGGTGCCGGGTCAATCTGGTCCTGCCGGTTGAACGGTGTCACGAGAATGCCCGAAATGCCCGTGAGCCGGGCACGAAACTCTTCAGCGGTGAAGCTCATCTTGCGATCCTTATCCCTTACCAAATCATGATCTTCGTTTGAAATCAGCGTGATGTCCGGAAGCGGCCAAAGCAGCGCCGCCACGGTCCGGACCGGTCGATTTACATATATTATAAACTTAATTGACAACTTTTTGTCAAGCGCGGCCTTGCCGCCTCCTGCATGCTGCGCTGTAACCGGCAAAGGAGGATCGCCAATGACCCGTTCGGACGCTGCAGAGCACGACCAGCCTGACTCTTTACATCTGCGGCAAGGCCCGACCGCGCTGGCACTCTCGCCAGGCCAGGGCGGCGCCATCATCGGCTGGCACCATGGCGGCACCAGCCTGATGCGGACGGTGCAGCCCGGGCCGGACGGCACGGTGAGCGTGCGCCAGCTGGCCTCCTACCCGCTGATCCCGTTTTCCAACCGCATCGCCCATGGGCAATTCAGCTTTGAGGGCCAGAGCTACACCCTGCCCCGGGACACGCGGGAGACGCGCCATGCGATGCATGGCAACGCGCTTCTCGCCCCGTGGGAGATTGACCGCGCCAGCCCGGCCGAGGCCTTGCTGCGCCTTGCCTCCTCACCGAACCGGCCGGATTTGCTCGCCTTCCCCTTTGCCTATGGGGCCACCCAGCTTTACCGGGCGCAAGATGACGGGTTCGAGATCGAGATCAGCATCCGCAACCAGGACCGCCGGGCCATGCCGGCCGGGATGGGGCATCATCTTTATTTCCCGCGCCTGCCAGGGGTGAGGGTGCGCTTCGCGGCGGCCGCGATGTGGGAGAGCGACCAGGAGGCGCTGCCCGCCTTAAGGACGGATGCCTGGCGCAGCCGGCTGGAAGCCGGGCTGGGCGACCTCGATTCAGTCAATTTCGATAATTGCTTCGAGGGCTGGGCGGGCCAGGCCTGGCTGGATTATCCAGAACAGGGCTACAGGATCCGGATCGAGGCCTCGCCCTTGTTCGGCCATGCGGTGTTCTTCACCCCGCCGGGGAAGGATTTTTTCGCCTTCGAGCCGGTCTCGCATCTCAATAACGCGATCAACCAGCCCGACGGGCCGCAAGCCCATGGGCTGAAAATCCTCGAACCCGACGAGGCGGTCAGCGGGTGGATCAGGCTGATCCACGAGGCGCTGTAAGCGCCCCTCCCCTGGCGCGGCGCGCGCGGCTTGACAGCCGGCCAGGGGGCTTCCAGGCAAGAGACAGGCCAGCGCGCCTTCCCTTTTTCAACGCACCTTGGATGATCGCATGACCATAAGCCCGCCCCCTGCCCGCCGCGCCGAACTCACGCTGCGCGGTGTTCTCATCGGCATCCTGATCACCTTCGTGTTCACCGCCGCCAATGTCTATTTCGGGTTGAAAGCCGGGCTGACCTTTTCCTCTTCGATCCCGGCGGCGGTGATCTCGATGGCGATTTTGCGCGCCGTGGGCGGCGCCAGCATCCAGGAAAACAATATCGTGCAGACGGTGGCCTCCGCCGCCGGCACGCTGTCCTCGATCATTTTCGTGCTGCCGGGGCTGGTGATCGTCGGTTATTGGAGCGGGTTTCCGTTCTGGCAGACCAGCCTGATCTGTGCCGCCGGCGGGATTCTGGGGGTGATGTACACGATCCCGCTGCGCCGGGCGCTGGTGACGGACTCTGATCTTCCCTACCCGGAAGGGGTGGCCTGCGCGGAGGTGCTGAAAGTCGGCACGCAAGGCGCGCCGGAGGCCGGCGGGGCCGGGCTGCGCACCGTGGTCTGGGGCGGCATCGTCTCGGCGGTGTTTTATTTCATCGTGCAGACGCAGATTTTCGCCGCCAGCATTGCCGGCTATGGGCGCTTTGGCGGGAAAAACGAGGACGCGACCGGATTCGAGTTCGATCTCTCTTTCGCGCTGTTCGCCATCGGCCATCTGGTCGGGCTGTGGGTGGGGCTGGCGATGGCGCTGGGGGCGGCGATCGGCTGGCTCTGGGGCGTGCCGCATTTCACCGCGCTGCATGCGATCCCCGGCAGCGCTGCCGCCGCCGCCTCGGCGGGCTGGAGCCATTATGTCCGCTTCGTCGGCGCCGGGGCGATCGCGGTGGCGGCGATCTGGTCGCTGGCCAAGCTGGCCGGGCCGCTGGCCCGGGGCCTGGGCGGGGCGATGCGCGCCGGCCGGGCCAGGCGCGAAGGCAGGCTGCAGGAGCTGCCGCGCAGCGAACATGACATGCCGATCGCCATGGTCGGGCTGATCGCGCTGCTCTGCCTGCTGCCGATCGCCTATCTGCTCTGGCATTTCGCCATCGCCAGCGGGCTGGGGGCGGCTACATTGCCGCTGGTGCTGGGCGGGGTGGTGTTCGTGCTGGTGCTCAGCCTCGTCGTCGCGGCGGTGTGCGGCTATATGGCCGGGCTGATCGGCTCCTCCAACAGCCCGCTCTCGGGGGTTGGGATTCTAGTGGTGCTGATGGCGGCGCTGCTGCTGGTGGTCGGGGTGAAGCCCTTGCTGCCGCCGGGGGCGGCGCAGGCGCTGGTCGGGTTCGCCTTGTTCATCACCACCATCGTCTTCGCGGTGGCCACCATCTCCAACGATAATCTGCAGGATCTGAAAACCGGCCAGCTGGTGGACGCCACCCCGGCCTTGCAGCAATGGGCGCTGGTGATCGGCGTGCTGGCCGGGGCGGTGGTGATCCCGCCGGTGCTGAACCTGCTGCAGCATACTTACGGCTTCCTCGGCGCGCCGGGGGCCAATCCGGCGACGGCTCTGGCGGCCCCGCAGGCCGGGCTGATCTCGGCCTTGGCCAAGGGCGTCATCACCGGCTCGCTGCCCTGGGGGCTGATCGCGCTGGGGGCGGGCATCGGCGTCGCCATCATCATTCTGGACGAGCTGCTGGGGGCGGTGGCGAAAGGCCCGCGCCTGCCGCCGCTGGCGGTGGGGCTTGGCATCTATCTGCCGGTCTCGACGACGCTGATGATCATTCTGGGCGCCATCGCCGGGGCGGTGTTCGACCGCAAAGCCGGCAAGAGCCGCAATCCGCAGATGGCGCGCCAGCTCGGCGTGCTGCTGGCCTCGGGGCTGATCGTGGGCGAGAGCCTGCTGGCGGTGCTGTTTGCCGGGCTGGTGGCGTTCAGCGGCAATCAGGCGCCGGTGGCGCTGGTGGGGGCCGGGTTTGCGACGCCGGCACTCTGGCTGGGTGGGATCGTTTTCGCCGGCGCGCTGTTCTGGCTCTATCGCTGGGTGCTGCGCCAGGCGTGAGCATAAAAAGCCCGGGCACTGCCCGGGCTTTTGCGGTTTCAGGCCTGCGGCGCTGGCGCCAGCCTCTCCTGGCGCGCCCGCCTGGCACTCCAATAGCCGGCCAGCAGCGAGCCGGAGATATTGTGCCAGACCGAGAAGATCGCCCCGGGCAGCGCCGCCAGCGGGGTGAAATAGAGCTTGCCCAATGTCGCCGCGAGGCCGGAATTCTGCATCCCCACCTCGAAGGCCAAGGTGCGGCAGACGCTCTCATCGAAGCCCAGCAGCCGCCCGCCCCAATAGCCGCCGAGATAGCCGGTGCCGTTATGCAGCACCACCGCCAGCAGCACGATCGGCCCGACCGCGGCGATGGCATGCGCGGTGCCCGCCACCACGGCGGCGATGATCAGCAGGATGGCAACCATGGAAAACAGCGGCAGCACCGGCTCCACCCGCCGCACCAGCCGATGCGCCAGCACGTTGACGGCCACACCCAGCGCCACCGGCACCAGCACGATTTTCACGATGCTGATCAGCAGCCCCATCACATTCACCTGGATGCCATGGGTGGCGTAAAGCTGCACCAGCAGCGGCGTGGCGACGACGCCGACCAGGGTGGAGACGGCGCTGATCGTCACCGAAAGCGCGACATCACCGCCGGCGAGATAGACCATCACGGTGGAGGAGGTACCGCTGGCGACCGAGCCGACCAGGATCATGCCGATGGCGAGCTGCGGCGGCAGCCCGAGCAGCTTGGCGATGATGAAGGCGGCCAGCGGCATGATGAGGTAATGCAGCCCGAGCCCGGCCAGCACCGGCCCGGGCTTCTGCGCCACGCGGCGGAAATCCGCCGGGGTCAGCGTCACGCCCATGGCGAACATAATCAGCCCGAGCAGCAGCGTCACCCAAGGCAGGATCGGGGTGAAGGAGGAAGGCGCCAGGAACGCGGCGGCGGCGATCAGGATCGCCCAAAGCGGAAACAGGCGGGTGACGGCACGCATCGGACTCTCCAACCAAGACCCCGCCAAGGCAGGGTTTACAAAATGACACAAGACAGAAAATGTCGCTTAGCTGGATCAGCTTGAACGGAAAATAGGAAAAAGGCGCGTCTGCTGACCATTTCTGTCATGACGGCGCGTTGATGTGGCGGGCGGGACGAGCGCCGGCAGGGGCGCGGCGCCGCCGCCCGGCCCGCGTGACAGGCCACGCCGCAGCGGCTAAATTGGCGGGCGCTCCGCCCTCAAGCCCCCTCAAACCATGGATCTCAGCCTTGCGCCGTCTGATATCGAAGTCCCGTCTTCTGCCCGGCCTCATCCTGTTGCCCCTCGCCGGGTGCCATCAGAGCTACTCCCCCAATACCTATGCCGCCGCCGCCGCCCAGCAGGAGGCGCAGGTGCAGCGCGGGGTGATCATCGGGGTGCGGCAGGTGGTGATTTCGCCCGACGGCACGGTGGGGGCCACCGCAGGTGCCGCCGCCGGCGGGGTCGCGGGAACGCAATTCAGCAACTCGGCCGGGCTGAACGCGCTGGGCGCCATCGGCGGCGCGCTGGTCGGCGGGGTTGGCGGCGCCGCGGCGCAGCAGGCGGTGCAGGCCACCAAAGGCTGGGAATATATCGTCCAGGAGACCAATAACGCCCTGGTGTCGGTTACCCAGACCAGCAAGACGGCGCTGGCCATCGGGCAGCACGTGCTGGTGATCAATGGCAGCAAGCAGGCGCGCATCGTGCCGGATTATACCGTGCCGGTGCCCAGCCCCGCCCCGGCAAAACCCGCCGCCACCCCGCCGAAACCCGCCGCCATCACCGCCACGCCGCTACCCGCGCTCCCGGCAGCGCCCACGCCAGCAGCCACGCCAGCACCCGTGCCAGCAACGGCAGCCAGCCCGGCGCAGGCCACCGGCACGGCCAGTACCACCACCCCGACACCCGCCGGTACTTCCTCCACCGGCACCACCCCGGCCAGCGCCACCCCGACCAGCGCCACCCCGGCCAGCGCCACGCCCGCAAGCGCGACAGCGGCGAACATGGCGGCAGGTGGCGCGGCGGCAACGGGCAGCGCCAGCTCCCCTAAGCCCGTCCCTCAGCCCAGCAATAATGGTGCGGTGACAACCTCAAGCTCGGCGCTGCCCGATGCGACGAGCCCGACCCAGCCCGCCCCGGCCAGCAGCACGGCGACACCAAGCACAAGCGCCACCGTGCCGGCTGCCAGCACCGGCACGGGCAGTTCCAGCTCCAGCGCCCCCACCAGCAGCGCCCCCAGCACCGGCGCGGCCAGCAGCAACGCCGCCACGCCCTGAACCGGACGACCAGCCCCGCCACGCCGCCTGGGGCCCTGGAGCCTGGGCGTTGGCCGTCGCGCACGCTAATCACGCCCAGGGCGTCAATGGCGCGGGCGCTGTGTTCCGGGTCTATTCCGGGGTGAAACGGGCGGCCTGAGGCGCCTGACTGGCGCCGACATGCGCCGCGCCACGCGCCTGCGCCAGAGCTTCCTGATGGTGCCGCTCACGATAGCGGGCGCGCTGGGCGTCACTGCGTTCGGCATGGCAATGCGGGCAGCTCACCCCTGATTCGAACAGCGGCGAGGCCTGGTCCGCCGCGCTCACCGGGCGGCGGCAGGCATGGCAGAGGCCAAAGCGCCCCGGCGCCAGCCCATGGCCGACCGCCACGCGCTGGTCGAACACGAAACATTCGCCTTCCCACAGACTATCCTGCGCGTGCACCTCTTCCAGATATTTCAGAATCCCGCCCTGCAGATGAAAAACCGCCTCCACGCCTTCCTGCTTCAGAAACGCGGTGGATTTCTCGCAGCGTATACCGCCGGTGCAGAACATCGCCACTTTCGGCGTCCGCCCCTCGCCCAGCAGCCGGTCGCGCTGCGCCCGGAACCAGGCGGGGAAATCGCTGAAGCTGCGGGTGCGCGGATTGATCGCGCCTTTGAAGCTGCCGATCTCGACCTCGTAATCATTGCGGGTGTCGATCAGGATGACATCCGGCTCGGAAATCAGCGCGTTCCAGTCCGCCGGCGCGACATAGCGGCCGACGCTGGCGCGCGGATCGATCCCCTTCTCGCCCATGGTGACGATTTCACGCTTGATCCGCACCTTCATCCGGTGAAAGGGCATGGTGGCGGCGCGCGCAAACTTCACTTCCATCTCCGCGCAGCCCGGCAAGGCCTGCAACGCGGCCACGGCCTGGGCCAGCGCCGCATCCTCACCGGCGATGGTGCCGTTGATCCCCTCCGGCGCGAGGATAAGCGTGCCTTTGATACCCAGCGCCAGGCAGCGCGCCAGCACTTCATCGCGGATGGACGCGCAATCCTCGAACGGCGCGAATTTATACAAGGCCGCGACGCTGACAGGCAGGTCAGTACCGGCGGGCGGGACGGGGTGGGGCTGAACCAGATCTGCCATCCGCCGCCCCTAGCACGTCAGGCCGCCCCCGTCATGAGGGCGGCCGGTCATCGTCTCAGGCGGCGGCGCCGAGTTGCGCCGAACTCAGATCCAGCCGCACCAGAGTCTGGTTGAGCAGGATATAGGCGATCTCCCCGAACGTCACCGGGCCGATGAAGCCGCCCGTGGTGCGCCCCTGCAACGCCGCATATTGATAATTCAGGATGCAGTTGAAGGAGAGCGCCTTGCCGGCGCCCTGCGCATGCAGGCCGGTGCAATAGCTGCCATAAGCCTCGGCATAATCCCCGACCGGCGCGGCCAGCCGGTAGACCCGCCCCGCCACCACCGGCGCATAGAACTCCACCTGATCGGGCAACAGCGCCTGGAAGGAGACATTGATCATCGCCCCGGCATAGGAGGAGACCAGCGGCAGGCTGGTATCGACCTCCTGCTCGCGCAGCCAGCTGGCGAAATCCACGCGCTTGCCATCCACCTCGCACTGCGAAGCGGAAAAGCCGGTTTCGGGAAACACGATGTCCGGGCCAGAGCCTTGCGTGAACAGATTGACGATATCCGCCTCGGCGAAGACATTCTGGCTCAGCCCGACATGCATGACCAGCCCGGCATCCTCATGGATTTGACCGGTGCCGCCATCGACGACCGAGGGACGGACCTTGCCCAGCTCGGTCAGCTCCACCCCTGTCACCCAGCCGACCAGCGGCTGCTCATAGAGCTTCGGCAGCCCCGGCGCCTCCAGCGCGAAGCGTTTATGCACGCCGGTGAAGGCCGGGATCAGCACATAGGAAAAGCCGGATGGCAGCCGGTCCCTGACAATCGCCTGCAGATCATCCTCGCGCACCACGGCGATGCGCATATCCTGCGCGCCCTCCACCACCGTGCAGAAGACATGCTCGTGATCCACCATGCCGCCATCGGGGGTCATGAAATACGGGGTCGACCCGCCGATCCAACGGCCCTTGGGCAGGCTGGCCAGCGCCTGGCCGCTGCCGGCCACGAACAGGACGGCGCCGCTTTCGATCAGCCGGCCCGCCTGCGCGGTTGAGATGAATTGATTCAACATCGGCTTGATTCCTTAAAGATTCACGAGATCGCGCGCCGCGAAGGCGTTGTTGGCGAAAAATTCATGGAGTTCCGCGGCCGCGCGGCCGATACCGGACGGATTGTGCCGCACCTCCTCGCGAAGCCGCGACAGCAGCAATTTGGTGGCGAGCGAATTGACCTTCGGCTCGGCCCCCGTCAGCGCGCTCCGCCATTTCGGATCGGAGATTGCCGGTATGGACATCGATGAATTCCTCCCTCGGTAAAGACTGAGAGGGTTCTAAGCCTGGCCGGTTAAGTGCGGTTTAAGGCTGGCGGCGGCAAGCCGGGTGGCTTCATGGCGGAGCAGATAGGCTTTCGCCTCCAGCCCGCCGGCGAAGCCTGTCAGGCTGCCATTGGCGCCGATGACACGATGACAGGCGGCGATGATCGAAACCGGGTTGCGGCCATTCGCCGCCCCCACCGCCCGCACCGCCGCGGGCGCGCCGATGGCGCGGGCGATGTCGCCATAGCTGCGGGTCTCGCCAAAGGGGATACGGGTCAGCGCGCTCCAGACCCGCAGCTGAAACGGCGTGCCGACGAAATCCAAGGGAATGTCGAACATGCTGCGGCGTCCTTGAAAATATTCGTTCAGCTGCACCGCCGCGCGGCATAGCAGCGGATGCGTTGCGTCCTGCCGCGCGTCGTGCAGATGCGGCACCCGCGCCGGCAGCTCCCGCGCCCACAGCACGCCCGCCAGCCCCGCCGCGCTGCCGACGAGCCGCAACGCCCCGACCGGTGAGTCGATCACGCTGAACAGATAGCCCATCTCTCCTGCCCTTTCCTGCATCATGCCAGCGTCCTACACCCGCCGGCGCGTTCGGGCTGGCCATTTTCGGACATCGTGGCGGGGGGCGGCGCGATGTCCGAAAATGGCTAGCGGCCGGCGCTTGGCGCGCTATGCTTCCCGCTCAAGCCAATCCGGGTGGAGAGGATGATCGAAAACCAGGCGGCCTACCAGGCGCTGACCACGCGCGACCCACGCTTCGACGGCATCTTCTATGTCGGCGTCACCTCCACACGCATCTATTGCCGGCCGATCTGCCCGGCCAAAACCCCAACCGCGCGCAATTGCCGGTTCTTCGAAAGCGCCGGGCAGGCGGAAAAAGCCGGCTTCCGGCCCTGCCTGCGCTGCCGCCCGGAGCTGGCACCGGGGGCGGCGCCGGTGGATGACGCGCAGCGCATCGCGCATCTGATCGCGCAGAGGATCGAAACCGGGGATATCGGGCTTGGCGCAAATTTGGCGCAGATTGCCGCGCAATTCGAGCTCAGCCCGCGCCAGATCAGGCGGATCATGCAGGCCCAGCTCGGCCTTTCGCCGATGGAGCTGCTGCAGAGCAAGCGCCTGCTGCTGGCCAAGCAATTACTGACGGAAACCAGCCTGCCGGTGACCCAGATCGCCTTCGCCAGCGGCTTTTCCTCGCTGCGGCGCTTCAACGAAGCGTTCAGCCGGCATTATCGCATGCCCCCCTCGCGCCTGCGCCGGGAGGCTGCCACGCCTTCCCCCGGCATCGCGGCGCAGGCCTGCGCGCAGCTGCGCCTCGCCTACCGGCCGCCTTATGACTGGCCCGGCGTGCTCGCCTTCCTCGCCGGGCGGATGATCAAGGGTGTGGAGCATGTCACCCCGGATTTTTATGCCCGCACCGTGCGGCTTGGCGGCGCTGTCGGCTGGGTCAAGGTGACGCAGCGCGCGCCAAGCGATGAGCTGCTGGTCGAATTCCCGCACAGCCTCACCCCCGTGCTGCCGGCCCTGCTCGGGCGGTTGCGGGATCTGTTCGACCTCGATGCGCGGCCGGACATCATTTCCGGCCAACTGCGGCGCGATGTGACGCTGGCGCCGATCGTGGCGCGCAATCCCGGCCTGCGCGTGCCCGGCGCCTTCGATGGCCATGAGATGGCGCTGCGCGCGATTCTCGGCCAACAGATCACCGTGAAAGCCGCGACCACCCTGGCCGGCCGCCTGGCGGCGCGCTTCGGCACGCCACTCGCCACCCCGTTCGAGGCGCTGAATTTGCTGGCACCGACGCCAAAATCCCTGAGCGACGCGACGATCGATGACATCGCAGCACTCGGCATCATCCGCAACCGCGCCGCCAGCCTGATCGCGCTCTCACGCGCGATCGCCGCTGGCGGACTCGATCTGCGATCTGGCCTGCCGGCTGAAAAAACCATCGCCGCCCTGCGCGCCCTGCCCGGCATCGGCCCCTGGACGGCGCAATATATCGCGATGCGCGCGCTGCATTGGCCGGACGCGTTTCCGCACGAGGATATCGCGATCCGCAATCAATTCGGCCGGCAACCCTGGAAACAGATCGAAGCGGCGGCGGCGGGCTGGCGGCCCTGGCGCAGCTACGCGACGCTGCATATCTGGTCGCATCCCGAGGCGATCGCGCTTTGTCAGCCGTAGCGCGCGACTTCGTAATCGGCGGCGTCCAGATCCGTCTTGCCGTTGCCGACCAGCTGGGCGATGTGGCGGGCGGAGCCGCAGCTCATCGTCCAGCCCAGCGTGCCATGGCCAGTGTTCAAGTACAGCCCGGCAATCTTGGTCTTGCCGATCACCGGCGTGCCATCCGGAGTCATCGGCCGCAGCCCGGTCCAGAATTGCGCCCGCGACAGATCGCCGCCGGGGAACAGATCGGTGACTGAGAGCTCCAGCGTGCGCCGGCGCGCTTCCGGCAGGTCCGTGGTGTAGCCGGAAATCTCCGCCATGCCGCCGACACGGATCCGCTCGCCCAGCCTCGTGATCGCGATCTTGTAGGTTTCATCGAGAACGGTTGAAACCGGCGCGCGGCTTTCATCGATGATGGGGATGGTCAGCGAATAGCCCTTCACCGGATAGACCGGCAGCTTGATGCCGAAGCGCTTGACCATGAAGGGCGAGAAGCTGCCCATGCACATCACCACGCTGTCGGCCTTCTGGGCGCCAGCGCCGGTGAGCACGCCGGTAATCTTGCCAGCTTCCGTCAGCACGTCCTTGATTTCGGTGTTGTACTGGAACACCACGCCCAGCGCCTCGGCCTGCTTGGCCAGCGCGTTGGTGAATTTGAAGCAATCGCCGGTTTCGTCATTCGGGGTCAGCAGCCCGCCTTTGATCTTGTGGCGCACCGCCGCCAGCGCCGGCTCCACCCGCGCGCAGCCTTCGGCATCGAGAATCTCGAAGGCAACACCATCGGCTTTCAGCGCCTTCACATCCTTGGCCGAGGCTTCCATCTGCTCATCGGTGCGAAAAAGCTGCACGGTGCCGCGCATGCGCGCATCGTAATCAATGCCGGTTTCGGCGCGCACCTGCGCCAGCGCCTCGCGGCTGAGATCGGCCAGGCGCAGCATGCGGCCTTTATTCACGGCGTAGCGGCCGGTGGAGCAATTGGCGAGCATCTGCAGCAGCCAGGAGAGCATGGCCGGATCCGCCTTCGGCCGCAGGATCAGCGGGGCATGTTCCTGGAACAGCCATTTCAGCGCCTTCAGCGGAATCCCCGGCGCCGCCCAGGGGCCGCAATAGCCGAAGGAGACCTGGCCGGCATTGGCATGGCTGGTTTCCAAAGCCGGGCCGGGCTGGCGGTCGATGACCGTGACCTCATGGCCGGATTTCGCCAGCTGGTAGGCGGTGGTGACGCCGACAACGCCGGCGCCGAGAACAGTGATCTTCATGCCGTTCTTCCGTTTCGCGATTCAGAGATAGACCCGGCGATAACGCTGGCCGAGGCTGGTGAGGATTTCATAAGAGATGGTGCCGGCATCGGCGGCGAGCTGCTCCAGGCTTTGATGGGGGCCGATCATCTCGACCAGATCGCCAGGGGCGAGCGCGCCTTCGGGCAGGTGGGTGATATCGACGATCAGGCTATCCATCGAGAGCCGTCCGACCATCGGCAGCCGGATCCCGCCATAATAGGCGGCGCCACGCCCGCTCAAGGCACGCGGCAAGCCATCGGCATAGCCGGCGGCGAGCACGGCCAGGCGCATCGGCGCCGCCGCGCGGTAGGTGGCGCTATAGCCGATCAAGGCGCCCTCTGGCACCTCGCGGATCTGCGCGACAGAAAGCGAGAGCCCGACCACCGGCGCCATCGGCCCCACCCGCCCGGCATGCGGGGCGCCGCCATACAGCGCGATGCCGGGGCGCACCAGCGCGCCATGGAAATCCGCCCCCATCAGCACCCCGCCGGAATTGCCGAAACAGACCGGCAGCGGCGCGAACTCGGCGGTGATTTTCAGCATCTCGGCGCGCTGGCTGGCATTTTGCGCGGCATCCGGCTCATCCGCCGAGGCGAGATGGCTCATCACATACAGCGCCTCAATCTCCGGCGCCGCCGCCAGCGCGGCACGGAACGAAGCCCGCGCCCGCGGTGCCACGCCGAAGCGCGACATGCCGGTATCGAACTGCAAGATCGCCGGCAGCCGCCGCCCGCAGGCGCGGGCCTGGGCCTGCCAGGCTTCGAGCTGCTCCGGCGCGTTCAGCACCGGGATGAGGTTGTGCGCGGCAAAAATGGAGGCGGTGCCCGGCAGCAGCCCGTTCAGCACGTACAGGCGCGCCGCCTCGGGCAAAAGCGGGCGCAGCGCCAGCGCCTCGCCCAGCTGGGCGACGAAGAATTGCCGGCATCCGGCCGCCAGCAGCGTGCGCGCCACCGGCGCCACCCCCAGCCCGTAAGCATTGGCCTTCACCACCGCCGCCACCTCGGCCGGGGCCGCCAGCGCGCAAAGCTGCTCATAATTCCGGCGCAGGGCGCCAAGATCGATCGTCAACAGACCGGGATATCCGGTCGCGTCCGCCGCCTGGGCGCTGGTCCATCCGAGACTGTCCATCGTGCATCCGCCGAAAGGTTGAAACAAGCCATGGAGCTTAACGCAACAATCATGCCGATTCCCGCCATATTGCGCCGGAATATTTTGCGATTTGCGAATTTTTGATAGAATCAACGAAGAAATGGAAGGTTCTGCATGTCCACCCTAGACGCCATCGACCGCAATATCCTTCGCCTGCTGCGGGTGAATGCCCGCATCAGCAACGCCCAGCTGGCGCAGGAGGTCGGGCTCTCCGCCTCCGCCTGCCTGCGCCGGGTGAAGCTGCTGGAGGCGGCGGGAGTCATTCGCGGCTACACCGCGCTGGTCGAGCCCGGGGCCGCCCATCAGGGCATCGCGGTGCTGATCAATATCACGCTGGAGCGCCAGACCGAGGATTATCTCAACCGCTTCGAGGCGGCGGTGCGCAAACATCCCGAAATCCAGGAATGCTATCTGATGACCGGCGGCTCGGATTATTTCCTGCGGGTCGAGGTCGCCAATGCCGGCGAGTTCGAGCGGATCCATAAAGAGATCCTCTCCACCCTGCCGGGGGTGCTGCGCATCCATTCCAGCTTTTCGATCAAGAACGTCCTGGCCACCCGCCCGAAAGGCCGGCGCTGACACCGCCCCCGTTGCGCCATGTCGCGGCGAAGCGGGCAAATTGCGCCGCGATTAACTTATCGAAACGCTATATTTCCAAGCTTCATGAACATCAGTATGACTTACCTTTGTGCGCAGAAACGTCACGCGGCCGCCGGTTCAGCAGCATGAGTCACGCTTAACCCTTCAGGTGGAGACCACGCCGAGCATGCCTTCCTCCGATCACGCCGCCATGCCGGCCGGCCTGGCCAAGACACAGACCGGCATTTCCGGGTTCGACGAGATCACGCTGGGCGGCTTGCCGACGGGACGGCCGAGCCTGGTCTGCGGCGCCGCCGGCTGCGGCAAGACGCTGTTCGCCACCACCTTCCTGGTCAACGGCGCCACGCGGTTCGACGAGCCGGGCGTGTTTGTCAGCTTCGAGGAGCGCGCGGAGGATCTCGCCGCCAATGTCGCCTCGCTCGGCTATGAGCTGGAGACGCTGATCGAGGAGGGCAAGCTCGCCATCGACCATATCCGGGTCGACCCCAGCGAGATCGAGGAAAATGGCGAATACGACCTGGAAGGGCTGTTCCTGCGCATCGGCTTCGCGGTGGAGTCCATCGGCGCCAAGCGGGTGGTGCTGGATACGATCGAGACGCTGTTTTCCGGCTTTACCGACCAGGCCCTGCTGCGCGCCGAGCTACGCCGGCTGTTTGGCTGGCTGAAGGAGCGCGGGCTGACCGCCATCATCACCGGCGAGCGCGGCGATGGCCAGCTCACCCGCCAGGGTCTGGAGGAATATGTCTCCGACTGCGTGGTGCTGCTGGATAACCGGGTGGTCGACCAGATCACCACGCGCCGGCTGCGTGTGGTCAAATATCGCGGCTCCGCGCATGGCACCAATGAATATCCATTCCTGATCGATACTGGCGGGATCAGCGTGCTGCCGGTCACCTCCTCGGGCCTGCACCGCCCGGCCTCGGATGAAATCGCCTCCTCCGGCGTGCCCGGGCTGGATGCGATGCTGGGCAAGAATGGGTTTTACCGTGGCTCCAGCGTGCTGGTCTCGGGCGTCGCCGGTACCGGCAAAACCGCCTTTTCCGCGCATTTCGCCGCCGCCGCCTGCGCGCGTGGCGAGCGCTGCCTGTATTTCGCCTTCGAGGAAAGTGCTGACGAGATCCTGCGCAATGCCCGCTCCTACGGGCTGGAGCTGGGCCAGCATGTGCAATCGGGGCTGCTGCGCTTCGAGGCATCCCGCCCCAGCCTGTTCGGGCTGGAGATGCATCTGGCGCGGATGAACCGGGATTTGCAGCAATTCGACCCGCATGTCGTCATCATCGACCCGATCAGCGCCTTTCGCGGCCCCCTCGCCGAAGTGCACGCGACGCTGCTGCGGATGATCGATCTGCTCAAGAGCCGCGGCATCACCGGGCTGTTCACCACGCTGCGCAGCGATGGCGGGATGATGGATGATACCGAAACCGGCCTCTCCTCGCTGATGGATGCCTGGGTCAAGCTCGAAAATGACGAGGCGAATGGCGAGCTGAACCGCACGCTCTACGTGATCAAGGCGCGCGGCATGGGCCATTCCAACCAGGTGCGCGAATATCAGATCAGCCATGCTGGCATCGCGCTGATCGAACCCTATATCGGTCCTGAAGGTGTAATGACCGGCACCGCGCGGATCACCCAGGTGGCGCGCGAGGCCGCCGCCAAGCTGCGCCGCCAGCAGGAGACCGAGCAGCGCCGCCGCGAGGTGGTCCGAAGGCGGGCCGCGCTGGAGCGCCAGATCGAGGAATTGCGCGCGGCCCTGGAGAGCGAGGAGCTGGAGGAGACCATCCGGCTCTCCGAAGCCGATGCGCGCGAGGACAAGCTGCGGCTGGACCGCGAAATTCAAGCCCATATGCGTGGATATTCGTAATGGAACATGACGACGAGACCAACCCGATGCTGGACGATCCTGAACATTATCATCTGCGGCTTTACGTCGCCGGGCAGACCAGCAAATCCCTGACCGCGCTCTCCAACCTGAAAAAGGTGTGCGAGGAGCATCTGGCCGGGCGCTATGAGATCGAGGTGATCGATCTGATCCAGAATCCGCGCCTGGCGGCGGGGGACCAGATCCTCGCCATCCCCACGCTGGTCAGGAAGCTGCCGGCGCCGCTGAAGCGCATCATCGGCGATCTGTCGAACACCGATAAGGTTCTGGTCGGGTTGGATGTAAGGCCGAAGAGCGCTGGTTGATGACAGGCGCGCCCCCCGCTCACGAGCCGGCCCATGCCGCTCTCACCGCGCGCATCCGGGCGTTGGAAGCGAGGCTGCAGGAGAGCGAGGAGACGCTCGATGCGATCCGTCGCGGCGAGATCGATGCCTTCGTCATGGCCAATGCAAGCAAGGGGCATGAGGTCTACACCATCGGCGCCGCCGACCGGCCCTATCGGGTATTGATCGAGGAGATCCAGGAAGGCGCGCTCACCCTCGACGAGACCGGGACCATTCTCTATTGCAACCGCCGCCTGGCGGACATGCTGGCGGCGGACCAGCAGGCGCTGATCGGCCGCAATCTGGCGACGCTGGTGCCGCTGGCGGCCGATGCCGCTTTGTTTCCCGCCCTGCTGGGTGAGGCGCTGCGCCAGGGGGCGCGGCGCGAACTGACCATCGCGGTCCGCCCCGAGCAGCCTGTCCCCGTGGCCTTGTCGCTGAGCCCCTTGCCCAGCGATGGCGGCTTCAACCTGCTCTGCGGCGTGGTCACGGACCTGACCCAGCATAAGCAGCATATCGAGGCGCTGGCGGAGGCCAATCGCCGGTTGCGCGCCGAGATCCAGGAACGCGAGCGTGTCGAGGAAGCGCTGCGGCAGAGCCAGAAGATGGAAGCGGTCGGCCAGCTCACCGGCGGGCTGGCGCATGATTTCAACAATCTGCTCACCGGCATCACCGCCGGGCTGGAAATGCTGCAGACCAGGCTGCGCCAGGGGCGGCTGCAGGGTGTGGACCGCTATGTCGGCATCGCCCAGGACGCGGCACGGCGCGCCGCCGCCCTCACCCACCGGCTGCTGGCCTTCTCCCGCCGCCAGACCCTGGCGCCGAAACCGACCGACCTCGCCGATCTGGTCGGCGACATGATGGATCTGATCCAGCGCACGGTCGGCCCCGAAATCACCCTGCACACCAACGCCGCCCCGGGCGGGCCGCTGGTGCTGATCGACCCCGGGCAGATGGAAAACGCCCTGCTCAATCTCTGCATCAATGCCCGCGATGCGATGCCCAGGGGCGGCGAGATCCTGATCGATATCTCCAGCCTGGTCCTGGAGGAGGACGCGGCGAAGGCAAAATCGCTCTCCCCTGGGGCCTATATCGTGCTGCGTGTCGCGGATACCGGCTCTGGCATTCCCGAGGATCTTCTCTGCCGCGTGTTCGACCCGTTTTTCACCACCAAGCCGCAAGGCTCGGGCACCGGGCTGGGGCTTTCGATGGTCTATGGCTTCGTGCAGCAATCCGGCGGCCAGGTGGACATCGCCTCCGAACTCGGGCGCGGCACCTCGCTGTTCATCTATCTGCCGGTGCATGAAGGGCACGCGCTGCCGTCTGAGAACGCCCCCCCGGCCGAGGACAGCCCGACCGCCGGCGCCGGCCAGACCGTGCTGGTGGTGGATGATGAGCCCTCGGTGCGCATCCTGGTCGCCGAGGTGCTGAACGATCTCGGTTACAAGGCGCTGGAGGCGAGCGATGGGGTGAGCGCCCTGGCGATGCTCAGCTCCGATCTGAAAATCAATCTGCTGATCACCGATGTCGGGCTGCCGGGCGGCATCAATGGCCGCCAGCTGGTGGATGCCGCGCGCGCCTTCCGGCCGACGCTGAAGGCCTTGTTCATCACCGGCTATGCGGAGCAATCCGTGCTGAACAGCAGCCTGGAAAACGCCATCGAAATCCTCAGCAAGCCGTTCAGTCTGGAAGAGCTGTCACGGCGGATCGGCGATATTCTCAGCCAGCCCGCCGCGCGGTAGGGCCTCTCAGGCCGCGATGACCTCGATGCGCAGCGGGGCCGCGCCCTGCGCCAGCGCCAGCAGCCGGTCGATATTCGGATGCGCGCCGGGGCGCTGGCGGGCATCCTCGGTATGTTCGGCAAACACCGCCAGCCCGTGCGCCGCCGCCTTGGCATCCAGCGCCCCGAATAGCTGCCGCAGATAGAGATAGACGGCCAGGGAGCCCTGCTTGCCCGGCTGGTTCTCGATGCTGCCCACCAGCGCCCCGGCGGCATCGAACAGCTCGATGCGCTTGACCCCCTCGATGCCGGGCAATTGCGCCAAATTGCTCTTGAAGGAGGCCGCCGGTTGGATCATCGCCTGCATAAATCTTCATCCCGTTCAAATGCGCGGCGGCCTGTATCACGCTTCGCCAGGGAGAGCCACCTCAAGCGAAGCAGCCGCGAACGCGCATGGGACTACAGATGTCAGCGCGTCACATTTCATGCCCCGGCTTTAATCCGAATGTGGCAGATCGATCAGCGCCAGACCGCTCTCAGGATCATGTGTCTTGCGCAGATGCGCGGGGCTTTCGGTCAGCACGATTTCCAGTGTCGGCCGCACGGTGCCAGAGAGCAGATGCCCGGCCTTGGTGCTGCCATCGCGCCGCGCCAGCACGCAATGCAGATGCAGAACCGGTGCCCCCTCCTCGCCCAACGCCACGTCGCCCAGCAAAGCCGCGACCTCGACCTGCTCATCCACGGGCAATTTCAAATAAGATTTCGAGGCCCAGTCATAATAGCCGAGCATCGCGGCGCTGAACGCGCCGATGGCGGTGATCTGCGCCGCCGCCACCTGTTCCTCGCGCACGAACGCATTCAGCGCCTCCATGATGTCCTCGCCCGTCTTCAGAACGATTGAGAAAACCCGCAAACCATTTGCCTCGTGCAGCAATTTCGCTGGCATGGACATCTCCTTTTGATTGAACTTGATCGCCGCCTGCACAGCGGCGGGCTTTTACGAAGATGGTGTGTTGCGACAGCCGCCACACCGGGGCATGGGCGAAAGCCGCAAAAATGGCCGGATGTTAACGGCCGCGTCTATTTTCTCACGCCTCCTCGGCGCCATATCCCCTGGACCATTTCCAAGCCGGAGGCCGGATGAAACCGCCCGTCCCAAGCAAGCGCCATACACCCGCTGTCCTCGCCGCCAAACGTCTCAACCGTGGCGCGGCGATGCTGGCAACTTCCGTGCTGCTGGACAGCGCGGTCGAGCATTATCGCGGGGCGTTTCACAATCCGGCGATGCTGGCGCCGATCGCGACCTCGCTGGCGGCGCTGGCGGGATCACTGCATGGCCATGGCGATGACAAACAGCAGCGCCATGCCAAGCGGGAAGCGATTTTCGCGCTCACCGCCGCCACCGGCCTCGCCGGCACCGGCTTTCACATTTACAACGCGATGAAAAAGCCTGGTGGGCTGAGCTGGCAAAATCTGTTCTATTCCGGCCCGGTCGGCGCGCCGGCGGCGATATTACTCTCCGGCCTGTTCGGTCTGCTGGGTGAGCGTGTGCGCGATGCGGACCCAGGGACCACGCCGAAAATCTGTGGGCTGAATGCCGGGCGGGTGGCGTCTCTGGTCACCTCCATCGGCCTGCTTGGCACCAGCGGCGAGGCCGGGCTGCTGCATTTTCGCGGCGCCTTCCAAAACCCCGCAATGCTGCTGCCGGTGACGATGCCGCCGGCCGCCGCCGCGATGATGGCCAATGCCGCATGCGGCGATGGCCGCAAGAATCGTTGGTTTTCGCGGCTCTGGCTGCGGATGACCGCGATGCTCGGCATCGCCGGTGTCGGGTTTCACATTTACGGCGTCTCGCGCGCCATGGGCGGCTGGCGCAACTGGCGGCAGAACGCGGTTGATGGCCCGCCCATCCCCGCCCCGCCCAGCTTCACCGGCCTGGCCCTCGCCGGCCTCGCCGCTTTGGCGCTGCTGCGCGACCATCCCGAGGATTGATCGGAGTTTTGCAATGAGCATGAATGTATCTGAATTCGTCTGGAAGCGCCTCTCCGAATGGGGGCTGAACCGGGTCTATGGCTATCCGGGGGACGGCGTCGGCGGGTTGGATATCGCGCTCGAAAAAGCCCTCCCCTACATGGATTACGTGCAGGTGCGGCATGAGGAAATGGCCGCCTTCATGGCGTCGGCGCATGCGAAATTCACCGGCCAGGTCGGGCTTTGCTACGCCACCTCCGGCCCGGGGGCGGTGCATCTGCTCAACGGGCTCTATGATGCCAGGCTGGACCATACGCCGGTGGTCGCCATCGTCGGGCAGCAGGCGCGTACCTCGCTGGGCGCGCATTATCAGCAGGAAATCGACCTGCAGAATCTGTTCAAGGATGTGGCGGGCGAGTTCGTGATGACGGCAAGCGTGCCGGAGCAGGTCCGGCATCTGATCGACCGGGCGGTGCGCATCGCGCATGAGAAGCGCACCGTGACCTGCGTGATCCTGCCGAATGATCTGCAGGAGCTGCCTTACAGCGACCCGCCGATGGCGCATGGCGCCACCCATACCGGCATCGGCTTCGCCACCCCGGCGCGCACGCCGGAGGCCGATGGCTTGCAGAAAGCCGCCGCCGTGCTGAATGAGGGCAAGAAAGTCGCGATCCTGGTCGGCGCCGGGGCGCTGCATGCGACGGATGAGGTGATCGAAATCGCCAACCGGCTCGGCGCCGGGGTGGCCAAGGCGCTGCTGGGCAAGGCGGCGCTGCCGGATGAACTGTCTTTCGTGACCGGCGGCATCGGGCTGCTCGGCACCAAGCCGACCTGGGACATGATGAAAGGCTGCGACACGCTGCTGATGGTCGGCTCCGCCTTTCCCTACTCGGAATTCCTGCCCGAACCCGGCAAGGCGCGCGGCGTGCAGATCGATATTGACGGCGCCAATCTCAGCCTGCGCTACCCGATGGAGGTCAATCTGATCGGCGACAGCGCCGCCACGCTGCGCGCCTTGCTGCCGCTGCTGACGCAGAAGCAGGATCTTGGCTGGCGCAACAGCATTGAGAAAAACGTCGCGTCCTGGTGGAAGCTGATGGAAGACCGCGCCATGCAGCCGGCCAGCCCGATCAACCCGCAGCGCGTATTCTGGGAGCTTTCCCCGCGTTTGCCTGAAAACGCGATCATGACCGGGGATTCCGGCTCCGTCGCCAATTGGTATGCGCGCGATATCAAGATGCGCCGGGGCATGAAGGGCTCGCTCTCCGGCGGGCTGGCCTCGCTGGGGGCCGGCGTACCCTACGCGATCGCGGCGAAATTCGCCTTTCCGGAGCGCAGCGTCATCGCCTTCATGGGCGATGGGGCGATGCAGATGAACGGCATCTGCGAGATGATCACCGTGAAGAAATATTGGCGGCAATGGAAAACCCCGCATTTCATCGTGATGGTGCTCAACAACCAGGATCTCAACCAAGTCACCTGGGAGGAGCGCGTGCAGCTGGGCGAGGCGAAGACGCTCTCCACCCAATCCATTCCGGATTTCCCCTACGCCAAATATGCTGAGCTGCTCGGGCTGAAAGGCATTTATGTCGATAAGCCGGAGCAGATCGGCCCGGCCTGGGACGAGGCGCTGGCGGCGGACCGGCCGGTAATTCTGGAAATGCGCACCGACCCGAATGTGCCGCCGCTGCCGCCGCATATCACCGCCAAGGATGCGCGGAATTTCCTCGCCTCGCTCTGGCACGAGCCGGAACGGGCCTCGGTGGTGAAGAACTCCACCCGGCAGATGCTGGCCTCCGTGCTGCCGAACGGGAAATAGGCGCATGAATGAGCGCTTCCCCGGCTATGATGTGCTGAACAAACGCGCCGGCCTGTCCTGGAACAATGCCACCCGCGCCGCCGTGGATGCGCGGCTGGCGGTCTCCCGGGAGCCGCGCTTTTTCGATGCGCCCAGCTTCGCGGTGCTGGAGCGGCTTTGCGCGCGCATCATCCCGCAGCCGAAAGATCGCCCGCCAGTGCCGGTTGCCGCGCTGATCGACGCGAAAATGCGGCGCGCCGGCGAGATCGGCACCCGGGTCGAGCCGATGCCCTGGGATGGCGAGGCCTGGACGCGGGCCCTGGCGGGTTTGGAGCAGGAAGCGCGCAACCGCCACGGGGCCGGCTTTGCCGCGCTCAACGACATCTCCGCCGATGCGCTGCTGCACGCGATGCAGGACGGCACCTGCGACGGCCCGCACTGGGACCAGATCCCGCCGAAGCTGTTCTTTGCCAAGCGGCTGCTGCCGGACATTGTTGAGGCCTATTACAGCCACCCCACCGCCTGGAGCGAGATCGGCTTCGGCGGCCCGGCCAGCCCGCGGGGCTATGTGCGCATGGAGGCCGACCGGAAAGACCCCTGGGAGGCGGCGGAAGCCAAGCCCGGCGAGGAGGCGCGCGCCCTGCGCCATAACCGCCATGTCGCCTGAGGGGCTGCGCGCCACCGGCGGGCGGGCGCCGGATGTGTTCCGCGAGGGCGGCTGGATTCCGATGCGCCAGTACGGGCTGGATGAGGAGGTGGATTTCCTCATCATCGGCACCGGGGCCGGCGGTGGCACGCTGGCGGGAAAGCTGGCCGAGCACGGTTTTTCCGTGGTGGCCATGGATGCCGGCCCGTATTTCCGCCCGCTGGAGGATTTCGCCTCGGATGAGACCGAGCAGGGCAAGCTCTATTGGCAGGATAAGCGCATCTGCACCGGCGAAAACCCGCTGCAGATGGGCGGCAAGAATAGCGGCAAGGCAGTCGGCGGCTCGATGGTGCATTTCGCCATGGTCTCGCTGCGCTTCCGCCCGGAATGGTTCAAGAGCCGCAGCCTGCTCGGCTATGGCGCGGATTGGCCGCTCGATTGGCGGGAGATGTGGGGCTATTACCGCCAGGCCGAGCAGGCGCTGAGCATCTCCGGCCCCGTAACCTACCCCTGGGGGCCAAAGCGCCCGCGCTACCCCTACCGCGCCCATGAAATCAACGCCGCCGGCAAGCTGTTGGCAAAAGGCGCGGAGGCGCTGGGGATCAAATGGACGGAGACGCCGCTGGCCACCGTTTCCGCCCCGCGCGGCGAGGCGCCGCCTTGCGTCTATCGCGGCTTCTGCCGCTTTGGCTGCTCCACCAACGCCAAGCAGAGCACGCTGAACACCTGGATTCCCCGCGCGATCAAGGCCGGGGCGGAGATCCGCGATCTCGCCATGGCCGGGCGGATCGAGGTCGACGCGGCGGACCGCGTCACCGGCGTGCAATTTTACCGTGACGGCGCCTGGCATTTCCAGAAGGCGCGGAATGTGGTGGTGGCCGGCTATGCGGTGGAGACGCCGCGTCTGCTGCTCAACTCCGCCACCCAGCGCCACCCACAGGGGCTGGCCAACAGCTCCGGTCTGGTCGGCAAATATCTGATGAGCCAGAGCAATCAGGCGGTGTTTGGGCGCATGCAGGAAGAGGTGCGCTGGTACAAGGGCCCGCCCTCCCTCACCCTTACCGAGCATTGGAATTACGAGGACAAAAAAGATTTCTTCGGCGGCTATTGCTGGATGGCGCAAGGGCCGCTGCCGATTGAATGGGCTTTCATCCAGACCGGCGCGCGCGGCCTCTGGGGCGAGGCGCTGCGCCAGGAAATGATGCAGTATAACCATCAGGTCGGGCTGAAAATGGTCGGCGAGACGCTGCCGGATGCGCGCAATAGCGTGACGCTGGCGGACGAGACCGACCAATATGGCCTGAAAATCCCGCGCATCAGCTTCTCCTGGGGCGAGAATGACAAGGCGCTGATCCAGCACGCCATCGGCCAGATGACGCGCAGCATGGAGGCCATCGGCGCGGAGGACATCTTCGCCCAGACCGAGGATGCCAACCATCTCGCCGGCACCGCCCGCATGGGCTTCACCCCGCAGGACAGCGTGGTGAATGCCGATTGCCGCAGCTGGGACATTCCCAATCTCTGGATCTGCGACGGCTCGGTGTTTCCCACCACTGGCGGGGTCAATCCGTCACTGACCATCCAGGCCATCGCGCTGCGCACCGCGGACCGGATCAAGGCCATGGCGCAAAGGGGGGAGCTGTGAAGATCGAACTGGTCGAAGATGCCCGCGCTACCATCGGCGAATCGCCGCTCTGGGTGCCGGAGGAAGAGACGCTGTACTGGGCGGATATCAAGGCCCCTGCCTTGTTCGCCCGCAAGCTGACGGATGACAGCCAGCGCCGCTGGGATCTGCCTGCCGATATCGGCGGCTTCGCGCTGGATGGGCGGGGGCGCGCCTTGGTGGCGCTGCGCACCGGGCTGCATTGGCTGAGCCTGGAGACCGGCCGCCTCACCCTCGCCGCCCCTGCCCCGTTCGACCCGCAACTGATCCGCTTCAATGAAAGCGGCTGTGAGTCCACCGGGCGCTTCTGGGTCGGGGTGATGACGGACCCGCTGGGCGGGCGCCAGAGCGACCGCAAAGGCGCGCTCTATAGCTACATGAAAGAAGAAGGGCTGCGCGCCTACCCGGACTTCGCCGAGATCACCAACAGCATGGCCTGGAGCGCAGACGAGAAGAGCATGTATCTCTCCCATAGCGAGGAGCGGGTGATCTACCGCTATCTCTATGACCGCGAGATCGGCGCGCTAGGGGAACGGCGGGTGTTCGCGCGCCAGCCCGGCCCCGGCATACCTGATGGCGCGGCGATGGATGCGGAGGGGTATCTCTGGTGCGCCAATCATGGCGGCGGCTGCCTGCACCGCTACGCGCCGGAAGGCGCGCTGGTGGCGACCATCGCGCTGCCGGTGAGCCAGCCGACCAAATGCTGCTTCGCCGGCAAGGCGCTGGACTGGCTCTATATCACCAGCGCCCGGGACGGGCTGGACGATGACGCCCTGGCCTTGGAGCCGCATGCCGGCGGGCTGTTCCGCCTGCGCCCCGGCCCGCGCGGGCTGGAGCGCCATTGGCGGGTCCGTTAGGCTTTCAACAATTTGTCCAGTACCTGGAGCGGCGACTGGCCCTGCGGGTGCAGCGCCTCCACGCTCCAATCCTGGCGGCGGTCGAGCAGCTCGATGATCGCCGCCATCTCCTGGTCGCGTTGATGGCCAAGGGCGGCAACCACTTTGCCGTCGCGGACATAATAGGCGATGAAGCCATCGCCTTGCAGATCCCCGCGCACGCTTAAACGATCATCGCCGCGGCCCAGCCCGGCATAGTCGAAACGCTGGCCATATTGGATGGTCCAGAAAAACGGCGTCTGCGCGAAGCGGGCCGGGCGCTGCAGCATGTTCAAGGCGGCAATCCGCCCCTGCTGTTCGGCGACACGCCAATGTTCCACCCGCACGCGCTCACCCTGGCCCCAGAGCGGGAAGGCGGCAATGTCACCGCCGGCGAACACGCCATCGGCGAGGCGCAGGCTGGAGTCCACGGGCACGCCGCCATCCTTCTGGGTGAAGGCCCCATCGAGAAACGAGGTGGATGGGCGCGTGCCAAGGCCGAGTATGACCAGATCCGCCGGCAGATGCCCGCCGCTTTTCAGCCTGACCAGATTGACCGCTTTTTCGCCCGAAAAGCCTGCCACCTCCTCGCCGGATTTGAACACCACGCCCTTGGATTCATGCAGCTTCTGGATCACCCCGCCGATTTCACGGCCCAGATGCGCCTCGAACGGCACCGCTTCCGGGCTGACCACCGTCACCGCGATGTCGCGCTGGCGCAGCGCCGCGGCGACCTCCATGCCGACGAAGCTGGAGCCGACGATCACCACCTGTTTGGCGCTGCTGGCCGCCTGCTTGATCGCCTCGGCATCGTCGGCGCTGCGCAGCGTATAAATACCGGCCAGATCGGCGCCTGGCACATCCAGCGTGTTTGCCTGGCCGCCGGTGGCGATGAAAATGGCATCAAAACGCTGCGCCGCGCCGCCATGCAAACGGATCATGCGCTGCTCGACATCCAGCTCTTCAACCACGCCGCTCTGCCGCTCGATGGCCTGTTGTTCATAGAAGGCCTCATCACGCAGGGTCGGCGGATGCGCGCCCTCCGGCTTTGCCAGAAACGTCTTGCTGAGCGCGGTCCGGTCGTAAGGCAGACGCCCTGGCGCGTCGATCATCACGATCCGCCCGGAAAACCCTTCGGCACGCAAGGTCTGCGCCGCGGAAAACCCGGCGGCGCCGGCACCGATGATCGCGAAAGATTGCGTGCTGTCCGGCTGGATGCGCTGTGGCGCAGACTCTGGCAGTGCTTGGACATGAATGATGCCATCCCGCACCTCCACCGCGTAGCGCTGCAAATCATCGATCGCCGGCGGTGCCAGGCATTTGCCTGAACCCAGCGAAAACACCGCCTTATGCCAGGGACAGATGATTTTATCCCCGGCCCGCACGCCCTTTTTCAAAGGCGCGCCGTTATGCGGGCAATGGCCGGAGAGGGCTTTGATCCCGTCAGCGGTTTTGGCCAGCAGCAGCGTCTCGCCATTCAGCTCGATCTCTTTCAGGCCATTTTCCGGAAACTCATCGACATGGCCAAACTGGCCGGCGCTGGCGTCCATGCGCATCTCCTTTTGCTTTTGCCCCGAGAGGCAGACTTTATTGACTGCGCTTGAGATGCGACATGATCCGAAGAATCAAAGGGCGGTCCTGGTATATTCGGGATGAGATCAGGGTCATGAACCCGGCTAAGGCCTCAGCCGCCGCCGCGCTGGTAGGTGCCGCCGCTCAGCCCCAGCGCCGCATTGATGAAGGCCAGATGCGACAAGGCCTGCGGGTAATTGCCATAAAGCCTTTGCCTGGGAACATGATATTCCTCGGCCAGCAGCCCGACATCATTGGCGATATCGGCGACGCGCTGCATCATCGCGCGGGCTTCCTGATGACGATTCTGCATTTCCATGCAACTCGCCAGCCAGCAGGCGCAGGCGATGAAACAGCCTTCCTCGCCGCCGAACAGCGGTGCGCGCTTGCGCCGCACCAACCCGCCTTGCACCAGCACACGCTCAATCTCGGCGATGGTGGCGCTGATGCGCGGATCCTCCACCGGCAGAAACCCAACCAAGGGCAAAAGCAGCAACTCCGCCTGAACCCGCCTGGTGCCGTAATAGGCAGTGAAATGCCCGGATTTCGGCGCCACGCCACGCGCGCAGATCTCCGCGTGCATCGCCGCACGCAAGCGCTCCAGCCGCGAGCGCAAAGCCGGATCGCTCTGCGCGGCGCTGGCTTTCAGCTTCAGGAACCGGTCCACCGCCACCCAGGCCATCACCTTGGAATAGACATAATGGCGCGGCCGCCCGCGCGACTCCCAGAAGCCCTGATCCGGATTCCGCCAGCTTTTCTCGACATGCTCGACCAGCCTACGCTCGATCTCCATCTCCCAGCCATTACGGTCCAGCCCGGCCTGCTCGGCGAGGTGGGAGCTATCAACAATTTCCCCGAAAATATCGAGCTGCCGCTGCCCCGCGGCCTGGTTGCCGATACGCACCGGCAACGCCCCTTCGAATCCCGGCAGCCATTTCGCCCACCATTCCTGCATATGCCGCCCGCCATCCACCCGGTAGGCAATGCGGATATGCTCCGGCGAATTACCGATGGCGCGCAGCAGCCATTGCAGCCAGGCCTTGGCCTCGCCGTCGAAGCCGGCATTGAGAAAGGCGGTGAGGGTGAAGGTGGAATCACGCAGCCAGCAATAGCGATAATCCCAGTTCATCCGCCCGCCCGGCTTTTCCGGCAGCCCGGCGGTGCCGGCGGCGAGGATGCCGCCGCTTGGCATGTAGGTGAGCGCTTTCAGCGTGATCAGCGAGCGGCGAACCAGATCCGGCCAGGGTGTTTCGCGTGTGAAGGCTGAAATCCAGTCCAGCCACCAGCTCTTGGTCTGGCGCAGCAGCGCGTGCGCATCCAGGGCTGGGGGCAAGGAAGCGGTGGAATCGCCATGCTGCATGCAGAACACGACCTGTTGCCCAGCGGCGAGAGGAAAGGCGGCACTGATCGTACCATCCTCTTCCCGCAGCGGGATATCGGCGCGCACCACCAGCAGATCCGGCCCGATCCGCCCGACCAGAACGCCTTCCTCACGGCTATACCAGGGCGCCACCCGGCCATAATCGAAACGGGCGCGCAGCGTCGTGCGCATCTCCACCACTCCCGACAAGCCGGAGACGATGCGGACCAGGCTTGAATGTTTGCCCTCGCGGATCGGCATGAAATCCGTCACCAGGCAGGCACCGCCCTCCGTGCGGAATTCTGTTTCCAGCACCAACGTATCGCCGGCATAGCGCCGGCGCGTCTCTTCTGCCGGCACCTGCGGGCAAAGCTCCCAGCTGCCATGCTCCGGCCGGCCGAGAAGGGCGGCAAAACAGGCATCGCTATCGAAGCGTGGCAGGCAGAGCCAGTCGATGGCGCCGTTCAAGCCGACCAGCGCCAGGCTCTGGCCGTCGCCGATCATCGCGTAATCCTCGATGCGTTTGGCCATGAACAGCGCCTCCCTACATCATCCTGGCGCGCAGATTGAACAGCACCACCAGCGTGCCGCCCACCATCAACGCGATGATCAAGCTCGAAAACAGCACCAGCATCAGGTCGGCCCGGGCCGAGCGCTGAAGGCTGAGATGCAGGAAACAGCGCATATGCACGATGATCTGCGCCAGACCCAGGACCAGGATGATCGCGAAGATCGTCTGCGGCGCGGCCAGGCGGAAATAGACCAGCGCGAAGGCGGTGAAGGTCAGCGCCAGGGCCAGGGCATAGCCCAGCGCGTAGGTGAGAAGATCGCCGAGGACCGGGCGCAAACGGTTCATGCCAGCAGCCCCCGCAGATAGACGATGGTGAAAATCGCCACCCAGACGACATCGAGGAAATGCCAGAACAGGCCGAGCCGGATCAGATTGATCTTGACCCGTTCATCGATATCGTGAATGGCGAGCTGCACCGCCATGATGACAATCCAGATCAACCCGCAGGTGACATGCAGCCCATGCGTGCCGACCAGCACGAAGAAAGACGAGAGCGCGCCGCTCGCCTGCGCGGTTTCGCCATGCGCGACCATGTCGGTGAAATCACCGATTTCCAGGCGCAGAAACCAGGCGCCGAGCAGGAAGGTGACGCCAAGCCAGCCCCATATCCAGCGTCGGGAGGCGCCGAGTTTCAGATTCAGCGACACCATGCCGTAGGCAAAGCTGCTGCTGAGCAGCGCCAAGGTTTCCAGAAAACTGGAGCTGAATTTGAAGTCCGTATGCGGTGCCGGCACGCCGGCGGTGGCATCCAGCATGGTGCCGTAGACGACAAAGAGCAGCGCGAACAAGATCGCATCGCTCATCAGGAACACCCAGAAGCCGAACACGTCGCTTTCCACCTGCGCCTGTTTTTCCGACGGATGGTTTGCAAGATTCAGCCCGGCATGCAGCAATTCCGGTTCATTCACTCCGGCCATATCGCGCGCCCCTCATTGCTCGGTGTTTCCTCAAGATGGCGCGAAACCGGCGTCGCCGCGGCGGCGATGGCCAGCCAATGGCGGTCCGCTGCCTCGATCTCGGCGGCGGGAATGATCTTGTGCAGATCACGCTGGAAGCTTCTCACCAGGCCGGCGGCGATACTGAGCAGCCCGAAAAGGATGGCCATCCACCAGATATGCCAGACCAGTCCGAAGAAGCACACCGCCATGCCGAGGCCAAAGATAACCCCCCAGCCAGTATTTTTCGGCATCTCGATATCACGGTAATGATCCGCCGGCTTGTAGGCGCCATGATTGCGCTTGCGCCAATAAAACGCATCGCGATGGCCAACCTGCGGGATGGAGACGAAATTATATTCAGGCGGCGGCGCGCTGATCGACCATTCCAGCCCGCGCGCATCCCAGGGATCGCCGACGGGCACCGCCAGCCTATCGCGTTTTTTCACGCTCACCCAAACCTGAACGAACAGGCTGGCGAGGCCGGCCAGGATCAGGAACCCGCCGCACATCGCCACCAGAAGCCAGGGCTGAAAGGCCGGATTGCTGAATTCCACCGTGCGCCGGGTGGCGCCATCCGCCCCCAGAACATAGAGCGGCATGAAGGCCATATAGAATCCGACCACCCAGAAAAACACCGCCCGCTTGCCCCATTTTTCTTCCAGTCGGAAACCGAAAGCTTTCGGGAACCAATATTGGCAGCCGGCGATCATGCCAAACAACGTTCCCGGAATCAGCATGTTATGAAAATGCGCGACCAGGAACAGCGTGTTGTGCATCATATAATCGAGCGGCGGCGTGGCGAGGATGATGCCGCTCAACCCGCCAATGACGAAGGTGATCAGGAATGCCAGCGTGAACAACATCGGCGCGGTATAGCGCACGCGGCCGCGAAACATCGTCCAGGTCCAGTTATAGAGTTTCACCCCCGTGGGAATGCCGATCAACATCGTGAGGATGCCGAAAAACGCGTTCACATTGGCACTCTGGCCCATGGTGAAGAAATGATGCAGCCAGACCGTGAAGGACAGGACCGCGATCGCCATCGTCGCGATCACCAGGGACACATAGCCGTAAAGCTCTTTCGACGAGTAGGCCGAGACCACTTCGGAATAGACGCCGAACGCAGGCAGAATGAGAATATACACCTCCGGATGGCCGAACAGCCAAAACAGATTGACGTAATTCATCATGTTGCCGCCGAGATCATTGGTGAAGAAATGCATGCCCAGATAGCGGTCGGCGGCGAGCAGCAAGGTGGCGACGGTCAGCGGCGGCATCGCGAAGATCATCAGAATGGCGGTGCACAAGGCGGTCCAGCTGAACAGCGGCAGGCGCATCCAACTCATGCCCGGGGCGCGTAGCTTGTAGATGGTGACAGCGAAATTCAGCCCTGTCAGCATCGCGCTGAGTGAACTCATCGTCACCGCCCAGATCCAGTAATCCGGCCCGACCCCGCCATTGAAAGCCAGCTCCGTGTAGGGCGGATAGCCGCTCCAGCCGCCGGTGGAAAACTCGCCGATGACCAGCGAGACCATCACCAGCACCGCGCCGCCGACCGACAGCCACAACCCGATCGAGTTGAGGAACGGAAACGCGACATCCCTTGCGCCGATCTGCAAGGGCATGGCGAAATTCACCAGGCCGGAGATCAACGGCATCACCACGAAGAAAATCATGATGGTGCCATGGGTGCTGAAGAATTGCGCGAAATGATCCGGGGCGAGGATACCCGGCGCGTTCACCGCGAGGTCCTGCTGCACGCGCATCAAAACCCCTTCGATGACGCCGCGCACGATCATCACCACCGCCAGGCAGACATACATGATGCCGATGCGCTTATGATCGAGGCTGGTGAACCATTCGCTCCAGAGATAGCGCCATTTGCGCAGCCAGGTGATCAGCCCGAGCCCCGCCAGCGCGCCGAACACGGCGATCATCGCAGCCGCGCCGGCGATGATGTTGCTGATCGTCGGATCCTGCCAGGCCTTCACCACCGGCAGATCGATCCAGACGAAACGGCCGAAGAGACTATGCCAAACCATGCTATCCATGTGCGCCGGCCTCGTGATGCTGGGCGAGATATCCGGGCTGGATTTTCTGCGCCAAAATATCCTTGAACAGATCCGGGGCGAGCTGCCCAAAGACCAAGGGATGATCAACCAGCGATTGCCGGGAGAGATTTTGGTAGGCGGCCGCATCCATGCTCGTGCCGCTCGTCTGCGCCTGCGCCACCCAGCGGGTGAAATCCGGCATCGTCATCGCCTGGATGGTGAATTTATCGGCATGAAATCCGTCGCCGTTATATTGGGTGTTTTCGCCGAAATAGCTGCCGGGCTTGTCGATTTCGAAATTCAACTTTGTGCGCATGCCGGCCATCGCGAAAATCTGCCCGGCCAGACGCGGCATCAACAGCGATTGCATCACGGTGCCGCTGGTCAGCTGAAATTCCACCGGCGTGCCGGCGGGAACGACCAGCTGATTGACCGTCGCGATATGCTGGGCCGGATACAAAAACAACCATTTCCAATCCAGCGCCACCACCTGCACCTGCAAAGCCGGCACGGTGCTGGCCACGGGTTTGTAGGGATCGAGCCGGGTGGTGTAACGCACCAGCAGAACGGAAAGCGCCACCACCACCAAGGTGGGAGGAATCCAGATCAGCCCTTCGAGAATCCAGCTGAATCCCCATTGCGGGCGATAGGCGGCGCGTTCGTTGGAGATGCGATAATGCCAGGCAATCAACGGCACCAGAATGAAAACCGGAAGCCAGACCAGGACGAGAATGGCGCTGACAATCAGAAATTCATGATGCTCGAGATTGGCGATGCGCCCGGCCGCCCCGCCGAGAAACCCTCCCGAGAGCGCGCCGCACCCGCTGAGCGGCAGCAGACAAAGCGTGAGGACAATGCGCGCAAGCCCGGGGCGAGCCTGCCGCGCTCCACGCAACACCATCGCTTTTCCGCGAGAAAAAATGCCCAAATCCGCCATGCCGCATCCGTCCACAACCCTTTCGGAAATAAGCCCGGGGGGCATGAAATGAACCTATGTGGCGGTTTCGTAATCCAATGTTGGGTTTTACGGTGCTGCAAACACCCCGCGCCGCTCACATCGGAATGCGCCCGATAGGTCAGATCATCGCCTCTTTTCATTTCAACATATATTGAGATATTGAACCATTATGGATGAAGCCCACGCCCTCGCTGCCTTTGCCGCCCTGTCCCAGGAAACCCGCCTGCGCATCGTCAGGCTGCTGGTGAGCGCCGGCCCGGAGGGCATGGCCGCCGGGGCGATTGGGGAGGCGCTGGCGGCCAGCTCCTCCCGGCTCTCTTTCCATCTGTCGCAGCTGGAGCATGCGGGGCTGATCCAGTCCCAGCGGGAGGGCCGCTCGATCCGCTACAGCGCCCGCTATGAGTCGCTGTCCGGGCTGATCGCCTTCCTGATGCGCGATTGCTGCCAGGGGCGCCCGGAAGTCTGTGCCCCCGCCGTCAACGCCCTGGCCGCCTGCTGCCAAACCCCATGAGGAGCGCATAATGACCGTCACCATCTACCATAACCCGGCCTGCGGCACCTCCCGCAATGTGCTGGCGATGATCGAGAATAGCGGCGCGCGGCCGCGGATCATCGAATATCTGAAAACCCCGCCCAGCCGGGAGGCGCTGGCCGGCCTCATCGCCCGCATGGGCATCCCGGTGCGCGCCCTGTTGCGCGAGAAAGGCACGCCCTATCACGAGCTTGGCCTGGATGACCCAGGGCTGAGCGATGACGCGTTGCTGGATGCGATGATGGCGCACCCGATCCTGATCAACCGCCCCATCGTGGTGACGGAGCTTGGCGTGAAGCTATGCCGCCCCTCCGAGCTAGTGCTCGAGATTCTGCCCGCCCCGCAGCGCGCCGCCTTTTCCAAGGAAGATGGCGAGACGGTGATCGACGCATCGGGTCAGCGCGTCGGCAAGCCCGGCCATGCGTAAGCCCGCGCGCCTGGGCGTGTTTGAACGCTATCTCACCCTCTGGGTGGCGCTGTGCATCCTCGCCGGCATCATTCTGGGGCAGCTCGTCCCGGCGCTGTTCCAGACTCTTGGCGCGGCGACGCTGGCGCAGGTGAATCTGCCGGTCGCCCTGCTGGTCTGGCTGATGATCGTACCGATGCTATTGAAAATCGACCTCGCGGCGTTGCGCCAGGTCGGCCAGCATTGGCGCGGCATCGCCACCACCGTCGGGGTGAACTGGCTGGTCAAGCCGTTTTCCATGGCGCTGCTGGGCTGGCTGTTCATTGGCCATCTCTTCCGCGCCTGGCTGCCGGCGGCGCAGATCGACGGCTACATGGCCGGGCTGATCCTGCTCGCCGCCGCCCCCTGCACGGCGATGGTCTTCGTCTGGTCCAATCTTGTCGAGGGCGAGCCGCATTTCACCCTCTCCCAGGTGGCGCTGAATGACAGCATCATGATCGTGGCCTTCGCCCCCCTCGTCGCGCTGCTGCTGGGGCTGTCCTCGATCATCGTGCCCTGGAATACGCTCATCATTTCCGTGCTGCTCTATATCGTGGTGCCAGTGGTGGCGGCCCAGCTCTGGCGCCGGGCGCTGCTGAAAGCGGGCGGGCAAGCCGCGCTGGCGGCGACGCTGCGCGGGCTGGGGCCGCTCTCGCTGCTGGCGCTGCTGCTCACGCTGGTGCTGCTGTTCGGGCTGCAGGGCCATCAGATCGTCAGACAGCCCGCGGTGATCCTGCTGCTGGCGGTGCCGATCCTGATCCAGGTCTATTTCAATGCCGGGCTGGCCTATTGGGTGAACCGGCGGCTCGGCGTTGAATGGTGCGTGGCCGGGCCCTCGGCGCTGATCGGCGCCAGCAATTTCTTCGAGCTGGCGGTGGCCACGGCAATCGCGCTGTTCGGCTTTCAGTCCGGCGCGGCGCTGGCCACGGTGGTCGGCGTGCTGGTCGAGGTGCCGGTGATGCTCTCGGTGGTGCAGATCGTCCGGCGCTCGCGCGGCTGGTATGAGCGGGGGCAGGCATGAGCCTGCGCCGCCGCAATGACCGTGCGTCATTGACACGCGGAAAGGGCAGCATGATCCCTCCTCACAGAAACGCTGTCCGCCGCTTCGTTGCGCCGTGGCCCTCAACGCCCATCGATTACGACGATAAAAACTATTCCAACCGCTTGGCGACGGCCCGCATCCACACCACCACGGCGCTCGCCCCCGCATCTGGAATGCCGATCGCCCGCGCGCCGATATAGCTGGCGCGGCCCAGGCGCGGTGTCATCTGTGCGGTCGCCGCGGTGCCGGCCTCGGCCGCCTCCAGCGCGGCGCGCCAGGCGTTGGCGCCATCCTTGCCGGCCTCGATCGCCTGGGCAAACGCATCCGCCGCCGGGCGCAGCGCGTCGAACATGGTGCGGTCTCCCGGCTTGGCGCCGCCGAGTTCACTCACGCTGGCAACCGCGATCAGGAAGGCCTGCGCCCAGTCTTGCAGCGCGGGTTCAGCGGCGCCGCCCAAATAGCGCGCGGCGCGCAGCAAGGCGGTGGCGTAGAACGGGCCGGAACTCCCCGCGATCGCCCGGCGCAGCGCGCCGCTCATCGCGCTCAGCGCCACGCCTGGCGCGGCAAAGGCCGCCTCTGGCAAGGCCCGCAGCGCCGCCGCGCCGCGCACGAAGCTGATGCCAAGATCGCCGTCGCCCGCGGCGCTATCCAACTCAGTCAGCCGCTCCTCTTCCGCCTCGAACGCGGCGGCGATGGCCAGCACCGCCTCACGCAAGGCCGGCTGGGCGCGGCTGTCTGCCTCCAACGCATGGGCATCCGGCTCTGACGGCACGGGCACGATCACGCGCGGCGCCACCACGCCGGAGCCTGGCCAGGCCGGGGCGTCCGTCGCCGCATCCAGCGCCTGCAGCAGCTCATCGTCCAGAGCCAGCACCGAGAGCGAGCAGCCGGGCATTTCCAGCGCCGTCAGCAGATTGCCGCTCCAGGCGCGCGCAACCTGCAGCCCGCGTTCGCGCAGCAGCGCGAAGGCCTTGCGCGCCACCACGGCCAGCTCCATCGGCGTGGTGCCGCCCAGCCCGTTCACCAGCAGCGCCACATGCGCGCCCGGCTGCAGCCCGGCATCGTCCAGGATGCTGTCCAGAATGGCGGTGACGAACGCATCGGCAGATGCCATCGGCACGCGGCGCACCCCGCGCTCGCCATGGATGCCCAGCCCCAGCTCGGCCTCGCTCTCCTCCAGCGTGAAGCCGGGGCGCCCGGCCGCCGGAACCGTGCACGCCCCCAGCGCCACCCCCATGCTGCCAACCCCATCGGCGGCGGCGCGGGCCAGGCTGGCCACCTCCGCCAGCTCCTTGCCCGCAGCGGCGGCGGCGCCGGCAACCTTATGCACCAGCACGGTGCCGGCAATGCCGCGCCGGCGGGCCGGCTCCACCGTGTCGCGCAGCGAGACGTCATCCGCCACCACCACGATCTCCACCGGCAGTCCCTCGGCGCGGGCAAGCTCCGCCGCCAGGCCGAAATTCAGCCGGTCGCCGGTGTAATTCTTCACGATCAGCAACGCGCCTTTTGGCCCCGAGACAGCGCGGATCGCCGCCAGCACCGCATCGGCGCTGGGCGAGGTGAACACATCCCCGCACACCGCCGCATGCAGCATGCCATGCCCGACATAGCCGGCATGGGCCGGCTCATGGCCGCTGCCGCCACCGGAGATCACCGCCACCTCGTGACGTTGCAAAAAGCCGGGCAGGTCGGCGCGGACGATCACATCCTCGCCCTCGAGCAAGGCCTGGCCGGGATGCAGATCGACCAGCCCTTCCAGCATTTCACGGACCACCGCACGCGGATCATTGATGAGCTTCTTCATGGTGTTTCCTTTTTGATGGCCGCCTTGTTCTGGCGGATTGTCGTTCAGATGTAACCAAGCTGCGCCGAGATCGAGGAGGCCGCTTCTATCACGAAGGGGCGGCGGGCCTCCAGCCTGATCTCATTCATGCCTCTGGCGGGGAAGCTGACACTGACCGTCTTAAATATATGCCCCAGCCGGGACCGTGATGCCGAGCCTCAACGCCGCCCGCCAGCTGCAGCGGGCTCATCGTCATCCGCTCGCAGGGGAAGGTGGCGTTGATCATCGCCATCCTGCTGCGTGAGCGCATTTGCACGACGCGATGAAGGCGACAGGATCATGGCCTCGATGATTGTCATTAAAACTGCATGCCCCTGTCATTCGCCTGCCATGGATGGCCACTAGATACCCCAGCGACTCAACAGGGATATTGAAATGATCAAGTCGCGTCTGCTGCTCGGCACCGCCTGCAGCTTCATTGCCTTCGCCGCCGCCGCGCAGACCGCCACCATTTCAACCTCAATCGAGGCGATCAGCAAAACCGCCGGCGGCACCAGCGCCGCCGCGAAGGCGCCCGTGAAAGTGCCGCTTAAGTCAACCTATTCCGCCAGCGTGATCTCCAAAAAAACCGTCGAAACCGCATCCCCGGCGGCGACGGCGCAGGATATTCTGCGGCGTGAACCGTCGATCTTTGTGACCAATAATGGCCCGGGTGGCGTCAACCAGCAGGTGACGTTTCGCGCCTTCAACTCCTCGCAATTCTCGGAAACCTATGACGGTGTCGGCCTTAATGACGCCTTCAACGGCGCCGTCACCGCGCAGGCAGATAATGACAATAATACGCTGATCACGACGAACGATTTCGAAAGCGTTCAGCTCTTCCGCGGCATCAATAATCCGGCCAATAACAGCTACGATTCGCTGGGCGGCACCATCAACTACGTCCCCCGCAAACCAAGCAACGAGGCCAATGCCGAAATCGGCGGTGGTTATGGCTCGTTCGATACCGCGAATTGGCACGCCACCCTGAACACCGGCCTGTATCAAGGTGTAAAGCAGATTTTCTCCTTTGCCCGCCAGACCAGCAATGGCTGGACGCAGATGGACAAGAACAGCGGCTCCAACGTCTATTATGGGGTGGACGCGCCGTTGAATGGCGGCAACACCAATCTCTATGGCTCATTCATTTTCAACCAGGCCGCCGGCCTGGTGAATCAGTATCAGCCGGTGGCGCTGCTGCACCAATATGGCGACAATTTTCAACTGCCCAGTTCAGATTATTTCAAGCAGAACAACTCAACCAATTTCGCCGGCATTGCCGGGATCACCCAGCAGATCACGCCGTATCTGAGCGCTGACCTGAAGGGATTTTTCTCCACCAATGATTATAACCGCAACTCCTTCTGCAACAAGAGCTTCGCGGCAAGCTATCTGTATCCCGTTAGCGATTGCAGCCATCGCCCCTATCATCTTTACGCTTATACGGCGCAGACCTTCGGCGTGCAGCCCAGCGCGACGCTGGATCTCCCCTTCAATACCGTCAAGTTTGGAGGCAATCTGACCATCTCGCATCTGCATTCGCGCGAATATTTCTCAGCCACCTCGCCGGTCGTGCCCAATCCGCAACCCGATGGCAGCGGCAATGATTTCTGGAACGAGCATGATTACCGCTCGCTCTTCTCGATCTATGCCCAGGACGAGATCAGCCTGCTCAACGACAAGCTCAAGATCACGCCCGGCGTGAAATATCTCCTGGCCAACACCAAGGACACCGACCAGGCCGCTTATTACTACTCCACCGGCGGCAGCGTCTCCAACACTGAGCATTATCTGGCGCCAACCCTGGGGCTCAGCTACGAAGTGCTGCCTGGCCTCGATGCCTACGCCGCCTACGGCCAGAACGTAAAATTTCCAGAGATCACCGCTTATTATGGAAATATCGATACCGGCGCGAATTTCAACACTATCGTGCAGCCGCATACCTTGCCCGAGTATGTTCAGGATTATGAGGCGGGTCTACGCTATGAGCGCGGCAGCCTGACCGTCGAAGGCAATTATTATCGCGAATATTTCACCAACACCTTCCAGACCTACACTGACAGCGCCTCCGGCAATTCCTACACCACCAATGGCGGCAACTCGGTGTTCGAGGGCGAGGAGTTGCAGCTGGGTGACGATTTTGGCGGGCTGCGTGGCGTCCCCGGTGACTTCGCCGGCTATCTCAACTACGCCCATAATACCGCGACCTATACGCAAAACTACTACACGAATGGCGCGCTCGAATTCAGCAAGGGCGAGGGTGTGGGCGGCGTGCCGGCCAATCTGATCAGTGCCGGTGTGAACTGGACGAAGGGTGGATTTTACGCCGCGCTCGACGCCAATTATGTCGGCAGCCAGGAGATTTTCTATGACAGCCACGCCTCCTCCACCGGCGCGGCGAATATCCCTTCGGGTACCCGCTCGGGCGGCTATGTGCTGACCAACCTTACCCTGCGCGACAGCGTGCCGGTTCATGCGGGGCTGATGAAAGCGCTGGTGCTGTCATTGCATATCGATAATCTGTTCGGCGTGCGCTATTATGCGCAGTCGCAGATCAACCAGGATGCCAACGGCAATTATTATAAGGAAGCCATCATGGGCGCGCCCCGCGCGGTCTATGGTGATGTCACGGTCAAGTTCTGAAGTGCGGCCTGCGGCGCGCCTGGCGGTGGTCATCCCGTCCAGGCGCGCTTTGCGATGAAAAGGATAATGGAACGATTTTGAAGGACCAAGCTTTCATCAGTATGCCCGGGCCGGACCGGTTTGGCCGCGCCCTGCTGATCAGCTTCCTGCTGGAAGCCCTGGCCATTGGCGGTTTCGTGCTGGTGCCGCCGGCGCCGAAGCCGGTGGCTGCGGTGGTTGTGCGGGTGAAGATCGATGCGCCCCCGGCGCCCAAGCCGGTGGTGCAGCCGCCCCCGCCAAAACCCGCGCCGCCCCCGCCGCCAATGCCCCCGCCGCCGGTCCCGGTGCCAGCCCAACTGCCCCCGCCGCCCGCTCCCCATCCCAGCCATCGGGTGATCCGGCACGTTGCGCATATTCCGCGGCCGCCTGCCCGGCCTGTATCCCCCATGCCAACGCCGCCGGCTCCGCCCACCCCGGCCCCCGCCGCGCCACCTCCCGCGCCGATCGCCTCGCCCACGGTGATGGCGCGATATGCCAGCGAGGTCCGCGCTGACGTGCTGGCACAGCTGACGGTGCCGCAAATATTGATCGATGCCGGATTGTCAGGCGATTGTGTGCTGGAATTCACGGTGGCGCCGGACGGCACGCTGCTCTCTGCCAGCCTGTTGACCAAGAGTGGCCTGAGCGCCGTCAATCTGGCGGCGCTGGCGGCGCTGCGCGCCGCGCGCTTGCCGGCTTTCCTGCCGGGCATGCCGGCCGGGCCACACCGCTTCACTTTGCCCGTTCACGTTGCCGGCAACAGCTAGCATAGCAGATATGATTTGTCGCTTTGGTTTGCCTCCCTCGCGAGCGTAATAGGCGTTGAGGTTGACGCGACAACGTGACCCTGAATGCATGAAATTGCTGACCAAAACATGCGTCGAGCGAGGGGTGTAAACCCATCTCGCTCTACTCATGATTTAGAGGCGGATTCAGACATAAGACGCTATCGCGCAGCGATTCCATCTTATGTCATCCGGCTCTAGAGAATTGATAATCTCGCCTGGCGCCGTCCTATAATCCTTCACGCGCACGGATCATCTCCATCAGCGGCCGCAACCCTGGTTCATTCTGCCGCCTGCTGGCGAAATAGGCGTAGAATCCTGGGCCCGTGGAAGCCCATTCCGGCAGCACAACCTCCAGCGCGCCGCGTTCGATCTCGTCTTTCACCCGCCGTTCCAGCACATAGGCCAAACCAAGCCCATCAATGGCAGCGGCGATGGTCGTCTCGGTATTATTGACCTGCAATGGGCCGGCTACATCCAACCGGAGTTGACGCTCACCATCGCCCAATTCCCATTTATAGGAGGTATTATTCCCCAGCCGAACGCCGATGCTTGGCAGGCGCGCCAGCGCCCGCGGCGTTTCTGGCCGCCCATGTCTGGACAGAAAGCCTGGCGCTCCCACCACCACCCAGCGCAGCGGGCGGGTCAGTGGCACGGCCACCATATCCTGCGGCACGGTACCGCCATAACGTATGCCGGCGTCAAATCCCTCGGCGATGATATCAACGGGCCTGTCCTCCACGCTCAGGACGAGTGCCACGTGCGGATAATGCGAGGCGAATTCCGCCAGCACGGGCGAGAGCAGCAACCGCGCGGCGTCCAGCGGCACATTGACACGCAACTGCCCTGAGGGGTTCTGGCGGTAGCTCTCTATGCCCGAAAGCGCCGCGCCGATGAGGTCGAACCCCTGCTCCAGGCGTTGCGCGAGCTGCTCCCCCGGCGCCGTGGGCATGACCGTGCGGCTGGTGCGGTGCAGAAGCCGCACCCCCATCCTCATCTCCAGTTTGCGCATCGCGTGGCTGAGCGCGGAGGTGGTCACCCCCAGCTCTATGGCCGCGCGCTTGAAGCTGCGATGCCGCACGATGGTGGCGAAGATTTGCAAATCGGGCAGGTCGAAGCGGTTCAACATGGCGTTTCCAACGTTGAATTGAGATCAAACCCGCCTTGAGTCAATCTCAACCCCTTGACATGGCGCAACCGGCCCCGCCCCCTATGAAAAACGCTCTCACGCCAAAATGCAGAGGAACACGACATGCAGAGCACCGGCTATCATTTCTTCGATCTGGCTGAAATCAAATCCCGGTTTCCCGCCACGGCGGCATCGATGATCATGGATGCCTACCTCTCAGACCACGATTCCGCCAGCGCCCGGCTTTTCCGGCTCTATCATCCGCTGCCGCGCCATTATCATCTCACCTGCGATGAGCATCTTCTGCTGCTGGAGGGTGAGGTGGAGTTCGTGATCGCCGATGAAGCACCGAAGCGGTTGCACGCGGGCCAGATGGTCACCTTCCTGCGCGAGACGGTGCATGCGATCATGCCCGTTCCCGGTGCTCCGGCGATTTTCCTTGCCGTCGACACCCCCCGCCGCTTTCCGCAGGATGTATATTTCGTGGATCCGCTGCCCACCCCCGCCCGGGCCTTCGTCACTCACCTCGCGGATTACGGCGCGCAGTCTGGCTGACACCCGGCCATTCAACGCCTCGTTGAACCAGGTTCAACCAAACCCGGTGGAAGATCCTGCATGGGGGTCTATCTTGTGGGCTGGACCCCATCGCAGTGCCGGTGGTGCCAGAGCGCCCGGACTGAATCTGACAGGAGTGAAACATGGAAACCATCACCATCGGCAAGAGTGCCGTCGTCACCTCGCGCATCGGGCTCGGCACCTGGGCCATTGGCGGCTGGATGTGGGGCGGCACGGATGAGGCGGAGTCCATCGCCACCATCCAGAGCGCTGTGGCGCGCGGGATCACCTTGATCGACACGGCGCCCGTCTATGGCTTCGGCCGGTCGGAGGAGATTGTCGGCAAGGCCATTGCGGAGGGCGGGCTGCGGGATAAGGTGCAGATCGCCACCAAGCTCGGCCTGGCCTGGAAGGATGGCAAGGTGTTCCGCGATGGACGCCGGGCGCGTATCCGCCAGGAAATCGAGGACTCCCTGCGCCGCCTGCGCACCGACCGGATCGACCTCTACCAGGTGCATTGGCCGGACCTGGAAACGCCGCTTGAGGAAACCGCCGAAACGCTGGAGACATTGCGCCGCGAGGGTAAGATCCTGTCCATCGGCGTCAGCAATTTCTCGCCCGCGCAGATGGACGCGTTCCGTACCGCCGCACAGCTCGACGCGATGCAACCACCCTATAATCTGTTCGAGCGTGGGATTGAGGCGGCTGAGTTGCCATATGCCGCCAATACCGGCCTGACCGTGCTGAGTTATGGCGCGCTGTGCCGCGGCCTGCTGAGCGGGCGGATGAAAGCGGATACCGTTTTCGAAGGCGACGATCTGCGCCGTAACGACCCGAAATTCAATGGCGAGCGTTTCACCCAATATCTCCAGGCGGTGGAGGAACTCCGCGAGCTGGCGCAAAGGCGTTACGGCAAATCCGTGCTGGCGCTGGCGCTCCGCTGGGTGCTGGACCAGGGGCCGACCATCGCGCTCTGGGGCGCGCGCAACCCCGGCCAACTCGACCCCGTGAACGATGCCATGGGCTGGACATTGGATGCCGAAGGCAAGACGGAGATCGAAGCCATTCTCGCGCGCTGCATCAAGTCTCCGGTAGGCCCGGAATTCATGGCGCCGCCGCGCAAGCGTCCGGAACTGGTTTAGCGCTTCAAGCTTTTAGCTTGATGCCCCAACTTTTATTTCGGCGAGAAATTTCTTGTGTTTTATCTTGAGGCTGCCGCGTCAAGATAAACACATATTGGTCCAAGGGCCGCCATTCATTCAGTTCGAGGAGAGGGAAGATGGAATATCGCGTGCTGGGCAATTCCGGCCTGAAAGTTTCAACGCTCATTCTGGGTACGATGACCTTCGGCGGCCAGGGCAATTTCTCCAAGGTCGGAAATGCGGGCCTCGAACAGGCGCGCCGCCAAATTGACATGAGCCTGGAGGCGGGGGTGAACATGCTGGACACGGCCGATATCTACTCCAACGGCGTCTCGGAGGAGATCATCGGTCAAGCCATCGCCGGGCGGCGCAACAAATTGCTGCTCGCCACCAAAGCGCGGTTTCCGATGCGTGAGAAAGGGCCGAATGACCGTGGCCTTTCCCGCCAGCATCTCATCCGCGCCTGCGAGGACAGTCTGAAGCGGCTGAAAACCGACCATATCGACCTCTATTGGTGCCATGAATGGGATGGGCAGACGCCGGTGGAAGAGATATTGCGCGCGCTGGACGATCTGACCCGCGCAGGCAAGATCGGCTATGTAGGCGTTTCCAATTTCTCCGGCTGGCATGTGATGAAGATGCTGGGCGCCGCCAAGACGGAGGGGCTGGTACGGCCGATCGCGCAACAGATTTATTACAGCCTGCAAGCGCGTGATGCGGAATATGAGCTGCTGCCGATCGCGGTGGACCAGGGGGTGGGCGCGATCATCTGGTCACCTCTCGCCGGCGGGCTGCTCTCGGGCAAATATCGTCGCGGCAAGCCGGAGCCAGACGGCACACGCCGTGCCGCGCAATGGCAGGAGCCGCCTGTGCGCGATGTTGAGGCGCTCTACGATATCATTGAGAAAATCGTGGAGATTGCCGCAAAGCGGGGCGTGACTTCGGCGCAGGTGGCATTGGCCTGGCTGCTGACGCGCCCTGGTGTCTCGAGTGTGATCGTCGGTGCACGCACCGAGGCACAGCTGGAGGATAATCTTCAAGCCGCCGCGCTGGTTCTGGAACCGGACGAGATCGCGGCGTTGGAGGCCGTCAGCCGGCCGCCATTGCTCTATCCGTACTGGCACCAGAAGGCCACCGCGTCCGACCGGCTTTCACCGGCCGATCTGGTGCTGATCGGCCCGCATCTGGACGCGTAGATTCGAAATGAAAGCCTAGGTCGTGTCTGCATTCATCGTAGCCAAATCATGGCGCAAGCGAGATGTACGAAGCCCATGAAGGCTTTGATGGTTTTTTCGCATCTGAGGGCGATTCTGCGGAAGCGTTTGAGTTTATTGAAGAAGCACTCGACCTGATGGCGCTCCTTGTAGAGCCTCCAGTCGATTGGGGGGCTTATGGCGCGGCTGGGATTAGCCTTGATCTGAGCGGTTGCACCGAGATCATTGGCAATGAAAGCGCGTAGGGGATCTGCGTCGTAGGCAGCGTCAGCGATGACATGACCAACACCCTGCAACCCATCCAGCAGGGCTTCCGCCTGTGGGCAATCGCCGTGATGTCCCGGCGTCGGG
>NZ_JHYG01000012.1 GCF_000687875.1 Acidocella facilis ATCC 35904 | reverse complement strand
CACAGGCGGAAGCCCTGCTGGATGGGTTGCAGGGTGTTGGTCATGTCATCGCTGACGCTGCCTACGACGCAGATCCCCTACGCGCTTTCATTGCCAATGATCTCGGTGCAACCGCTCAGATCAAGGCTAATCCCAGCCGCGCCATAAGCCCCCCAATCGACTGGAGGCTCTACAAGGAGCGCCATCAGGTCGAGTGCTTCTTCAATAAACTCAAACGCTTCCGCAGAATCGCCCTCAGATGCGAAAAAACCATCAAAGCCTTCATGGGCTTCGTACATCTCGCTTGCGCCATGATTTGGCTACGATGAATGCAGACACGACCTAGCCTTCTGTTCGAACGAGCAACCTTATCCGATCAAACGAGTCCGTTTGATCAGCGTGGGCTCGCGCGCGGCGGTGCCGGTGGCGTGGGTGAGGGGGCTGTTCTCGCGTGAGGTCTGCCCATAGGCCTCGTTAAAAATGGTGGGGTTACAACCGCCCAGAAACTGAAACGCGCCGGGTGAAATTCTACGAATATGCTCCGTTAAAAAACGGGGGGATTACCTTGCCTTTGGTTGCGCCGTCTGGCTCGAAGATCACACCGATCTTCTTCGCGGTCAGTCAATGAACTCCAATCCAATGGCTTTTCCCATCACCCATACGCGGCGTACAAGCCGTGGTTCTTGGGTTCCTGCCTGGAAATAGAATGTTTCTGGAACTTGCGTCAGCCATTCAGTCTCAACACGTGCGCCTCTCTTCGAGAGTTCGACAACTAAACAGTCAACACCACTTCGCCGCTCATAGCTAAAAAGCAGCTTGCCTCCCCAAAGAATTCGATGGCGTGCGACCTTTCTCCGATCCTGCGTGCTCGCTGGAAAAGGCAGGATAACACGCGATTCATTCGGTTTCATCTGTAAGATTTTCTAAGTGCCAGCCCCGGAAATACGAAAATTCTTGCACGACAGATCGATATAATCACCTGAATATGACTGATGATAGTCTCTGAACATGTCGAGATATGCTTCCGCCTCTTTCATGGCCTCTTCGGCTGATGCGAAATTCCGAATGCCTCCATTGTCAGCCATGAGGCCCCATGGGCTCAAACCATTTTCGTCAGCCGCGCGTGGAACCATGACAACCCATGGCTTTCTGATGCCCGGACGACTGACTGCGGCAAAGCCTACACAGATGAAGCAGTTCTGCCCACGTTTTTCCCAAACATAGTTAGATGAGCGATTAGTTTCTTTACTTTTTCTAAAGATATTCATTCTAACCGCCACCATTAGGGGTCCCTTGTGTAAGGGTGGCAATAGATAGGGCAGACAGCTCTATTGTTTGCTTGATTCATCAAGTTTTTGGATCTGGGTTGTCCTTTCGATTGTTAGTGAAAAGGGACCCCTTTTTGTCAATATCCAAGTCACTATTGGTCTTGGTCTCTTCTTCGACTACGCGCCCATAGGCCTGAGAATGTTAATTCGATTATGGGACAGCAAATGAGCAAAATTGGGTATGCCCGCGTGTCAACGGATGAGCAAAATTTGAGCCTTCAAATCGACGCTCTGAAAGCAGTTGGGTGTGAGAAAATTTTCTCTGATCAAGGCATCTCGGGAAGTCTCGCAAGTCGACCAAATCTCAACCGAGCTCTCCGAACCTTAAGGCCCGGAGACAAGCTCGTCGTATGGCGTCTCGACAGACTAGGCCGGTCTCTGGTCAACCTGATCCAGCTGCTCGATCAACTGGGAGAGAAGGGGGTCAGGTTTCATTCTCTGAATGAGAATATTGACACCACCTCGTCGGGTGGCAGACTGGTTTTTCACATGATGGCCGCTCTGGCCGAATTCGAACGCACTTTAATCAGTGAGCGGACCCGGGCCGGCATGGCTGCCGCGAGGGCTAAAGGTAAACATGTGGGGCGTCCCCCGTCATTAACTCATGAGCAGTGCCTCGACGCGATGCGGTTGATCAAGTACGAGAATCACTCGCTCAAATCTGTTGCAGAACGTTACAATGTTACTGCACACACACTGCTCCGCCGGATCAATTTGGAAATCAAACAAAATGAATGTTGCTGATTAACAACGTTTATGTTGTTACGGCCCTTATGCTGTTGAGCGCCCGTCACCTCGATCAGCGATAAGCGCTGCTGCCTTTGGCCGGGGGGATAGGAGTTCGCGGGTACCTTTGGAGCCGTTGCTCTGGCCTTCAGTGAGCTGCGGCGCTCTTGCTGATCGCCTCAATTGAGGTTGAGTGGCGAGCGCTCTGCGCCGCGGCGGCGTAGGCAAGGAAGCCGCGGGCGGCCCCGCGCGGCAGACGCGACTTGATCATTTGAATATCCCTGTTGAGTCGCCGGGTATCCAGTGGCCGTAAATGGCAGGCGAAAGGCAGGGACGTGCAGTTTTAACGACGATCACCGGCGCCAGGATCTTCATTTACATCTCAAGCACGATCATCGCCGGGCTTGGCCCGGTCGATGAAATGCAGCCGCGCAATCAGCCCCAGCCCGGCTTGCAGCGCCGCCCCGGTGGCGCAGACCAGCTGCGGCAGCACCAGCCATTCCAGCGTCCAGGCAGCGCCCGAACGCTCATTCTCATGCACCAGCGCCTGGTTCAGCGTCCCCGCCAGTCCGCCGGCAAAGCGCGCCAACGCCACCAGATGCTCCGCCGTTACCGGATTCACCTTATGCGCCATCGCCGAGGACGCGCCGCCGCCCTCTATCTTCAGCGCCCCATTCTCGCTCTGCGCCAAAATCGCCGCATCCTGGCCGATCTTGCCCAGCGCCCCGGCGATCATCGCCAGCAGCGCGCCGAACGCCACGATATTATCCCGCGCCGTATGCCAGCATTGCGCATCGCCCAGCCCCAACCGCGCCGCCAGCCCGGCCGCCACGGCATCTGCCGCCGCCCCCAGCTCCGCGCGGTTGCCCACTGGCCCGCCGAGCTGGATCACCAACAGCCGTGGGGCCAGCTCCGCAAGCCGGGCCAGATGCCGGTGCAAAGGCTGTTCCCAGCTCGCGATCTTGTCGCGCGCCAGGATGGGCAGAGCCGCCTGCATCCGGGTCTGCCCCATCAGCCGCACCGCGCCCTGCGCCGCACCCAAGGCTTGCAGCGCTGCGATCAAAGCCGTCAGCCGCGCCGCGAGGATGCTCAGAACCGGCTTCAGCCTTATCGTCAAAGCCGTATCCGTAACATCCTGGCTGGTCGCCCCCAGATGCAGCGCCTTTTGGTGCTCAACAGGCAGCGTCTTTCGCAGCGCTGCGACAAATCCCGGCCCGAGCACCCCATCCTTGAACAGCCCGGCCCGCAGCGCCGCCTCGTCCGGGGTGAAGGCCGTGCAGGCTCGCGCGATGGCCGAAGCCGCCGCGCCAGAGATCATCCCCGCCTCGGCCTGGGCGGCGGCCAAGGCGGTTTCGAACGCCAGCATGGCCCGCAGCTCCGCCGCGGGGGCGAAGAGCGGCGCCAGCTCGGCATCGTCGATCAGGGCAGAGGTGAAGGGCAGGGCGGTCATGGGGTCAGATATCGAAGAAAATCGTTTCTTTGTCGCCCTGCAAATGGATGTCGAAGCGATAGACCGGCACGCCATCCTCCTCACCATCCCGCGCCGCCACCAGCGTTGCCAGCCGCGCCCTCAGCTCGAAGCGGGTAAAGATCGGGTCGGCCTCGTTCGCCGCCGCCTCATCCGGGAAATACATCCGTGTATGCAGCCCGATATTAATGCCGCGCGCGACGATCCAGAGTGTCACATGCGGCGCCATCTTCCGCCCATCGATGAAGGGCACGGCGCCGGGCTTGATCGTCTCGAACCGGTAAATGCCGGAGACGCCATCCACGGGCTGGCGGAACCAGCCGGGGAAATTGGGGTCCGCCGCGCCGCGATGCTCACCCCGGCCGGGATAGAGCCCGTCCGCATCCGCCTGCCAGAGCTCCAGCAGCGCATCCCTCAGCACCGCCCCGGAGCCATCGAAGACCTGGCCGGTGATGATGATGCGCTGCCCCTTGGCCGCGGCCGGGCAGGGGGCCAGGCCCAGATCCTGCGCGTAGACATGGTTGATGCCGATGAAATTCGGCGTGGTGCCGATATGCACATAGGGCCCGGCGGTCTGCGACGGGCTTTCCTTCAACCGGCTCAGCGATTGCACCATGGCTCAGTTTCCTTCCATGCGGTTTTCGAACATCGTCGAGCGGCGGCCGCGCAGCACGATGTCGAATTTATAGGCCAGCGTGTCCATCGGGATGGTCGCTTCGCGGTCCAGCGCCGCCACCAGCTGCGCCACCGCGGCCTTATCGGGGATGCCCATGACGATCGGGCATTGCCAGATCATCGGGTCGCCCTCGAAATACATCTGGGTGATCAGACGCTGCGCGAAGGCATGGCCGAAGATCGAGAAATGGATATGCGCCGGGCGCCAGTCATTCACCCCGTTCGGCCAGGGATAGGCGCCGGGCTTGATGGTGCGGAACCAGTAGCGGCCTTCCTCATCCGTGATCGAGCGCCCGCAGCCGCCGAAATTCGGGTCGATGGCGGCGAGATAGCTCTCCTTCTTGTGCCGGTAGCGCCCGCCGGCATTGGCCTGCCAATATTCCAGCAGTGCGCCCGGCACCGGCCTGCCATCCTCGTCCAGCACCCGACCATGCACGATGATGCGCGGGCCGATCGCATCGCCGGTGGTGGCGTAATTGCGGATCAGGTCGTTATCCAGCTCGCCCAGCATGGCGTGGCCGAAGACCGGCCCGGTCATTTCCGAGAGCGTGTTGTTGAGCGAGAGCAGCGCGTGTTTCGGGCTGCGCAGCACCGAGGTCTTGTAGTTCGGCGTGAAGGCGGGCGGGTGCCAGGCGCGGTCGCGCTGGTAGAAGCCGCCATTATGGTTGGGCGCGGGGGCGTTACGCATTTCTGTCCTCCTTTGGCGCCGCCATTTCGGCATAGGCCTGGGCGGCGATCTTGAATGCGTGGTTGGCGGCGGGCACGCCGGCATAGATGGCGACGTGCAGCAGTGCCTCCTTGATGTCGTCCATGCTGGCGCCGGTATTGGCGGTGGCGCGGACATGCATCGCCACCTCGTCATGATGGCCAAGGGCCGCCAGCAGCGCGATGGTGAGCATCGAGCGCTCGCGCAGGGGAATGGTGCCGCGCGACCAGACATTGCCCCAGGCGGCCTCGGTGATCAGCTCCTGGAAATCCGCATTGAAGGGCGTGGTGTTGGCCACCGCCACATCCACATATTTGTCGCTCAGCACCTTGCGGCGCGTCTTCATCCCCTGGGTGTAGCGGGGGGAGGGGTCAGGCATTCAAATGCTCCTCGAAATGCCGCTTCAGCAATGCCAGCAGCGCGGCGGGCTGTTCGGCGGGGGGGATGTGGCTGCATTGTTCAATCAGCTCGAAGCGCGCGTCGGGAATGCGCGCCGCCGTCGCCTGCACCAAAGCGGGCGGGGTGGATTGGTCGCCATCACCGCAGACCACGAGGGTCGGGGTGCGGATGGCGGCGATTTTGTCGGTCAGATCCGCCGCGCGCAGAGCCGCGCAGGCGGCGGCGTAGCCGTCATTCGGCGTGCCGCACAGCATCTGGATCCAGCCCTGCAGTTCCACGGGCCTTTCGGCATGGAAGGCGGGGGTAAACCAGCGTTCCATCACCGGCCCGGCGATGCTGGCCAGGCCGTTTTCCGTCACCGCCTTGATGCGGGCATTCCAGCTCGCATCATCGCCGATTTTCGCAGCGCTATCACAGATGACCAGGGCGGTGAGGCGCTCCGGCGCCTTCAGCGCGATCTGCTGGGCGATCAAGCCGCCGATGGAGAGCCCGACAAAGGCGAAGCGCGCCAGCCCGAGATGGTCCGCCAGCGCCAGCGCGTCATCCGCCAGCATCGCAATGCTGTAGGGGCCGGGGGCGTTTTCCGAGAGGCCGTGGCCGCGCTTATCGTACAGCACCACCCGGTAGCGGTCAGAGAGGGCATGGGCGATTTCGTCCCACAACCGGCAATCAGTGCCGAGCGAGTTGGCGAAAATGATCGCCGGGGCGTCGGCCGGCCCGGTCTCGCGCCAATGCAGCCGCACATTATTCAGCCTGGTGAATGCCATGTTTCGTTTCCTCCTGGGCGCGTGGCCCCGTTGCGATTGACTAAAATACTTTCAGAGTTTCATGTAAAATGAGATATTTCACATAAACCATAACCTGGGGGTTATATGCCGACTCTGCGTGGCGAAGGGCTCGACCCCCGCATCAAGCTGCGTCACCTTAGCGTGTTTCTGGAAGTGGTGCGTACGGGCAGCGTGGTCCAGGCGGCTTCGGCGCTGGGGCTGACCCAGCCGGCCTTGTCCAAGACCATCGCCGAGCTGGAAGAGATATTGCAGGTCAAACTTTTCGACCGCGCCGGCCGCAAGCTGAGCCTGACCAGCTTTGGCGAGGTGTTCCAACGCTATGCCGGCGCCAGCCTGACGGCGCTGAAGCAAGGCATGCGCTCGATGGCGCAGGCCCGTGACGATCAGGCGGCGGCGTTCTCCATCGGCGCGCTGCCCACCGTCTCGGCGCGTATCCTGCCGCGCGCGGCGGCGCGGTTCATGGCGCAGGGTCTGGGGTTGAAGCCGCGCATTGTCACCGGGCCGAACGGCTATCTGCTCTCCCAGCTGCGGCTGGGGGAGGTGGATCTGGTGATCGGGCGGATGGCGGAGCCGGAGATGATGCGCGGCTTTGCCTTTGAGCATCTGTATGAGGAAGCCATCGCGCTGGTGGTGCGGCCGGCGCATCCGCTGCTGAAATCGCAGCGCTTCGATTTGGCGGCGATTGCCAATTACCAGCTTTTGATGCCCCCGCCCGGCTCGATCATCCGCCCGACCGCGCAGCGTTATCTCACCGCACATGCGCTGGGGCCGTTTGCCGGGGAGATCGAGACCATCTCCGACAATTTCGCCCGCGCCTATGTGCGCGCCTCGGATGCGGTGTGGATCATCTCGGAAGGGGTGGTGGCAGAGGAGCTGGCGCATGGGTTTCTGGCCAGGCTGCCGGCGGATACGAGCGCGACGCTGGGGCCGGTGGGGCTGACCACCCGCACGGATGTGCAGCCCTCCTTGCCGGCCCAGCTTTTCGCCCAATCCGTCCGCGAAGCGGTGGCGGCGCTGGGGTGATCAGACCCGCTCCAGCGCCAAGGCCAGCCCCTGGCCGACGCCGATGCACATGGTGACCAACGCGCGCTTGGCACCGCGCACCTCCATGCCATGCACCGCCGTCATCGCCAGGCGCGCGCCCGAGCAGCCGAGCGGATGGCCCAGCGCGATGCCGCCGCCATGCGGGTTGAGATGCTCCGCCGCCGGGTTGACGCCGAGCTGACGCAGCGAGGCGATGACCTGCGAGGCGAAGGCCTCGTTGAATTCGATCAGATCGAAATCATTGATGGTCAGCCCGAGTTTCGCCATCAGCTTGCGGCTGGCCGGCACCGGGCCGATGCCCATCACATCCGGCTCCACCCCGGCCGTCGCCATGCCGAGGATGCGCGCGCGCGGGGTGAGGCCGTGTTGTCTCGCGGCCGCTTCGGAGGCGATGATCATCGCCGCGGCGCCGTCATTCACGCCCGAGGCATTGCCGGCGGTGACGGTGCCATCGGCGCGGACGATCGGCTTCAGCTTCGCCAGCCCCTCCAGCGTGGTCTCGGCGCGGGGATGCTCATCGACGCTGATGCTGACCTCGCCTTTTTTGCTTTTCACGATCACCGGGGTGATCTCGGCGGCGAGATAGCCGCTGGCTTGCGCGGCGGCGGCGCGCTGCTGCGAGCGCAGGGCGAATTCATCCTGCTCCGCGCGGGTGACGCCAAAGCGCTGGGCAACGGTCTCGCCGGTCTCGGGCATCGAGGCGGTGCCGTACATCTGGTGCATTTTCGGGTTGACCAGCCGCCAGCCGACCACCGTGTCCTCGATCTTCATGTCGCGGGAGAACGGGGTGGCGGATTTCGCCATCACGTAAGGGGCGCGGCTCATGCTCTCCACCCCGCCGGCGAAAGCGAGGTCGATCTGCCCGGTGATGATGGCGCGCGCGGCGGTGCCGACCGCATCCGCGCCGGAGGCGCAGAGCCGGTTCATGGTGGTGCCGGGAATGCTCACCGGCAGCCCGGCCAGCAGGGCGGCCATGCGGGCGACATCGCGGTTATCCTCGCCGGCCTGGTTGGCGCAGCCGAAGATCACCTCGTCGATCGCCTCGACATCGAGCTGGGGGTTGCGGGCGATCAGCGCGGCGATGGGGATGGCGGCGAGATCGTCCGTGCGGGTGGTGGCCAGCCCGCCGCCGAATTTGCCGATCGGGGTGCGGATGGCGTCGCAGATGAAAGCCTCGCTCATGCCGCCACCTTCACCGGCGCGGCGGTGCGGGCCTGCACGTCCTCGGCGGTGATGCCCGGCGCCAGCTCCACCAGCGTCAGCCCACCATTGATCTTGTCGCAGGCCAGCACGCAGATATCGGTGACGATGAGATCCACCACCCCGGTGCCGGTCAGCGGCAGGTCGCATTTTTCCTTGATCTTGGGCGAGCCATCCTTGGCGTTATGGTCCATCACCACGACCACGCGCTTGACCCCGGCGACGAGATCCATCGCCCCGCCCATGCCCTTCACCATCTTGCCGGGAATGGTCCAGTTGGCGATGTCGCCCTTGTCGGAGACCTCCATCGCCCCCAGCACCGCCATGTCGATATGGCCGCCGCGGATCATCGCGAAACTGTCGGCGGAGGAGAAGAAGCTGGAGCTGGGCAGGGTGGTGACGGTCTGCTTGCCGGCATTGATCAAATCCGGGTCGGCCTCGCCCTCATAGGGGAAGGGGCCGATGCCGAGCAGGCCGTTCTCGCTCTGCAGCGTCACGTTGACGCCCTCGGGGATGTAGTTTGCCACCAGGGTCGGGATGCCGATGCCGAGATTGACGTAGAAACCATCCTGCAATTCACGCGCGGCGCGGGCCGCCATCTGTTCACGGGTCCAGGGCATGTCAGGCGGTCTCCCTCTTGCGCTCGGTCAGTTTCTCGATGCGCTTTTCATTGATCGTGCTCTTGATGATGCGGTCCACATAGATGCCGGGCGTGTGGATATTTTCCGGGTCGAGACTGCCGACCGGGACGATCTCCTCGACCTCGGCAATGGTGATCTTGCCCGCCGTGGCCATGTTCGGATTGAAATTGCGCGCGGTCTTGCGATAGACCAGATTGCCCGCCTCATCCGCCTTCCAGGCCTTGACGATGGCGAGGTCGGCTTTCAGCCAAGTCTCGCGCACATAGGCGATGCCATCGAATTCCTCGACCGGCTTGCCCTGCGCGACCACGGTGCCGACCCCGGTGCGGGTATAGAAGGCCGGAATGCCCGCCCCGCCGGCGCGGATGCGCTCGGCCAGCGTGCCTTGCGGGTTCAACTCCAGCTCCAGCTCGCCGGAGAGGTAGAGCTGCTCGAACAGCTTGTTCTCGCCAACGTAAGAAGAGATCATCTTCTTGATCTGCTTGTTGTTGAGCAGCATCCAGAGGCCGAACCCGTCGGCGCCGCAATTATTCGAAATCACCGTGAGGTTTTTCACCCCGGCATCCCGGATCGCCGGGATCAGGCTTTCGGGGTTGCCGGAGAGGCCGAAGCCGCCGGACATGATCGTCATCCCGTCAAACAACACGCCCTTGAGGGCGGCTTCAGGACTCGCGTAGATTTTTTGCATATTTCCTCTTGCGTCCAATCCCGGAATAACCGATTATCGGTTAAACTGTTCGTTAATCGGAGATATCGCGCCAATGGCTGAGGAAGTCAAGGAAAAAGCAGAGGCGCTCGACCCGCGTTTCATGACCTCGCTGGCGCGCGGGCTGGAGGTGCTGGCGGCGTTCGAGGGGCAGGAGGGGTTGAGCGTCACCCAGGCGGCGAAGCTCACCGGGCTGCCGCGCTCGGCGGTGGGGCGCTGCCTGTTTACGCTGGAGCGGCTCGGCTATGTGGCGGCGGAGGGGACAAGCTACCGGCTCTGCCCCGGCGTGCTGCCGCTGGGCCGGGCCTTTCTGCTGGGCGACAGGCTGGCGCGGGCCGGCCAGCCGGTGGTGGAGGCGCTGCGCGACCGGCTGGGGGAATCCAGCTCGCTGGCGATGTTCGATACGCGCAGCCGGCACCGCGCGGTGCTGTATGTGTGCCGGGCGGAGACGATGCGCATCATCTCGGTGCCGCTGCTGATCGGCAGCATGTTGCCGAGCTATTGCACCTCCAACGGGCGGGTTTTACTGGCTGCCCTCACGCCGGACGCGCTGCGGGCCTATCTGGCGGGGGCGGAGCTGGCCGCGCGCACGGCCAAGACCCTGACCAACACGCAGGCGCTGCAGGCGGAGCTGGCGCGGGTGCGCGACCAGGGCTGGGCGATGACGGATGGCGAGCTGGAGCCGGGGCTGCGCTCCATCGCCGTGCCGGTGCGCGGGCCGGACGGGCAGGCGCTGGCGGCCCTCAACCTCGCCACCCAATCCGCGCATCGTGACCAGGGCTGGCTGCTGCACACCGCCTTGCCGGAATTGCAGGCGGCGGCGGCGCATCTGGGGCGGGTGGCGTTTCGGTAGGGGGTAAAGATGCAGGCCGAGCCGCCACCGCGGATCACCATCCTGGCTCTGCTGGTGGCCGGGACGAATTTCATGGAAAATCTGGACGCCACCGCGATCACCCCGGCGGTGCCGCAAATGGCGCGCAGCTTCGCGGTGCGGCCGGTGGATCTGAATAGCGGCGTCAGCGCCTATATGCTGACACTTGGCATTTTCATGCCGATCAGCGGCTGGATGGCGGAGCGCTTCGGCGCGCGCCGGGTGTTCGGGCTGGCGATCGCGCTGTTCACCCTGGCCTCGCTGCTCTGCGGGCTGGCGCGGGGGCTGGATGAATTCGTGCTGTTGCGCATCCTGCAAGGCGTTGGCGGGGCGATGATGACGCCGGTGGGCCGGCTGGTGGTGCTGCGGGTGACGCCGAAGGCGCGACTGATCGATATTTTCGCCTGGCTGGTCTGGCCGGCTTTGGTGGCGCCGGTGCTGGGGCCGCCGCTGGGCGGGCTGCTGGTGGACCATGGCGGCTGGCGCTGGATCTTCTACCTCAATTTGCCGCTGGGGGCGGTGGCGTTCGGGCTGGTCTGGTGGCTGGTGCCGGATACGCGCGGGCCGCATCCGGCGCGGTTCGACAGGCGGGGCTTTCTGCTGTCCGGGCTGGCGCTGGTCTGCCTGCTGACGATGGCGGAATTGTTCAGCCGCGCGCGGATCCCCTGGCGGGAGGTGGCGGCCTTGGGGTTCGCCGGGGGCGTGCTGCTGGCCGCCGCCCTGCTGCATATGCGCAACCATGCCGCCCCCTTGCTGGATCTGTCCGTGCTGCGGGTAAAAAGCTTCGCGGTGACCATTCTCGGCGGCGGCCTGTTCCGGATGAGCGTGGGCGCGGTGCCCTTCCTGCTGCCGGTGATGTTCCAGATCGGGCTGGGCTATGACGCGTTCACCGCCGGCACCCTGCTGATGGCGGTATTCGCGGGCAATCTGCTGATCAAACCGGCGACGACGCCGATCCTGCGGCGCTTCGGGTTTCGCAATGTGCTGATCTTCAACGGGCTGCTCAACGCGCTCGCCCTGGCCTGTTGCGCCGGGCTGGGGCGGTTCATGCCGCTGCCGGTGATCTGCGCGATTCTGTTTCTGGGCGGGGCGACGCGTTCGATGCAGTTCACGGCGTTGAACACCATCGCCTTCGCGGATGTGCCCCAGGCGCGGATGGCCGGGGCGAATACGCTGTTTTCCACCGCCGCGCAGCTGGCGATGGGACTCGGCGTGGCGGTGGGGGGCATCGCCTGGCGGCTGGGCGAGGCGCTGGCGCCGGCGGCCCCGGCCTGGCCGTTCCGCATCGCCTTCCTGGTGGTGGCGCTGCTGGCGCTGCTCGGGGTGCTGGATTGCCTCTCCCTGCCGCGCGGCGTGGGGGCGCATGTCAGCAAGGGAAAAAACTGAGGGTTCAAGCCGCTGGGTCTGGCGGTTCTGCGGCCAGGTGGCATATCGGAACTTGGTTTTATGATAGAATGAAGATCAGGATTTGCGGCTGTCCGTCGGCGCTTGCGATTGCCAGCCGGGCTTAAATTTGGAAAGGAGCGGGCCATGTCCGCCGTGCTCGACCGTGCCCTGAATATTCTGGAATGTCTCGCCCACAGCCCGGGGGGGCTGCAGCTTTACGTCATCGCCGAGCGGCTGGACATGCCGCGCAGCGCCACCCACCGGCTGCTCGCCGATCTGGCCCGGCTCGGCTATGTCGAGCAGGATCCGGTTTCGGAAATCTACCGGCTGACGCTGAAGATTTCCGCGATGGGGCAGGTTTTCCTGTCGCTGAACGGGATTCTGGATATCGCCCAGCCGATCCTGGAGGCGCTGGCGGCGAAGGCGGAGGAGCTGGTGCGGCTTTCCATCGTCAGCGATGAGCGGCTGACCTGGGTGGCGCGGGCGCAAGGGGCGCGCACCGGCTTTCGCTACGACCCTGATGCGGGGGCGCAGGCGCATCTCGCCTCCACCTCCTCCGGCCATGCCTGGCTGTCCACCATGTCCGACGAGGAGGCGGTGCGGCTGGTCAGCCTGCAGGGCTTCGGCGATCCGCGGCAGCTCGGGGTGAACGCGGTGATGACGGTGCAGGCGCTGCTGCAGCGTCTGCAGGTGGCGCGGCGCGATGGCTATGCGCTGGTGGTGGAAAGCTCCGCCCCGGGCCTGTCGGCGATTTCCACCCCGGTACGGACCCGAGAGGGGACGCGCACCATCGGCGTGCTGAGCATCGCCGGCCCGTCCATGCGTCTGCCGGAGGAGCGGCTGCGGCAGCTGGCGCCGGACCTGCTGGCGGCGGCGGCGGAGCTTTCGGCGGCCAGCCTCGGCTCCGCCTATTTCGGCGGCACCTGGCGGCTGGGCCAGGAGGCGGCGCCGGGCTGAGAGGTTTTGCGGCGGCCTGCTACAGCGCGCCGGTGAGATGGGTGGCGGCGGCGTAGGCGAAGGCGAGGCCCGGCCCGATGGTGATGCCCGGCCCTGGATAGACGCCGCCCATGACCGACTGCATGTCGTTACCCACCGCGTACAGGCCGGGCAGGGGCGTGCCGTCCTTGCGCATCACCTGGGCATATTCATTGGTGACCAGCCCGGTGGCGGCGCCGATATCGCCGGGCAGCAGCCGCACCGCATAGAAGGGCGCGGTGGCGATGCGGCCGAGATTGGGGTTGGGGCCGTGCGTGGCGTCGCCATTGACGCGGTGATAGGCGCTGGTGCCGCGGCCGAATTCCGCGTCCACCCCGCTCGCGGCATAGTCATTCATCCGGGCGACGCTGGTTTGCAGCCCTTGCGCGTCGATGCCGAGCCTGCCGGCGAGGGCGGCGAGGCTGGGGGCTTCGACCAGATAGCCATCCGCCAGAAACGGCTTCAACCCGCGCCCGCCGGGGCGCACCATGCCCAGCCCGTATTTGCGCAAGGCAGTGGCATCCGCGATCAGGAAGGCCGGGATGCTGGGGCTGTGCCGATGCGCCGCATACATGGCGCGGGTGAAGAGATGGTAGGAGGTGGCTTCGTTGACGAAGCGCCGCCCCGCCGCGTTCACCACGATGGTGCCGGGCTTGCCGCGATCGAGCACGAAATGCGGAAAGACGGCGATGCTGCCATCCGCGCGGCGGCGGGTGGAGACCGGGGCCCAGAAGGCATTGTCCAGCGTGCCCTCGCCATAATGCGCGCCCAGCGCCAGCGCCATGTCGTGGATGCGGCCGGTATGGCCCGGGGCGCCGGGGGAATAAGCGGCGGTCGGCTGGGGCAGCATCTCCGGCCGGCGGGTGGGGTGGCGGTTGAAGCCGCCGCTCGCCATCACCACGCCGCGCCTTGCCGTGATGTCGTATATGCGGCCGTTCTGGCGCAGTTTGATGCCGGTGACGCGGCCGTTTTCGGTGAGCAGCGCCTCGGTCTCGGCCTGGGTGACGATCTCCGCCCCCGCCGCGTCCAGCGCGGCCAGCAGCCGGCCGATCAGCGCGTTGCCCATCACCAGCCGGGTGCCGCGCTTATGGGTGAGGCGGTCTATGCCGTAGCGGCCAATGAGTTTGGCGGCGTAGAGGAAGCTCTCCGGGTTTTTCGTCATCTTCAGCAGATGCGCGATGTCGTCGCGGTCGATCATCAGCCCGCCGAGAATGGTGAATTCCGGGATGGGCGGGCGGATCAGCGCCAGGCGCTTGCCGAGGGCGCGCCCATCGAAGGGCAGCGGCTCCAGGGCGCGGCCGCGCAGGCTCGCCCCTGGCGCTTCCTGGATATAATCAGGGTGCAGCGGCCGGGCGCGCAATTGCACCTGGGTCTCGTTCTGCAGCCTGGCGATGGCTTGCGGGCCCCAATGCAGAAAGGCCTCGCGCATCGCCGCGCTGGCATGGTTGCCGACCGTCTCGTTCAGGAATCTCCTGGCCTGGGCGATATCGTCCGGCGGCGCGCCGACGCTGGCGGCGAGCGGCGAGCCCGGCACCCAGATGGTGGCGGCGGAAAAGGCGCTGGTGCCGCCGAGATGCGCGGTGCGCTCCACCAGCAGGGCGGAGAGGCCATTGAGCCGGGCGAACAGGCAGGCGGCCATGCCGGCGGCGCCGGCGCCCAGCACGATGACATCGTAGGCGGATTTCATGCGAAAGCCTCCTCCGCCAGTTTCTTCGAGGCGGCCAGGCAATCCTTAGCCCAGTTCAGCGGCCCGCGCGCCGGGGCGAGGCGGATATTGGGCATCTCGACACTCAACGGCAGATCGGCCGGCAGAGCGCGGAGCATGCCGGTCATGTCGATGCCGCCCGTGCCGGGGAGCAGACGCTCCTGCCGCGCGGTATGGATCAGGCCCTCGACTGTGGCGGGGATCTCGGCCGGGGCGTCGCAGATCTGGGCGTAATGCAGCAGCTGGCGCGGAATTGCCGCCACAGCGGCCGGGCCGCCGGGGCTGCGGGCGTAATGCAGCGCATCCACCAGAATGCCGGCATTGGCGGGCTGGCCGGCCTGCTCCACCAGCCGGCGCGCGGCGGCGATGTCCGACACCGCGGTCCAGGGCATGAACTCGATATCCGCGGTGAGGCGGCGCGCGGCGGCGGCGGCGCAGAGCGCGGCATAGCTGGCGGCGAGGCGGGAGGGGGCGGGATCGTCCCCCGCCACCAGCACGGCGCGCGCCCCCAGCGCGGCGGCGGCGTCCAGAAATGGCAGTGCCGGCGCGATCTGGAAATCCGGACCAAGGCGGATGATCTCGACATCGAAGATTTCGAGGCCGGTCGCTCGCAGGCGCGCGCGCGTGTCGCGCAGCAGCGCCGGGCTGGCGGCGAGATCATAGAACAGGCCGCCGGGTGCGGCGGGGCGCAGCCGCAAGCCGGCATGGCTGTAGCCGGCGGCGGCGGCGGTTTCCACCAGCGCGGGCGGGTCCAGCTCCAGCAGGGTGAGATGGGCGAGGGCGTAGCGGCGCATCTCAGGCCTCCCGGTTTTGGTGGCCGGGCGGCGTGTAGAAATCCAGCATCAGCGCGCACACGCCGTTGAACATCTCCACCCCGGTGCGGGTGCGGCAGCCTTGCGCGCGGGCGGCTTGCAGGAAGGGGGTTTCCTCCGGAGCGGTGATCACGTCGGCCGCGACCATCGCCGGGGAGAGGCGGGTAATGTCCACCGGCAGCGGATCATCGGCGCGCATGCCGGCGGGGGTGGCGTTGACGACGATGTCGAACCCGGTGGGGTCGGCGCTGCCGGGGCAGGTGCGGCCATTGGCGGCGGGGGCGAGCAGGCTGAGCAGCGCCGCGCGCCGGGCGGGATTATCGTCATGCACCGCCAGCGCCGCGACCCCGGCCTCCAGCAGCGCCAGCGCGATGGCACTGCCCGCCCCGCCGGCGCCCACCAGCAGCACGCGCTTGCCCGCCGGCGTGCCGCCGCCGGCGATGAGCGAGGTGACAAACCCCTCGCCGTCGAAAATATCGCCGTGCCAGCCGCCATCCGGGCGCCGGCGCAGCACATTCACCGTGCGCAGCAGAAGCGACCGCGCGGAGGTGCTGGCGCACAGCGAATAGAAGGCGAATTTATGCGGCACGGTGACGATGAGGCCGGTGAGGTTTCTGGCCGCCGAGATGCCGGCGACGAAGCCGGTGAGATCCTCCGGGGTGACATGGAAGGGCACGACGACGGCATTCAGCCCGCGCGCCATCAGCCCGGCCGTCATCCCGGCGGGGGATTTCACTTGGGCGATCGGGTCGCCGACGATGCCGATGACCGCGCTGGCGCCGCTGAGCAAAGAGAGAGTGTTCATTCTGGAGTTTCCTTCGGCCGGGAGGCTCAGCGCAGCGGTGAAATGGCGGTGGGCACGTAGAGGCCGGCCTGCATCTCCGGCGTCAGCCAGACCGCGCTGCGCGGCGGCCAGACCCCGGTGGCGACCGATTCAGCCCGCCTGGCGAAGCGGGCATTGGCATCCGCGTAGGGCCAGATATGGGTGATGCGCGGCGTGCCATCCAGCCCGTAGAGCGCGATGGTGAGCGGGGAGAGGGCGGTACGCCCCGGCAGTTTTTCCGCCCAGCCCTCGAAGGTCGGCAGCAGACCGCCGGGTTTCAGAACATAGCTGCGGATTTCATAGATCGCGCCGAAGGCGCCGGGCGCGGGGGCGGGCATGTTTGGGAAGGGGGCGTAGCTCTCCATCTCCAGCCGGGTGAGCCAGGACGCCGCGCCGAACGGGTTGCTGGCGGCCAGGCCACGCTGGCGTTCGCGCAGCATCTCCGCGTCATTTTCGAATTCGCGCAGCAGCACCAGCCGGTTGAGGGCGCCGACATCGGCGAGCCAGGCGCCGAGCAGGCGGCCTTCACCCTCCCGCACATAGGCCTCTACCCCGGGCAGGGCATTGGCGGCGCTGCCCATCTGCAGGGACAGGGTGGCGAGTTCGTAGCGTTTGCTCATGGTCTAACTTTCCTGATGATCGGCGATGAAATGCGCGGCGAGCCAGCCGAAGGTCATCGCCGGGCCGAGGGTGATGCCGCCGCTGGGGTAATGCCCGCCCATGATGCTCGCCATGTCGTTGCCGACCGCGAACAGGCCGGGGACCGGCTGGCCGGCCGCATCCAGCACCCGGGCATGCTCGTCCGTGTTCAGCCCGGCGAAGGTGCCCAGACTGCCGGGGACGATTTTCACCGCATAGAAAGGCGGTGTGGCGATGGGGGCGAGGCAGGGGTTGGGGCTGATCCGCGCATCTCCGCCGGCGCGCTGGAACGGCGTGCCGCCACGGCCGAAGGCACGGTCCTCACCGCTGGCGGCATCCGCGTTATGGGTGGCGATGCTGTCCGCCAGGGCGGCCGCATCGATGCCGCAGGCGACGGCGAGGGCGGCGAGGCTTTTGCCGCGCTTGAGATAGCCGTGGCGCAGATAAAAGCCCTTTGGCACCGGAAACGGTTTCACCGCGCCCAGCCCGTAGCGATGGAGAAACCGGGAATCGCAGATCAGCCAGGCCGCCACGCTCTGGCCGGATGGGGTGGCGGCGAACAGGGCGCGCATGAAATCATGATAGGGCCCGGCTTCGTTGACGAAGCGCCTGCCATCGGCGGTGACGGCGATGAGGCCGGGCTTGGCGCGGTCGATCAGATGCGGATACCGGCCGACGCTGCCGTCGCGCCGTGGCGGCAGGGAGACCGGCGCCCAGGCGCCGGCATCCGCCAGATCCGCGCGGACCTGCCCGCCCGCCTGCTCGCCAAGCCGCAAGCCCGCGCCGTTATTCTCCACCGGCGCCGCCGAGGCGTGCGGGGTGCCGGCGCGGACATGGCCGAACAATGTTTGCTGGCGCAGCGCATCATGCGGAAAGCCACCCGTGGCGAGAATCACCGCCCGGCGCGCGCGAATGGCGCAGGGGCCGTGCGGGGCGTTGAAGAGCGCGCCCGCGACCCGGCCCTGTTCGATGATCAGCCGCTTTGCTTCGAGATTTTCATGCAGGCCGATATCCAGATCCGCCGCCGAGCGCAGCAGCCGCGCCGCCAGGGCGTTGCCGTTGACCAGCTGCATGCCGCGCCCATGACGCAGGCGCTGCGCCAGATGCCGGCCGAAGCGCCGGGCCACATGCAGGAAGGAGGCGAATGTTCGGGTGGCGTGCAGGAAATGATAGAGATCCGCGCCGGCGGCGATGCCCATGCCGCACAGCGTGGTTTCCGGTATCGGCTGACGCAGCCGGGGCAAAAGCGGCCCCAGCTCGCGGCCATCATAAGGGGCGGCGACCATGGAGCGGCCGCCCTTCACGGCGCCGGGCAGATGGCCGTGAAAATCCGGCACCGAACTGCCGGGCAGGAATTTCACCGCGGTCTGGCTGGCGAAAAACGCCGCCATGCGCGGTGCGGCGCGCAGATAGGCGTCGATCTTGCGGTCGTCATACTGGTTGCCCAGCACCGCGCGCAGATAGAGCCGGGGCGCGTCCTCGGGCTCCTCAAACCCGTCGGCGCGGACGGCGTGATTATGCGGCACCCAGAGCCAGCCGCCGGAATAGGCCGTGGTGCCGCCGAATTGCGGCGCCTTTTCCGCGACCAGCACCCGCAGCCCGCGCGAAGCGGCGGTGATGGCGGCGGCGAGCCCGGCGCCGCCGGAGCCGATCACCAGCACATCCACCTGCGCGGGCAGGGGGGGCGATTGATAGGCTGGTGTCTGCTGCATGTCCCCTCGATCCGCCCTGCAATGAACCCGACGTTTAATTATTGAAGGGTCTAGTATCAGATTATAATCTGGAATACAATTCCAATTTATCGATGATCACGAACGCTGAAACCGGGGGGAGGCAAAATTCTCTGTTGTAATCTGGTTCCCTCCTGTGATACGGGCGAGGAAGGGTTAAACAATAAGCAATCAACGCCAAGGGAGCGCGCTTAAAGATAACTAAACAGATGTTACATAAATCGGGTTAAAAGCCCGATCATCCGCTGACCAAAGACGATTTAGTACAAACCATAAAGCAATAAAATCAAGCGAGGGAACCATGGACCAAGACCAGATTCAGCCTGTTTTCACCACGGGCCGCCGCCGCCTGCTGGGTGCCGCCGCCGGGGTCGCGACGGGCTGCGCGCTGGCGATGCCGCATATCGCGCGCGCCGCCGCGCCGATCCGCATTGGCCTGTTGCAGGCGAAGGAAGGCTCCATCGCGGTGCAGGCGGAATATCTGCAGCGCGGTACATTCCTGGCGCTGGAACAGATGAACAACCAGCTGCTGGGCCAGCCGGCGGAGATTGTGTGGGTGGACGAACCTTCCGCCCAGGGTGCGGCGCAAAATGCGTTGCAGCTGATCCAGCAAAACAATGTCGTGGCACTGCTGGGTGGGTCGCTGAGCTCCAACGCGCTGGCGGAGGAAGCTGTTGCGGGGCAGCATAAGATCCCCTTCATGATCAATAACGCCGCGGCGGAGGAGATCACCGGCGCGAAATGCAATCCCTACACATTCCGGCTGCAGCCGCCGGTGCCGGTGCAGGCGGCGGCGATGCTGCCTTACCTGCAAAGCATCGGCAAACGCTGGTACTTCCTGACCTCCGCCTACGCATTCGGGCAGGATATCGCGGCCTCCTTCAAGACGCTTCTGAAGGGCATCGGCGGGACGGTCGTCGGCGATGATTCGGTGCCGATGGGCAGCAGCGATTTCAGCTCCTATATTCTGAAAATCCGTGAGGCGAAGCCGGATCTGGTCATTGGCGGGCTGACCTCGGCGGATCTGTCGAACTTCCTAAAACAATGGAAGCAGTTCGGCCTGGCGGACAAGATCCCGTTCACGGAAATCGCGGTCGGCGATACCGATCTCTGGGCCGTGGGTAAGGAGAATGTCGCGGGCACCTACACGACCCTGTGGTATTACAAGGACCCGAACAACTCCCCCTCCGACAAGGCCTTCGCCGCCGCCTTCCAGAAGAAATACGGCAAGCCCGCCGCCGACAAAGCCTGGATGGGCTGGTATTCGGCGAAGATCATGTTCGAGGCGATCAACAAGGCCGGCTCCACCGACCCTGACGCGATCGTCCATGCCCTGCAGAACTGGCAGGAGCAGGATGGCGGCATCACCGTGCATTTCGACAAATGGAACAACCAGCTGGTGCATCGCTTCCTGGTTGTCGGGGTGAAAAAGAACATACCCGACGATTACGATTATTTCGATGTTCTGCGGTCGATTCCCGATTCCGACGCGGCGGCGCAAAAGGCCTTCGGCACCGCGGCCGACAGCGCCTGCCACATGACGCCGCTTTAAAGCCGAGGAGCTGGCGCCATGCTCGATATGATGATCATGCAGGCCGGAAACGGCCTCGCATTGGGGTTTCTGTACGTTCTTATCGCCCTCGGGCTGTCGATCATTTTTGGATTGCTCGGAATCGTCAATTTCGCGCATGGCGTGTTCTTCGCCCTGGGCGCGTATTTTTCGCTCACTTTGTTCAATCTGATGGGCTGGTGGGGCGTGCCCTTGGCGTTGGCGATTGTCTGCGTCATCGGCATGATCACGGAAGTTCTGTTGATCCGCAGGCTCTACGACAAGGAGCCGCTGGTGAGTCTGATCGTCACCTTCGCGCTGGCATTGCTGGCGCAGGCGGTCATTCGCGCGGTGTGGGGCGCGCAGGGGCAGCCTTTCAACGCGCCGGGCTGGCTGAATGGCGTGATCATCGCTGGACCGTTCATCATCGCCAGCTATCGCATCGCGATCATGGTCTGCGCGGTGGTGATTTTGCTGGCCTTCTGGGCGTTCATGAATTTCACCCCGTTCGGTCGGGTGCTACGCGCCGGCTCGCGTGATCCGCAGATGGTGCAGCTGCTCGGCATCAATCTGCCGCACGTGCTCACCGGCACCTTCGGGTTGGGATGTTTGCTGGCGGCGATTGCGGGTTTGCTGGCCGCGCCGATCTGGACCGTGGCGCCGACGATGGGTACCGATGCGATCATGCCGGCCTTCGTCGTGGTGACGATCGGCGGGCTCGGCTCCTATGCCGGGGCCATCGTCGCCGGGCTGGCGGTGGGGCTGGTGCAGGCCTTGACTATTCAATTCATGCCGGATGCTTCGACCGCGGCGATGTACGTGCTGATGGCGATTGTGCTGCTGCTGCGTCCGCGCGGTCTGTTCGGCGAGCAATGGGAACGTTTTGAATGAACGCCGCGATGAAACATCCTGTTTTGATTCTGAGCGCGGTGCTGGTGGTGCTGGGCATCGCGGCACCCAGCCTGGGCATGCCGCTGAGCAAGCTGACCGAGATCGTGATCTATGTTCTCTACGGGCTCGGCGTGAACATGCTGGTGGGCTATACCGGGCTGGTGCCGTTCGGCGCCTCCGTGTTCTTTGGCTGCTCCACCTACTTCGTCGCGATCTTCATGCTGCGCACGGGGGGCAATGAGGTCGTGGCGCTGGGCGTCGCGGTGCTGGGCTCGCTGCTGCTGGCATTGCTGCTGGGGCTGTTGATTCTACGCCGGCGCGGCCTGTATTTTTCGTTGCTGACCCTGGCGGCCTCACAGATCGCCTTCGAGGTGGCGTTCAAATGGACGGCGCTGACAGGCGGTGAGAACGGCTTGCAGGGCGTTTCGCTGAGCATGCTCACCACGCCGCTGCGGCTTTATATGTTCACCGCCGGGGTCGCGGTGGCCGTGGCCTGGGGCCTGTGGCGGCTCGCGCATGCGCCGTTCGGGCGGGCCTTGCAGGCGCTGCGCGACAATGAGCAGCGCATGTCCTGCCTGGGCTATAACACCGCGCATCTGAAACTTGCCGCCTTCTGCCTGTGCGGCGCGGTGGTGGGGCTGGCCGGTGGCCTGCTGGCGTTGCTGCTGCAGGGCGCCTACGCGGATAATCTCGGCTGGGAACATGCGGGCGATGCGCTGCTGATGACGGTGCTGGGCGGGGTGCACCAGTTTCTCGGACCGCTCTGGGGGGCGATCGCGTTCGTCACCTTGCAGGACCGGCTTTCGCTGTTCACCGCCAATTGGTGGCTGATTTTCGCGCCGATCATCATGGGTTTCGCGTTGGCGTCGCCGGAAGGCATCCAAGGTCTGGCGCAGCGTCTGCTGGGCCGGCAGAGCTGGACGCTGACCCGCAACGCCATCCCCAACCGCCCGGATGTGATCGCGCCCTACCAACCGAGGGTGAAGCAGATGGATCTGAGCCAGCCGGTACTGACGGTGCGCAATCTCACCAACCGGTTCGGCTCGCTCTATACCGCGCGCAATATCGATCTCGACGTGATGCCCTGCCAGCTGCACAGCTTCATCGGCCCGAACGGCGCCGGCAAGACGACGTTTTTCAATCTGCTCACCGGCCTGCTGCAACCGACGGAGGGGCGCATCAGCCTGGCCGGGCGCGATATCACCCGGTTGAAGCCTTATCAACGTGTGCGGCTGGGGCTCAGCCGGTCATTTCAGATTGTCAGCGTGTTCAAGAATCTGACGGCGTTCGAGAATGTGCGCATCGCCGTGCAGCGCCGCCACAAGCCGCGTTTTGCGCAGCTGCTCGTCGATGCCTACCGGATGGACCAGGTGAATGCGCGGACCTGGACGCTGCTGGCGGCGGTGGGGCTGGAGCAGCGGGCGGCGGAGCAATGCGTCAATCTCTCGCATGGCGAACAGCGCCTGCTCGAAATCGCGATTTCCTTGGCAACGGATGCAAATTTGCTGTTGCTGGATGAGCCCCTGGCCGGGTTGGCGCAGGCGGACCGGCAGGTGGTGGGCGCGCTGATCCGGCGCTTGGCGGAAGCGCATGCTGTGCTGCTGATCGAGCATGACATGGACCGGGTGCTGACATTGTCTGATCGCATCACGGTTCTGCACCAGGGCGCCTTGATCGCCGATGGCAAGCCGGCGGATGTGGCGGCGAACCCGGCGGTGATCAGCGCCTATCTCGGGGCTGAGCGGGAGGCGGCGCAGGAGGTGCACGCGCCGGAGCCGAGTGCGCCCGGCAAGCCGGTTCTGGAAGTGAAGGCCCTCACCGCCGGCTATGCGGGGAGCGTGGTGATCGACAAGGTCAGCTTCACCCTGCGCGAAGGCGAGGCGCTGGCGATTCTGGGGCGCAACGGCGTGGGCAAGACCACGACGCTGAAAAGCCTGATGGGCGCGGTGGAGATTTCCGGCGGCGAGGTGCTGCTGGATGGTCAGGCGATCACCGGCCGCAAGCCTTTTGAGATCAACCGGCGCGGCATTTCGCTGGTGCCGGAAGGGCGCAGGCTGTTTCCCAACCTCACCGTGCTGGAGAATCTGCGCCTGGCGACGCGCCCGGGCGGCGCCACGCTCGATGAGGTCTACGCGCTGTTTCCGAAATTGCAGATCCTGGCGAAATCGCGCGCCTCGTCGCTCTCCGGTGGCGAGCGGCAGATGGTGGCGGTGGCGCGCGCGCTGATGGTGCCGAGCCGCGTCATTCTCCTTGACGAGCCGTTTGAAGGGCTAGCGCCCGCGGTGGTCAAGGAGGTGATGGAGGCGGTGGTGAAGCTGCGCCGCAAAGCCAGCCTGATCATCGTCGAGCATCATGCGGAATCGGTGCTCTCGATCGTGGATCGTGCGGTGGTGCTGGTGAATGGCGAGGTGGCGTATGATGGCACGGCGCAGGCACTGGCCGCCGACGAAGCCTTGCAGGCGAAACTGCTCGGCGTGGTGAATCCCGAAGCCGCTTAGCGCGAGGCGGGTTCACACCCGTCCGCGCTGAGCATGTTTTGGCGAGACCGGATGCGGGCAACGCATCCGGAAGGTGGGACTCGTCCCTCAATAATCCAATAACAGGAGGTTTTATGAAGACGACATATTTGCGGCAGGCCATTCTGAGCGGGGTGGCGAGCTTGAGCTTCGCCGTGGCGGCGCATGCCCAAACCACGACGCAGGATAATTTCCTCAACAGCCTGCTCACCCGCAAGACCATGACCGGCGACTGGAATGGCGGCCGCACCCGGCTGAAAGAAGCCGGGCTGACCTTCAAGGGTTTCTATGACGGCAATTTCGCCGATGCGATGTCCGGCGGCAAGCGCACCGGCAATGGCTATGCGCAGCAGCTGGGCATCGGCGTGGATGCCGATATGGGCAAGCTGTTTGGGCTTGAGGGCGGCACCTTGAGCGTTGGCTTCAACCAGCGCCAGGGGCGCTCGGTGAGTTCGGATTTCATCGGCAACAGGCTCGCCGTGCAGGAAGTCTATGGGGCCGGCGAGACGCTGCGCGTCACCGAACTCTCCTATACGCAGAATTTCGCGCACGGGCTCGTGCAGACGAAAGCTGGCTTCTATCCGATGGGCAATGATTTCGCCGGCATCGAGGATGGGTGCGATTTCATGAATGTCGGCTTCTGTGCGCATGCGCAGAACCTGCCGGCCTCCTCCGGCTGGTCCGATTACCCGACCGGCAAATGGGGCGGGCGCATCAAGCTGTCGCCGACACCTTCGCTCTACATCGAAACCGGCATCTATGACGTAAATCCGGGCTATTATCAGAAGAATAACGGGCTGAAGGTCAGCACCTCCGGTTCCACTGGCGCGCTGATCCCGCTTGAGGCCGGCTACAAGGTCAATCTCGGTGGGCTGCCCGGCCTGTATAAGGTCGGTGCCTATTACGACACCAGCGATGCCGCCTCCGTCACCAACGCCTCGGATATGCAAAGCGGGCGCTACGGTTTTTATGCCATCGCCAACCAGATGCTGGTGAGCTTCGGCGGGCCGAAGCGTGGGCTGATCGCGATCGGCATGGTCTCCTACTCCGATCCTTCCACGGCGCTGTTTCAGGGCTCCGTGCTGGGCGGGTTGATCGCGCAGGGGCCCTTTGCCGCGCGGCCGCAGGATTTCATCGATGTCGGCTATGTCCGCGCCATCCTGAACAAGCGCGTGGTTGATGCGAAGGAAGCCGCGAACGCGACGCTGACCAATCTTTCCACCGGCGAGGGTGTGCTTGAAATCGGCTATGGCTTCCAGGCGACGCCCTGGCTGCAGATCCATCCCAATGTCCAATATGTGATGGATCCGGGGACCTTCTCCTACTCCCATATCCCCAATGCCTGGGCCTTCGGGTTGCAGGTAAAAGCCACACTCTGAACCAACATCTCCACCGCCCTTTGCAAAAAGGGCGGTTTTTTTCTGGATGCGAGGCAATGCGATGAAGCCGGCGATCGATTTCTATTGTTATCACCGTTATTTCGGCGAGATCTATCCCGGGCTGGAACAGGATCCTGGCACGCGCATCACGCTGGATGAGGCGCTGCACCGCGCGGTCTCGCTCGGCGTTGCCGGGGTCTCCATCGAAACCTGTTTTCTGCCAGAATTTAGCGCGCGCGATGCCGATGCGCTGGGGCGCAAACTGGACAGGCTGGGGCTGGAGCGGATCTGGGCCTGGGGGCATCTCTCGGGGCTGGGCTCGGGCGGTGCGCCGGAACGGTTGCGGGATTTGCGGGATCATATCGAGATCGCGGCGCGCGTGGGGGCCAGGGTGATGCGCATCTGCTGCGGCAGCCGCCTGACGCGCCCGGCGGAATGGTCCCGCCACAAGGCCGCGCTGCTGCCCTTGCTGCATGAGGCGGTGGCACAGGCGCGGGCGCATGAGGTTGTATTGGCGATCGAGAATCACATCGATTTTCTTGCCGATGAGCTGGTGGAGCTGATCGAGACCATCGGCTCGCCCTGGCTGGGTGTCTGTCTGGATACCGGGAATACTCTGCGCATGCTGGAGGACCCGCTGCAGGCGGCGCTGAAGCTCGCCCCTTATGCACGGGCGACGCATGTGAAGGATGTGAGGGCGCGCGCGGGGGATCCGCGCAGCTTCGCCTTCTGGCCCAGCGTGCCGCTCGGGCAGGGGCTGATTGATCTGCCGGCGATTTTCGCGGCCCTGCGTGCGCATGGCTATGATGGGCTGCTGGCGCTGGAGATCGATTATCTCGACCCGGCCTACACGAGCGACGCGCAGGCGATGGCGCAGAGCCTGGATTATATGCGCGGGCTGCTGGCGCGCGCATGATAAAGGGCCGGCCAGATGCTGGCCGGCCCTGCTGTGATAGGCGCGGATCAGTCGCGATGCGCGAGCACGATCGGCTTCAGCTCGCCGATGCCGAAAATCCAGGCCAGCGCGCCAACCAACGCCACCAGGCCGACGAACACCAGCGCGCCGACGAAGGAGCCGGTATCCTGCACGATGAAGCCGATGACGATGGGGATGACGATGCCGGAGAGATTGGCGGCGGCGGAGAACAGCCCGCCTAGCAGGCCGAGCTTGCCGACCGGCGCGATTTCCGAGAGCACCGACCAGCCGGAGGAGGACATCGCCTGGCAGAAGAAGGCGAAGGAGAGGATGGCGATGACCAGCGTATCGGACTGCACATAGTTGCAGGCGATGATGGTGGAGGCGCCGAGCAGCCCCATGATCACCGGCAGCTTGCGCGCCAGGCCCAGCTTGGCGCCGCGGGCGAGCATGAAGTCCGACAGCACGCCGGCGAAGAGAATGCCGAAGAAGCCGGCGATGTAGGGCAGGGACGCGAAGAAGCCAACCTTGATCCAGCCCATATGCCGCGCCGTGGCGAGGTAGGTGGGGAACCAGGTGAGGAAGAAGATGAAGGTGGAATAGACCGCGAACTGGCCGATCAGCAGCCCCCAGACCTGACGGTGGCGCAGCATCTCGCCCATATCCGCCCATTTGAATTTGGAACCGGAGACGCCCTTGCCGGTGAGCCCGCCGCCGGCGGCGATATGCTCCAGCTCCGCCGCGCCGACGCTGTCGCTCTCCTGCGGATCACGATATTTGAAAATCCAGACGGCGCCGACCAGCAGCCCGGCGAGGCCGGTGATGATGAACAGGGACTGCCAGCCATAGCTCTTCAGCAGCCAGAACAGCCCCGGCGTGAGAAAGCCCAGCCCGACATATTCCGCCGCGGTATAGACGCCGATGGCCCGCGCGCGCTCCTTGCGCGGAAACCACATGCCGACGATGTTGCTGTTCGCCGGAAAGCAGGGCGCTTCCGAAAACCCAAGGCCCACGCGCAGACCGATGAATCCCGCCACCGACGAGGCAAAGCCCTGCGCCAGCGTGAACAGCGACCAGAAGGTCAGCGCCAGGAAATAGATGATGCGGTTGCCGAAGCGGTCCAGCATGATCCCCACCGGCACCTGGGCGATGAAATAGCTCCAGGAGAAGGCGGAAAACACGATGCCCATCAGCGCCGCGTCGATATGCATTTCGCCGCGGATGCTGGGGGCGGCGATGCCGAGGATGGCGCGGTCGAGATAATTCACCAGCACGGCGGCGCAGACCAGCGCCAGCATGAAGAAGCGGACCTTGCCGACGCGCGTGGCGCCGGCGGCCCGCACCCCGGTTGAGGTGATGTCGGACATTATGAACTCCCTAGATTTGAACGATTTATAAATGTTTCGGCGTGGCCTTGCGAGCGTCAGCCCGCGAAGCTGGCCAGCATGCGTTCGGCATCGGGTTCGCGGCCGGTGAACAGGCGGAAGGCGGAAACGGCCTGGAACACCGCCATGCCGCCACCATCGCTCACCTGGCAGCCGAGGGCGCGGGCGGTTTGCACCAGAGCGGTCTCCAGCGGAAAATAGACGATCTCCGCCACCCACAGGCTGGGGCGCAGCAATTCGGCGGCCAGCGGCAGGCCCGGATGCGCTTCCATGCCCATCGGCGTGCAATTGACCAGCCCGGTGGCGGTTTGCAGCGGCGCATCCGGGGTGAGGGCGGCTTCGATGGCGACACCCGGAAACAGCGGCGCATAGCGCGCGGCCAGGGCCTCGGCGCGGGACAGGTCAGCGTCGATCAGGGTGAGTTTTTTCGTGCCCAGCTTCAGCAGCGCGTAGGCCACGGCACTGCCGGCGCCGCCGGCGCCGATCTGCACGGCGTGGGTCATATCGGCATCGCCGAGGCGGCGGCGGAAGCTTTCGGAAAAGCCCGACCAGTCGGTATTATGGCCGATGCGCTGGCCATCGCGGAACAGCACGGTGTTCACCGCCCCCAGCGCCCGCGCATCGGGAGAAAGCTCGCTCAGCAGCGGGATGATCGCCTGCTTGCAGGGATGGGTGACATTGACCCCGGCATAGCCCGCCGCCTCGATCTCGGCGACCAGCCGGGGCAGGTCCGCGACCGACAAATTGCGTTCATGCAGATCGAACAGATCGTAGCGGATGTTCAACCCCTGCGCTTGGCCTTCCTGCATGTGCAGGCGCGGGGTGCGCGAGGGGCCGATGCCCTCGCCGATCAGCCCCAGCAGCGTCTGGCCGCTGGATGTGGCGGGGCGGATGGTGGTGACGGCCGGGGAGAGATGAACCATGTATGTTATGACCCAAGCGAGTAACAGCGTCGGCAACGCTGCCAGAGTAGGAGAGCGTGAAAAAAGACGCTAATCTAGCCGTGACGACCAATGACCAGCCTCTGCTGGATTTTTAGTAACTAACCAAATAGAACATTTCAAGCAGTTTTTTTCCGCCTCGGGTCGCGGATGATGATATATAATGCCGGTAAGGAGGGTGTACGCCTTGAATATATTACAGACTCAACCGAAATCCATCGCCACCGTGTCACTGTCTGGTACATTATCGGATAAGCTGGAGGCAGCCGCGGCGGCCGGGTTCGAGGGCGTGGAAATCTTCGAGGCGGATCTTCTGGCCTTCGATGGCACGCCGCGCGATGTCCGCCGCATGGCCGAGGATCTCGGCCTGGCGATTTTCATGTTCCAGCCCTTCCGTGATTTCGAGGGCATGGGCGCGGCGCAGCTCCGGCGCAATCTGGACCGCGCGGCCCGCAAATTTGATGTGATGGCCGAGCTGGGCACGGATCTGCTGCTGCTCTGCTCCAATGTGCAGCCGCATGCGGCGGGCAATCCGGCGGCGTTGACGGCGGAGTTGGCGGAGCTGGCGGAGCATGCCGGCACGCGGGGGCTGCGCATTGCCTATGAGGCGCTGGCCTGGGGAACGCATGTGAAATTCTGGCGCCAGGCGTGGGAGCTGGTGCAGCGCGTCAGCCATCCGGCGCTCGGTCTGGCGCTGGATAGTTTTCACACGCTCTCGCTCGGGGATTCGCTGGCGGGGATCGAGCGTGTGCCGGGCGAGAAGATCTTTTTCATCCAGCTCGCCGATGCGCCGAAGCTCTCGCTGGATGTGCTCTCCTGGAGCCGGCATTACCGCAATTTCCCTGGCCAGGGCGATTTCGATGTGGCCGGCTTTACCCGCGCGGCGCTGGATGCCGGGTATAAAGGGCCGCTCAGCCTGGAAATCTTCAATGATAATTTCCGCGCCGGCCCCACCCGGCCGACCGCGCTGGATGGGCTGCGCTCGCTGATCTGGGTGGAGGCGCAGGCCGGGCGTACCCAGCTGCCGCGCCCGCCGGAGCTGGGCGGCGTCGCCTTCATCGAATTCGCGGTGGATCACAGCGCCGGCGTGGCGCTGGGCGCCTATTTGAAGGCGATGGGCTTCACCCGGGCGGGCCAGCATCGCTCAAAAGCGGTGGAGCTTTACCGGCTGGGCGGGGTGAATATCGTGCTCAATGCCGAGCCGGACAGCGCCGCCTCCGAGCATTTCGTGCTGCACGGACCCTCGGTCTGCGCCCTGGCGCTGCAGGTTGATGACGTGCAGGCGACCCTGGCGCGGGCGCAGGCCCTGCTCTGCCCCACCTGGAGCGAGCGCACCGGCCCGGGCGAGCATCGCATTCCCGCCGTGCGCGAGCCGGATGGAACCTTGCTCTATCTGGTCGATGAGGCGGCCTCGCGGCAGATGTGGCAGGATGATTTCGACCTCGCCCCGGCGCCGGAGGAGGCCGGGCCGGTGCGGATCGACCATGTCGCCCAGGCGCTCAATCCGGGCTCCATGGACCGGTTCATCCTGTTCTACCGCACCTTGTTCAACCTGGTGGCCGAGCCGACCATCGAATATGCCGACCGTTTCGGGCTGGTGCGCTCGCGGACGATGAAAAACGCCAGCGGCAGCGTGCGCATACCGCTGAACATCTCGGAGAGCCCCTCCACCGAAACCGCGCGCTTTGTGGCCGCCGGGGCCGGGGCGGGGGTGCATCACATCGCGCTGGCGGTCGGCAATGTGGAGCAGGCGGCGGCGCAGGCGGAAACGGCCGGCCTGGCGCCGGTGCCGATTCCGCTGAATTATTATGAGGATCTGCAGGCGCGTTTCGGGCTGGAGGAGGGCCAGCTGCGGCGGATGCAGGCGCATGGCGTGCTGTATGACCGCGATGCCGGCGGCGAGTTCTGGCATGCCTACCTGCCGCATTTCCAGGGGCGGTTTTTCTTCGAGCTGGTGGAGCGCCAGGGTTATGAAGGCTATGGCGCCAGCAATGCGCCGATCCGTCTGGCGGCGATGGCGCGGCGGCTGGCGGTAAGTGAATCAGCCGGGGTTGGTCATCAGTAGCAGGATGGAATCCGCAATATGGCGGCGATGGCGCTCGCGCGTTTGCGGGGCGCCGAAATCGATGCTGAACAGCGTGCCGAAGGTGGCGCGGTTGGAGACACGGTAGAATGACAGCGCGCTGATCATCATGTGCAGCTCGCGCGCTTCGATCTGGCGCTTGAACACCCCCGCTTTGTAGCCGCGCTGCAGAATGTCGCTCAGCACCTCGATCGCCGGGCTGTTGGTGCGGCGCAGATCCGGCGCGTCCTGGATATGCGCCCCGTTATGGATGTTCTCGATCATCACCAGCCGGACGAATTCCGGATGCGCGTCATGATAATCGAAATTGAATTCAACCAGCCGGCGCAAGGCGGTTTCGGGATCGAGCTTGTCCAGCTTCATGCCGGATTCGATCTCGCGGATGCCGGCATAGGCGCGCTCCAGCACCGCGGTATAGAGCCCCTCCTTGCTCTCGAAATAATAATAGATCATCCGCTTGGTGGTGGAGGTCCGCGCCGCGATCGCATCGACCCGCGCGCCGGACAGCCCGTACTTGGCAAATTCATCGGCGGCGGCGTTGAGGATATCCTGCCGCGTGCGCTCCGGGTCGCGCGTTCTGGTGCTGGGCGCCGGTGTTTCGGCCTGCGCCGCAGGGTTGTCTTTGGTCATGTCCCGCCTTGCCAATCGGATAGGGTTAGCGATCTATCATGACCCTGCCAGGGGGCAAAGACCAATGCGGGGCGCCAGCGCGGCCTGCCGAAGCCGCGCCAAGACAAACCTGTCTCTAGCCGACGCGATGCACCCAGCCATACGGGTCGTCGCTCTGGCCGCGCTGGATCTGCACCAGCTTGTCCTTCAGCGCTTTGGTGGTGGCGCCGGCATGGGCGCCATCGCCGATCACCACCTCGCCGCCGGAGAATTTGAACTTGCCGATCGGCGTGACCACCGCGGCGGTGCCGCAGGCGAAGGCCTCGCGCAACCGGCCGCTGGCGGCATCCTCGCGCAGCTGCTGGAAGGAATAGGCCTCCTCGCGCACGCGCAGCCCGGCGGCGCCGGCCAGGGTGATCAGCGAATTGCGGGTGATGCCCGGCAGGATGGTGCCGCCCAGCGGCGGGGTGAGCAGGGAGCCGTCCTCGAACACGAACATCATGTTCATGCCGCCCATCTCCTCCAGCCAGCGATGCTCGGCCGCATCCAGGAAGGCGACCTGGTCGCAGCCCTGGGCGCTGGCCTCGGCCTGCGCCAGCAGGCTGGCGGCGTAATTGCCGCCGCATTTCGCGGCCCCGGTGCCGCCCGTCGCCGCGCGGCTGTAATGTTCGCTCACCCAGACGGAGACCGCCTCGGCGCCGCCCTTGAAATACCCGCCCACCGGGCAGGCGATGACGGCGTAGATGAAGGTTTTCGACGGCCGCACGCCCAGGAACGCCTCATTGGCGAACATGAAGGGGCGCAGATAGAGGCTCTTGGTCGGATCGTTGGGCACCCAGTCCCGGTCGGCGCGGATCAGTTGCTCGATCGATTCAACGAACAGCTCGCTGGGCAGGTTCGGCATCGCCAGGCGCTCGGCGGAGTCCTGGAAGCGCTTGGCATTTGCCGTCGGGCGGAACATCGCGATCTCGCCGGAGGGGAGGCGATAGGCCTTCAGCCCTTCGAAAATCTCCTGCGCATAATGCAGCACCGCCGCCGCCGGATGCAGGGTGATCGCCTCGCGCGCCTGGATCCTTGCATCATGCCAGCCTACGCCCTGGGTGTACTCGATCACCGCCATATGGTCGGTGAAGGAGGTGCCGAAGCCGGGATTTTCCAGCACCGCGGCGCGCTCGGCCGCCGGCAGCGGCGCGGCGTTTGGAATATGTGCAAAGCTGATACCAGAGTTCACGATACGATCTTTCGTTATTCACCCACTGAAAGCAGGTTTGTAATAAAGCAGCCTTCCCGTGAAGACAGTCGCCGTCATGGCTGCCTTGTTGAGAAGAGAGATCTTGGGGCACGCGCCCAGGCCCGGACCGCCGCGCCCGGCCATTCCTTACCCCGAAGCTCTTCCTGCCGAAAGCCGTTGCGTGCCTCAGCCGCCCAGCTGGAAGCCCTCGCGCACCGCGGCGCTGACCAGGCGGACATGATCATCCATCAGCCATTGGCCGATCTGCGCGCTGGCGCCACGCGCATCCGCCAGCACGCCGCTTGCGCGCAGATAGCCGGGCGGCGGCGGGTGAATGTCGTAGGGCGGAAACTGCGCCCGGCCTTCCTGCGGGATTTTCTCCACCGCCACCAGATCCGGGCGCAGCAGCAGCATCAGCGAGGTTTCGATCAGGCTGGCATGTTCCAGCTCGGTGCCGGGGAACCCGTCCGGGAAAATCCTGTCCAGCGTCGCGGGCGTGACGAAATCCCAATATTCCAGCCGCATCGCGGTGACATCGCGGATGCCTTCGGCGCGCAGGTCGCGCAGCGCCAGATCCAGCCCCTCGACCGACGGCCAGGCATTTTCGAAATGCCCGTTGAGGATGACGAAGCGCCGCGCCCCATGCAGCCCCATATCGCGGATGACATCGCGGATGGTGTGGCTGAAGGTGGCGGCATCCAGGCTGGCGGTGCCCGGAAAGCTCTGCCCGCCGCCGGAGCGGGGCATGGATTTATAGCCGTAATTCAGCGTGGGCGCGACCAGCCCGCCGACCAGCCGGGCGACGCGTTCGGCCACACCCGTCGGCAGGATCACATCGACATTCAGCGGCAGATGCGGCCCGTGCTGTTCGGTGGCGCCGAGCGGCAGGAAGATGATGGCGCCGGCCTGGATCCTGGCCTCCCATTCCGGCCAGGACAATTCCGCCATGAACACGCTTTCAACCATTCGCAAGGCTCCTTGGACGTTGTGATGAGAGGGGGGCAGGTTTCAATGCATCGCGGCGCCGCCATCGGCGCTGTAGCACTGGCCGGTGACGAAGCTGGCGGCTTGGCTGGCGAGAAACAGGATCACCGCGGCCACCTCTTCCGGCCGGCCGATCCGCCCGAGCGGGTTGCCGGTTTCCAGCGCCTGCAGCGCCGGGCTCATCGCCGCGAAATTCAGCAAGGGGGTGTCGATCGGCCCGGGGGCGACGGCGTTGACCCGAATATCCGGCCCCAGCTCGCGCGCCCAGGAGCGGGTCAGCCCCAGCATCGCCGCCTTGGTGGCGCAATAGCCGGAGGCTTCGGCGCGGCCCAGAAAAGCCAGCTCCGAGGCGAGATTGATGATCGACCCGCCTTTGGCGATGTGCGGCAGCGCGGCGGCGGCCACCAGCATCGGCCCGCGCAGATTGACGGCGACCATCCGGTCCAGCCGCGCCAGATCCAAAGCCGCGAGCGGGGCGTCATATTCCACCCCGGCGGCGTTCACCAGCACATCGAACCCGCCCAGCCGCGCGGCGGCCTGCGCTACCGCGGCCGCCACTGCCTCCGGGCGGGTGAGGTCGGCCTCCACCCAAGGCACCTCCGCCGGCGGCGGGGCGATATCCAGCCCGATCACCGCATCCCCGGCGGCGAGAAAGGCGCGGGAAGTGGCCAGGCCGATGCCGCTGGCCGCGCCGGTGACTAGCGCGCGCATGGGCATCTGACGGTATTAAGCCGTTGTAAACGCATCGATCTGCCCTTCCTCATGGATGATCTCCCATACCGCGCCATCGATCAGCAGCCGGCCTGGCCGGTCGAGAGAGAGGCGCAAACGCTGGCCTTCCCGCCAGGGCAGGGTGGAGGCGTTGATCACCCAGCCTGAAGCCGTGCCGCGCGAAATCTCACAATCCAGCAGCGCCTGGCGGGCTGTGGCGTCCGCCGCGCCGGCCAGGCAGGCCGCCAGGCTGGGGGCGGCCAGGCGGATGCCCGGCGCGCGGCCGCGCGCCAGCATGAATATTGGCCCGGTGCGCACCAGAATCGCCGCCTGCCCGGTTTGCGCCGCGCGCAGCCGCAGCGCCGCGCAAGGGTGGTTCGGTTGCGCTGCTTCGTGCCAATGTTCCAGATAGGGGCTGTGCAGCCCGGTCTCGACCAGGGTTTCGCCCTCCCAGGAGAGCACGCCCTCATCCGGGGTCGGCCCTGGCGGCTGATAGTCGATCTCGCGCTGCCAGGCGGCGCGGTTTTGGGCCACGTGGAAGCTGCCGGCGAAGCCCTGCTGGCCGGCCAGCCAGGTTTCGGCCGCGATGGAGAGCTGCGCGAAGCCTGGCACCAGGCAGAAGGCGGGGCGCGCGGCGGGCTGGCGCAGATCCACGAATAGTTCAGGCCCCTGCAGCCAGGAGGCCGCGCTGCTCACATCGCGCTGCCCATCCGCCCCCACCAGGAGGGAGCGTGTCCATAGACCGTGCCAGTGCGGGCGCGTGGCCGAAACGGATGGGTCGTAATCTGCCATGCCGGAAGCTTAGGCAAGCCGCGCGTGCGGCAAAAAGGGCGATTTCGGGAAGCGTACTTGACTGAAACGGCAACAGAATGGGCCGATATAGGTTTAGCCACCCATCGCCAGCTCATATTCGCGGGCCAGCTCGGCCAGGAAATTGCTTGAGGCCGGGGAGACATGGCCGCGCGCCCGGGTGGCCAGCTCGAATTCCACCAGATAGCCGAACCGCGCCGGCAGCACCGCGCGCAGCGGCAAGCCGAAGCGGGTGGCGCGCACATAATGGTCCGGCAGATAGCCGATATAGCGGCCGGTGAGCACCAGCAGCGCCACCCCCTCGACATCATTGGCGGTGGCGCTGCGCACCAGGCCGCTGGCGAGCTGCCGGGCCTCGTCCTGCTCGGCATAGCTGCGCCCGACCACTTCACAGCCCATCAGCATGTCCGTCGGCACCTCGTCCGGGCAATAGCGGTAGAGCGGATGCGGCTCGGCGCAATAGAGATTATTCTGCTCGGCATAAAGAAACCGGTAGGTCAGCCCGGGCAGGCGCTGGCGCACTGACACGATGGCGGCGTGCAGCCGCTCCTCCAGCAGCGCCTTTTCCAGCAGGTTCGGCGGATCGACGCTGATATTGATCTGCACCCGTGGCGCCCGCCTTTTGGCGGTGGCCAGAACCTGCGGCAGGCGGAAATGCGGGTCGGTGATCAAGGTGTCGATGATGCCGAGATTAAGCTCGCCGCCGATTTCGGTGTGGATATTGTTCATCCGCTCGCGAAACCCATCCAGCGCGCCGAGCAGCTGGCGGACCTCCACCAGCACCGAACGCCCCTGATCGGTCAGCGCGAACCCGCCGCGCCCGCGCCGGCACAGCGTCACCCCCAGACGGGTTTCCAGCGCTTTCAACTGCTTGGAGATGGTCGATAGCCCGACCTGCAGCTCCGCCTCCGCCGCGGTGAAGCCCCCCGCCTCGGCGACCGTGGCGAACAGCCGCAGCAGGCGAAGATCGACATCACCAAGATTGCCGCTGAAGGGGGCGGAGGGGCGGGACATTCTTTCCTGATACGGAAAGTAAATGAGCATATCAAGCTATGTACGAGCCGGATTTCAGTAGATACGAATAGAAAATAGTCATTTTGTGGAATGGCCGCGCGGATATCTCGGCCTGCATCGAATGAAAAGAACAAAAAAAGTGCAAATGAGTGTTGTTTAGCCGTTTTGGTCATTCCTCGTCAGGAGATCAGCATGAATGATGCCCGCCCCTCGGCCCGCGATGACTCCACGTCCCTGCGCGGCGCCGTGGCATGAGCCAGATCCGTTTGTTCCGCTACCCTGGTGGCGCGCTCTATAATGGCGCCGGCATTTTTTATGCGTTCGCCGCTTATGCCGGCGGGCTGGTGCTGATCACCCGCGCCAGCCTGGCACTCAATCTGCTGGGCACGCTGCTGCTGGCGCATGGCCTCGTGATCTGCGCCTATTTCATCCATGAATGCGCGCATGGGGCGGTGTTCAGCAAAATGCGCCGCAACGACCAGGCGGGCGAAGTGATGGCCTGGATCACCGGCGCCTGCTTTGCCTCCTATGCCGGGCTGAAGGAAAAGCATCTGCGCCACCATGCCGACCGGATGGATGTGGCGGCCTTCGATTACCGGGATATTCTCAAGCGCGCGCCAGGCTGGGTGCGGGGCGCCGTGCTGGGGCTGGAATGGGCCTATATTCCGGCGGTTGAGTTGCTGATGCATGGCATGGTCATCATCACCCAATATCGCGGCACGCACGCCATGCGCCGGCGCGCCGGCCTGCTGCTGCTCTCGCGGCTGCTGTTGTTTGGCGCGTTGGCCTGGGTCTCGCCCTGGTCATTGGGCTTCTATGCCGTTGCCTATCTGCTGATGCTGCAGCTGCTGCGCTTCATGGATGCCTACCAGCACACATTCGATGTTTATGTGCCGCATTCCAACTCCTCCCCGATGATCGTCAAAAATCGTGACCGGGCCTATGAGCATGAGAATACCTACAGCAATATCCTGTCGCTCTCGCATCCGCTGCTGAATCTGCTGACGCTGAATTTCGCCTACCATAACGCGCATCACGCCCGCCCCGCCGTACCCTGGCACGCGCTGCCGGCACTGCATGAAACGCTGTACGGCGCGGATACAACCCAGGTGCTGACGGCGCGCCAGCTTTTCGGCAGCTATCACCGCAACCGGGTCAAACGCGTAATGTCCCCCGATTATGGGGAGGTGCACGCGAACGGTGACCGCGCGCAGGATTTTCTGGGCGCGGTCGGGGTGTCGTTTCTCACCGCCATCTGAAGCGCGGCCCTCAGCTTTTCACTGCAAGCCGCGCGATCCGGTTATTCTTGACGCGCGCGACGAAGGAGCCTCATGAGTACGAAAAAATTTCATCTCGGCTGGTTCATGAATTTTACCCCGGATGAATGGCGAGAGCCTTTTGGCCAAGGCGGCATGCCCTGGGATGGGCAATTCTATATCGAGATGGCGCAGACGCTGGAGCGCGCCTGCTTCGATTATATCATGATCGAAGACAAGCTGATGGTCTCGGAGACCTATGGCGGCTCGCGGGAAAAAGGCCTGCGCGGCGGGGTGATGGCGCCCAAGCACGACCCCGCGCCGCTGGCGGTGGCGATGGGCATGGCCACGCGGCATCTCGGCGTGATCGCCACCATGTCCACCCTGGCCTACCCGCCCTTCCTGATGGCGCGGCTGGCCTCCACCATCGACAGCCTGACCCGCGGGCGCTTTGGCTGGAATGTGGTGACCAGCGCGGAAGATCTCGCCGCGCAGAATTTCGGCCTGGATAAATTGCCGCCGCGTGATCTGCGTTATGAGATGGCCGAGGAATATATGGAGGTGATGGGCAAGCTCTTCGGCAGTTGGGAGGAGGGTGCCGTGCTGCGCGACCGCGCGCGTGGCATCTATGCCGATCATGACAAGGTGCATCCGATCAACCATGAAGGCAAATTCTTCAAGGTTCGCGGCCCGCTGAATACGGTGCGCTCTCCGCAGGGTCGCCCGGTCTATCTGCAGGCCGGGGCCTCGCCACGGGGGCGGGATTTCGCCGCCAAGCACGCGGACTCGATCGTCTCCGTCGCCAACGGGGTTGAATCGATGAAGGCGTTTCGCGACGATATTCGCAGCCGCGCGGCGGCGATGGGGCGTGACCCGGACAGCATCAAGGTGATGTTCTGCGTCACGCCGGCGCTGGGCGAGACCGAGCAGGATGCGCGCGAGCGGCTGCGGCGCCAGCACAGCGCGCCGCATTTCATCGACGACATGCTGGCCTCGATCTCGGCGATCACCGATATCGATTTCGCGCAATTCCCGCTGGATGAACCGTTGCCGGGCAAGCTGACGACCAATGGCGAGCAGGGCTCGCTCGATAAATTCCAGCAATGGGGATCGGGCAAGACATTGCGCGAACTGGTTGTGGATGGCGCCGGCGGCATGGTCTCGTCGGTTGAGCTGATCGGCACGCCGCAATCCGTCGCGCTGCGGATGCGCGAGGTGATGGAAGAGGTCGGCGGCGACGGGTTTTTGATCACCACGCCGGTGTTGCGCGTCGGGCGGCGCTATCTCGTGGAAGTGGCGGACGGGCTGGTGCCGGAGCTGCAGAGGTTGGGCTGCGTGCGCACCGCCTACAAGCACCAGCTGCTCCGCGATAATCTTCTGGAATTCTAAACAGTCTGGCATCGTTCTTGCACTGTCTTTGTTTTTGTAACGTCTTTTGCAGAGTCTGATCTCCATCTGAGGGGTATCCATGAAACGGGCGACTAAATTTGCATCCTTTCTCTCCGCCGCGGCGCTCTCGCTGCTGGCCAGCTTGCCGGCAAAGGCCGAAACGCCGCTGCGCATCGGCTTCAGTGACTGGCCGGGCTTCACCGGCTGGCAGATCGCCGTCGATAAAGGCTGGTTCAAGCAAGCCGGCGTTGATGTGCAGATGCAATGGTTTGATTATTCCGCGTCACTCGATGCCTTTTCCGCAGGCAAGTTGGATGGCGATTTTCTCGCAACCGGCGATGCGCTGGCGCTCGGCGCCAACGGCACCAAAAATCAGCTCATCATGCTGACCGATTATTCCAGCGGCAATGACCAGATTCTGGCAAAGCCCGGCATCACCAGCGTCAAGCAATTGCAGGGGCAGAAGGTTGGCGTCGAGGTTGGGCTGCTGGAACAGATGCTGCTGGAGCACGCCTTGCAGGCCAATGGCATGTCGCTGGACTCGGTGCAGCTGGTGAATACGGTGACCAACAGCACGCCACAGGTTCTGGCCTCCGGCGCGGTGGCGGCGATCGGCTTGTGGCAGCCGATCGCGGATCAGGCGCGCCTGGCCGTGCCGGGGTCGAGGGCGATCTATACCTCCGCGCAGGCGCCTGGGCTGATCTATGACGGTCTGGCGGTATCGCCGCAAAGCCTGGCGGCACGGCCGCAGGATTGGGCGAAGGTGATCAAGGTCTGGTATCGCATTCTGGCCTACATCAACGATCCGAAGACGCATGCCGATGCGCTCAAGATCATGGCCGCGCGCGATGGCGTGTCGCCGCAGATCTATCAGCGTTATGTCAAGGGAACGCATCTTCTCAGCTTGGCCGAGGCAAAGGCCGCCTTCGTGCCCGGCACCGGCCTGAACTCCGTGTACGGCTCCGATGAAAATTCCGATGCCTTCAATGTACGCAATAAGGTTTATAAAACCCCGCAGGATGTGAAACTCTACATCAATGGGTCGTTGATCGACGCCTACAAGGAGGGGAATTAATGCTGGATCGCTCGGAGATCGCGGCCGTGAAGCCGGCCGCCTCCGAGACGGATGATCTGGTGCGCGGGCAATGGTTCCGCGTCCGCGCGCCTTTGACGCGACGCTTGCGCATTTTTCTGGCAATTGCCTCGTTTCTGTTGCCGCTCGCGGTCTGGTCAGCGGTCAGCTACGTGCCGTTCATCTGGCATCCGGACGTGTTGATTTCGGATCCTGGCGATGTCGATTACTACATGCCGGGCATGCGGGTGACCAAGGCCGATTATGCCGGGCAACTCGCGGCGGCGAAGACCAACCATACCGCGCCACCGGTAGGTACGCCGTGCAATCCGGTCTATCTGCCCGCGCCCGGTGACGTTGCGGCGGCGTTCTACACCTCCTTCACCACGCCGCCGGCCGATCAGAACGGGCTCTGGCTGCATCAAAGCCTTTGGCAAAGCATCCAGACGATTTTCTGGGGCTTTGTGATTTCTTCCATCATCGGTGTGCCGCTGGGTATTTTATGTGGGGCGCATAGCGGGTTGGCGCGGCTGGTTGAGCCGTTTGTCGAGTTCTTCCGCTACCTCCCGGCGCCGGCCTTCGGCACGTTGGCGGTTGCGGTGCTGGGCATCTATGCCGGGCCGAAAATCGCGATCATCGTCATTGGCACATTATTTCAGCAGATTTTGATCATCGCCAACACGACCCGTAAGGCCGATTTCGCCTTGGTGGAAGCCGCTTTGACGCTGGGGACGCGTAATTTGCGGCTGCTGACCAGCGTGATCATCCCCAGCGTGCTGCCGGATCTGTATCGTGACCAGCGGATTCTTCTGGGCTGGGCGTGGACTTATCTGATCGTCGCGGAGCTGATCGGCGCCACGTCCGGGATTTCTCTCTTCATCACCCAGCAATCGCGCTACCAGCATTATGCGAATGTCTATGCGGCGATTGCGATGATCGGCATTCTGGGGCTTGGCGGCGATCTGTTGCTGGCCGCGCTCGGCCGAAAACTCTTTCCATGGGACAAGTCAGCCGCATGAGCGTTTCCTATCTCGATCAACCGCCAGAGGTGCAGGCGCGGCTTGCACGGCTGAAGGCCCGCGACGTGATATTGAGCGTCGATGGCATGAGCAAGCGCTTCAACAGCGGGAAAAACAACGTCACCGCGATCGAGGATTTATCTTTCCAGACGCATCGGCGGGAATTCCTCTGCGTCATCGGCCCTTCCGGTTGCGGTAAATCGACGTTGGCGCGGATTCTGGCGGGGCTGGATACGGCGAGTGAAGGCTGGGTCTCGCTCGATGGCAAGCCGGTACAGGGGCCAGGCCGCGAGCGGGGCATGGTGTTCCAGGGCTATACCTTGTTCCCCTGGCTCAGCGTGCGACGGAATGTGATGTTCGGGTTGCGCATGGCCGGTGTCGGCAAGGTTGAGGCGCAACGCCAGGCCGATGAATGGCTGGCGCTCGTCGGGCTGGAAAAATTCGCCGATGCCTACCCGCATCAACTCTCCGGCGGCATGAAACAGCGTGTGGCGATCATCCGCGCCTTGGTCAATCGTCCGCGTGTGCTGTTAATGGACGAACCCTTCTCGGCGCTGGACGCGCAGACCCGCCAGCGCATGCAGGCCTATTTGCTGGAGATATGGAAAAAGGTCGATATAACAATCATCTTCATCACCCATGATCTCGATGAGGCGGTGTTTCTGGCGGACCGGATTCTCGTGCTCGATGCGCATCCGGGGCGCTTGCGGGAAATGATCGAGGTGCCGCTGCCACGCCCCCGCGATGCCGCGCAGATCGCAAGCCCCGCCTTCGCCGCCACCAAGGCGCGGCTGGAAGCGTTGATTCACGGCAAGGAAACAGCGGATGAGGATGAACCCTACCCGGCCGTGCCGCTGCTGACGGATGTCAGCGACGAGGTGGAATAAAAAAGGCCGGTGCGAACCGGCCTTTTTCGTTCAGGACAAGGACGCGCGGTAGGCGCGCCAGCCGCCATGCGCGGTAATATCCTCGGCACCGTCCAACGCGTAGGCTTCACAGAGAAAGCCAGGATGCGTCGAGCCATCTTCCAAAGTGACGCGTCCGATGCCCATGGGGGCGGGGAGGGCGGCAAGGAATTCACCGAGCGCGTGCGCGCTCATGCGCCAAAGCTCTACAGCGAGTCCTGGTCCTGCAAAGCCGGGGCTGTGCGCCAGCCCGGGTTTCGGCGGCGTGGTGGCGAGGGCGAATAATTTATAGTCAGGGGCGGTTCGGGCCGGGCGGATCAGTTGGGCACCGAGCCTGGTCAATTCATGGTTCAACACCATGCCCGAGAGATGCGCGCCGGCGACAACCAGCGTTACCTCATCCGTCATCGCTTCGTAGGTGCCGCAAGGCTGGACACGGCTCAGCCCGGACCCAGCCCCCAGCGCTTTATGGAGTTTGTCCGCGTAGGCGCAGAGGCAGGCTTCCGAGAAGGCCGGGCCGATCAGCGTCACGCCAAACGGCATGCCGTTTGCGGTGAAACCGGCGGGCAGCGCAATTGCGGCTAGGTCCAGTAGGTTTACGAAATTCGTATAGAGGCCAAGGGTTGAGTTATGCTTGACCGGTTCGGCCAGCATCGCCTCCACTGTGAAGCAGGTAGGCGCCGTGGGCAGCAGCAAGGCATCGCATTTTGCCAGCTCAACATTCGTCAGATGTCGCAGGGCCTGAACCTTGTAGATATCGTCGAAGGCGTCGGCAGCGGAAAACTTCATCCCGCCTTCGACGATGCCGCGCACGACCGGATGCATTTCTGCCGCCTTGTCGCGCATGAAATCTCGCATGGCGGCGGTCCGCTCCGCCACGAAGGCACCGCCATAAAGCAGGGCGGCGATCGTGCGAAACGGGGCGTAATCGATCTCGGTCAGCGCCCAGCCCAGTGCCAGCGCCTGGGCCAAAGCGGCGTCGTAGAGCGAAGCGGCCTCATCGTCCCCGGCGAAATCCCTGTCCTTGGCAGCAAGCACGCCAAGGCGCGGGCGTTGCGGCAAGCTGTGGGATGCAGGCGGGCGGGAATAGGCATCCTGCGCGTCATAACCTTGTGCGGCGTCCAATACGGCCATCGCATCCGCGGAAGAATTGGCGAAAACCGAGATGCAGTCTAGGCTTTTACATGCCGGCACCACACCGGTCGCGGAGAGGCGGCCGATTGTCGGTTTCAGCCCGATCAGATTATTGAACGCGGCGGGCACCCGGCCGGACCCTGCGGTATCCGTGCCGAGCGAAAACGCTGCCAATCCGGCGCCGACCGCCACCGCAGAGCCCGAGGAGGAGCCGCCGGAGATGTAGGCGTGGTTGAACACTGAGCGCGGCGCGCCGTAGGGTGAGCGGGTGCCGTTCAGGCCGGTCGCGAATTGATCCAGGTTGGTTTTGCCGAGCAGAATCGCCCCCGCTTCGCGCAACCGCGCGATGGTGACGGCATCCTGCGCCGGTGTGTAGGCAAAGGCCGGGCAGCCAGCGGTTGTCGGGATGCCCCTGACGTCGATATTGTCTTTCGCAACGAAGGGTATACCGTAAAGCGCCTTGCCCTCCAGGCCGCCGGCCTCCAGTTCGGCGGCCTGCGCCAGCAGCTCCTCCTCCGGCACGAGGCTGATGAACACCGCCTTGTCCGGGTAGGCGGCGATGCGCGCCAGCAAGGCTTTCACCAGCATGGTCGGTGTCAAAGCCCCGCTGGCGTAGGCGCTCCGCAGGGCGGGAAATTCGAGCAGCTCAGGGATCATCGTCAGGACTCCGTGGTGATGATGCCGAGGCGTTGCCCGGCGCGAATAATTTGGCCTGGCCGTGCGGTCAGGCTGGTCAGGCGGCCGGTGGTGCTGGCTTCAACCCGTACCTCCATTTTCATGGATTCAAGAATCATCACGACATCCCCGCGTTTCACCTGCGCTCCCGTTTCGGCCAGGATTTTCCAGATGCTGCCTGGAACCGGCGCGGTGATGGCGCGCCCACCTGGCGGCAAGGGCGCTTCCTCCGCCGCCATTTGCATCTCCGGCTCCTCAAACGAGTTCAGCCCCTTTGCAGCCCAATCCTCACGCTCCACCGCGAAGGCACGGCGCTGGCGCGTCTGAAACGCGTCGATGCTATCTGCATTTTCCGCGCAGAATTCCCGGTAGGCGCGCAGCGAAAAGCTGCTTTCCTCGATCTGCAGCGGATATTTGCCGTGCAAGAAGTCAGCGCGGGCCTCTTCCAATTCGTCTTCGGAGACCTCCCGGAAGCGGATGCGATCAAAATGGCGCAGCAGCCAGGGCTTGCCGTCATCGAAGGGAGGCGGCTGGCGATGGGTATTCCAGACCTGGATGGTGCGGCCGAAAAGCTGGTAGCCGCCCGGCCCTTCCATGCCATAGACGCACATATAGGCGCCGCCGATGCCGACGGCGTTTTGTGGCGTCCAGGGGCGGGCGGGATTATATTTGGTGGTGACCAGGCGATGCCGGGGATCATAGGGTGTTGCCACCGGCGCGCCGAGATAGACATCGCCCAGCCCCAGCACGATGTAGGAAGCGTCGAAAATGATCCGCTTGACCGCCTCGATATCCTCAAGCCCGTTGATGCGGCGGATGAATTCGATGTTGTCCGGGCACCAGGGCGCGTTGGGGCGTGTGGTCTCCTGATATTTGCGCATGGCCAGCTGCACCTGGCTGTCATTCCAGGAAAGCGGCAGGCAGAGTGTGCGGGTTTTCATCTCCATCGCTTCAGGATCTGGCAGTTGTGGCAGAATATCCCGCACCGCCGCCATGATTTTTGCTGTATTTGTCTGCTCTGAATCGAAATGGATCTGCAGGGAACGGATCCCCGGCGTCAGATCGATAACGCCCTTCAGCGCGCTGGCCGCAAGCGCGTCGCGCAGCGCCTGGGTGCGCAGGCGCAGCTCGAAATCCAGCTTCATCTCGCCGAATTCGATCAGCACATCCTCATCCCCGGCGCGGCGGATAACGACATCCTGGCTGGCGGCGATGATCGCGGGGGCGGAATCCACGCGCGCGAAGCGGACCTTGTCGCCGGGCTTGAGCTGACCCAGCTTCCAAAGATCCGTTTTCGTCACCACCGCGGGGCAGACGAAGCCGCCCAGTGAAGGCCCGTCCGGCCCCAGCAAAATCGGCATGTCGCCGGTAAAGTCGATCGCCCCGACCGTGTAGGCATTGTCGTGAATATTCGAGGGGTGCAGCCCGGCTTCGCCGCCATCGCGCCGCGCCCAGGCGGGTTTGGGGCCGATCAGCCGAACCCCGGTGCGCGCGGAATTATGGTGCACCTCGTAGGTGGCATGGAACAGTGTGTCGATATCGTCATCGGTGAAAAAATCCGGCGCGCCGTGGGGGCCATAGCGCACGGCCAGCGTCCAGCTGCGCGCCAATGTCGCCGGCGCGGGCGGTGGTTCGGTTGGCGCGGGCAAAGGCGGGGGAAAATGCAAAATATCCCCGGCGCGCAAGGCGCCGCCGGTGGTGCCGCCGAAACCGCCCAGCGTGAAGGTGGCGGTGCTGCCGAGATAGGCGGGTGCCTTGAAGCCACCGGACACCGCGAGGTAGGTGCGTTGGCCCGGACCGTCGATCATCCCCAGCTCCAGCACCTGCCCGGCCTGCACCTCCACGGCGCAATGGTAGGCCACCGGCTGCTCATCCAGAAGCGCTGGCATATTGGCACCGGAGAGCGCGATCCGCGTCGCGCTGAGAAAGCGCAAGCTCGGCCCGGTATGGGTGAGCTCAAGCGTGGCCGCGTCAAACGCATTGCCGAGCAGCGCGTTGGCGTGGGTGTGGTGGAGATCATCCATCGGCCCGCTCGGTGGCACGCCGACCTCCCAATAGCCCAACCGCCCCGGCAGGCTTTGCAAGCTCGATTGCGCGCCGGGGTCCAGCACCTCCACGGCCAGCGGGGTGAAGCTGAAATCCGCCAGGCTGCGCGTCGTCATCTCGCCAGCCGCGAAGGCGGGCAAAGCGAGAATGGCCTTGAGATAATTCAGGTTGGTTTCAACGCCGAAAATGGCGCTGCGGCGCAGCCCGGCTTGCAGCTTGGCAAGCGCCTCGGCGCGGGTGGCGCCGGTGGCGATGAATTTCGCCAGCATCGGGTCGTAGAAAGGGGAAATGTCCGTGCCGGTTTCCACCCAGCTTTCCACGCGCAGGCCGGGCGGCGGTGTGAAGGCGCTCAGCTGGCCGCTGGAGGGGGCAAACTGGTTGCCGGGCGCTTCCGCGTATAAGCGCACTTCGATGGCCGCACCTTGCGGCTTCAGTTCCGCCGGGGACGGCAGCACGAACGCCCCCGCCGCCTGTTCGATCATCCAGCGGACCAGATCGACTCCATAAATTTCCTCGGTCACGCAATGCTCGACCTGCAGGCGGGTATTCACTTCAAGGAAGTAAAATCTCTGCGCCTCGGCATCGTAAACATATTCAACCGTCCCGGCGGATTCATAATGTACCGATGCCGCCAGCGCGATGGCGGCCTCCTCCATGGCGGTGCGGATCGCGTCGGGCAGGTTGGGGGCCGGGGTTTCCTCGACCACTTTCTGGTTGCGCCGCTGCAAGGAGCAGTCGCGCGTGCCCAGCGCCACCACGCCGCCTTTGCCGTCGCCGAAAATCTGCACCTCCACATGCCGGGCGCGGGCGACGTATTTTTCCAGGAACAAGGCGGCATTGCCGAAATTATTGGCGGCGAGCCGGGCGATGCTGTCATAGCGCGTGGCCAGGTCGGCCGCGTCCTCGCACAGCACCATGCCGATGCCCCCCCCCCCGGCGCTGCTTTTCAGCATCACCGGGTAGGTGATGCGCGCGGCCTCGGCCAGCGCCTCCTCGCGGCTGGTCAGCACGCCGGTGCCGGGCAGCATCGGCACGCCGGCCGCCTTGGCCAAGGCGCGGGCGGTGTGCTTCAGCCCGAAATCGCGCAGATGCGCGGGGCGCGGGCCGATGAAGCGAATCCCCGCCGCTTCCAGCCGCTCCGCGAATTCCACCCGCTCGGAGAGGAAGCCATAGCCGGGATGCACGGCCTGCGCGCCGCTGCGCTGGCAGGCCTCGAGGATCGCGTCGATATCGAGATAGCTCTGCGCCGCCGGGGCGGGGCCGATATGCACCGCCTCGTCCGCGGCGCGCACGGGCGGGGCAAATTGGTCCGCATCCGAATAGACGGCCACACTGGCAATGCCCATCTGCTTCAGCGTGCGACAAACCCGGCCCAGAATTTCGCCGCGATTGGCGATGAGGATTTTGCTGAACATCGTCTAGCCGCTGATCAGGATTTGAATCGGCGTGGGGGTGAAGCCGTTGCATGGATTATTCACCTGCGGGCAGTTGGAGATCACCACCAGCACATCCATGTCCGCGATGAACTCGACATACCCGCCAGGTTCGGAAACCCCGTCATCCACCGTCAGCTCGCCATTCGGGCGGATCGGCACATTCATGAAGAAATTCACGTTGGAGACCAGGTCGCGCTTATCCATGCCGTATTTCGCCAGCTCGGTGAGGAAATTCTCCCGGCATGAATGCATGAAGCGTGTTTCATAGCCGAAGCGCACGATATTGCTCTCACACGAGCAGGCCCCGGCACAGCTATCGTGAAAGCCGCAGCTATCGGCGGTGAGTGTCACCATCGGCCGGCCCTCGTTGGAGCGCAGCACGGCGCCCGTGGTCAGGTCGTAGCGCCCGCCCTGCAGGGCCTGTGCGGCCAGCGTGTCCTGCGCCGAATAGCGCTCGCTGGTATCCTGTGCGTTGTAGAACAGCGCATCCACCGCCTGCTGGCTTTCCAGATCGATGATGCGCATGGTCTGGCCCTGTTTCAGCACCACCGAATAGGGGGCGCGGGCGGGCACGAACTGGTCTGAGATCAGGGTCATTGCGCGAAATACCGATCATTGTTGGCAAAGCCGCGGGCGGCCTCGGCGGTGAAATGGCGGCAGAGATCGTCCGGGCCGGGCGCGCCAGCGCGCCAGGCGGTGTAGGCGAGCGGGCCGGTCGCCTGCTGCACCGGGCTGAGCGCATGCGGGGTGTTGGAGAGGACGAGGAGCAGATCCATCTCCGCGCGCAGCTCGAGCATGGCGCCGGCGGGCGGGTTGCCGCGCCAGCGCATCACACCCTGCGCATCCACCCCAACCGGGGAGAACAGTGAGAGCGCCGGGGCGAGATCCCGGCGCGACAGCCCGAATTTGGCGGCGCCGCAACGCAGATTATCCCGCCCGTTGCGCCCTTGCGTCTGCGCCGGGCCGTTGGGGCCGATGATGCTGTCATGCCCCGCCCCGCTATCGGCGGTGATGGCGGCGAGGACGCGCCCCATATCCGAGAACAGCACCCGGCCGGTGGTCAGGTTGGTGGTCCATTGCAGCTTGGTGGTGTCGCCGGCGTTGAAGCGCTCGGAGGGGTCGGCTTGGTTCCAGATGAACAAAGCCGCGCCGGGCGTGCCCGCGATATTGGTCAGGCGCAGCGCCGCCCCCCGGCGCAGCCACAATGAAGCGTACCAGCCGGGCGGAATCACATCCTGCGCGATCACCGCATCGGGCGGGATCTCCGGGAAGCTGGCTTCTGTTTGCGGGGCGGCGGCGCGGGCACGGGCGGCTTCCTGCAGGGCTTCGTAGCGGGCGCGGTATTCGGCCGGGCTGAGCTTGTCGAGGTCAAGCATCGGCGCGGCATCCGGTCAGAAACAGGGTCGTCATATGAACTCCCATCGTTGAACAGTCACGTCTCAGCGATGCGAGGGATACGTGGAGAGCCGACGCGTATCCCCACGCATCCATGCTCTCCCGGGCTTTTGTCCCGCCGTGCATCATGCGGATGTCTCCCGCATGACCGCCGCTCTCGGACCAGCGCCGGGCATTTGCCCGGCCGGAACCCTAGCGGCCTTCGAAAAAGGTAAAGCAAAGATTGTGCCGAAATCAAGCGGGCGCGGTTTCAGGGCCGGCGCTGGCAGCGGCGGGGGCGTGCCGGGCAGAGCGCGGCGCATTTCTGGGCACCCTGGCGCAAATGCCGCCATTTCGTCTCCCGGCATTTTGCGGCATGATCGTCTCCCACCCTGGAGCCGTCCCGCCATGTATATGCCGCCCGCCTTCCGCGAAACCGAGCTTGCCGCCCTGCATGAGACCATGCGCGCCGCCCGCGTGGCGAATCTGGTGACAATGACCCCGGACGGGCTGTTCGCCACCCCCTTGCCGCTGCTGCTGGCGGCGGAGGAAGGCGACCACGGCACGCTCTATGGCCATGTCGCACGCGCCAACCCGCAATGGCACCTGAAGGTGACCGGCGAGGCGTTGGCGATTTTCATGGGGCCGGAGGCCTATGTCTCGCCCTCCTGGTATCCCTCCAAGCAGGAGCATCACAAGGTGGTGCCGACCTGGAACTATATCACGGTGCAGGCGCACGGGCCGGTGGAGTTTTTCGACGACCCGCAGCGCCTGCTGGACGTCGTCACCCGGCTGACCACCCGGCATGAGGCGCCGCGCGCCAAGCCCTGGGCGGTGAGCGACGCGCCGGAGGCGTTCATCCGCGCCCAGCTCAAAGGGATCGTCGGGCTGCGGCTGCCGATCACGAAGCTGACCGGCAAGCGCAAGATGAGCCAGAACCGCAGCGCGGCCGACCGCAACGGCGTGGCGGCGGCGCTGCGCGACAGCCCGGACGCGGCGGACCGCGCGGCGGCGCCCTTCATCCCGACATGAAGGGGCTCAGCCCCGCCGGCGATACGGGGCGATCAGCGCGTCCAGCATCGCCTCTTCCTCGGCGGTGAGGTCGCAAAGCGGGCTGCGCACCTTGCCGGCGGCGAAGCCCTGCAGCCGCACCCCGGCCTTGATGGCGGAGACGGCATAGCCCTTCTGCCGGTCGCGGATCGCCATGAAGGGATAGAAGAATTCCAACAGGATTTTTTCGCAGGCCGCGCGCTCGCCCTGGCGCAGTGCCTTGTAGAACTTCACCGCCAGCGCGGGGACGAAATTGAACACCGCCGAGGAATAGGTGGTGAAGCCGGCGCCGAGATAGGCTTCCGCGAATAATTCCGCCGTCGGCATGCCGCCGAGATAGGTCAGCCGGTCGCCCAGCTTCGCCGTCACCTCGCGGACCAGCCCGATATCGCCGGTGCCGTCCTTGAACCCGACCAGATTGGGGCAGGCCTCGCAGAGCCGCGCCAGCGTATCCGGCCGCAGCACCGCATTGTCGCGGTTATAGACCATGACGCCGATGCCGACAGACTGGCAGACCCGGCGCACATGCGCGTAAAGCCCGGCCTGCGGCGCGTCGATGAGGTAATGCGGCAGCAGCAGGATGCCATCCGCCCCGGCCTTTTCGGCGCCACGGGCGATTTCGATGGCGATCTCGGTGCCGTAGCCGCAGCCGGAGACGATGGCGGTCTGCCCGGCGGCTTCCTTGGCGGCGGCGACGATGCTGGGGATTTCCCCTGGTGTCAGGGAGAAGAATTCCCCGGTGCCGCCAGCGGCGAAGAGCACCGGCGCGTCATAGCCGGCGAGCCATTCGATATGGGATTGGTAGCTGTCCGGCAGGAAGGCGCCTTGCGCGTCGAAATGCGTGACCGGAAAGGAGAGCAGGCCGGAACCCAGCCTGGTTTTGATGTCTTGCGGCTCCATGGACGACCTTATGATGTAAGAAGGCCGATCCATAGCTTAGTCATCATACAAATGTAAATAGTGATACTACAACATGCCGTGCAGCGCCGCCTTGTAGCGCTGCTGGCTGCCGCGCAGATGCGCGCGCATGGCGGCGCGGGCGGCCTCCTCGTCGCCCATGGAAATCGCCTCGACGATCTTGCCATGCTCGGCATGAATCTGCGTCGCGGTAAGGGTGGCGGCATCCGGCTGGGTTTTGTCCAAGGCCCGGCGCGGGATCATCGCCTCGCCGATCAGGCCCAGAAACTCCACGAAGCGGTGATTATTGGTGGCCTGGGCGATGGCCAGATGCAGCTCGAAATCCGCCCCTGCCGTCGCCTCCCCGGCGGCGGCCAGGCTGGCGATGCGCGCATGCGCGGCGAGGATCAGCTCCTCCTGCTGCGGGGCGCGGCGCAAAGCGGCCAGGCCGGCGGCCTCGATCTCCACCGCGCTGCGCAGCTCCAGCATCTCGATGACCGAGGAGAGCCGTTCGAAATCAACGCCCTGAAAGCCATGTGCTGGCCGGGCGGGCGGGGGGAGAACAAACACGCCAGCCCCCTGGCGGGCCTCCACCAGCCCGTCCGTGCGCAAGCTCGCCAGGGCTTCGCGGATCACTGTGCGGCTGACCCCATGGGCGCTGACCAGCTGGCTTTCGGTGGGCAGCTTGTCGCCCGGGGCGAAGCCGCCTTGCTGGATGGCGGCACGTAATTTGGCAGCGATCTGTACGACGAGCGTTTCCCCGGTGCGGCGTTCGGGCTGGTTGGGGCGCGGGCTCATCTGGTCCACCTTGGGCTGCATTCAGGCGCGGATGGGCGGCGCCCATCCGGGGATGATCGCATGTCCGTTGCCGGGGCTCAAGCCGGAGAGGCTAAGTTGTGTTATGAAAATTTAAAATTCATAATATGAATATGTCGTGCCTACCAGCCGCCAGCGCGCAGCGCCTCCACCTCCTCGCGCGCCGGCATGCCGCGCCAGCCGCCGCCATTGCAGGCCTTCAGCGCCGCGGCGGCGGTGGCAAAGCGGGCGGCGGCGCGCACCGGCTCGCCTTCGGCCAGGGCCAGCGCCAGGGCGCCGTGAAACACATCGCCGCAGCCAGTGGTGTCCCGTGCTTCGATGCGCGGGGTGGGGATGTGATGAATGGTGCCGTCAATGCGCCAGAAACTGCCCTCAGCGCCGCGAGTCACCGCCACGGCGCGCGCCTTTGGGGCGTCGATGGCGGCCAGGGCCAGGTGCGGATCATCCTCCCCGGTGCAGGCGCGCAGGCCATGGCTGGAGAACACCGGATAATCCGCCAGCGCCGCCAGGGCGCGCAGCGTTGCCGGTTCGCCGCCCTCGGCATCCAGCACGCTGGGCACATTGGCGGCTTTGAGCAGCGCGGCGGAGAGGTCCGGAAACCGATGATCGACCAGCAGCGCGTCGGCCTGCGGCAGGTGCGGCGGGATTTGTGGGGCGATCGTCCCGCGATCCACGATCAGGCAGCGCGTCCCATCCGGGGCGACCAGCGCGCAGGCATTCGGAGTGCGCCCGCCTTCGATGATCTGCAATGCCTCCAGCCCCACGCCGAGCTGGCGCAGCTCCGCTTGCAGCCAGTCTCCGGCCGCATCATTCCCCATTGCGCCGAGATAAAGCCCCTGCCCGCCCAGCCGCGCCACCGCCACGGCGGCGGTGCCGGCGATGCCGCCGCCGCTCTCGCGATAGGCGCTGGCGGTGTATTTCGCCTCGCCCTGGGGCAGGGTATCGAGCGCGTAGATCCGGTCCAGCACCACGATCCCGGCGCAGAGAACCTGTTTCAAGCGGGGCACATTCAAGCCGGGCACATCAGCGGCTTCAGCCTTTCGCCGCGCGCGAAGGCGGCGAACAAGGCTTCCAGCCCGGCGAGGTCGGCTGTGTCATCCACCAGTTTTTCAAAGGTTGCGCGGTGGGCGCGCAGCAGCTCGATATTCGCCTGGTACTCGCCCAACGGGAAATAGAAAGAGCGGATCAGGAAGAAATCCTTGCGGCGCAGCGCCTTGGTTTCGGTGATCTGCCATTGGTCGCTCTCGCCCAGCTGCACCGCCGCGCCCATCGGCGCCACCGCCGCCAGCGCCAGCGCCCGCCCGGCATCCTTGCCGCTGGCCTCGATCACCAGCGGAAAAGCCCGCGCGGCGGCGGCCTCGGCGGAGAGCAGCTCCACCCCCAGGCTGGCGGCGAAATTCGCCCGTGCCGGGTTGGGCTCGCACACCGCCAGCTTCCCCCAGCCCAGCGCCTGCAGCACCATCAACGAGCCCAGCCCGATCGGCCCGGCGCCGACCACCAGAGCCGCCCCCGGTTCCACCACGCGCGAGGCCAGCCTGATGCCATGCGCGGTGGTGCCGATGGCATCCAGCAGCAGCGGCGCCAGATGGTCCGGAATATCGTCCGGCACCGCCAGCAGGCATTGCCGCGGCACGGCGAGGGCTTGCGCATAGCCGCCCGGGCGCTGCCAGCCGAGCAGCTCCGCCCGCGGGCAGAGATTGGTCCGCCCGGCCTGGCATTGCGCGCACTGGCCGCAGAAAGTGGGGATATAGACCAGCACGCGCTGCCCATGTGCCGCTGTGCCCGGTGCACGCACCCGGCCGAAAATCTCGTGCCCTGGTGTTACCGGCCAACCCTGGCGCAGCGGCCGGAAATCGCTGCCGCACAGCGCGCAGGCGGCGACATCCACGATCACCTCATCCGGCCCGGCCACCGGCTCGGCGGCATCCTCGATGGCAATCCGCCCTTCGCCGAGAAACCGCGCCGCTTTCATGCCGAAACCTTGTCGAGCACGTTGCAGAGCGTCTCCAGCCTGGGCACCGCATCCTCGCGCAAGGCGCGGCGCAGATCCGGCTTGCCGATGGTGCCGGACCAGATGCCGCGCCCGGCGAGAAAGCCCGAGGCGCCCTCGCGGCAGGCCCATTCCACGGCACGCGGGAAATCATCCTGTTTGACGCCGGAGGAGAGCACCACCCAATCGCCATTCACATGCCGGGACAGGGCGGCACAGCCCTGCCGCACCTGCGCTTCCGGCCCGGCGCCGTAATAGGGGATTTCGCATTTATAGAGATCCTGCCCACGATCTCCCAACTCCTTGGCAGCTTCGATGATCGCCGCCTCGCGGTCCCAGCCAGAGCCATCACGCGGGGCGCGGGCCACCGGTTCCACCACGCTGGCCAGCCCCGCCTGGCGGCAGATGGCGACAAACTCCTCCACCATGGCGATGCGCGGTTCCGCCGCCTCGCCCGGCCGCCACAGCACCAGCAGCTTCAGCGCCACCGCGCCCTGCGCCTTCACCTTTGCCGGTACCACCTCATGGTCGATCTCCACCTGCGCCACCAGCTCATCGGCGCTGGGGATCAGCACATCGGCAGCGGCGATCAGCGCGCAGGACGGGTCCACCGCCTTCGCATCCAGCGCCTGCTGCCAGGCCAGCTCCCGGTCGATCAGCACCGCCGAGGCGTAAGGGGTGAGGGCTTCGATCACCTCAAGCTTGAAATGCGTGAGGTCCGCGTCCGTCACCGGACCATCCTGATGCGGCGCCATCATCGCCCGCAGCCCTTCGCGCTGGTCGATCGCCAGCATCGCATAGGTGCCGGAGGGGCGCGCCATGCGCGTCAGGGCGGGGGGGGCTGCCGGACATTCGGATCTGCTCCTTTGAGGCGTTTGCTTGGGGTTTCCATTTTATCGCGCCTTCTGACCGATGCCGGTTTGACAAGGCGGCGCGGAGGCGTTAGCTCTATGTCATACTAAAAGCCATACGACAGGTCAATAGACTGAACGTTTGCACTCTGTTGGGAGAAACAGACCATGGTTGCTCGGCTCGTGAAGCGGGTTTCAGCGGCGGCACTCGCCTTGTCCTTGCCCCTCGGCGCCCACGCCGCCGGGTTCGACTGGCAGAAATATAAAGGCCAGACGCTGGATGTGCTGGTCGATAATAACCCGATCGGCCAGGTCATCGCCAATAATGTCGCGGCGTTTGAGAAGCTGACAGGGATCAACGTCAAGGTCGATATCTTCACCGAGCAGCAGATGCGCCAGCGCCTGGTGACGGTGCTGGACTCCAACAGCTCCCAGGTGGATGTGTTCATGACGCTGCCCTCGCGCGAAGGCCAGCAATTCTCCGGCGCGGGCTGGTACACGGATCTGGCGCCGATGACCAAGGATGCAAGCCCCGACTATGATTTCGCCGGCTTGAGCCCGGCTTTGCTGAAAGCCGCGACCTTCGATGGCAAGCTGACCAGCATCCCGATGAACATTGAAGGCCCGGTGCTGTATTATCGCACGGATATTTTCAAAAAATGCAATCTCACCGTGCCGGCCAGCCTCTCCGGCATGCTGGACACCGCCAAGGCGCTGAAAAAATGCAATGCCGCCACCACGCCCTTCGTCTCACGCGGCTTGCGTGATGCGCTGGCCTATACCTACAGCGTGTTCTTCCACAATATGGGTGGGCATTATATCGAAAACGGCAAATCCGGCCTGTGCAGCCCGGCCGGGCTTTCGGCGCTGTCGCTCTATGGCGATCTGCAGAAACATTACGGCCCGCTCGGCGTGGTCAATTACAGCTTCTACCAGATCTCCTCGCTCTATCGCGATGGCCGCGCCGCGATGGCGTTTGAGTCCTCAAACGAACTTTCGGATGTGATGCAGGGTGGGGCGCGGCTGAACGATACCGGTATCGCGCTGCTGCCGCCGGGGCCGGGCGGCTCGCACCCCACCGCCATCGCCTGGGGTTTGGCGATGTCGCCTTACAGCACCCACAAAGGCGCCGCCTGGTATCTGATCCAATGGGCGACCAGCCCGGCCATTCAGGCCAAGGACGAGATCGCCGGCATCGCCGCGCCGCGCCCCGCCATCGCGCAGGATCCGCAGGTGAAAGCCTGGCTGGCTGCCGCACCCGTTCGGCAGGTCTGGCAGAATGCGGTTAACCAGCTCGCCAATACCGGCACCTCCAATGTCGGCTACCCGATCACCGATAATCCAGAATCCCGGCAATATATCGGCGAGGCCGTGGACAAGGTGATTGTCGGCTCCGACAAGCCGGATGCCGCCTGTGCCCCGGCCGATCAGTCGTTGAACGCGCTGATCGCGAAAGACAAAAAATAAGTGCTGTCCTCCTCCTTTGCCCTGGGTGATGGGTTTCATGTCGCCGTCATTGGCGGGTGCGGCGACATCGGCGCGGCGATCTCGGCGCAGTTTCTTGAGCTTGGGGCTCGCGTTACCGCGACCGGGGTGAATGAGGCGGCTATCAGCGCCACCTCGCTTCCCGCGCATGAGCGGCTGCGTCTGGCGGTGCTGGACGTGACCGACGATGCGGCGGTGCGGGATTTTGCCAAGGGCTTCACGCGCATCGATGCGGTGGTGAATTGCGCCGGAATACTCAAGCGGGATCTGGAATTCGATGTCGCGGTGTTCCAGCAGGTGCTGGATGTGAACCTTACCGGCAGCTTCCGTGTGTGCAGCGCCTTTCGCGACGGGTTGGCAAAACAGCGTGGCAGCATCGTCAATATCGCCTCGATGAATGCGTTTGCCGCACTGCCGCGCCTGCCCGCCTATTGTGCGAGCAAGGGCGGGGTGGTGATGTTGACCAAGGCGCTGGCGCTGGCCTGGGCCGAAGAGGGGATCAGGGTGAATGCCGTCGCCCCGGGCTATATCGAAACCACGCTCAATGCTGAAGGCCGCAAGGATAAAGCGCATTATCAGCGCATCGCCGAACGCACCGCCTTCAAGCGCTGGGGCCAGCCGGAGGATGTGGCCGGCGCCGTCGCGTTTCTCTGCATGCCCGCTTCCGCCTACATCACCGGCACGGTGGTGAATGCGGATGGCGGCTTTCTGGCGGGGTGAGGCATGAGCTTGTCCGCTTCCTCGCGCCAGCGCGGCGCCATCGCTCTGCTCTCGCTGCCGGCGGTGTTTTTCACCGCGTTGATGGTGGTGTTTCCGGTCGGCTATACGATCTGGCTGAGCTTCCGCAGCGCGCCGCTGGGCCATGCCACGCAATTCGCCGGCCTCGCCAATTACGCGCAGCTTTTCCATTCGGGCAGTTTCTGGAACAGCATCGAGGTCAGCCTGGCGCTGTATCTTTTGTCACTGGCGTTGCAGCTCATCGCCGGCACCTATCTGGCGCTGCTGCTGTTCCACGCCCGCCGCATGCCCGCCATCCTGCGCTCGATCCTGATCTCGCCCTTCATGGTGCCGCCGGTCGTGGTCGGCATGATGTTCCTGGTCATTCTCGATCCGTCGCTGGGGGCGGCGAACTGGATTCTCAGCCTGTTCGGCCTGCCGCCCTCCGCCTGGCTCGCTTCGCCGCAATGGGTGATCCCGACCATCGCGCTGATCGATACCTGGCAATGGACGCCGTTCGTGGCGCTGATTGTCCTCGGCGGGCTGCAATCGCTGCCGCCCAGCGTCTATGAGGCGGCGAAGATCGACGGCGCGCCGGCGCATCTGGTATTCTGGCGCATCACCTTGCCGCTTTTGCTGCCGACGCTGATGACGGCGGCGATCTTGCGCAGCGTCGATCTCTTGCGGTTCTTCGACATCATCTATGTCACCACCCAGGGCGGCCCGCTGGATGCCTCCGATACGTTGAACGTGCTCGGCTTCCATATCGGCTTTGAGCTGTTCCAGTTCGGCTATGCCAGCGCTTTGGCGGTGACGTTGACGGCGATGGTGTTCGGCGTGGTGCTGTCGCTCAACCGGCTGCGCAAAGCCGTGGCGTGGTGAGGCGGCGATGAACAAGCGCATCCTGCATATATTGGTGGTGGCGCAGCTGGTCGTGGTGGCGCTGGGCATCCTGTTTCCGATCGTCTGGATGGTGATGTCCTCACTGAAATCCTCGGCCGATGTCACCGCCTACCCGCCGAGCTTCCTGTTCAAGCCGACGCTGGAGAATTACACCCATCTGCTGGAGACCACGCCTTTTTTCGCCTATGCGCGCAATTCGCTGATCGAAAGCGGCGCTTCGACGATCTTGGGGCTGGCGCTGGGCATCCCTGCCGCCTACGCGGCCTCGGTCACGCGCTCCAGCTGGCCGGCTTTGGTGACGCTCTCCGCGCGCATGGCGCCGGGCACCTTGTTCCTGGTGCCCTGGTATGTGGTGTTCAAGGCACTGGGGCTGGTTGGCACCTACGCGGCGTTGATCCTCACGCAAGCGGCGATCACCTTGCCGATCGTGATCTGGGTGCTGCTGCCGGCTTTCGATGCAATTCCGCGCAGCATTCTGGAGGCGGCGCTGGTGGATGGGTGCGGGGTGCTGCGCAGCCTCTGGCGGGTGGCGCTGCCTTTGGTCTCGTCCGGTCTGGTCATCGCCACCATTCTCGGCTTCGTATTTTCCTGGAATTATTTCCTGTTCGCGCTGGTGCTCTCGGATGAAGGCACCAAGCCGCTGGTGGTGGCGGCGTTCAACTATATCGGCGAGGGCTCGACCGATTGGGGCGGGCTGATGGCGGCGGCGACATTGATCGCGCTGCCGCCTCTGGTGCTCGCCATCGCCGTGCAGCGCTGGCTGGTCGCGGGGCTCACTCTTGGCGCAGTGAAGGGGTAAGGCATGGCTTCGGTAAGATTGCAGGGTCTGCGCAAGCGGTTCGGCACGCATGATGTGATCCCCTCGCTGGATCTCGAAATCAACGATCATGAATTCATGGTGTTTGTCGGCCCCTCGGGCTGCGGCAAATCCACGCTGCTGCGCATCATCGCCGGGCTGGAGCCGATCACCGAGGGCGATCTGTTCATCGGCGATCGCCGGGTGAACGACCTCACCCCGGCGCAGCGCGACATCGCCATGGTGTTCCAGGATTACGCGCTCTACCCGCATATGACGGTCTATCAGAACATGGCCTTCGGGCTGGAAATGCGCCACGCGGCGAAGGCGGATATCGAAACGCGGGTGCTGGCGGCGGCGCGGATGCTGGAGATCGAGCCGTTGCTCAAGCGCCGCCCGCGCGATCTCTCCGGCGGGCAGCGCCAGCGTGTCGCCATGGGCCGCGCCGTGGTGCGCGACCCGCAGGTCTTTCTGTTCGACGAGCCGCTCTCCAATCTCGACGCCCAGCTGCGCGGCCAGGTGCGCGGCGAGATCAAGGCGCTGTCACAGCGTCTGCAAACCACCATGGTCTTCGTCACCCACGACCAGGTGGAAGCGATGACGATGGCGGACCGCATCGTGGTGCTGCGCGGCGGCGTCATCCAGCAGGTCGGCACGCCTGAGCAGATCTACAGCACCCCCGCCAACCGCTTCGTCGCCGGTTTCATCGGCTCGCCTTCGATGAATTTCCTGCCGGTGACGCTGGAGGCGGGCGGCGCGCGGCTGGAGGATGGCACATTATTGCCGGTGCTCACCACGCGGCGCGGCCCGGCGGTGCTGGGCATCCGCCCGGAGCATTTCGAGCCGGCGGGTGAGGGCGGGCTGGCGGCGCAAATCCTGCTGGTCGAGCCGCTGGGGGCGGATACGCTGGTGCATTTCAACGTCGGCGCGGTGCGCTGCATTGCCCGGGTGGCGCCGGATACCAGGCCGCAAATGGGCGAGACGCTGCGGCTGGGTGTCGCCCCCGGCAAGGCCTTCCTGTTCGATCCCGAGAGCGGCGTGCGGCTCGGCTGAGCGCGCCTTCCCCCCCCCTTCGCCATAAAACTCAGCATCCTCGTGAACGGCCAATCCGGGTGGATGGGCCGCACCCTGGCGCGCATCTTGATCTGACCGGCGGTTTCAAGCCCAATATGCCGGAGACAGAGGGGCTGGTGACGGCGTGCGGCCGGGTGTTCATATATAGGGCGGTGCGGCGCGCGTGATCTAAACGCCGCGATCCGCGCGTATAGAGCGCCGGCCGGCGCCGCAAAAAGCGCCTGCCGTCTGGGGACTGAACGATAACAAAGAACGGGATAAAGATGAGCGCGAGCAAAGACGAGACACAACGCACGGGGCTGGCCGCCAGCCTCGCCCTGCGCTTCACCAGCTGGGCGGAATATTGGTTTCCGGACGCTTATATCTTCGCCGCGCTGGCGTTGATCGTGGTGGCCGGCGCGGCATTGCTGATCGGCGCCAAGCCGGTGGCGGTGGTAGGGGCTTTTGGCGACGGGTTCTGGAGCTTCATCGTGTTCTCGATGCAGATGGCGTTCATCGTCATCACCGGCTACGTCATCGCCACCTCCGCCCCGGCGGCGCGGCTGATCAACTGGCTGGCCAGCCTGCCGCGCAGCGGGCCGGGGGCGGTGGCCTTCATCGCCTTCATCAGCATGGGCACCTCCTTCCTCAATTGGGGCCTCAGCCTGGTGTTCAGCGGGCTGCTGGCGCGGGCGATGGCGGCCCGCGGCGATTTGCGGATGGATTATCGCGCCGCGGGGGCGGCGGGCTATCTCGGCCTGGGCGCGACCTGGGCGCTGGGCCTCACCTCCTCGGCGGCGCAGCTGCAGGCCAACCCGGCCAGCCTGCCGAAGCCGCTGCTGGCGATCACCGGCGTGCTGCCCTTCACCCAGACCATCTTCCTCTGGCAGTCAATGACCATGGCGGCGGTGCTGGTGGTGGTCTCGGTGCTGATCTGCCGTTTCTCCACCCCGACCGGCGACAAGGCCGTCACCGCCGAGCAGCTGGGCATCGAGCCGGGGCTCGCGGTGCCGGTGCTGCCGCCGCGCACCCGGCCGGGCGAGTGGCTGGAATATTCACCTCTGATCACCATTCTGGTGGTGCTGATGGCCGCCGGCTGGGGCTGGCAGCAATTCGCCGCCCATGGCGCCAATGCCATCGCCAATCTCAACACCTATAACCTGATCTTCCTGATGGCCGGGCTGCTGCTGCATTGGCGCCCGAAAGCTTTCCTCAACGCGGTGGCGAAAGCGGTGCCGGCGACGACCGGGGTGCTGATCCAGTTCCCGCTTTACGGCGCCATCGCCGCGATCATGACCACCGCCAAGGGGGCCGGCGGGCATAGCCTGGCCGAGCTGATCGCGCATGGCTTCGTGGCGGCGACGACCACGGGCTCCTTCCCAGTGGTGATGGGCGCCTACTCCGCCATTCTCGGCTTCTTCGTGCCCTCGGGCGGCGGCAAATGGATCATCGAGGCGCCCTATGTGATGAAGGCGGCGGCGGATCTGAAGGTGCATCTGGGCTGGGCGGTGCAGGTCTATAACGCCGCGGAGGCGCTGCCGAACCTGATCAACCCGTTCTGGATGCTGCCGCTGCTGGGCGTGCTGTCCTTGAAGGCGCGGGACATTGTCGGCTTCACCTTCCTGCAGCTGATCGTGCATGTGCCGCTGGTGCTGTTCATGCTCTGGCTGTTCGCGCAGACGCTGACCTTCGTGCCGCCAATGATGCCTTAAGTCTCAAAAGTTTTTGAGGTTGTGGGAACTTTTTTCAAAAAGTTCCCACGAACGTCTGGGGTGGTGGCAACGTCTCTGCCACCACCCCAGACGTTTTCGCCGCTTTTTTGAAAAAAAGCGGCACCAAAAAACTTTTTACGCCAGCGTCAGCGTGCCATCCATCCGCCGCGCGATCCCGTACGGATTCGCATCCCGCACCGCTTCCGGCAGCAGCTTTTCCGCGACATTCTGATAACAGACCGGCCGTAGGAACCGCCGGATCGCCAGCGTGCCGACGGAGGTGGTGCGCGCGTCCGAGGTGGCGGGGAAGGGCCCGCCATGCACCATGGCGTGGCAGACCTCCACCCCGGTCGGCCAGCCATTCACCAGAATCCGCCCAGCTTTTTCCTCCAGCAGCGGCAGCAGCCTGGCGAACAAAGCCTCGTCCGCCTCGGTCATGTGCACGGTGATGGTGAGCTGGCCTTCCAGCCCGCGCAGCAAAGCCGCCAGCGCCTCATCATCCGTCCCTTCCACCAGCAACCCGGCGGCGCCGAAAATCTCGTCGGCGAGGTTGGGGTTGGCGATGAAATTTTCCGCCTTGGTGCGGAAGAACACCGGCTGCGCGGCATTGGCGCCGGTCTGCCCGGCGGCGAGCCGCTCCACCCCCGCCGTCGCCGCATGATGGGCGACGCCTTTTTCATACGCCGCCAGAATGCCCTTATGCAGCATGGTCGCGGCCGGGGCGGCGTTGATGGCGGCGCTGGCGGCGGCCACGAAATCCTCCAGACCGGGCCCGGGGGTGGCCAGCAGCAGGCCGGGATTGGTGCAGAACTGCCCCGCCCCCATGGTTAGCGAGCCGGCAAAGGCACTGCCCAGCGCCGCGCCATTGGCCGCCAGCGCGCCGGGGAGGAGCAGCACGGGGTTGATGCTGCTCATCTCCGCGTAAACCGGGATCGGCTCCTGGCGCGCCGCCGCCAGCTTGCCCAAAGCCAGCCCGCCGCCGCGCGAGCCGGTGAAGCCCACCGCCTTGATCCGCGCATCGCTCACCAGCGCCTGGCCCAGCGCATCGCCGACGCCGAACAGCAGCGAGAACACGCCCTCATGCAGCCCGGCCTCCTTCACCGCCGCCTGGATGGCGCGGCCGACCAGCTCCGAGGTGCCGGGATGCGCCGGATGCGCCTTCACCACCACCGGGCAGCCGGCGGCCAGAGCCGAGGCGGTGTCACCTCCCGCCACCGAGAAGGCCAGCGGGAAATTGGAGGCGCCGAACACCGCCACCGGCCCAAGCGGGATCATCCGCAACCGTAGATCCGGCCGGGGCAGCGGCTTGCGCTCGGGCAGAGCCGGGTCGATCCGCACATCCTGCCAGCCGCCCTCCAGCACCTCCTTGGCGAAGAGCCGCAGCTGGCCGACGGTGCGGCCGCGCTCGCCCTCGATGCGCGCCCGCGGCAGGCCGGTCTCGGCGCAGGCGCGGTCCGTCAGCGTATCGCCCAGCGCGTCGATCTTCGCCGCCGCCAGCTCCAGAAACGCGGCGCGGGCTTGCGGGCTGGTGGCACGGTAGGGGGCGAAGGCCGCTTGCGCCAGCGCGCAGGCGCGGGCCACATCCTCTGGCGTGGCACCGCCATAAGCGGGCGCCAGCACCGCGCCGCTGCTGGCATCCACCCCGGAGAAGCTCTGTGCCGTGCCGCGCGCGGTGGTCGCGCCGATCAGTAAGTCGCCGGTCAGTTCCATGCCATGTTCCTCAATGTTGTCTAAAAATTTGTAATTGATTATAACCAATTTTGATCGGGCGCGCCATGGCGACACCCCGCAAAAACGCCGCGCAAAAGACTGTTTTCTTGTGGTTGTCATTATGCTCATAGCTGGTTTGAATGGTCGCCATTCGCGGCATGCGCCGTCTGTCCGCATCATGTCTTTCCTCGCGGCCCGCGCGGCGGCCGCGATCTCACCCCGAACCGGAGCGAAGCGCGATGCCTGACACCCTCACCCCCCAGCCCATTCAGGCCCGCAATGGCGGCTTCATCCTGGTCGATGCGCTGCGGCGCAATGGCGTCGATACGGTCTATTGCGTGCCGGGCGAGAGCTATCTGCCGGTGCTGGACGCGCTTTATGACACGCCCCAGATCCGCACCATCGTCACCCGGCATGAGGGTGCCGCCTCCAACATGGCGGACGCCTATGGCAAGCTGACCGGCCGGCCGGGCATCTGCTTCGTCACCCGTGGCCCAGGTGCGACCCATGCCGCCAATGGCGTGCATACCGCACGGCAGGATTCCACCCCGATGATCCTGTTCATCGGCCAGGTGGAGCGCGCCGCGATGGGCCGCGAGGGCTTCCAGGAAATGGATTACCGCCAGATGTTCGGCGGCGAAGTGGCCAAATGGGTCACCGAGATCGACGATGCCGCGCGCATCCCCGAAATCGTCTCCCGCGCCTTCGCGGTGGCGATGTCCGGCCGTCCCGGCCCGGTGGTGGTGGCGCTGCCGGAGGATGTGATGTTTGCCAGCGCCGCCGTGTCCCCGGCGCCCGCCGTGCGCATCGCCCATGCCGCCCTGGATGCGGCGGCGATCGCCGAGATCGGCGCGATGCTGGCCAAGGCGAAGCAACCGCTGGTGATCCTGGGCGGCACCGGCTGGGACGAGGCCGGCAGCAAGGCCCTCGCCCGTTTCGTGGACAAGTTCAACCTGCCGGTCGCTGCCTCTTTCCGCCGGCAGGATCTGTTCGATAATCGCGACCCGCATTATGCCGGCCAGCTCGGCCTCGGCACCGCGCCGGCCCTCACCAGGCGGGTGCAGGAGAGCGATCTGCTGCTGGTCATCGGCTCGCGCCTCTCGGAGACGGTCTCCGCCGGCTATACGCTGATCCAATCCCCCAAGCCCGCGCAGCCAATGATTCATATCCATCCGGACCCGCAGGAGCTGGGCCGGGTCTATCAGGCGGAGCTGCCGGTGCTGGCCGGGCTCTCCCTGGCGGCGAAGGCGCTGGCGGAATTGCCCGCCCCGGCCAGCGTGCCCTGGGGGGGCTGGACCCAGGCCGCGAACGCGGATTACCGCGCCCATTCCACCCCGCAGCCCAATCCGGAGATCCAGGGTGTGGATCTGGCGCAGGTGATCGGCCATCTCAACCAAACGCTGCCGGATAACGCCACCATCGCCAACGGGGCGGGCAATTATACCGTCTGGGTGCATCGCTATTACCGCTACCGGCAGCCGCGCACGGCGCTGGCCCCCACCAACGGCGCCATGGGCTATGGCTTCCCCGCCGCGGTGGCGGCGAAGCTGCAGGACCGCGACCGCATCTCCATCTGTGTCGCCGGCGATGGCTGCTTCATGATGTACGCGCAGGAGCTGGCGACGGCGGTGCAGTTCAACGCCCCGCTGATCGTGCTGCTGGTGAACAACAACATGCTGGGCACCATCCGCATGCATCAGGAGCGCGAATATCCCGGCCGCGTCAGCGCCACCGATCTGCACAACCCGGATTTCGTGGCGCTGGCGAAGGCTTATGGCGCGCATGCCGAGCTGGTGGAGGCAACCGACGCCTTCCCCGCCGCCTTCGCGCGGGCCCTGGCCGCCGGCAAGCCGGCGCTGATCGAGCTGCGCACCGACCCGAAGCAGATCACCCCCACGGCCCGCCTGGCTTAAATTTCGGGGCCAACGGCCCCCCATCGCCCCGGCCGGGTTTGCGCGATGCGGGGTGTTTATGGACGGCGCCACCCTATATAAACGGCGCCGCGTCACCCATCGGCGCGGCCTGAGAGCATCAAGCCTTGAGCTTGATGCTCTCAGCTTTGGTTTAGCGAGCAACTTTATCCGATCAAACGATTCCGTTTGACCGGATGTTGCTCTAACGGGGAGCCGCATGTCATCCATCATCACCGTCTCGGGGCTGCGCAAGGCCTACGATACCGGGTTCGTCGCCTTGGACGGGGTCGATCTCGACATCGCCAAGGGCGAGATTTTCGCCCTGCTCGGCCCCAACGGCGCCGGCAAGACGACGCTGATCAGCATCATTTGCGGGCTGGTGCGCGCCAGCGCCGGCGAGGTGCGGATCGACGGGCACGAGATCAACCGCGAGTACCGCGCCGCCCGCTCGGCCATCGGGCTGGTGCCGCAGGATATCTCGCTGGAGATTTTCGCCACGGTCTGGGACACGGTGCGCTTCAGCCGCGGCCTGTTCGGGCTGAAGCCGGATAACGGCTTCATCGAGACGCTGCTGCGCGACCTGACGCTGTGGGACAAGCGCCATGCCCGCATCCTGGAGCTCTCCGGCGGCATGAAGCGCCGGGTGATGATCGCCAAGGCGCTGGCGCATGAGCCCAAGCTGCTGTTCCTGGACGAGCCGACGGCGGGGGTGGATGTGAATCTGCGCCGCGACATGTGGGTGCTGGTGCGCAGCCTGCGCCAGCGCGGTGTCACCATCATTCTCACCACCCATTACATCCAGGAAGCCGAGGAGATGGCGGACCGGGTCGGCGTCATCGCCGATGGCAAGCTGCTTCTGGTCGAGCAGACCGCCGCCTTGATGCACCGCTTCGGCAAGCGCCGGCTGAGGCTGGAGCTGGCGCGGCCTCTGGCCGAGATCCCCGCAAGCCTGAGCCGCTGGAATTTGGAGCTGGCGGAGGATGGGCGCTGTCTGGTCTATCATTTCGACGCGAACACGACCGAGAACGGCGTGCAGGATCTGCTGCGCGCCCTCGGCGAGCTGGGGCTGGATTTCACCGATCTGGAAACCGGCCGCAGCTCGCTTGAAGATATTTTCCTGACTCTGGTGGAGCAGAAAGCATGAATGCCCGCTTCAACCCCCGTGGCGTTTGGACAGTCTATCGCGCCGAGATGGCGCGCATGCGCCGCACCTTCTGGCAGAGCATCGCCACCCCGGTAATCACCACCATCCTGTATTTCGTCGTCTTCGGCGGGGCGGTGGGCTCGCATATGCACAGCGTGCAGGGTGTGGGCTATGGCGCCTTCATCGTCCCCGGCCTGATCATGCTGACGCTGCTGACGCAGAGCATCTCCAACGCCTCGGTCGGCTTCTATTTCCCGATCTTCACCAAGGCGATTTTCGAAATCCTCTCGGCCCCGCTTTCGGCCTTCGAGACGGTGACGGCCTATGTCGGCGCCGCGGCGACGAAATCCGTGCTGCTGGGGCTGATCATCCTGATCACCGCGAGCTTTTTCATCAAGCTGCAAATCCTGCATCCGGTCTGGATGGTGGCGTTCATGCTGCTCACCTCGATCACCTTCAGCCTGTTCGGCTTCATCATCGGCATCTGGGCGCGCAATTTCGAACAGCTCTCGATCATCCCCGCCATCATCGTCACCCCGCTCACCTTCCTGGGTGGGGCCTTCTATTCCATCGACATGCTGCCCGAACCCTGGCGCACGCTCAATCTGTTCAATCCGGTGGTGTATCTGATCAGCGGGTTTCGGTGGAGCTTCTATGGCGCGGCGGATGTAAGGGTGATGACCAGCCTGGCCTGCACGCTGGGCTTCATGGCGGCGTGCCTGGCGGCGATCTGGTGGATTTTCCGCACCGGCTACCGGCTGAAGCCGTAAAGTTAATAAAAGTTTTTGGGGGTCTGGGGACTTTTTTCAAAGAGTCCCCAGAAACGTTTGGGGTGGTGACGACGGCGTTGCCACCACCCCAAACGTTTTTCGCCGCTTTTTGAAAAAACCGGCACCAAAAACTTTTACAACTAATGCTGCTGCAGCAGCGCCGCCACCGCCCCCGGCGGCAAGTTCAGCGGCGCGAAGCCGGGCGGCGGCACAAACCCGTCCGCTGGCTGCGGCCCGAAATTCACCGAGGTCGCGGTCACATCCGCCCCGCCATGCGCATCATGCCCGACAAAATGCAGAACCACCCCATCGCGCGTCAGGCACGCCGTGGCGGAACCGTGCTGGTCCGTCACCAGATAATTCCGGCATTCCAGCCCGGCATAATGCCCTTGCCCCAGCGGGCTGAAATTCGCCCCGTCCGCCTGGCTGATCTCGGCGGTCAGCGCCGAAAAATCCGGCGCGCTGACAATGGCGTGCAAGGCCGGCACCACCAGCTTCGCCTCGCCGCGCGGCAGATCCGCCAGCACGAAAAACCCGTTCGGGCTGTCCACCCGCGCCAGCTGGTGCTGGGCGTTGTAGCTGAGCTGGTAATTCTGCGGCGCCTGGCCGGTGCCTGAGAGGGTGTAATCCACCTGCACATCGCGCGTCGGCAGAAAGGCCGGGGCGGCGGCGGCGAGGCCGGGAATCAGGGCCGCGCAGGCGGCGAGAAGCAGATATTTCATGGAACCTCTTTTCGGATGGCCTCAAACTCGCGCAGCAATGCGGCGGGATCGGGGCGGTCTGGAAACCGGGCGGGATGCTCCAGCGCCTCCGCCAGCAGCGCGTGATAGCGCGCGCGCGGCACCTCATGCGCGCCGAAGCGGGCGAGATGGCTGGTGATGAATTGCGTATCCAGCAGCACATAACCGCCCAGGCGCAGCCGCGCCACCAGATGCGCCAGCGCCACCTTGGAGGCATCCGTCGCGGTGGAGAACATGCTCTCGCCGAAAAACGCCCCGCCCAGCGCCGCGCCATACAGCCCGCCGACCAGCCTGCCATCCTCCCAGGTTTCGACACTATGCGCGAAGCCCAGCCGGAACAGCGCGGTGAACAGGGTCTCGATCTCGTGATTGATCCAGGTCTCTGGCCGGTTTTCGCGCGACGCCGCGCAGGCGGCGATGGTGCCGGCGAAATCCGCATCGGCGGTAACGGTGAAGCGGTTGCCGCGCAGCGTCTTCATCAGGCTGTGGGAGATGTGAAACCCATGCAGCGGCAGCACCCCGCGCGCATCCGGGTCCAGCCAATGCAAAGTCCGGCTCTCGCGCGATTCCGCCATCGGAAACAGCCCGAGCCGGTAGGCGCGGAGCAGCAGATCCGGTGTGAGCAGAAAGGGCCGGGCGGACATGGCGGGATTTCACACCCAAGCGGGCGGTTTGCCAAGCGGGCAAATGCTGTGTAGCCAAAGGCGTGCCGCAACAAGCTCGCGCCAAACTGGGAACATTGGAGCTGGGGCGCTTCATCGCCGCATCTGTCGTCGCCCTGTTCCATGCCAGCTGGGCGGTCGGCCAGCTCAGCGCACACCCGCGCCCGGCCTCCGGCCTGCTGGCGTTGCTGCCGCTGCCGGCCATCCAGTATTTCTTCGTGCTCAGCGGCTTTGTCATGCTGCACGCGCATCGCGACGATTTTGGCCGGCCTTATGCCACGCTGCGCTTCTGGTGGCGCCGGGCCTGCCGCATCTACCCCGTCTATTGGCTGGCGCTGGCGGGGGCGATGCTGCTCTGGCACGCCGCCCTGCGCCCGGCCTTGCTGGCGCCGCTGATCACGCTCTGGCCTGGGGCGCATGATGAATGGGTCGCCCCGGCCTGGACGCTGCGTTACGAAATCGGCTTCTACCTGCTGTTCGGCCTCTGCCTGCTGCCGGGGCTGGCGTGCTGGGTGCTGGGGGTCTGGGCGTTGGCGATCCTGGCCCGGCTGGCCTGGCCGGCGGCGCTGGGCGCGCCTGCGGCGGGCGGGCTGTTCACCAGTACGGATCTGCTGTTTTTCGGCGGGTTGCTGGCGGCGTGGCTGTATCATCGGCACAGCCTGAAGCCGCCGGCCTGCCTGGCGCTGCTGGGGCTCGGCATCGCCTTCGCGCTGCCGGGGGCGTTGGTTTCGTTTGGGGATGCGCCGCTGGACAAGGCGCTGAAGGCCGGCTGCGCGGCGATCGGCTTTGGTGCGGTGATCCTGGCCCTGGCCGGGCTGGAGCGCCGCGGCGCCTTGCGCACCGGCCGGCTGGCGCGTGGGCTGGGGCAGCTCTCCTACCCGCTCTACATCCTGCACATGGTCATCCTGGCGCTGCTGCTGGCTTGGGGCAAAGGCCGGCTGCAGCTGGGCGGCGCAGCCCAGCCCTGGGCGCTGCTGGCGGTTATTCTAATGATCTACGCGCTGTGCACCGCGGCCACGCTCTGGCTGGACCAGCCGGTGCAACGCTGGCTGCGCCGGCGCAAAAACGGCCCCCGGCGGTGGAACCGGGGGCCGTCCTGCCATCCCTAAACCTGGCGTTTTTCTTATGGTTTTTTAGAGCAACATGACCCTGACTGGAATCATTCAGGGTCATAAAGTTGCTCGTTAAAATAAAGAGCTAGAGCGCGCTGACCGTTTACGGTCAGCCTGAAAGCGCTCTAGCGGACGGTCGAAGACATGGCCCAGAAATGGCCATGGACCAGGCCATCATCGTAATTGTCAAAATCAGCATGGTGCTCATGGTTGGTCTCCGCGCGGCGGTGGGTCGGGGTGGGCTGGGGCGAGCGGCCGCTGGCGCGGGCGTCACGCGCCACCACCACACCGTTCCCGCCGAGACCGTCGGGAGAGAAGCAGGGGTTCATCTGGTTACGCATAGTGACACTCCATGGGTTGAGAGCAGAGCCTTCACCAATCCGGCGTTGGAAGGTGCATGGAGAGGTCGCCGGACCAGTGAAGGTAAGAGTGAATTTATTTACACCACGGCGATTGCGCGAGCGGTTTTTCGCCCGATCCGGCGAAATCTGTGCGTGACTTTACTGTAAATTTTTGCAAAATGTAAAACATGTCAAAAGTGATGATCGGCAAGACCATCCGGCGGCTGCGGATGGAGCAGGGCTTCACCCAGCAAGGCCTTGCGCAGAAGCTGGGGATTTCAACCTCCTATCTGAACCTGGTCGAGCATGACCAGCGCAACGTCACCGCCTCGCTTTTGTTCAAGCTGACCGAGACGCTGAAAGTGGACCTCGCCGCCCTCTCCGGCACCCAGGAGCGCGAGTTCGAGGTGGCGCTGCGCGAGGTCTTCACCGACCCGCAATTGGGCGCGGACGCGGTGCCGGAAAGCGAGCTCCAGGCCCTCGCCGCCGCCCCGAATGCCGCCCGCGCCGTCCTGGCGCTGCATCGCGCACTTGCCGGGGCGCGAGAGGAGGGGACGGGGATTACCCTGCCATCTGGCCGCAAGATTTTGCTCCCCAATGAGGAGGTGCGGGATTTCTTCCACGCCCATGAAAACCATTTCCCGGCGCTGGAGGACGCCGCCGAGGCGATCGGCAAGACGCTGGATGTGGCGGGCTTTGGCTCCTCGCACGCGCTGGCGGAGCGGTTGCGGCGCCAGCACGGGCTGGTGGTGCAGGTGCGGCCGCTGCCGGGTAGCTTGCGGGTGTTCGACGCCGCCAATCGGATGCTCACCCTCTCGGAGGATCTGCCGCGCGAGAGCCGGGGGTTTCAGATGGCCTTTCAGCTCGCCCTGCTGGAAGCCCGCGCCCCGGTGGAGGCGATCGTCAAACGCGCCGAGCCGACGACGCGCGACGCCGCCGAGCTGCTGCGCATCGGGCTGCTGAACTATATCGCCGCCGCCTTGATGATGCCCTACGAGTCGTTTCTCGAAGCCGCGCAATCGTTGCGCTACGATGTTGACGGGCTGGCCGCGCGGTTTGGGGTTTCCTATGAGCAGGCCTGCCAGCGGCTTTCCTCCATGCAGCGGGCCGGGCAGCGCGGGGTGCCGTTTTTCTTTCTGCGGGTGGATGCGGCGGGGAATGTCAGCAAGCGGTTTTCCGCTGCCGGCTTTCCGTTCATGCGCTATGGCGGCACCTGCCCGCGTTGGGTGGCGCATTCGGCCTTCGCCACGCCCGGCGCCATCCGCGTGCAGGTGGCGCAGCTTTCCGCCACCGAGACCTTTCTCTGCTTCGCCCGCGCCATCACCGGCCGCCCGGCACGCTGGGGGGAGCCGCCGCCGGTGCGGGTGGTCGCCATGGGGTGCGATGTGTCGCATGCGCGCAGCATCGTCTATGGCGACGGGCTGGACCTGGCCGGGGCGGCGGTGGGGATCGGGCTGTCCTGCCGGCTGTGCGAGCGCCAGGAGTGCCGCTCCCGCGCCTTCCCGCCGATCGCCCACCGGCTGGCGTTGAGCCCCGATACCACCAGCGCCAGCCCCTATCGTTTCAAATCCATGCCCGGAGACAGCAGATAATGGCCAAGCAGCGTGTGGATGTGATGCTGGTGGCGCGCGGGCTGGTGGAGAGCCGGGCGAAGGCGCAGGCCTTGATTATGGCCGGGCTGGTTTATGCCGGCACGGCGCGGGTGGCGAAGGCCGGGGATATGCTGCCGGAGGATGCGCAGCTTTCCGTGAAAGGCCAGGACCACCCTTGGGTTTCGCGCGGCGGCATGAAGCTGGCGCATGGGCTGGCGCATTTCGGCTTTGAGGCTGCCGGGCGGATCGGGCTGGATGTCGGCGCCTCCACCGGCGGGTTTACCGATGTGCTGCTCAGCAACGGGGCGGAAAAAGTTTACGCGGTGGATGTGGGGCATGGGCAGCTGGCCTGGAAGCTGCGCTCCGATCCGCGGGTGGTGGTGATGGAGAAGACCAATGCCCGGCATCTGAGCGCGGAACAGATCCCGGAGCCGATCGGCGCGATTGTCTGCGATGCCAGCTTTATCGGGCTGCAGACGGTGCTGCCGGCGGGGCTGGGCTTATGCGCGCCCGGCGCCTTCGCGGTGGCGCTGATCAAACCGCAATTCGAGGCCGGCCCGGAGCAGGTGGGCAAAGGCGGGGTGGTGCGCGATCCGGCCGTGCATGAGCAGGTTTGCGCGCGGATCGAAGCCTGGTTTTCCGCGCTGCCGGGCTGGGAGGTGCTGGGGATTACGCCGAGCCCGATCAAGGGGCCGGAGGGGAATGTGGAATTTCTGATCGGGGCAAGGCGGGTCGGGTGAGAGCGTTTTGTTCTTGGAATGTTCCACGTGGAACATGGGTTGGCGTTTAAAATAACAACGCGTTAGATTTCAGTGGTTTATGAAGGGGTTTGCGGTTGAAGGTTTCATTCGTCTGAGGCAGGCGGTGGCTTCACCCCAACTCTGTCGATTGCCTTTAATAGCGCCGGCATGGTCGCGTAATTGCCCTGTGACATGAGATCACTCAAAGTCTGATCAAAAGTGATCTTGGTTTTTGACGTGATGTAGATGAGGGGCTGGTAGATTGGCTGGCCACTGGGGCCGCCTGATACGCCGATGACGATAATGTCGGTATATTTGCTGCCTCTCAGGCGGCGAAAGGCAACTGATTTGACCTCCGCCGTGAGGGTGTTCCAGGCGTAATCGGGCGTGTTTGGCCATGTCAGGTCGTGGATGTCTTTGCCGTTCTGGTAGAGGCTCAGGGCAATGTAAGCTGTATCCAGCGCTTGGTGGTTGATCCCCTCATCGCCAAGAGGATCATTGATGATATGGCCAACAAAGCAAACATCCCCATATGGCTTTAACGTTACGGGAAAGATTGTGTTTGGGATAATCTTTGATGCGTCCAGATCCAGATGCGCGCATTGCCCCGACGGGGGCGGCACGGAGGTACTGGCGGCCATGGCGGTTGCAAGGCTGATTGTGGAAAAAGCTAGAATAAAAAGAGAGTTTTTCAAATTAACCCGCATTGTGAAGCATCCGTTCCATGATCGTTCTCGCGGCAAGTTTCCGATTTGCCTCTCTTGAGCTATATTTAGCTCGTCAGGATTGAGTATATTTATGTAGCCTCGTCATTTGGAATAGGCCACGTCCGCGATGTCCCCGTTTCTAGACGGTGCTGCCGGGCTGGGAGGTGCTGGGGATTACGCCGAGCCCGATCAAAGGGCCGGAGGGGAATGTGGAATTTCTTATTGGGGCCCGGCGGGTGGGGTGAGAGCGTTTTGTTCTTGGAATGTTCCACATGGAACTTGAAGCCCAGCGCTCCTGTAATCCGATATAACCTGACCTCCGTGTGGTGCTAGTATTTAACGTTATGATATAACAACCTATTGTGTTGGAGAAGGAATGTCGAAAGCCATGACAGTCATAAAGATTTCCCGAGCATGGTCATTTGGGTGGCCCATTACGTAACGAACCCTTGTATCGCTTTCGATTTTTGGGCCGCGTTTTTTGTGAGGGTGCTTTTCTAATGCGGTTTTGATAGTCTCTAATACCTTAGAGAAATGCTTGTTCTTGTTGAAAATTAAAATGGCTGATTTACTGTCTCGCCAACTTAGGTATGAAAGAAGTTGATCGACAGTTTCCAAGAAGCCTTTTTCACCATACCAAAACTTGCACTCTGCGACGAATATGTTGCTTCCCTCTGACTTTATCAGAATGTCTGTCTTGCCCTGATAATTAAAGGTTTCGCCCGTTGCTCTGCCTTCGTACTGGCCATTTAAGGCACCTCTGAATAAGTGACCTTGAAGGGCAACGGCGGCATTTCTTACACTCTATTTTTTTTGCGGGGAGAGGGTTGCATGCGTCAGTCGAGCTTTGCCGGAGTTGGCTTTGAGCGTTACGGCAAGACGACGCGGCGTGCGGCATTTTTGGCGGAGATGGAGCAGGTCATCCCCTGGGGCGATCTCTACGCGTTGATTGAGCCTGTGTACCCGAAGGCCGGGAAGGGCCGCCGGCCTGTTGGGCTTGGACGGATGTTGCGCATCCATTTTCTCCAGCATTGGTTCAACCTGTCTGACCCAGCGGTTGAGGAAGCGCTTTACGAATCGGCCTCGATGCGCCGTTTTGTTGGTATTGACCTGGGTCAGGAGCCTGTCCCCGACGAGACGACGGTCTGCAAATTCCGCCACTTGCTGGAGGTGCACGATTTCGGGCGGGTGCTGTTTGAGCAGGTTCATGCTCACCTTGAAGCGCGCGGGATCAGGATATCCACGGGCACGATCGTAGACGCGACGATTATCGCGGCACCGTCTTCGACCAAGAATGCGTCCGGCCGGCGCGATCCGGAGATGCACCAGACCCGCAAAGGACAGCAATGGTATTTCGGCATGAAGGCGCATGTGGGCGTGGACAGCAAAACCAAGATCATTCACGCGGTGGTGGCAACGGCGGCGAACGTGCATGACAGCGCAGTTCTGGGCGATCTGCTGCATGGCGAGGAAACCCGCGTCTGGGGCGACCAGGCTTACCGCGGCCAGCGCGACGTCATTCGCGAACATGCCCCGCGCGCCAAGGACTTCACCAACCGGCGCTACCGGCATCGCGGCATGGTGGACGAGGCGCAAAAGGCGCGAAACCGCACCAAGTCCCGGGTGCGGGCCAAGGTCGAGCACTGTTTCGCGGTGATCAAGGGCGTGTTCGGGTTCACCAAGCTGCGTTATCGAGGGCTGGAGAAGAACGCCCAGCGCTTGTTTGTTGCCTGCTCTTTGGCCAACTTGTTCATGATCCGAAGACAGTTGATGCCCGTCTGATTGGCCAAGCCGCAAAAATGCGGCGGTTCAATGCCCTCAGCAGGCAATACAAACGAAACCAATCAGCCAAGACGTCGCCAATGACGTTCCGCCAACGGACAAAAATGCCGGGCCTGAAAATCAACCCTTATTCAGAGATGCCTTAA
>NZ_JHYG01000011.1 GCF_000687875.1 Acidocella facilis ATCC 35904 | reverse complement strand
CCAAGAAACCGGCCGCGAAGAAGACCACCGCAGCCGCCAAGAAGACGGCCGTGAAGAAGACCACCGCCGCCGCCAAGAAGCCGGCCGCGAAGAAGACCACCGCCGCCGCCAAGAAGCCGGCCGTGAAGAAGACCACCACCGCCGCCAAGAAGACGGCCGCCCCGCGCAAGCCGCGCGCCAAGGTGACACCGCCGCCCGCGCCGGAAATGAATGATGTGTTCGCTGAAGAGACCATGGACATCGTGCCCTCGATCTCCGAGACCTTCGAGTAAGCCGCATCGGCCGACGCAATGCAAAACAGGCGCGCTCACCCGCGCCTGTTTTTTTATGCGCCCTTCGCCGCTACGCCCCCTGGGCCAGCCAATCCTCGATCAGCCGCCGCGCGATGGAATCATGCCCGGGCAGGCCAAAGCCCAAAGCCGCATGGTCGCGGATCTCCGCCCGGCTGAACCAGCGCGCATCGCGCATCTCATCCTCCTGCAGAACGATCTGTTCACTGATCGCCTCCGCCTGAAATCCCAGCATCAAGGAGGCCGGAAACGGCCAGGGCTGGCTGGAGTGATAAAACACCGCGCCGACGCGCACACCGGTTTCCTCGAACACTTCCCGGCGCACCGCATCTTCCAGGCTCTCGCCCGGCTCCACGAAGCCGGCAAGGGTGGAATACATATTCTTCTCCAGCGGAAACCGATGCGACTGGCCGAGCAGCGCCTGGTCGCCGCGCGTCGCCAGCATGATCACGGCGGAATCCGTGCGCGGAAAATGCGCCGTGCCACAAGCCGCGCAAGCCAGCACCCAGCCGGCGCGCGCCGGCTGCATCGCGCCGCCACAGAGCGGACAGAATTTATGCGCGCGGCGCCAGTTGAACATGCCACGCGCCGTCGCCAGCAAGGTTGCATCCAACTCTGGCAGCAACGCATTCACCCCGCGCAGCGGCACGAAATCCTCTTGCGCCACACCGTCCGGCAGTGCTTCGCCGGTCACGTCACAGGCGAAATAGGCGATCCCCTCGGCCAGACCTAGGAACAGATCCGGCGCGCGGAATGGTGCGAGCAGCCGCGCACGCGGGGCCTCATTGTCCTCCACCAGCACCTGGCCATCATGCAGCAGCACCACCCGGCTCGCCGCATCGGCCCCGGCGCGTTCCTGCCAGGCCGCGTCCTCGCGCAGCTGCGCGGCCCGGTCCAGCGCCCCGCCGCTATAATGATTCGGCTGATCTTTCATGGTAAAATCCATGCCTGCTCATGTGGCATGCCCCCTTTGCCCTGCCAAGCTTGCATCCAGACGCCGCACAGGCGATAATCGGCCCGGGAGATCGGCGGCGGACATCGCGGCCCGCCAACCTGGTCAGGGCCGGAAGGCAGCAGCCACAACGGATTTCGCATGGGTCGTTGTCCGGTCTCCCACCTTCCTTTTGGCTACAAGGTCCGCGCCACACATGGGTATGTTCGACGACGATGCGCCAGACGCCCCGCCGCCGGGCCCCAACCTGTTCGGCGAGGAACCGACGCAGGAAGCCCCCCAGGCCGCCGCCTACCGGGTGCTGGCCCGCAAATACCGCCCCACCACCTTCGCGGACCTGATCGGCCAGGACGCGCTGGTGCGCACCTTGCGCAACGCCTTCGCGATGAACCGCATCGCCCATGCCTTCATGCTCACCGGCGTGCGCGGTGTCGGCAAAACCACCACCGCGCGCATCCTCGCCCGCGCCCTCAACTGCACCGGCGCGGATGGCAGCGGCGGGCCGACCCCGGACCCGTGCGGCGTCTGCGAGAATTGCAAAGCCATCTTGGCGGACCGTCATCCGGACGTGGTGGAGATGGACGCCGCCTCCAATACCGGCGTGGACGATGTCCGCGAGATCATCGAGGCCACACGCTTCAAGCCGCTCTCGGCGCGCGTGAAAGTCTTCATCATCGATGAGGTGCACATGCTCTCCAAGGCGGCGTTCAACGCGCTGCTGAAAACCCTGGAGGAGCCGCCGCCGCACATCAAATTCGTGCTGGCCACCACGGAAATCCGCAAAGTGCCGATCACCGTGCTCTCACGCTGCCAGCGCTACGACCTCAAGCGCGTGCCGGTGGAAGTCCTCGCCGCGCATTTCACGCGCATCGCCGGCATCGAAAACGTCGCCATCTCCGAGGCCGCGATCACCCTCGTCGCCCGCGCCGCCGATGGCTCGGTGCGGGATGGTCTCTCCTTGCTGGACCAAGCCATCGCCCGTGGTGCCGAGGATGCCAGCGAAATCTCCGGCCCGATGGTCGCCGACATGCTGGGCCTCGCGGATCGCGGCTTCGTCTTCGACCTCATGGATGCGGTGGTGAAAGGCGACATCCAGGCCGCCCTGCGCATCTCCGATGAAAGCTATGAGCGCGGCGCCGATCCCGGCGTGCTGCTCTCGGACCTGCTCGGCCTCGCCCATCTGCTCACCAGGATGAAATCCGTGCCCTCTCTGGCCAAGAGCGGCGCGCTGCCGGAGATGGAGCGCACCCGCGGCGCGGCTTTGGCGGAGATGCTCTCCATCCCCTTCCTCGGCCGGCTCTGGCAGATGCTGCTCAAGGGGCTGCAGGAGGTCGAGGCCGCGCCCGACCGGCGCGCCGGTGCGGAAATGATCCTGATCCGCCTCTGCCACGTGGCCGATCTGCCGCCGCCGGGCGAGCTGGTGAAGAAACTCACCGAAAACCCCGGCGCGGCGCTGGGCGGCGCACCGGCCGGTGGCGGTGGTGGCGGTGCCCGGGCCGTGGCCAACGGCAACGTGGTGATGCAGGCTTCTGCCGCGCCCCGCGCGCTGACCTTCCTGGATGTCGTCGGCCTCGCCCAGGCCAAGCGCGATGTGATGCTCTACGCGCATCTGCGCCAATCCGTGCATCTGGTCCGCTTCGCCCCGCCGGTGATCGAGATGCGCCTGGCTGATGATCCGCGCATCCCGCGCGACCTCGTCGCCAAAATCTCGCGCATGCTGGAGGAGGAAACCGGCCGCCGCTGGACCATCGCCCTCTCCAATGAACGCGGCGATCCGACCATCGACGAGCAGGAAGGGGTGGCCACCGCCCAGGCCCGGGACGAGGCGCTGGCGCATCCGCTGGTGCAGGCGATCCTGGCGCATTTCCCCGGAACCAAGCTAGACACGCAAGACGCGCCGGAGCAGGAGCCGGAGCTGCCCGCCGACTGGGCCGCCCTGGTGCCGCCCGACGAACTCTATGAAGGAGACGAGTAAATGAAGAACCTTGCCGGCCTGATGAAGCAGGCCTCGCAGATGCAGCAGAAAATGGCCGACATGCAGGCCAAGCTGGAAGCCACCGAGATGGAAGGTGTCGCCGGCGCCGGCCTGGTGAAGGTCACCCTCTCCGGCAAGGGCGCGCTGAAGCGGGTGAAGATCGACCCGAAGCTGATCGACCCGTCCGAGGCCGAGATGCTGGAAGACCTCATCGCCGCCGCCCATGCCGATGCGAAATCCAAGATCGACGCGATCATGGAAGCCGAGACCAAGAGCGCCATGGGCGGTCTGCCGCTGCCGCCGGGCATGAAGCTGCCGTTCTAAACCGGTTACAGAATAGATGGGCGGCCCCGAACTCGAACAGCTGATCGGCCTGTTTTCACGCCTGCCGGGGCTGGGTCCGCGCAGCGCGCGGCGCATCGTGCTGAAATTGCTGCGCGACAAGGAAGGCGGGCTGGCCAGGCTGGCGGATGCCATGCAGGCCGCCGCCGCCGCGGTGCGCAGCTGCACGGTCTGCGGCAATCTTGATTCGTCCGACCCCTGCGCCATCTGCGCCGAGCCTTTGCGCGAGGCGCGGATCTGCGTGGTTGAGGGGGTGGCGGATCTCTGGGCGCTGGAGCGCGCCCATGTCTATCGCGGCCGCTACCATATTCTCGGCAGCACCCTCTCGGCGCTGGCCGGGCGCGGCCCGGAAGACCTCGCCATCGCCCCGCTGCTTGCCCGGCTGGAGGCGGCGCCGGTCGAGGAAATCATCCTGGCTCTGCCCGCGACCGTGGAGGGGGCGGCCACCGCGCATTACCTCACCGAGCGGCTGAAACGGTTTGGCATCCCGCTTTCCCGCCTGGCTCAAGGTGTTCCCATTGGTGGCGCGCTGGAGGTTCTGGATGAAGGCACGCTGGCGACGGCGCTGCGGGCACGCGGCGCAGCCAACTAACTGAAAAATCGCAAAAGTTTTTTGGTGCCGCTTTTTTACAAAAAAGCGGCGAAAACGTTTGGGGCGCTGGCAACGCCGCAGCCACCCCCAAACCTTCGTGGGGACTTTTTGAAAAAACTCCCCACACCCCCAAAAACTTTTGCAAATAAGAGCTCTGGAAAAATCTCCGCGCCCCGTTTAACAGGCCCCATGAGCACGCTCGACCCCACCGACTGGTCCTCCCTCCGCGCCCTCGGGCACCAGATGCTCGACGACATGCTGGACCATCTCTCCAGCATCCGCACCCAGCCGGTCTGGCAGAAGATGCCGGAGGAGGTGCGCCAGGGTTTCACCGCCCCCCTGCCCACCACCGGCACGCCGCCGGAGGCGATCTATGAGCGTTTCCAGGCCGATATCCAGCCTTACGTCACCGGCAATCTGCATCCGCGCTTCATGGGCTGGGTGCATGGCGGCGGCAATCCGGTCTCGATGCTGGCGGAGCTGTTGGCCGGGGCGATGAACGCCAATTGCGGCGGGCGCGACCATGTCGGCATCGCGGTGGAGCGCCAGGTCATCGCCTGGGCGGCGCAGATGCTGGGCATGCCGGATGGCACCTCCGGCGTGCTGCTCACCGGCTCCTCGATGGCGAATTTCTGCGCCCTGCTCTGCGCCCGCCAGAAGGCCCTGGGCGGGGCCGGGCACGAAACCGGGGTCAGCGGCACCGGCCTGGTCGCCTATGCCTCGGCAGGCGTGCATCGCTGCGTCACCGGGGCGATGGACATGGCCGGGCTGGGCCGCTCCGCCCTGCGCAAAATCCCGCTGGACGCGCAGATGCGCATGGACATGGAAGCCCTGCGCGCCGCCATCGCGGCGGACAAGGCCGCCGGCCTCACCCCCTTCCTCATCGCCGCCACCGCCGGCAGCGTCGATACCGGCGCCTTTGACGATCTGATCGAGGCCCGGCGCATCGCCGACGAACACGGGCTCTGGTTCCATGTCGACGGCGCCTTCGGCGCCCTGGCCGCGCTCTCCCCGGCCAAGCGGCATCTGGTGGAAGGGCTCGGGGCCGCGGATTCCATCGCCTTCGATTTCCATAAATGGGCGCAAGTCACCTATTCCTGCGGCTGCCTGCTGGTGCGCGACGCCACCATCCACAACGCCAGCTTCGCCCAGGCCACCAGCTACCTCGCCGCTGCCCCGCGCGGCCTCGCCGGCGGCTTCCCCTGGCCGTGCGATCTCGGGCCGGACCTCTCGCGCGGCTTCTCGGCGCTGAAAGTCTGGATGAGCCTGAGCGCCTACGGCACCGAGGGGCTGGCCGGCGTGGTGGAAACCAGCTGCGCCCTGGCCCAGCGCCTGGCCGCCCACGTGCTGGCAGCACCGCGCCTCACCCTGCTCAGCCCCCCGGCGCTCAACATCGTCTGCTTCGCCATCGAGGGCTATAGCGACCAGCAGCTCACGGATCTGGTCGCGGATCTACAGGAGGACGGCCTTTTCGCCCCCTCCACCACCCGCATCGCGGGCCGCATTGCCATACGCTGCGCCATCGTCAATCACCGCACCAACGAGGCCGATATCGACGCGCTGGTGGAGGAAATCCTGCGCCGCCTCAGCCTCGCAGCCGGTCGACCCACTGCCGCAGCGCCTCAGGTGCCAACCTTGCCTTGCGCAAAAACATGAACCCGCCCGGCTCCACCGCCTCCAGCGCGCTGATCTCGGTGAACACACGCGGCGGCTCCGGCGTGCTCCAATCCACATAGACCAGCCCGCGATCAATCCTGCCCAGCTGCTCGCCGAGGATGGTCTGGAAATAGGATTCATCGGGCGCATCGGCAAAGGCGAAGGATTCACGCAGCCACTCATCACTGTGCCAGCGCGCCAGGATGCGCTCGATGCTGGGGGCGGTCAGCGCCATCCATTGCGAACCGTACCAGAACACCGGCAAAGGCGCCTTGCCCCGCGCCATCAGCGCTTCGGCCCGTTTCACCCGGGCGATCAAACCTGGCGTCACCACACGCTGCACGCCGGGGATCCAGCGCAGCTGCGTCGCCGGGCTGTCGAACAGAAAATACCCCTCATAACGCCCGCGATGCGCCTCGACCGGGCCGAAGGCGGCGAATTCCTCATCGCCCAGAAGGGCATTACGAATGAGGCTGAGGGATTGCAGCGGCACCGTATCGTCGGAGAGCAGCATATAGCGGGCATAAGGCCGCCGCGCGCGGGCCGCCTCGATCAGCGCGACCGTCGCCTCCACCATGGAAAAGCCGCGCCAGAATACCTCCAGCCGCGGTGAGATGAACTGCACCCAAGGCGCCTGGGCGCGAAACGGCGCCTCATCCACCTTCGCATCCACATGCGCGAACAAGTCGAACCCGCTATCTGCGAAAAACCGCGCCAGGCCGCCCAGCCCCTCGGGGGCGGCATGGCAGAGCAACAGAACGGCAATCTCATTGCCGTTCGCGCTCATTCCTGCTTCAGCCTCACCGCGATGCTCTGCGCATGTGCCGTCAGCCCTTCGGCCTTCGCCAGTGTCACCGCATGCGGCCCCAACGCCTTCAGCCCGGCTTCCGGCACCGCCGCGTAGGTGGTGCGCTTGAGGAAATCATAAACCGACAGCCCGGAGGCAAAACGCGCTGTGCCGGAGGTCGGCAGCACATGGTTCGGCCCGATGATGTAATCGCCCATCGCCTCGGGCGTATTGGCGCCCAGGAACACCGCCCCGGCATGGCGCACCTTGGCGAAAACCGTCCGCGGATCCGCCAGCATCAGCTGCAGATGCTCCGGCGCGATGCGGTTAGAAATCTCCACCGCCTCATCCCAGTCGCGCACCAGAATGATCGCGCCATGCCGCGCCCAGCTGGCGCTGGCGATGTCCCGGCGCGGCAGGCTCTCCAGCGCGGCCGCGACCTCGCGCTCCACCGCTGCCGCCAGCCCCGCATCGTCAGTAACCAGGATGGATTGCGCATCCTCATCATGCTCGGCCTGGGCCAGCAGATCATAGGCCAGCTGCACCGGATCGGCGCTGGCATCGGCCAGAATCAGCACCTCGGACGGGCCGGCGATGGAATCGATCCCCACCGCCCCGAACACCTGCCGCTTCGCTTCCGCCACATAAGCATTGCCGGGGCCGACAATCCGGTCCACTCGGGCGATGCTGGCGGTGCCATAAGCCAGAGCCGCCACCGCCTGCGCCCCGCCGACGCGATAAATCTCGGTGATCCCCGCCGCATTCGCCGCCGCCAGCACATGCGGGTTCAACACCCCGCCAGGCGCCGGCACCACCATGGCGATGCGCCTCACCCCCGCCACCTTGGCCGGCATCGCATTCATTAGCACGGAGGAGGGATAGGCCGCCTTGCCGCCGGGCACATATAGCCCCACCGCATCCAGCGCCCCCCAGCGCATCCCGGCTGTAATGCCGAGATCGTCCGTGAACTCGATATCGCGCGGCATCTGCGCCTGATGGAAGGCCTCGATCCGCCGCGCCGCGATCTTCAACGCTTCGCGCAGTTCCTTCGGCGTCTGCGCCTCGGCCGCATCCAGCTCGGCCTGGCTCACCCGCAGGCCGGCCGCCTCCAGCACCTGCTTATCGAAACGCGCGGTGTAATCCAGCAGCGCCGCATCGCCCTCTTCGCGCACCCGCTCGATGATCGCCCGCACCACGCCGGAGAGATTCTCCTCCCCTTGCGGCCGCTCCAGCAGCGCGGTGAAACGGCGCTCGAAATCATCCTGCCCGGTTGAGACTATCTTCATGCCGCCAACGCCTTCCGAAACGCCTCGATCCAGGTGCCGATTTCATCCGGCCGCGTCTTCAACGCCACGCGGTTGACGATCAGCTTCGAGGAGACCTGCGCGATCACATCCGTCTCCACCAACCCGTTGGCCTTCAGTGTGCTGCCGGTCTGCACCAGATCGACGATCAGCCGCGACAGCCCCAGCCCGGGGGCCAGCTCCATCGAGCCGGACAGCTCGACGATCTCCGCCTGAATGCCCCGCCGGGCGAAATGCCGCTTGGCGGTGTTGGGATATTTGCTGGCCACGCGCAGGGCCGAGACGCGGGAGAGATCGGTCTGCCCGGCATCGTCCTTCGGCTCGGCCACCGAGATGCGGCATTTGCCGATGCCCAGATCCAAAGGCGCGTAAACCTCCGGGTAATCGAATTCCATCAGCACATCGCCGCCGCAAATGCCGATCTCCGCCGCCCCGAAGGCGACGAAGGTGGCGACATCGAAGGAGCGCACCCGGATCACATCCACATCCGGATGGCTGGTGGAAAACCGCAGCTTGCGGGAATTCTCATCCGTATATTCCGGCTCCGGCACCAGGCCGGCATGGGCCAGCATGGGGCCGGCCTCTTTCAGGATACGCCCCTTGGGCAATGCGAGCACGATGGACATGGCCGCGCCCATACCATCGCCCCCGCTTCGAGGCTAGCGCGCCCCTCAAAGCAAGGGGAAGAAACGCAAAAGGGCGGATCGGCGCCCCGCGCCCGATCCGCCCTCTCGATATTCACTGTGCCGGCGCCGAGCCCATATCTGCCTCACCGCGCCGGTTTGCCGCCAATTGCCTGAATCAATGCACCAGAGTCGGCAGCATGTCGTTCTGGATGATCGCCGCCGCCGCCAGCTGCGGATTATCGGCAATGGCAATCGGCGTGCCATCGGCAGCGTGAATGGCAAAGGCGGGCCCCTGTTCCGTCACCACCGGCTTCACGAAGGCAATCTCCTCCATCCCCAGCTGGGCCAGCTGGGCAGGCGAGATGTGATGAATGTCCAGGACCGTGCCTGGGACGAAATTGGTCGTGCCGTCATGGTTTTTGATGTTCATCTGTCATCCTTTCGGGCTCCCCGGCGGATTTTTTCGGCCCAGGGTTCCTGTATACGTCATAGTCTCGCGTCGGGATCAGCCCGGCGCCGTCAAATTTCCGTCACATCAACCGTGCTGACCTAAATACCGCGCTGACCTATCTCAGGCGCGCATTCGTCCTGCCGGCTCAGTCCCCATCCACCATGCGGGTCGGGGCGGTCACCTTGCCCTGACCGCGCGCGATCGGGATGGTCTTCACCACCGGCTGCGGCACTGGGCGGATCAGATCCACATGCAGCAGGCCATTATCCAGCCAAGCGCCCTTCACCTCGATCCCTTCCGCGATCACGAAGGCCCGCTGGAACTGCCGCGCCGCGATGCCTCGATGCAGGAACACCCGCCCCTGGCCATCGTCAGTCTGGCGCCCGCGTATTACCAACTGGTTATCTTCCAGGGTGATTTGCAGGTCATCCATGGTAAATCCGGCCACCGCGAGGGTGATTCGCAGCGAAACCGGGCTGAGCTGCTCGATATTGTAAGGCGGATACCCGTCCGAGGAATTTTTCGCCGCCCGCTCGATCATCTGTTCCAGATGGTCGAAGCCGAGAAATAAAGGCGAGGTGAAAACGCGTGTCGTCATAGTCAAGGCTCCCCCAAATGAGCGAAGCGGTTAAGGACCCTCGTTCGAGGCATCCGGGGCTTCATGTTGGCACGGTTTCACAGCGATGCAAGAGGGCGCGTTGCAGCCCGCCGCGCGGGGGATTACATGCGTGGCATGTCAGAGACACAAACCGACGCGCCGCTGCTGCCGATCATGATCTATCCCGAATCCGTGCTGCGTAAGGTCGCCCGCGCGGTGCAGCCTAACGATGCGGACGCGGTGCGCGCGTTGGTGCCCTCGATGTTCGCGACCATGTACAAGGCGCCCGGCATCGGCCTCGCCGCCAACCAGATCAATTCCTTGCTGCGGGTGATCGTGATCGACGTGGCGCCGAAGGACGAGCCCGCCCCGCTCGCTCTGATCAACCCGGAAATCATCGCCAAATCCGATGAGCTCGCCACGCAAGAGGAAGGCTGCCTCTCCATCCCGGACCTCTACGCCGAAATTACCCGCCCGGCGCGGGTGAAGGTGCGCTACCAGGATCTGCAAGGGGTAAAGCAGGAGATCGAGGCCGAGGGGCTGCTCTCCGCCTGCCTGCAGCATGAGATCGACCATCTCAACGGCGTGTTGTTCGTGGATTATCTCTCGGCGCTGAAGCGCAACATGCTGCTGCGCAAGCTGGCCAAACAGCAGAAAGCCAAAGGCTGAACGCGATGAAGCTGGCTTTCATGGGCTCGCCGGATTTCGCCGTGCCTTCCCTGCGCGCTCTGGTCGCGGCCGGGCATGAGGTGGCGGCGGTCTATGCCCAGCCGCCCAAACCCGCCGGGCGCGGCCAGCGCGAAACCCCCTGCCCCGTCCATGCCGCAGCACTTGAGCTGGGCCTGCCGGTGCGCACCCCGCCGAAACTGCGCCGCAACGAGGATGAGCTGGTCGCCTTCCGCGCCCTTGATCTCGATGCCGCCATCGTCGCCGCCTACGGGCTGATCCTGCCGCAGGACTTCCTGGACGCGCCGAAGCGCGGCTGCCTCAACATCCATGGCTCGCTGCTGCCGCGCTGGCGCGGCGCCGCCCCCATCCAGGCCGCCATCGAGGCCGGGGATGACGAAACCGGCATCACCATCATGCAGATGGAAGCCGGGCTGGATACCGGCCCGATGCTGCGCAAGAGCGCGACGCCCATCGGCCCGAAGGACACCGCGGCCGATCTGCATGACCGGCTGGCCGAAATCGGCGCCAGGCTGATCCTGGAGGAACTCGCCAGCCCCAGCACGCCCGAGATCCAGGACGAGGCTTTGGCCAATTATGCCGCCAAACTCTCCCGCGAGGATGCGCGGCTGGATTTCCGCCTGCCCGCCGCGCAGCTGGAACGGCGCATCCGCGCCTTCTTCCCCTGGCCCGGCGCGCTGGCGCTGATGGGCGACATGGTGCTGAAAATCCTCGCCGCCGAAGTGGTGGCGGGCGAAGGCATTCCCGGCACGATGCTGGATGACCACCTCATCATCGCCTGCGGCGAGGGCGCGCTGCGCATCACCCGCCTGCAACGCGCCGGCAAAAACGCCATGTCCACGGCCGATTTCCTGCGCGGCACCAAGCTCCCCGAAGGGGCGCGCTTCTATTGACGCTGTGGGCGCTGGAGATCGAGTATGATGGCACCCCCTTCATGGGCTGGCAGCGGCAGAAACACGGCCTCGCCATCCAGCAGGTGATCGAGGAAGCCGCGTCGCGCCTTCGCGGCGGGGCGGAAATCACCGAAGCCATCTCCGCCGGCCGCACCGATGCCGGGGTGCATGCGCTGGCGATGATGGTGCAGATCGAGCTGCCGGATTTCACCCCCTACCGCATCCGCGAGGCGATGAATTTTCACTTGAAGCCGCACCCCATCGCGGTGCTGCGCTGCGGGGTGGCGCCGGCGGGCTGGAATGCCCGCTTCTCCGCCAAATCCCGCTCCTACCGCTATGTCATCCTCAACCGCCCGCAACCGCCGACGCTGGAGGTGAACCGCGTCTGGCATGTGAAAACCCGGCTGGACGAGCAGGCCATGCACCGCGCCGCGCAGCATCTGCTCGGCCATCATGATTTCTCCTCCTTCCGCGCCTCCGCCTGCCAGGCGAAAAGCCCGATGCGCACGCTGGATTACGTCTCGGTGCATCGCGAGGGTGAGAAGGTGATCATGGAAACCAGCGCACGGAGCTTCCTGCATCATCAGGTGCGCAACATGATCGGCTCCCTGAAGATGGTCGGCGAAGGCCATTGGCCCGAATCGCGCATGGCGGAAATCCTGGCCGCCCAATCCCGCCCCAAAGCCGGCCAGACCGCCCCGGCGGAAGGGCTGTATTTCACCGGCGTTGAGTATGATCCGCCGCTTGAACTGGCCTGATCGCGCTGCTCAATTGATAATCGCCCGGTCCCTCCAATATTTCATCGACTTCATCTCGTCCGAGGACGCCATGAATACCTCAAACCCCTCACTTATAATGGCCTTATAAACCGGCTGGCGAAGCAGCCGTTGATACCGATTTGAGACTAAAATAAAATCAAATGAGAGACAAATCGCGTGAGTTACGTTGCAAATTTGATGAAAGCCAAGTCTCTTATGGGCAAATCTGTCGGAGACGGACAATGCATCGCATTCGTTCACGCCGTGACGACGATTCCACCGCCTCCTTTTTGGCGGAAAGGCGAACGCGTAAAGGAGGCTAACCTCCCCATCGGCACCATTATCGCGACATTCGATGTGAATGGACGCTATGGAAATCATCTCGATGGTAGCAGCCATGGGGCTATCTATTTGGGACAGAACGCTCATGGCATCCTCGTCCTGGATCAATGGAAAGGTCATAGTACGACGCAACCGGTCCATGAGCGCTTGATCCGTTTCAAAAAAGGCACCGGCATCAAGGTGGATGATGGAGATCAATATTATGTCGTGGACTAGAGTGGCCGCCATTTCAGCACTCAGCCTCATGCTCGGCCAAGCCGCGTTTGCTGCCCCCTGGCGGTGCCCGGCATCATTAACGCCGCATGGCGACTCGCATCGCCTTAACAACGCCTCGCTGTTCGATGGCCCGCCCGGTGAAATGGCCGATCTCATCCCCATTCCAACCGGCGCCTATGACCGCTGGGATGTCCGCAACGCGGACCCCTATCTGGTCTGCAAATATGCCGGCACGGACAAGATCATCACCCTCCACGCCCAAGGCGCCGCACGCTGCCAGGCCGGCGGCCAGCCCTTCCAGGCGGTCTGCGAAAAATAACGCAGTAGCCGCCCCCGGCCGGGGCGTGTAAATTCGCGCCATGCCCCACGCTGATTTCGTGCATCTTCGCGTCCATTCCGCCTACTCGCTCTCGGAAGGCGCGATCAAGCCCGACAAGCTGGCCAGCCTTGCCGCCGCCGACAACATGCCGGCGGTGGCGATCACCGACAGCTCCAACATGTTCGGTACGCTGGAATTCACCCAGTACTGCACCAAATCCGGCGTGCAGCCGATCATCGGCTGCCAGCTCGCCCTCACCCGCCTTGGCTTCAACCTGCCGCCGGACCCGGTGGTGGCGCTGGCGCAGACCGAGGCCGGCTACGCCAATCTGCAGAAACTCTCCTCCCTCTCCTTCCTCACCGGCGATGCGATCAAGCCGCAAATCACCCGTGAGCAGCTTTGCGACTTCAGCGAGGGGCTGTTCCTGCTCACCGGCGGCGCGCTGGGGCCGATCGGCCGGCTGCTGGCGGAAGGCCAGATCGACGAGGCCCGCGCCTACCTCGCCGCGCTGCACGCGGCCTTCCCGGAGCGCCTCGCCATCGAGATCCAGCGCCATGGCGAGCCGGTGGAGCAAGCCACCGAACCCGGCTTCCTGCTCCTGGCGGAGGAATTCGCGCTGCCTCTCGTCGCCACCAATGAATGTTTCTTCGCCAAGCGCGAAATGTATGAGGCGCATGACGCGCTGCTCTGCATCGCCGAAGGCCGCGTATTGGCGGAGAAGGACCGCCGCCGTGTGACCCCCGAGCACTGGTTCAAACCCGCCGCGATGATGCGCGAACTCTTCGCGGATCTGCCAGATGCCTGCGACAACACGCTCGCCATCGCCCAGAGCTGCACGGTGATGACGAGCACGCGCAAACCGCTGCTGCCGCGCTGCCCGAAAGTCCGCGAAGGCGCCACCGAGGAAGAAACGCTGCGCGCCATGTCCGAGGAAGGGCTGCGCGCGCGCCTGGATTTCGAGAATATCGAAGGCGAGGCCCAGAAGGAATATTGGGACCGGCTGGAATTCGAACTGACCATCATCGTGCAGATGGGCTTTCCCGGCTACTTCCTCATCGTGGCGGACTTCATCCAATGGGCGAAGGACCACCAGATCCCGGTCGGCCCCGGCCGCGGCTCGGGGGCGGGCTCTCTGGTCGCCTGGGCGCTGCGCATTACCGACCTCAACCCGCTGCGTTACGCGCTGCTGTTCGAGCGCTTCCTCAACCCCGAGCGCGTCTCGATGCCGGATTTCGATATCGATTTCTGCCAGGAACGCCGCGACGAAGTCATCAAATATGTCGTCCGCGAATATGGCGCGGAGCAGGTGGCGCAGATCATCACCTTCGGTAAGCTGCAGGCCCGCGCGGCGGTGCGCGATGTCGGCCGCGTGCTCGGCCTGCCTTACGGCCAGGTCAACAAGGTGGCGGAGCTGATCCCCAACAACCCGGCCAAGCCCGTCACGCTGAAGGAAGCCATCGAAGGCGAGCCGAAACTTCAGGACATGCGTGATTCCGACGAGGCGCTGGCAAGGCTGATGGAAATCGCCCAGCAGATCGAAGGGCTCTATCGCCACGCCTCCACCCACGCCGCCGGCGTGGTCATCGGCGACCGCGAGCTGGTCAAGCTGGTGCCGCTTTATAAAGATCCGCGCTCGGATCTTCTCGTCACCCAATATTCGATGAAATATGTCGAGCAGGTCGGGCTGGTGAAGTTCGACTTCCTGGGCCTCACCACCCTCACCATCATCGATCGCTGCCTGAAATTCATGCGCCAGCAGGGTGTGGAGCTGGACATCTCCAAAATCCCGCTCGATGACAAGAAAACCTACGACATGATCAGCCGGGCGGACACCGCCGGCGTGTTCACGTTCGAGACCGCCGCCTTCCGCGGCGCGCTGGCGCAGATGCGGCCCGATAGGTTCGAGGATCTGGTCGCCATCCAGGCCCTCAACCGTCCCGGCCCGATGGCCAACATCCCTGATTATTGCGACCGCAAGCGCGGCGCGCCGTGGGAGGCGCCCGATCCCTCCATCCATCACATCCTGGCCGAGACCAACGGCATCATCGTCTATCAGGAACAGGTGATGCAGATCGCCCAGGCGATGGCGGGCTACACGCTGGCGGGCGCGGACCTGCTGCGCCGCGCCATGGGCAAGAAAATCCGCGCCGAGATGGACACGCAGCGCGAAATCTTCCTGAAAGGCGCCACGGAGAAAGGCTTCACCCCCGAGAAGGCCAACGAGATTTTCGACCTGATGGCGAAATTCGCGGATTACGGCTTCAACAAATCCCATGCCGCCGCCTACGCTTTGGTCTCCTACCAGACCGCCTATCTGCGCGCCAACCATCCGGTTGCCTTCATCGCCGCCTGTATGTCCCTCTCCATCGCCAACACCGAGAAGGTGGCGCTGCTGCGCGCCGATGCGATGAAAAACGGCATCAAGGTCCTCCCGCCGGATGTGAACAAATCCGGCCCGGATTTCCAGGTGGAATTGCAGGAGGATGGCAGCTACGCCATCCGCTTCGCGCTCGGCGCCATCAAGCGCATCGGCATGGGGGCGATGGAGGAACTCGTCAAAGCCCGTGGCGACACGCCGTTCAAATCCATCGACGATTTCGCCGCCCGCATCGATCCCAAAACCCTCACCCGGGCGCAAATCGAAATCCTCGCCAAGGCCGGCGCCTTCGAGTGTCTGGATCAGAACCGCCAGCGCATCTTCGGCGCCGCGGAAATGATCATGCGCACCGCCCAGACCGGTGCGGCCGAGCGCGAAAGCGGGCAGATCGGCCTGTTCGGTGGCGGCGAGCCGGAGAAAATCCGCCTACCCCAAGGGCCGGACTGGCCGGAGAGCGAGCGCCTGGCTTTCGAGGCCGAAGCGATCGGCTTTCACATCTCCGCCCACCCGCTGGACATGTATGCGCGCGCGCTGAAGGCGCTGGACGTCACCCCCTCCGGCGCCATCCAGCGCAAGGCGGAAAACGGTACCGCGCGGGTGAAACTCGCCGGCACCGTGGGCGCCAAGAAAGAGCGCATCACCCGCACCGGCAGCCGGATGATGTGGCTCACCCTGTCGGACATGCAGGGCAGTTTCGAGGTCACGCTCTTCTCCGAAGTGCTCAACCGCTCCCGCGAGATGCTGCAGGAAGGCACCGCTTTGCTGGTCTCCGCCGAGGCCAAGCTGGACGGCGAATCGCTGCGCCTCACCGCCAACGACATCCAGCTGCTCGACAATGCCGCCCGCGATGCCGGGGCGGGGCTGAAAATCTGGCTGGACCGCGAGGACGCCGTGCCCTCGCTGAAAGCCCTGCTGGAGCGCGAGGGGCGCGGCAAGGGCCAAATCATCCTGCTGCCCAAAACCGGCACGCCGACGCGCCCGGAGCTGCGCCTGCCCGGCGGCTTCAACGTCTCCCCGCGCCTGGCCCAGGCGGTGAAGCTTGTCGCGGGGGTGGAGCTGGTGGAGGATGCGTGAGGAGGGTCCTCCTTGCGCATCCCTTTTCACAGCCCCCTGAAACCGCCTTCACACTGAATTAACCCCGCCTCGTCATCTTTCCCCCTCCGCAAACGGCACAAAATCGCCTAAATGGAAGGCAGAAAAGGTGACAAAAAAATGCGCGAAACGCCCAAAGACCAGGCGAATAAGTCCAGCACCACTCGCCCAACTGCCTCCAAGCCTTTGAAATCAAAGCTGCTGTCAGCCCCGCGCCCGGACCCGCGCATGGTCCATTCCGGCACACCGCTGATCTCCTATCTCATCGCCGCCGCGCTGTTCGTGGCGCTGCTGCTCTGTGCGCGCCTCACCCACCAGCCGCCCGCCCCGGGGCAATTGCTGGTGATGCAAGCCGGCGCCGCGGCCAAAGCCAGCGGCCACCAGCCGGCTTTGCCCAACCAGCTCACCGCCCATATCCTCACCGGCGCCCTGGCCGCCCCCGGCCAGGCCTGCACGATCTCCGAGGCCGCCTTGCGCCAGGGCGGCGGCAGCTTCTCCAGCCTCGCCATCCGGCCGGACGGTGTGGTGCTGGTCTGGGCCGGCGCCGCCACCGCCGCGAACGCGCCATGCCCCGCCGGCACGAATCTGCTGCTGACGCGCGATGCCTGGCAGACCCTGCAAAACTGGCCGCCCGCACCGGGTTATCGTCACTGAAACGACATGATGAGGTTTAAGGGTGGCGCTTGACGCCACCCGCCGGCGCGCGATGATGCGCCAACAGACCACTCTGGAGCCGCCTATGCCTCGCCTTTCGCGCCGCGCGCTGCTCGCCGCCGGCACCGCCCTGGCATTGGCCGGCACCGCCCGGGCCGCCCGCCCTTACGTCACCCCGCGCCCCATCACGGTTGCCAACCAGCCGCTCCCCTTCCCTTCCCGCCCCTTCACCGAAACGCTCTGGGGCCAGCACGTCTCGGACCCGTATCGCTGGATGGAGGCAGAGGATGCGCAATGGCGCGCCTGCACCGCCTCCCAGGCCGCCTATGCCGAAGCGGTGCTCTCCCACATCCCCGGCCGCGACAGCCTCGCCGCCGCCATTGCCGAAAATTCCAACGCCCTCACCCTCGTTGCCGGGCTGCAGACCGGCGGCAGGCTGATCTTCACCGAACGCCGCCCGCCAGAGGCGCAAACCACCCGCCTCTATGTCCGCGACGGGCAGAACGGCGCCGACCGGCTGCTGCTGGACCCGATGCGCTTCTCCACCCAATCCAGCCACGCCGCGCTGGATTGGTGGCAGGCCTCGCCGGCCGGCACGCATCTGGTCTTCGGCATCTCGCAAGGCGGCTCGGAACATTCCGTGCTGCGGCTGATGGAGGTCGAAAGCGGCCAGATCGCCCCGCTCGCCCTCACCCGCACGGATGATGCGAATCCCAGCTGGCTGCCCGATGGCTCCGGCTTCTTCTATACCCGCAACCAGGACGTCCCCATCGAAGATCCGCGCTATGAGGAAAATTCCAGCGCCTGGCTGCACCTCCTGAATGGTGGCGAGGACCGTAGGCTGCTCGGGCCGGGCCTGTCCGCCGGCATCGCCCTCACCCCGATCGACAGCCCCACCCTCATCGCCACGCCGGGCTCGGATCTGATCATCGCGCAGATCAACGAAGGCGTGCGCAATGAGATCGCGCTCTATCTCACCCGCCTGCCGGCTCTTCTGGCCGGCAGGCCGGACTGGCATCCGATCTGCACACAAGCCGACCAGGTGACGGATTTCGCCGTGCGCGGCGACGAGATTTTCCTGCTCACCCACAAGCACGCCTCGCATTACCGGGTGGTGAAACTCACCGCCGCCGCCCCGCATTTCGCCGACGCGCAGGAAATGGTGCCCACCGGCCGGCCGGTCATCCGCGCCATCATGGCGGCGAAAAACGGGCTCTATCTGATCGACCGCGACGCTGGCCTGGCGGGGCTGCGCCATCTCGGCGATGACGGCAAACTCACAGCCCTGGCCTTGCCCTTTCCCGGCGCGCTCGACCCCGATCTGGCTTTTTCCATCCCCTCCCAAGAGGGCCTATGGTTCCCGCTGGAAGGCTGGTTGCGCCCGTGCGTGTTCTGCCATGCCGGCGCCGATGGCCAGATCACTGAAACCTGCCTCGCCCCGCAGCCGGACATCGACGTCTCCGCCTACACCACCGAAACCCTGCTCGCCCCGGCGCGCGATGGCGTGCGCGTCCCGCTCTCGCTGCTCTACCGCAAGGGGCTGGCGCGCGACGGTTCGGCGACGCTGCTGATGGAAGCCTACGGCGCCTACGGCATCGCGCTGGAGCCGGCCTTCATGGGGCGCTGGCTGCCGTTTCTGGATCAAGGCGCGGTGTTCGCGGTGGCGCATGTGCGCGGCGGCGGCGAGCTGGGCGAGGATTGGCATCTGGCCGGGATGAAGGCGGAGAAATATCACAGCTGGCAGGATGCGGAGGATTGCGCGCTGCATCTCATCGACCAGGGCTATTGCGGCCATCGCACGCTGGGGGTGGTCGGCGGCTCGGCCGGGGGCATCACGGTCGGGCGGCTGCTCACCGAGCGGCCGGAACTGGCGGCGGTGGCGATTTCCATGGTCGGCGTCTCGGACCCGCTGCGCGCCGAATTCTCCCCCAACGGCCCGCCCAACATCCCTGAATTCGGCAGCGTGAAAACCGAACGCGGCTTTCACGACCTGTTCGCCATGGATGCCTACCAGCATGTGCATGACGGGGTGGATTACCCCGCGGTGCTGCTCACCACCGGCCTGCACGACCCGCGCGTCTCGCCCTGGGAGGCGACGAAGATGGCCGCAAGGCTGCAGGCGGCCAGCGCCTCGAAAAACCCGATCCTGCTGCGGGTGGAGGATGATGGCGGCCATGGCTTCGGCGCCACCCGTGCGCAGCGCGATGCCGAGACGGCGGACATCATGGCCTTCACCCTCTGGCGCACCGGGCACCCAGGGTTTCAACCAGGGTAGCAAAAGTTTTTTGGGGCCGCCCCTTTTTTTCAAAAAAGGGGCGGAAACGGCCGGGCGTATGCAACGCCGTCGTCAAAACCCCAGGCCTCCTCGCCGCTTTTTTGTAAAAAAGCGGCACCAAAAAACTTTTATAACTCTTTTTCTTCAGCCTTATGCCCCGGCTCGCGCAGCGCCACCGGCATCGCCGTGCGGCGCGGCGGCATGAAGCCATGCGCCAGCTCATGATAAAGCGGCCGCGGACAGACCAGCTTCGACGTCCCCAGCCCCAGCATCGAGGCCAGCATCACCGCGATCACCGAACCGGTATTGCCGGTCATTTCCAGAATGATCACGAAGGCCGTCATCGGCGCCTGCACCACGCCGGAGAAATACCCCGCCATGCCCAGCAGCGCGCCGACACTCGCCGCCCGCCCGCCTTCGCCGGCAATCCACGCCCCCAGCCCCGCCCCCACCGAGAGCGAGGGCGCGAAAATCCCGCCCGGAATGCCAGAAACAGCGGTGATCAGCGTCGCCAGGAATTTCGCCGGCCAGAAATACCAATGCGGCGTAACCCCCTCCACCGCCGCCTTGGCGGTGGCATAGCCGGTGCCGAAACTGCTCCCATGCGACAAAATCCCCAGAATCGCCACCAGCAGCCCGCACACCGCCGGATAAGCCAGCCCGCGCACCCGCGCATTCACCGCAATCCAGCTTTTCGCCCACAGCCCGATATCCATCATCAGCCGGCTGAACAGCCCGCCCAGCAGCCCCCCGGCGCTGCCGCACAGCACCACCATGCCCCACCCCCCCAGCCCCTGGATGGCCGCGTTGGAGGTGCCGAAATAGGTATAATTCCCGGTCAGCCCGAGCGAGACCAGGCCGCCAATGATCACCGTGGTCAGCACGATGCCGTTGGTCTTCACCTCGAAGGAGCGGCTCATCTCCTCGATCGCGAACACCACCCCGGCCAGCGGCGCATTGAAGGCGGCGGCAATGCCGGCGGCCGAGCCGGCCAGGATCAGCCCGCGCTCATTCTGCAAGCCGCGCAGCCGCGCCACTTGCAGCATGATCGCCGCCCCCACCTGCACCGTCGGCCCCTCGCGCCCCACCGAGGCGCCGCACATCAGCGCCACCACCGTCAGCCCGATCTTGGCAAAACACATCCGCACCGAAAGCAGCCTGCGCCTGGCCATGCCGCGCGGAATTTCCCGCGCCGCGATCGCCTGCGGAATGCCGCTGCCCTGCGAGCCCGGGAACACCCGCGCCGCCGCCCAGGCGCAAAACGCATAGCCCAAAGGTGTCACCAGCAACGGCGCCAGCCAGACTCGCGAGTCGTAGTGAAAAAACAAATGTTCGGCACCGTCGGCGGCCCGGGCGAACAGCACGCTCACCGCCCCCACCAACAAGGCGCCGCCCCAGAAAGCCGCGCGCCGCCGCCAGAAACGCCCCGCCAGATGGGGCAAACGCCGCATTGGCGTTCCCAGCCTGTAATCCAACCTCTTGCCTCCTGTTCCCAACATCGCTAATAGCCCCTCCACGGATATGGGCACATAGCTCAGCGGTAGAGCACCACCTTGACATGGTGGGGGTCACAGGTTCAATCCCTGTTGTGCCCACCATATCCGGTTTTTCCCTGTAAAATCAGCATATTAGCCTTGTGGCGCGGCGCCCTCATGCGGCCCCCACCAAACGGCCTGGCGCCTAAAAACCTTGACGCGGCAAGCGTTGCGGCCCATTTGGGCGCAGGATTTCCTGTTTTTCATCATCGAGGTGTGTTTGTCTAAGGAAGATATGATCGAATTCAGCGGCATGGTCACTGAATTGCTGCCGAATGCCATGTTCCGCGTGAAGCTGGATAATGACCACGAGATTCTGGCCCACACCAGCGGCAAGATGCGCAAGAACCGCATCCGCGTGCTGGCCGGTGATCGCGTGAATGTCGAAATGACGCCGTATGACCTGACCAAGGGCCGGATCACATTCCGCTTCAAGTAATTCTGGCTTCGGCCAGCCCGCGCCGCCTGGCGCTGCTGCGGCAGATCGGCATCGAACCAGCCCGCATCGCCGCCCCGGAGATCGACGAGACGCCCCAACCGGGCGAAACGCCCCGCGCTTTTGCGCGGCGCGTGGCGTTAGAGAAGCTGCGTCCCGAGCCGGACGGCTTCGTCATCGCCGCCGACACCGTCGTCGCCGCCGGCCGGCGCATTCTGCATAAAACCGAGTCGCGTGAAGACGCCGCTGCCTATCTGGCCCTGCTCTCCGGGCGCCGGCACAAAGTGCATAGCGCGGTGGCCGTGCGGGCGCCGGATGGGCGAATCGCCTGCCGGGTGGTCGAGTCGGTGGTCGGTTTCGCCCGGCTCGATGCGCCGCAGATGCAGGATTATCTCGCCAGCGAGGAATGGCGCGGCAAGGCCGGCGGCTATGCCATCCAGGGGCTGGCGGCCAGCTTCATCGATTTCCTCTCCGGCTCCTATTCCGGCGTGGTCGGGCTGCCGTTGCACGAAACCGCCAAGCTGCTGCGCGGGCTGGGCTGGCGGTGATCGCGGCCTCGGTGCGCGGCGCGCTGGTGCGCATCGCCCGGCTGCGCGGGGATGAGCTGGTGGAGTTCTACCTCTGGAACCGCGACGCCCCCGATGGCGTCGGTGACATTTATACAGCCCGGGTCGATGCCAAGGAGAAGGCGCTGGCCGGCTGTTTCCTGGCCCTTGGCGGCGAGCTGAGCGGCTTCATGCCCGACAGCGCCGGGGCCAAAAGCCTCAATATCGGTGACCATGTCAGCGTCGCCGTCACCCGTGCCCCACAAGGCGGCAAAGGTCCCAGGCTGAAAGCCCTGCCCCGCCCGCCCGGCGAGATAATCGGCCTCGTCGAACGCGGCCCCGGCCCGCTCCTGGACCTCGCCGCGCGCTGCCCGGATGCGGCGGTCGTGCTCGACGATTACGCTTTGATCGCAGCGCTACGACCCGCGCTCGAAGGCCGCATGCGTCATGATTCAAAGGCATTTGATGCGGTTCTGGAAGACGAAATCGCAGCGCTCCATGAACCGGTGGCGGCATTGCCCCACGGTGCCAAGCTGCACATCACCCCCGCCCCGGCCGCGACCTTGCTGGATATCGACGCCAGCACCGCCAGCCAGATGCCGCCTTTGGCTTTGAATGAGGCGATCATCCCGGAAATCGCCCGGCAGATCGTGCTGCGCAATCTCTGCGGCGGCATTTTGATCGATTTCGCCGGGCTGAAGCCAGCCCAGCGCGAGCGGCTGATCGAACCGCTACGATTGGCGCTGCGGGCCGACCCTCTGCGCCCCCATCTGCTTGGCCTGTCGCATCTGGGCTTCGCCGAGCTGTCGCGCCCGCGCATCCGCCCGCCATTGCATGAGATCCTGCCCCGATGAAATGCCCGATCTGCGGCAAACCCGCCACGCCGGAGCACAAGCCCTTTTGCTCCCGCCGCTGTGCCGAGATCGATCTCGGCCGCTGGCTGAATGACAGCTACGCCCTCCCCGCCCCGCCGGAGCAAGAGGATGAGGAGCAGGAGTAGAGCATCAAGCCTTTAGCTTGATGCTCTAAGTTTTGTTTTAGCGAGCAATTTCATGTGTTTATCTTGACGCTGGCGCGTCAATCTAAACACATATTGCTCTAGGAAATGACGGGGGCGCCAGCCCCCGTCATTGTCGCGCCTGCTTACGCCGCCCGGGCACCCTGGTGGGTTTCCAGCAGCTTCAGCAGGGCCTTGTTGAAGGCGGGAAGATCGTCAGGGTTGCGCGAGGTGACGAGCATGCCGTCCACCACCACCTCCTGATCCACCCACTCCGCCCCGGCATTCTTGAGATCCGTGCGCAAGGAGGGCCAGGAGGTCAGCTTGCGCCCCTTCACCGCCCCGGCTTCGATCAGCGTCCACGGCCCATGGCAGATCGCCGCCACCGGCTTGCCGGCCTGCACGAATTGCCGAATGAAGGCGACCGCCTCCTTGTTAATGCGCAGGCTATCCGGGTTGGCCACGCCGCCCGGCAGCACCAGCGCGTCGAAATCCTTGGCATTGGCATGGTCCAGAACCTGCTCGACCTTCACCTTGTCGCCGGGCTTGTCATGTTTCATGCCCTGGATCTGCCCCTCATGCGGGGCGATCACCACCGGCCTGGCGCCGGCCTCGTGCAAGGCGCGCACCGGCTCGGTCAGCTCGGATTGCTCGAAACCGTCAGTGGCCAGCACCGCGATTTTCAGATGTTTCAGATTGCTCATAAAGTCCTCCTGTCTGGGTGGCGATGCCGCCTGTGGGGTGGACTACGCTAGCTGGGACGCCTGCCTGGAAATCCAACCCAGGTGACGCCTTCCTCATCTCGCCGCCAGGAACGGCTTCTGGCCGGAGAGATAGATCATCCGCCGTGGCTGCGCGCCGCCGCCGGCTTCGATCACCGGGCGCAGGCCCGCTTCCAGCGTTGCTGCCTCCTCGGCGCTGTAATCGCGCTTGAGGATTTCCGCCAGGCAAGGCGCGAGCGGATGCGGCGAGCTTTGCAGAAAGGCCGCCCAGTCCCGCGGCGGGGCTGGCTCGATATCGATATGCAATTCCAGATGCAGCGGCGAGAAGCCGGCCAGCCGGGCAATCCGCAGCAGATCGCGCTCATCGTAATTGGTCAGCGGGTTAGCGGCGATGGCCTCGGCATGATCCGGAAATTGCGCCGCCTTCCAGCGATGTAGCAGCGCCAGGGACGGTTCGGGCGCCGCCTCCAGCCGGGCGCGCATGGCGGCGGCGGCCAGCGCCTCCTCGCGAAACAGCGGCTCGGCGATGGAAAACCAGCCGCCGGGCTTCAGCACCCGGAAGATCGAGGCGAAGGCGGCCGACTTGTCCGCCTCATAGGCCAGGGCGGAGCGGGCGGTGACGGCATCCTGGCTTGCATCCGCCACGCCCGCCAGGCTGGCCGCCGGCGTCTGCAGAAACTGGCAGCCTGTGGAGCCCTGCGCCGCCGCGCGGGTCTCGCAGAGGCGCAGCAAAGCGGCCGAGACATCCGTGAAGCAGACCTCCAGCCCCGGCTCACGGGCCAGAGCGGTGAAGCCGACCAACCCTTCGCCGCTGCCGATATCCAGCAGCTTCATGCCCGGCCGCAGCGTCAGCGCCGCCAGCAGCCTGTCGGCGAAGGCCTGGGTCTGCGCGTCGATCCGGGCGCGCGCCACCGCATCGCCGCCATCGCGTCCCGTGGCCAGCCAGCGCGACCAGCCATCCTGCATCTAGCGGCGCCTCTGCGCGATATAGACCGAGCTTAAAATCATCACCCCGCCGGCCAGCTCCGCCAGGGTCAGCGGTTCGGCCAGCAGCAGCCGCCCGCCCAGGGCGCTGAACACCGGCAGCAGATAGAGAAACCAGCTCGCCGTCTGCGCCCCCAGCTCGGCCACGCCCTTGTTCCAGGCGATCAGCGCCACCACCGAGCCGCCAATCGCCAGCCCCAGGGCAAAGGTCCAGTCCCAGCCGGTGAGCGCATGGACCATCGCCGGCAGCCCGGCGCCGCCGAGCAGCAGCAGCGGCATGGTGCCGAGAAACATCGTCACCGCCGAGCATTGCAGGGCGCCGTGTTTCTTGATCAGCGGCGGGATCACCACGCAATAGACCGCCCAGCCGCTGGCGGAGCCCAGCAGCAGCAGAATACCGCTGAGCGAGCCCTCGGCCGGGCCGGAGGAGGCCGCCAGCAGGGCGATACCAGCCGCCCCCAGCAGCGCCGCGAAGATCGTCCGCAGGCCAGGGGCGCGCCTGGCGATCAGGCAGCCGAGCAGCAGGATCATCAGCGTTTCGGTGGAGTTCAGCAGCCCGGCCAGACCGGCGGAGACGCTGCGCGCCGCCTGACCGGCCAGCAGATTATAAACCGAGACCCCGGCGAAGCCGCACACCGCCCCGCGCAGCCAGTCCCGCTTGCTCCAGGATCGCAGCGCTACGATAACACCCGGGGTGAAGCAGAACGCGGCGATGGCGTAGCGCAGCGCCATATAGGAGGCGGCGGGGAAGCCGAGATGGGTCGGCCCGATGAAATAACGATTGCCGATGGGCGCGAAGCCCCACAGCGACACGGAGGCGAGCAGCAGCAGAAAGCCCCGCGCGCGCGGGGCCTGAAGCGACGGGGAGAGGGCCGACTGGCTCATGCGAGACGCCTGAATGGACAAGGGTGACAGAGGGTTTGTCCAACGTGGCGGACGCAGCTTGGGTAGGAAGATCGCGCCGCGCTGTCCATAAGCGCGCCGCGCCGGTCAATCATGCACAAATGCTTGACCGTAAAAAAACGTTTGGGGTGGTGGCAACAGCGTCGCCACCACCCCAAACGTTTGTGGGAACTTTTTGGAAAAAGTTCCCACACCCTCAAAAACTTTTGCAAATTCACAATGGTTTTTTAAAATCCTCAGCCTAGGTTCGAAAACCCTTTGCTCAACGCTTCCACACCCGGCAGGATCTTCCCCTCCATCCATTCCAGGAAGGCACCGCCCGCCGAGGACAGATAGGTGAGGTCATGATGCACCCCCGCCAGCTTCAGCGCGGAGACGGTATCCCCCCCACCGCCGACCGAGATCACCTTGCCCTCCTTGGTCGCCTGCGCGATGGCGGCGGCCAAAGTGTTGGTGCCGTGGTCGAACGGCTTGGTCTCGAAGGCGCCGAGCGGGCCGTTCCAGATGATGGTCCTGATGTGCGGCAGGCGTTCAATGAAAGCCTCCACCGTGGCGGGGCCGACATCCAGCGCCATCATATCGGCCGGAATCGCGTCGATGCTCACCACCTGGGTCGGCGCGTTGGCGGCGAAGTTCTGCGCCACCACCACATCCTTCGGCAGGAAGATCTCGCAGCCCTTGGCGGCGGCGGTCTTCATGATCTCCAGCGCGGTGCCGTGCAGATCCTTCTCCTGCAGCGATTTGCCGACATCATGGCCCTGCGCCGCTAGGAAAGTGTTGGCCATGGCGCCGCCAATCACCAGAATATCCACCTTGGCGACCAGATTATTCAAAAGATCGAGCTTGGTGGAGACCTTGGACCCGGCAACGATGGCGGCGACCGGGCGCTGCGGGTTGCCGAGAGCGGCTTCCAGCGCGTGCAGCTCCGCCTGCATCAGCCGCCCCGCGAAAGCGGGCAGATGCCGGGCCACACCCTCGGTGGAGGCATGGGCGCGGTGGGCGGCGGAGAAGGCGTCGTTCACATAGATATCGCCCAGCTTCGCCAGGGCCTCGGAGAAGGCCGCGTCGTTCTTCTCCTCGCCCTCATGGAAGCGGGTGTTTTCAAGCACCAGCACATCGCCATTCTTGAGCTTGGCCACCGCCGCCTCGGCCACCGGGCCGATGCAATCCTCGGCGAAGGCGACGGGCTTATCCAGCACCCGGCCCAGCGCCTCGGCGATCGGCTTCAGCGACATTTCCGGCACCACCTTGCCTTTCGGCCGGTCGAAATGGCTGAGCACGATGACCTTCGCGCCCTTCTCGGCGAGTTCCTTGATGGTGGGCACGAGACGCTCAAGCCGCGTCGCGTCGGAGACCTTGCCGTTCTGCATCGGCACGTTCAGGTCGGCGCGGAGCAGCACACGCTGCCCCGCGACTTTGGCGTTATCCAACGTCTGGCTCACAGCGCGCCGAAATAGGCGGCGGTGTCGGACATGCGGTTGGAGAAGCCCCACTCATTATCGTACCAGGAGAGCACGCGGGTGAGGCCGCCATCGACGACAGTGGTCTGCGGCGCATCGAAGGTGGAGGAGGCCGGGACATGGTTGAAGTCGGCACTCACCAGCTTGTCGGTGGAATAGCCGAGAATGCCCTTCAGCTCGCCCTCGGAGGCCTTCTTCATCGCGGCGTTGATCTCTTCCACCGAGCCTTGCTTCTTGAGCACGACATCCAGCGAGATCAGCGACACGTTCGGGGTCGGAACGCGGATGGCGGTGCCGTCCAGCTTGCCCTTCAGCTCCGGCAGCACCAGCCCGACGGCCTTGGCGGCACCGGTGGAGGTCGGGATCATGGACAAAGCAGCGGCGCGGGCGCGGTGCAGATCCTTGTGCAGCGTATCCACGGTCTTCTGGTCGCCGGTGTAGGAGTGGATGGTGACCATATAGCCGCGCTCGATGCCGAAAGTCTCGTGCAGCACCTTGGCGACCGGCGCCAGGCAGTTGGTGGTGCAGGAGGCGTTGGAGATGACCTGCATCTCCTTGGTGAGCGACTTGTGGTTCACACCGAAGACGATGGTGGCATCCACGCCATCCGCCGGGGCGGAGACGACCACCTTGCGGGCCCCGGCGGCCAGCAGCTGGGCGGCGGCTTCGCGCTTGGTGAACAGGCCGGTGCACTCCATCGCCACATCCACGCCCTGCAAGGGCACCTTGGACGGGTCGCGCTCGGCGGTCACCTTGATCGGCGCATAGGTGCGGCCGTTATGGGTGATGACCAGGCTGTCGCCCTGCACCTCGACGGTGCCGGGGAAGCGGCCATGCACGGAATCGTAACGGAACATGTGGGCGTTGTCGGCAACGGAGCCGAGATCGTTGATCAGCACCGGCTCCACATCGGTACGCCCGCTCTCGATGAGCGCGCGCAGAACCAGACGGCCAATGCGGCCGAAGCCGTTAATCGCGATTTTTACAGCCACGTTCAGTTTCCTTCTTTCTTAACGGCGGCCACGATTGCCGCTTCCGTTATGCCGAAATGCTCGTACAGGATTTCCGCCGGGGCGCTAGCGCCGAAGCCGGTCATGCCGATGAAAATTCCGTCAGCGCCGAGCCAGCGCTCCCAGCCGAAGCCGCTTGCCGCTTCCACGCCGATGCGCGGGGCATCGCCCAGCACCTCTTTCTGGTACTCGGCGCTTTGCTGGGCAAACAGCTCGAAGCAGGGAGCGGAGACCACCGCGACCTCGATGCCTTGCGCCGCCAGCGTCTTCTTCGCCGCGATGGCCAGCGAGACTTCGGTGCCGGTGGCGATGATGGTGGCGGCGCGCTTGCCATTGGCCTCGGCGATCACATAGGCGCCGCGGGCGGTCTTGTTGCCGTTGGCGGCGTCGCGCAAGGCGGGCACGGCCTGGCGGGAGAGCACCAGCAGGCTCGGCCCCTTGGCGTTCTTGATGGCGATTTCCCAGGCCTCGGCGGTTTCCATCGCATCGGCCGGGCGCAGCACCAGCACGTTCGGCATGGCGCGCAAGGAAGCCAGATGCTCGATCGGCTGGTGAGTCGGGCCGTCCTCGCCCAGCCCGATGGAATCATGCGTGAGCACATGGATGGCGCGGGTGTGCATCAAAGCGGCGAGGCGGATGGCCGGGCGCATATAGTCGGAGAAGACGAAGAAAGTGCCGCCATAAGGGATCAGCCCGCCATGCAGCGCGATGCCGTTCATCGCCGCCGCCATGCCGAATTCGCGGATGCCGTAATAGATATAGCGGCCGCCATATTCGCCGGGCAGCACATCGCCCATGCCCTTGATCAGAGTCAGGTTGGAGCCGGTGAGATCGGCGGAGCCGCCGACCAACTCCGGCAGCGCGTTCACCAGCACTTCCAGCGCCTTCTGGCTGGATTGGCGGGTGGCGAGCTTGGGCTTGCTCTCGGCCAGGCTGGCCTTGTAGGCGGACATGGCTTCGGCCCAGCCCTCGGGCAGCTTGCCGGCCATCACCCGCTCGAACTCGGCGCGCATCGGATGCTTGGCCAGGCGCTTCAGCCAGGCGCGGCGGGCGGCACCGCCGCGCGCGCCGGCCTCGCGCCAGGGTGTGTAGATCTCCTCGGGCACCACGAAGGGCAGATGGTTCCAGCCCAGCGCCTTCTTCGCCCCTTCCGCCTCGGCGCCGCCCAGGGCGGAACCATGCACGCCGGCGGTGCCGGCCTTGGTCGGGGCGCCGAAGCCGATGATGGTCTTGCAGGCGATGATGGTCGGCTTCGAGGATTTCTGCGCGAAGGCCAGGGCCGCCGTCAGCTCCTCGACATTATGGCCGTCGATGCGCTTGGTCGCCCAGCCATAGGCGGCAAAGCGCTTCAGCGTGTCCTCGGAGGTGGACATGCTGGTGGCGCCGTCGATGGAGATGGAATTATCGTCCCACAGCACGGTCAGCTTGTTCAGCTTCAGATGCCCGGCGAGCGCCGCCGCCTCGTGCGAGACGCCTTCCTGCAGGCAGCCATCGCCAGCGATCACCCAGGTGCGGTGATCGACCAGGGATTTGCCGAATTTCGCGGCAAGCATGCGCTCCGCCAGCGCCATGCCGACCGAGGTGGCGAAGCCCTGGCCGAGCGGGCCGGTCGTCATCTCGATGCCAGGATGCTCGCCATATTCGGGATGGCCAGCGGCGGGGGAATGCAGCTGGCGGAAGGATTTGAGCTGCTCGATGCCCATGCCCTCATGGCCGGTGAGGTGCAGCAGCGCGTAGAGCAGCATGGAGCCGTGGCCGGCGGAGAGCACGAAACGGTCGCGGTCGAACCAGTCCGGCGCGGCGGCGTCAAATTTCAGGAATTTGCGGTAGAGCGCGGTGGCGGCGTCGGCCATGCCCATCGGCATGCCGGGATGGCCGGATTTGGCGGCTTCCACGGCGTCGATCGCCAGAGCGCGGATGGCGTTGGCCATCGCCCGGTCCTCGCCCGGCTCCTGCGCCAGCAGCGCCGCCTGGCGGGCCAGCGCCGCCTCGTTGCCCGAATTACCCGCAATGCTCGCCATACTCTGCCAATCCTCGATGATCGGCGCGTGCATAATACTTCACGTCCCCGGCAGCAACCCGGCGAGGGACGGGAAGAATAACGCGCCTGTTCCCAAACCGCCTGCTTTCGCCCCCGGCAGAGGGCTGATCAACGCGGCATGGCGGTCACGCGCGCCGGGCCTGCGTCATGCGGAGCATGCCATCGGCCAGACGGGCGAACGCCTCGGCCATTTTCGCGCGCAGGGCGGTGTCGGTCAACCGCGCCGCCAGCGCCTCATCCATCGCCGCCAGCCATTGCCGCGCGGTCTCCGGGGTGATGCCCATCGGCGCATGCCGGCTCATCACGCAGAAGCCGCCGCGCTGGGCCAGCCAGTCGCGCGGGCCGCCGAGCCAGAGGGTGAGAAAGCCGATGAAATCCTCGCAGACCGGCCCCAGATCCGGCGCGTGCATGTCGCGCAGTTTCTTGTAAGCGGGGTTGCTCTCCATCACCGCATAGAAATGCTCGACCAGGGCGCGCACCCCGTCAGCGCCCCCGGCGCGTTCGTAATAATCAAGCTGTGTTGCCTCGCTCATGCCCTGCCCACCCAAAAAGCACTGTGAGAGCAAATAAAATCCGCCTCTCCCTTGATCCAGATCATCGCGGGCAAAGAAAAACCCTCCCGGCTCGCGCCGGGAGGGCTGTTTCGGGCGGTGATCCGAGGCGGTTCAGCCGTGCTGGATGACCTCGCCATGCTGGGTGATGTCCAGACCCTCGATCTCGTCCTCCTTGGAGACGCGCAGACCCATGGTCAGGTCGATCAGCTTCAGGATGATGTAGGAGATGACGGCATCGTAGACGATGGTGACGATGATGCCCTCGGCCTGGATCAGGATCTGCTTCGGGTTGCCGTCGATCAGGCCGGAATGGCCGGTGCCGCCGACAGCCGCCACCGCGAAGACGCCGGTGAGCAGCGCGCCCAGGATGCCGCCGAGGCCATGCACGCCCCAGACATCCAGCGCGTCATCATAGCCGAACATGTTCTTGAAGCCGGTGACGCCCCAGAAGCAGACCACGCCAGCCGCCAGGCCGATGACCAGCGCGCCGCCGACCGGCACGAAGCCGCAGGCCGGGGTGATGGCGACGAGGCCGGCGACCGCGCCGGAGATGGCGCCCAGCAGGCTCGGCTTGCCCTTGACCATCCATTCCACGATGACCCAGGAGAGCACGGCGGCGGCGGTGGCGAGCTGGGTGTTGATCGCGGCCATGCCAGCCTGACCGCCAGCGGTGAGCGCGGAGCCGGCATTGAAGCCGAACCAGCCCACCCACAGCAGCGCGGCGCCGACCATCGCATAGCCCAGATTCGCCGGGGCCATGTTGTCGCGGCCATAGCCGGAGCGCTTGCCGACCATGATGGCGGCGATCAGGCCGGGGACGGCGCTGTCGATATGCACGACGGTACCGCCGGCGAAGTCGAGCACGCCGAGATTGCCGAGGAAGCCGCCGGGGCCCCAGACCATGTGGGCGATCGGGCAATAGACCAGCAGCAGCCAGACGCCGACGAAGACCATGGAGGAGGAGAATTTCAGACGGTCAGCCGGGCCACCCAGCATCAGCGCCGGGGTGATGATGGCGAAGGTGCACTGGAAGAACGCGAACACGGTCTCAGGAATGGTGCCGGAGAGGCCGTTGAGGCCGGTGCCCTGCAGCATCACGCGGGAGAAGCCGCCAAACACGCCGGCGAGCGGGCCGGAGCCGGCGGTGAAGGCCAGGCTGTAGCCGACGATGCACCACAGAACGGTGACCAGAGCGGTGGTGAAGAACATCTGCATCAGCATCGCCAGCATGTTCTTCTTGCGCAGCAGGCCGGCATAATACAGCGCCAGGCCCGGGATGGTCATCATCAGCACGATGGCCGAAGAGGTCAGCATCCAGGCGGTGTCGCCCGAATTCAGGGTCGGGGTCGGAGCGGCCGTCTGCGCCAGGGCGGGGGCGCAGCCAAACGCTGCCAGGCCAAGGCCCGCGGGCACGCCCAAAAGAGATCTTTTCGTCATCAAGTCCTCGTTCCTCATGGCGCTACCTTGTGGCCTGGAGCCCAACAGGCCGGTAGCGCGTGATCATGACAGCTCAGTGCGATAGGCAAATCACTGCTGAGCAAGGAGCGTGCCAGAGCAGGCGGCGCGGATACCGGACCAGGGGGCCGGGCAATTCATGGCTCTGCACGCGGCGCCGGGCGGCGGCGAGGCAGGTGAACGAAATGAGCCTGCCTAATTTAACGGCACAAACCTGTTCAATTTTTCTTCACTGCACGAAATGGATGAACGGCGCGTTATGTTGATGCCGAAATGTTTCCGCTGGAGGGGCCGGTTTCCCGCCGCCGGATTTTCTGGCAAGATCGGCTCATGACGCAAACATGCGAGATCGCGGTCATTGGCGCCGGCCCGGTGGGCGGCACGCTGGCCCTGGCCTTGGCGGCACGGGGCCGCAAGGTGTTACTGGTCGATACGGCCGATCTGAAACCGATGGAGCACCCGGATTTCGATGGCCGGGCCTATGCCATCGCCCAGGGCTGCCGGCCCTTGCTGCAGGAGGCCGGGCTGTGGGACCGCCTGCCCTTCGCGCCCTGCCCGATCAAGGATATCGACGTGACGGACGGCAAGCCCGGCCGCGCCCCCTCCCCTTTGAAGCTGCATTTCGACCATCGCGCTGTCGGCGACGAGCCATTTGGCTGGATCGTCGAGGCGCGCTCGGTGCGGGTGGCGCTGAATGCGGCGCTGGCGGAGTCCGAGGTGATCGTCCGCGCCCCGGCGCAGGCGCGGGTGACCCGGCATGAGGAGGGGGTGGAGATCAGCGTCGGCGAGGAGCATTTCACCGCGCGGCTGGTGGTGGCGGCGGAGGGGCGGCAATCGCCGTTGCGCCAGCAGGCAGGGATCAGCGTGACCCGGCTGCCTTATCATCAGACCGCCGTCGTGTTCGCGGTGGCGCATGAAAAGCCGCATGACAATGTGGCGCTGGAGCATTTCCTGCCGGCGGGGCCGCTGGCGGTGCTGCCGATGACCGGCACGGATGAGCACCCCAACGTCTCCGCCATCGTCTTCACCGAGAGCGACGCAAACGCCAAGTTGCTCTATGGCATGGAGGATGCGGCGCTGCTGGCGCAGGTGCATGCACGGCTGGGCAACCGGCTGGGGGCGCTGCGCCCGGCCGGGCGGCGCTGGCTCTATCCGCTCTATGCGATGTACGCGTCGCGTTATTACGATACAAGGCTGGCTTTGGTGGGGGATGCGGCGCATGGCGTGCACCCGATCGCCGGCCAGGGGCTCAATCTCGGCCTGCGGGATGCGGCGGCGCTGCTGGAGCTGGCGGCGCCAGCGCAGGATCCGGGGGCTTCATCGGTGCTGCGCGCCTATCAGGCGAAGCAGCGGCCGGTGAACATGGCGATGCTGCTGGGCATGGATGCGCTGGACCGGCTGTTCTCGACCAATTTCCCGCCGGTGCGGCTGGCGCGCGACCTCGGCCTGGCGGCGGTGGAACGCCTGCCCCGGCTGAAGCAGCGCTTCATGCTGGCGGCGATGGGGCGCTGAATTAGTTTTTAAAAGTTTTTGGGGGTGTGGGGACTTTTTGAAAAAAGTCCCCACAAACGTTTGGGGTGGTGGCAACGACAATGCCACCACCCCAAACGTTTTCGCCGCTTTTTTGAAAAAAAGCGGCACCAAAAAACTTTTACAAATTTGTTCAAGGCTTTATCCGGCGAGTTCCGGTAAGATATTCAGCATGTTCACGACCCTGCTGATCCTGCTCGCCGCCATCGTCCTCGCCGTGCCGCTCTCGCGCTATGCGGGGCTGGGCAGCATTCTCGGCTATCTGGCCGCCGGTGTCATCATCGGCCCCTCGGTGCTGGGGCTCGTCTATAATGTCGATCAGATCAGCAATGTCTCCGAACTCGGCGTGACCATGCTGCTGTTCCTGATCGGGCTGGAGCTGCGCCCGCATCGTCTCTGGGTGCTGCGCAAGGCGGTGTTCGGGCTGGGGGCAGCGCAGATGCTGCCGACCTCCGCCGTGCTGGCCGGGGCGGCGATGGCCTTTGGCGTGCCGGCGCTGGATGCGCTGGTGCTCGGCATCGGCCTCGCCCTCTCCTCCACCGCCATCGCCCTGCCTTTGCTCTCCGAGCGCAATCTGCTGCCCACCATTCCCGGCCGCGACGCCTTCGCCGTGCTGCTGTTCCAGGATATGGCGGCGATTCCGGTGCTGGCCTTGCTGCCGATCCTGGCCGGCGGCGGCTCGGCGCATTTCTCCTGGATCGCGGTGGCGCGCGGGGCGGCGGTGGTGGCGGGGATTCTCGCCGGCGGCTATCTGCTGGTGCCCTATCTGTTCAGGATGGTCGCGTCCGCCAAGGTGCCGGAAGTGTTCACCGCCACCGCCTTGCTGCTGGTGGTGGGCACCGCGGCACTGGCGGAATGGGCCGGGCTTTCGGCCTCGCTGGGCGCGTTTCTGGCCGGGGTCGTGGTCTCTGATTCAGATTACCGGCATGAGCTGCAGGCGGATGTGGAACCGTTCGAGGGGCTGCTGCTGGGATTCTTCTTCATGTCCGTCGGCATGTCGGCGGATCTTGGGCTGCTGCTGCATAAGCCGCTGGAGATTGCCGGGCTGGTGATCGGCCTGGTCGCGGTGAAAACCGGCATCGGTTACGGGGTGTCCTATCTGCGCCGGGGCATCAAGGGCGCGGCCTTGCGCTTTGCCACCGTGCTGCCGGAGGGCAGTGAGTTCGGCTTCGTGCTGTTCGCCGCCGCGGTGGCGCAGGGGACGCTGGCGAAGGAGCTGGCGGCGGAGGCCAATCTCGTCATCGCGCTCTCGATGCTGGCGGCGCCGATTTTGTTCACCCTCTCCGAGCGCTTCGTGCAGCCGAAGCTGGAAGCCAAGAAGGCGCGGCCTTACGACAAGCTGGAGGACATGCAGGCCTCGCCGGTGATCATTTGCGGGTTCGGGCGGGTGGGGCAGATTATCGGACGCGTGCTGGCGATGCAGAAGATCCGCTACACCGCTTTGGATCGCAGCTCGACCCAGGTGGATTTCGTGCGGCGCTTCGGGGTGCGGGTGTTCTATGGCGACCCGACGCGTGAGGAATTGATGCGCGCCGCCGGGGCGGAGAGCGCGAAAGTTCTGGTGATCGCTCTGGACGATATGGAGGCCAGCGTGCGGGTGGCGGAGATGGTGCGGCGGAAATTCCCGCAGCTGCGTGTCATCGCCCGGGCGCGCAACCGCAACCATGTGCATGCGCTGATGGGCGCCGGGGTGGACCATTTCGTGCGTGAGACGTTCTTTTCCTCGCTGCGGCTGACGGAGATTGTGCTGGAGGCGCTGGATGTGCCGGAGGCGCAGGCGAAACGCGCGATTGAGCTGTTCCGCCGGCATGACGACCAGATTCTGCACGAGACCTACGCTTACGGGAATGACGAGGGAAGGCTGATCCAGACGGCGCAGGAGGCGGCGAAGGAGTTGCAGGATCTGTTCGAGACCGACCAGAGCGACATGGACGAGGACGACGCCAAGCCGGCTTAAGGTTGCAAAAGTTTTTGAGGGTTTGGGAACTTTTTTCAAAAAGTTCCCAAGGACGCCTGGGGTGGTGACAACAGCATTGCCACCACCCCAGACGTTTTCGCCGCTTTTTTGGAAAAAAGCGGCACCAAAAAACTTTTATAAAGCTCCCGCAATTTCCTTGAAAATCTCCGCCGGCAGCGTGCCGCCATACAGCTTCTCCGCCGGGCTGTTATCATCATTGCCAAGCCAGACGGCGATGATGTCCCCCTTGGCGTAGCCGACGAACCAGCCATCGCGATAATCCTGGGTGGTGCCGGTTTTGCCCGCCGTATAAACGCCCGGAATAAAGGCCACGCGGCCGGTGCCGGAGAGCACGACCTGGCGCATCATCCCCGCCACCGCCTGCGCATCGCCCGCTGGCACCACCGGCACCGGCGCCTCGATATGGGCCGGCGCGCCATTGATGGCGGTGACACCATAAGGCGTGACACGCTCGCCCCCATTGAAAAACACCGCATAGGCGCTGGCGAGTTGCAGCACCCCGACCGCCCCGGTGCCCAGCGCCATCGTCGCGTCCTTGGGAAAATGATCATCCAGCCCGAGCAACCGCGCCACCGCGATGACCCGGCGCGGGCCGCCGGCGCGCATCAAGATGCGGATGGCGGCGGTGTTCATCGAATCCGCCAGGGCCTCAGTCAGGCTGACCTCGCCGTGATAGGCTTCATCGTCATGCGGGCGGTAGCCATGGATGTTGAGCGGGCCATCCAAAACCGTGTCGTTCGGCGACATGCCGGCCAGCAGCCCGGCCAGCCAGACAACCGGCTTGATCGCCGAGCCGGTCTGGCGGCGGGCGAGCACGGCGCGGTTATAGCCCTCCAGGTCCCCCACCCCGCCGACAAGCGCCCGCACCGCGCCGCTGCGCGCATCGAGCACGACGATGGCGCCCTGGGAGACGCGATATTTGGCCCCCTGTTCGGCGATGGTGGAATCCAGGGCCGCCTGCGCGGCGGTCTGCAGGCCCGTCGACATGGTGGTGGTGAAGGCGATGTCCTCGCCTTCGGGGATCAGATCGGCCTCGTGCTGCATGGTCCAGAGCGCGAACCAGGAGGTGCGCGAGATCGGCGAGGCGGCGTCCGCCAGCTGGGCGGCGGCCGCGTTATCCTGCTCGGGCGAGATCGCGCCGGTTGAGACCATCGCATCCAGCACCTGGGTGGCGCGGTTGGCGGCGGCCTGGGAATTGACCAGCGGGTTGAGGCTGGAGGGCGCCTTCGGCAGCCCGGCCAGGATGGCGGCCTGGGCGATGCTGAGCCGGCTGGCCGGCTCGTTGAAATAGAGCCTAGCGGCGGCGTCAATCCCGTAGGCGCCTTCGCCGAGATAGACGCGGTTGAGATAGATGCCGAGGATCTCCTGGCGGCTGTAATGGTGCCAGAGCCACAGCGCCAGCACCGCCTCCTGCACTTTGCGGCGCAGCGTGCGCTGGTTGCCGAGGAACAGGGTTTTCGCCACCTGCTGGGTCAGGGTCGAGCCGCCCTGCACCACCCGGCGGTGGAGGACGTCCGAGACCAAAGCGCGGAAAATACCCATGAAATCGAACGGGCCGTGCTTGGCGAAGCGCCGGTCCTCAATGGCGATGAAGGCGGCGGGGACGTAAGGCGGGAGAGCGGCGGGGAGCACGACCTGGCCGGAGACATCGCCGAACCGGGCGAGCAGATGGCCTTGCGGGTCGAGCAGGCGGATGGCGGGGCGGCGGGTCTGGGTGACCGCGATGGCCGGATTCGGCAAATCCCAGGTGAACCAGAGCCCGACCAGAAAGCAGGCCAGCGCCCCCCATATGGCCAAAATCACCAGGAGGCGGGTGGCCGCCCAGCCATGCCGGGCGCGCCGGACCAGCTGCGGCGAGGGCCGCAGCGCGGGCTTCGCGGGCGGCTTGGGGCCCGGCTTAGGACCCGGCTTGGGCGACGGCTTTGGCGGGGGCTTGGGCGGGCTGGGCATCCCTCCCCTGCTGCCAAGAGGAAGGGGGCGACGTCAACCACCGGTTTGACCGCGCCGCCAGAACGAGTAAACAGGCGGCGTGCGGGCGTGGCGAAACTGGTAGACGCAACGGACTTAAAATCCGTTGGGAGCAATCCCGTGCCGGTTCGATTCCGGCCGTCCGTACCAGCTGAGAGACATCGCTGAAGACCCGCCCTTCGGAGCTCTCCCGCGCCGCCTCACCCGCTGAGGATGGAGGGCGAGCCGGCTCCGTAGCTGGATGTGGCGGCCGGACAGGTAAACACAGTGGCGGCATTCCAGTAGATGATATTATCGCTCTCATACCCGCCCATATCGTTCCAGTAGATCGCGAAGGACTGGTTCTGATTGGCGCTGCACTCGATGGCACCCAGCTCAGGATTGGACAGTGGATCAACCGGCGAGCCATTATTATTGTTGCTGACTGTGAATGTCGACGACGTGTAACCGTTTTGCTGCGGGTTGAAACAGCGCAGGGACGCTTCTGGCGGCAGTGTTTGATCATAGGCCGTGGAGCCGGAATCGTGCGGTGAAGGCCGTTCCAGGAAAGCATAGTCACCGGCATAGCTGCCATCGGTGATTTGGTAACTCTTGTAAGCATGATTTCTGGAATTGTCATAAGGCGGGTAGAAGCCGGCCCTATCCTTGTCGGTGACCGTGGCGCCGGTAACCTTGCCGTTGGCGTCTTTCGTGTACGTGACTTTTATGTTTCCGTCATAGCCATTCAGCGTATTGGTGATCACCCCCGGATTGGAATCCTGATACACCAGGCCGCCGGAAACGCCATTTTGATTATCGTAGACCGGATCGAGACCTATGATTGCTGCGGAAGGGTCATTGGTCTTCCGTATGACGATATAGTAGTCCGGAAGCGCCGCGCCGGTGGTGGTCACGCCGTTATAAGTGGTGGTGACCTCCGGCACGTTGGTGCTGGAATTCTGGTTGGTGGTGCTACCGCTGGCCGGCGGATAATATAGCCCAAGCGGCTGGATCGCGAGGGCGCAATCATTATAGCTTGGATCGTAGCTGGTCACGTTGTTCGACGTGATTGTCGGCTGGTTGGTGCAGAAGGACGCGTTATAGGAATTCCCACTCAACGGATATAGCGTCGTGGTTGAGTTCGGGTTGGGCGGGTTCCACCCCCACCAATCGCTGGAGACGCTTTGATTTCCCGAAGCCGGATAGGAAGCGGCCGGGGAGCAACTGCTCTGCAACGGCGGCGGATAGGTCAACAAACCCGTGCTGTCAGTGACCCCCTTGCCGGGATAATCAGTTGCGTAAGCAGTGATGTTGGTATCAGCCGGAACCTGGCTGCCGTCGCCGTCAGTTGCAGCTGCGCCAGCACTGGTCGGCCAGCGTGGACACTGGACGGTCACGGCGTAGCCATATGGATAAATCGTATTCGAGAAGCTGGTTAAGGCGTGGTTGGTGCCATAGGTGGGAGGGTAGCCCAGCATCTCATAGGCGGAGGAATAAATATTAAGCGAATCAGCCTTCGGCGCGCCGGTTCCCTGGGTGAAGCTCATGAACAGGTTGTGCACCGGGCATTCGCCGGAAAACGAGTAATTGTTGTTGTCCTGACAGTCCGAGACTGACTGGTTGTAGATTCGGCCGTCATTGTAATTATAGCACGCGCCATTGGAGTAAGTGGTGCCGTTTACGGTGATGTTGTCGTAATACTGCACCCCGCCATCATTGCCGAAACTGGTGGTGCCGCCGGTGAGGTTGGCAAAGGCAAAGGCAACATATTGGCCACCAGAGAGGGTGAGAGAGCCGGTGGCCGAGGAGCCATAGGAGGAGCCAACCAGCGCGTAGTTGCAGCCCGTCCCGGAAGGCACGGCCACCGAAGATGCGGTGGAGGCGATCACGCCTGTGGTGCAAGCGCTGTTGGCCTGCGGCACCGTGCCGAAATCTGCTGAGCCGCTGCTGTTGGTTGGCACGATGTAAGTCAGAATATCACTTTTATCAAAGGCCGAACCGACCATGGTGCCCGAGAAACTGGAATTCGTGACCTGGTAGCTGACGGTCCCAACACTATCTACCCCTTTGGCCGTCAGCCACGTGGTTGGCACCAGCCAGTTGAGCAGAATATTGTTGAGCGACAGCTTCGCGGCCACCACCACGCAATATTGATAGGCGGTGGGGCAGCTGCCGGAGCTGTCAGCGGCAACACCTGAGCAGCTAACATTGGCGCTGGCGATACAATAGGTGCTGACCAGGGAGCTGTCGCTGCTGGTTGTCAGGCTCGAGGTCATCGCGCCGAGCGTCGCGGTCGAACCGGCATAGCTGGCCTGGGCGGCACTGATTGCCGAGGTGTTGGACCCCGAGGTGCCATACACGCCGCCGCCGGCAATGGCGGCGGAATCCACCGCTGCCTGCAATACCGTGCGCGCGGCGCTGATACGTGCCATGTCGACGGCGGTGATGGAGGCCAGCAGCATCGGCACCAGCGTGATCGCCACGACGAGCGCGGTGGCGCCTTTACGATCTGCAAATAAACGTCTGAACAGCCGGCTCAGCATGGCGCGCATCTCCTCAGTTCGTGGCGCTGGTGTTGTTGGCGTTACAGGATTGATATCTGGCCGCCCCCGAGGCAGCCAGATTGGCGGTATTATTGATACTCACCGTGCAAGTCGGGCATTGCAGCTCGGTTTCGGTACTGGCGTAGCGCCAGCGCATATAAGCAGATTGGGTGAGGGTGATTCGGTTGGTCAAAATCAACCCGAGCAGGCCGGGATAAGGGATCTGCGCCTTTACGATAAGCGCATTGTCGCACGGGCTTTGCACCAGCCCGCCAGAACCGCCGCCGGCGGTGCTGGGCGGGTTGCTGGTTGCGAGGTTGATCGCCGGACCACCTGTATAGCTTGTATTGCTGGTTGTGCCGATGGCATTGGTCGTACTGCTGGCACAGCTGCCGGCGGAGACGGTAAAATCCTGCTCCCATTGGTCATACACTTTGCCCCCGCTGTAATACACGAAGGAGGTAGACGTATTGGGCTTGGGCAAGCCGCCCGGGCCTGCTTCCAAAGTCACGCTGGCGATCTGTACCGTCAGCCCATTCGCGGGATAGGGGGCAAACCCCGCCACGGCGCCGTTACAGGCATCCTGCAGCGAAGTGGCGCTGGTGCCGGTGGCGGGCAGGGTGAAAATATTATTCGAGGCCGGCAAAGGGGTTTCCACCGAGACCATCATAGCCAGGTTGATGACGAAGGCATTGAGCTTCTCTTGAGCCCGGTACAGGGTCACGATCTCGATAAGGCCGATGAACAGCGGCAGCAGGAAAAAGGCAAAAATCAACGCGAACTCGACTGCGGCTACGCCGCGCCGGTCGTTGAAAAAACCGCGGCGCCTCATGGCTCGCTATCCGTTGAGGCGGCCGAGTAAATATAAGAGGTGCCGTTTTGCGTCACTACCCGGCTTAGCGCCGCGTCAAAGCTGAAAGGGACAGGCAGCGCTACTTGAGCGAAAAAGAATTGCGACGCGGTGGGGCTGGTGGCGGTAGCCGAGGAGGAGGAAACACCGGCGAAATTCGTCTTGCTCGAAAGCCCAGTTGTCGTCAGGCTCCCGGCTTGGCCCAAGATCGACCCGCTATCGCTCGTGCTGCCGAAATAGGTGCCGCCCTGCACCGAATATTGCAGATTATTCGCGCAATATCCTCCGGAGATCAGTGCCATGGGTTGGCAAACCGCGCTGGCGAACCCCGCGCCAGACGTAATTTTGCCAATTTGTACTTGCCGGACCGCGCCTTGCAAGGCTGTGTCGAGGGTCATCTGCCAGTACATGTCGAGCCCCAGGGTGAAAATGGCGGCGAGAATCAAAAAAAACACGCTGCCGATCAGGGCGAATTCCGTCGCGGGGCCGGCGGACCGGTCCCGGGCTAGCGATTTCAGGCTTTTGCACGCAAGCCACACCACAGCCGCACTCCAAAAAAGACACGCCCCGCCCCAAGCTGAGCTATAAATTACACAAATTTAGGAATTATTATCCGAGTTTACGCAGGTAATCCAGGGTTCTTTGCTGTCAATCACAATAAGTTTCAGAAGGTTAAGTCGTCTGGCCTACGATTTTTGACCTATTTCGTCCCGTTCCGAGACAGCTTGTCCTTCACCGCCCCCGGGAAATGGACAGGGCCGAGCCGATCAGCCCATGACCGCCGGATGCCGACCGGGCGCGCGAAGGTGCCGCCTGCGGCATGATCGCCCCGGCAAAGGCGGCGATCAATCCAGGAGGAAATAAATTGACGACCCGTATCAGATCCTTGCAACTGCGCCAGAAACTCATGTCCGTCGACGAGGCGGCGGCTTTGATTCCGCCCGGCTGTACGGTGGGGATGAGCGGTTTTACCGGGTCGGGCTATCCCAAGGCGGTCCCGCAGGCGCTGGCCAGGCGGATCGAGACGGCGCGGGCTGGGGGCAACCCCTTCCGGGTGAAGATCTGGACCGGCGCCTCCACCGGGCCGGAGCTGGATGGCGCCCTGGCCAAGGCCGATGGCATCGAATTCCGGCTGCCCTTCAATTCCGACCCGATCGCGCGTGAGAAGATCAATAAGGGCGAGATGGAATATCTCGACATGCATCTGAGCCAGGTGGCGCCGATGGCCTGGCAGGGGTTTCTGGGCAAGCTGGATGTGGCGCTGATCGAGGTGGTCGGCATTACCGAGGATGGGTCGCTGATCCCCTCCTCCTCCGTCGGCAATTCCAAAACCTGGGTCGACCGCGCGGAGAAAATCATTCTGGAGGTCAATCACTGGCAGAATGAGGCGCTGGAAGGGGTGCATGACATTTATTACGGCACCGCGCTGCCGCCGAACCGGGTGCCGATTCCGCTGATCCGCCCGGATGACCGGATCGGCCAGACGACCTTGAAATGCGACCCTTCGAAGGTCATCGCGGTGGTTGAGACCAATGCGCCGGACCGCAACCTGCCCTTCGCCAAGCCCGATGCCACCGCCAACGCGATTGCCGGGCATCTCATCGAGTTCCTGGAGCATGAGGTGAAGATGGGCCGGCTGCCGGAGCATCTGCTGCCGCTGCAATCGGGGGTGGGCAATATCGCCAATGCGGTGCTGGCCGGGCTGAATGAATCGCGCTTCGAGAACCTCACCGCCTACACGGAAGTGATCCAGGACGGGATGCTGGACATGCTCGATAGCGGCAAGCTGCGCCTGGCCTCGGCCACCGCCTTCTCGCTCTCGCCGACGGCCGCGGAGCGGATGAATGATAACATGGCCGAGTACCGCAAACATATGATCCTGCGCCCGCAAGAGATTTCCAACCATCCGGAGCTGGTGCGCCGGCTTGGCTGCATCGCGATGAACGGGCTGATCGAGGCGGATATTTACGGCAATGTGAATTCCACCCAGATCATGGGCAGCCGGATCCAGACCGGCATCGGCGGCTCCGGGGATTTTGCCCGCAATGCCTACATCTCCATCTTCATGACCCCCTCCACCGCGAAGGACGGGGCGATTTCCTCGATCGTGCCGCTGGCGGCGCATGTGGACCATATCACCCAGGATGTGGCGGTGATCGTCACCGAGCAGGGGCTGGCGGATCTGCGCGGGCTGTCGCCGAAGCAGCGGGCGAAGCTGGTGATGGAGAATTGCGCGCATCCGGATTACCGGCCGCTGCTGCAGGATTATTACCAGCGCGCCCGCCGGTTTTCCTATGGCCAGCAATCGCCTTGCCTGCCGGGGGAGGCGCTGTCCTGGCATCAGCGCTTCATCGAGACCGGCACGATGCGCCACTGAGCCACGCGAAGGCGCCCCTGCCTGGCAGAGGCGCCTTCATTGCATCGCTGGCATCATAAAAACCTTATAACTGGCACCATGAGCGCGCGCACCACACCCCGTTCAGCCGCCATTTCGCCTTGTATCAGCCGAAAATTCAGGCAATGCTGACGGCATGAGCGTGACACTCGGAGGTCTTTGCACAATGTTTAAACAAGCCTCCGTGAAAGCTTCCTATGGCCAAGACTGAGCGGGAATCGGTGTTCGCCCTGGGCGCGCGGTTGCCGCATGCGAGCGGGCTGACCACGATCATCGTACTGGCGGTGGCGCTCGCGCTGTGGGAGGCGGCCTCGTTGCTGCGGCTTTTCCCGCCTGTCGCCCTGCCCTCGCCTGGCGCGGTCTGGCAGGCTTTCGTCATTCTCTTCACCATCGGCTATGGCGGCCACACGATCTGGCTGGATATCGGCGCCAGCGCGCTGCGTGTGGCCATCGGCTTTCTCGGCGCGGTCGCCATCGGCGTGCCGCTGGGGCTGATGATGGCGCGGGTGGATCTGGTTTTCCGCATCATCGATCCGTTTCTGCAATTCATCCGCCCGGTGCCGCCTTTGGCCTATATCCCGCTGCTGGTGGTGTGGTTTGGCATTGGCGAACTGCCGAAGGTGCTGCTGATTCTGGTCGGCACCATCCCGGTGATCATCATCGGCACCATCTCCGGGGTGAAGGCGACACCGCCCTTGCGCCTGGCGGTGGCGCGCACGCTGGGCGCCACGCCGCGGCAGATTTTCAATCTCGTCGTGCTGCCCTCGGCCTTGCCGGAAATCTTCACCGCGATGCGGGTGGGCATTGGCGTCGCCTGGTCCTGCCTGGTCGCGGCGGAGCTGATCGCGGCGGATCAGGGGCTCGGCTGGCTCGTGCAATATGCAGGCCAGGCCTTGCAGGTTGCGGTTGTCATCGCCGGCATCATCGTCATCGGCAGTCTCGGCTATGCGATGGAGCTGGTGATCCGGCTCGTCGAGGCGCGCATCGTGCCCTGGCGCGGGCGTGAGTGAAATTTCAAACAAGCAAGGGGGCATCATGGTGTTAGGAATCTTACGGGCGGCACTTCTGGGCGCGGCGGGCCTTGGCCTGGGCGCCGGAGCGGCGCTGGCCGCGAAGCCGGATGTGGTCATCGGCTATGAGAATAACGGCGCTGATCCCTATATGGTCAGCCAGGGCCAGGGGCTTTTCCAGAAAGACCTCGATGCCAACGTGACGCTGAAATATTTCGATTCCGGACCGGCGGCGATGAGCGCGCTGGCCTCCAACTCGCTGCAATTCATGTGCGGGCTGGGTATGCCGCCTTTCGTCGCGGCGCTGACGCAAGGCTTGCCGCTGGCGATCATCTATAACCAGGAACGCTATACTTCGGCGGCCGGTATCGCCGTGCGGCCGGGAGCGGGGATCAATTCCATCGCCGACCTGAAGGGCAAGAAGATCGCCATCGTGCAAGGCTCGCAGGCGAATTTTGAGCTGGCGACCTTCCTGGCGCAGGCCGGCATTCCCTTCAACGCCGTGCATCAGATCAACATGTCGCCGCCGGAAATGCGGGTCGCCTACACCACCAAGGCGATCGACGCGGCCATCGTCTGGGATCCGGTGTTCGATGCGTTGCAGGCTCAGGGCGCGAAAGTGCTGAAGACCGATGCGGACCTGCCGCGCGGCGCCTCCTCCTACAATATCTGCATCGCCAACACCAACTGGGTGAAGGCGCATCCGGACCTGACCGTGCAGTTCATCAAGGCGCTGGATGAGGGGGTGACCTACACCAAACAGAACCCGCAACAGGCGCTGGCGATCATGGCCCAGCAGGCCGGCATCGATGAGAAGACCGCCGCCACCGAGCTGAAAGGCTATGAGATCTTCTCGGCCAAGGACCAGGGCAGCGCGGATGTGATGGGCGGTGGCGCGTCCTCCGCCACCGGCAAGACGCTGTCGGCCACCTCCGACGTGCTGATGAAGATCGGCCGCATCATGACGCCGCTGAAAGACCCCGGCGCGGCGGTGGATGCCAGCTTCGCGGCGAAAGCGGCGCAATAGTCCATGCCGATCGAGATCGCGCGCGTCACCAAAAGCTTCAAGGATGTACGCGCGCTGGATGAGATCTCGCTCACCGTCGAGGATGGCAGCTTCGTCACCATCCTCGGCGGCTCGGGCTGCGGCAAATCCACCCTGCTGAACATGCTGGCGGGGCTGGAGGCGCCGAGCACCGGGCGGATCACGCTCGATGGCCAGGAGATCACCGGCCCCGGCCCGGAGCGCGTGGTGGTGTTCCAGAAGGCCGGGCTCTATCCGTGGCTGAGCCTGCGCGACAATATCGCCTTCGGCTTAAGGCTGCGCGGGCGCTCCAACATCCCCTGGCGGGAGGTGGACCGGGTGATCGAGCTGATCGGGCTGAAGGGGTTTGAAAATCATCGCCCCTATGAGCTCTCCGGGGGCATGCAGCAGCGCGTCGCCATCGCCCGGGCGCTGGTGATGCATCCGCGGGTGCTGCTGATGGACGAGCCCTTCGGCGCGCTGGACGCGCAGACCCGCGAGACCATGCAGGCATTCCTCACCGAGCTGTGGGAGCGGATTCGCGCCACCGTGATCTTCGTCACCCATGATATCGACGAGGCGATCATGCTCGGCACCCGGCTGGTGGTGATGGGGGCGCGGCCAGGCCGGGTCTGCCTGGATGCGCCGGTGAAGCTGGGGCGCCCGCGCGGCTGGGACATGACGGCCAGCCCGGAATTTCTGGAGCTGAAACGCGCCGCCCGGCGGATTCTGGCCGGACAGCCGCATTGAGCCCCCCGCCCTTGCCTCCCAGCCCCGCTTTGGCTTAACCATGGGGCGCGCAAGCGGGTGTAGCTCAATGGTAGAGTCCCAGCCTTCCAAGCTGGCTGTGCGGGTTCGATTCCCGTCACCCGCTCCAAAGCGCGGATTTTAGCCCTCCGGGAGACCGGAACCGGTTTAAAATGCGCGACGGACAGGCCGGGGACTTGACATCCGGCGCTGCAAAGTGTGGAAGGCGCTTCCATGCTGGTACGGATAGGGGCGTAGCTCAATTGGCTAGAGCGCCGGTCTCCAAAACCGGAGGTTGAGAGTTCGAGACCCTCCGCCCCTGCCATCCCTATCCCAGCATTTTGCAGTTTTTGGAGAGTGGTCCGTCTTGGCGTTCAACGTGTTGAAATTCGCGCGCGAGGTTCGCACCGAGGCGAATCGTGTCACCTGGCCCTCCGGCAAGGAAACGGTGCAGCTCACCGGCCTCGTCCTGGCGATGGTGGTGATCATGGCCCTGCTGCTGCTCGGCGTCGATTCGCTGATCGGCTTTGGCATGCGCTCCCTCTTCGGCGCCTGAGATTAAGGAAGATTCGATGGCCAAGCGCTGGTACGTCCTGCACGTCTATTCCGGGTTCGAGAAAAAGATCGCCCAGCAGGTTAAAGAGCAGGCGGAGCTGAAGGGCTTTGCGGATCATATCGGCGACATCGTGGTGCCGACCGAGGAAGTGACCGAGGTTCGGCGCGCCCAGAAGGTGAATACCGAGCGCAAATTCTTCCCCGGCTATATCCTGATCAACATGGATATGACCGATGACACCTGGCATCTGGTCAAGGATATCCCGCGCGTCACCGGCTTTTTGGGCAGCAAGAACAAGCCGAGCCCGATCACCAATGCCGAAGCCGAGCGCATCATGAAGCAGCAGGAGGAAGGCACCGACCAGCGCCGTCCGGCTGTCATCTTCGAGGTGGGCGAGCAGGTACGCGTGGCCGATGGTCCCTTCACCAGCTTCAACGGCGTCGTCGAGGAAGTGGACGAGGAAAAGGGGCGCGTTAAGGTCTCTGTCTCGATTTTCGGCCGCTCCACCCCTGTCGATCTCGAATATGGGCAGGTTGAGAAGCTCTGATTCGGCAAGTCTGTCAGAATTTCTCACCATCTTGTAATTGCGGTTTAAGGCTCTATCTCTGGCTGCACATTTTGTGAGTCGGATGACGTGCCGGATACATCTTCTTCCTCTTCCCGGCGCCGCCTTCTGGTTGGCGCCGGTATTGTTGTCGTGCTGGTTGCCTTGGGCCTCTGGATCGTCAATTACCTGTTGGTCGGGCAATATATCGTCAGCACCGATGACGCCTATCTCGCCGCGGATTCCAGCCTGATCGCCGCCAAGGTCAGCGGCTATGTCGCGGACGTGGCGGTGAATGAGAACCAGGAGGTGACCAAGGGCCAGCTGCTGGCGCGCATCGACCCGCGCGATTACAGCAATGCGATGCAGGGGGCGCAAGGCGCGCTGGCCGCCGCCGAGGCGGATGTGGCCAATGACCAGGCCCTGCTGGCCCTGCAGCAATCCAAGATCGCCGCTGCCCAGGCCGCCCTGCAGGGCGATCAGGCCCGCCTCGCCTTCGCCACCCAGAATCAGCGCCGCTATAGCCGCCTCTCCAGCTCCGGCGCGGCGCCGGTGCAGACGATCGACCAGGCCGACACCTCGGTGCAGACCGCCCGGGCGGAGCTTGCCGCCGACAATGCCGGCCTGCAGGGCGCGCAGCGCCAGGTGGATGTGCTGAACGCCCAGCTCAAGCGCGCGCAGGCGGCGGTGACGCAGGCCCAGGCGCAGCTGGCCCAGGCCCAGCTCAATCTCGAACATACCGATATCCGCGCCCCCTTCGACGGGGTGATCGGCAACAAGACCGTGGCGGTGGGGGATTATCTGCAGCCTGGCACGCAGATCATGGCGGTGGTGCCGCTGGATCAGGTCTATGTGACCGCGAATTACAAGGAAACCCAGATCACCCATGTGCATCCGGGGCAGGATGTGACCATCCATGTCGATGGCTTCCCCGGGCTGAAGGTGCGCGGCCATGTCAACAGCATCAACCCGGCCTCCGGCCAGGAATTCGCGCTGCTGCCGCCTGATAACGCCACCGGCAATTTCACCAAGATCGTCCAGCGCGTGCCGGTGAAGATCCTGATCGATCTGACCCCGCAGGAAATCGGCAAATTGCGGCCGGGCATGTCGGTGGAGACGGATATCGATACGCGCAGCGGCTCATGAACGCCGCCGCCGCCGAGACAGTCCCGCTGCGGGCGAAGATCGCGGTGATGGGGGCGCTGCTGGGCGCCTTCATGGCGGTGCTCAATATTCAGGTCACCAACACCTCGCTGCCGGATATTCAGGGCGGCATCGGCACCGGGCTGGATAATGGCGGCTGGATCTCCACCGCCTATCTGATCGGCGAGATTATCGTGATCCCGCTCTCCGGCTGGCTCGCCGGGGTCTTCTCGCTGAAGCGCTATCTCATCGCCAACGCGGTGCTGTTCCTGTTTTTCTCGGCCGCCTGCGGGCTGACCTCCAATTTCCCCGAGATGGTGGCGCTGCGCGCGCTGCAGGGGTTTTCCGGCGGGGTGCTGATCCCGCTGGCGCTGGTCTGCGTGCTGACATTGCTGCCCCCGCACGCCCGGCCGCTCGGGTTTTCGATGTTCGCGCTGACCGCGACCTTCGCGCCGGCGATCGGCCCGAGCATCGGCGGCTGGATCACCGATGCCTATGGCTGGCGCTATATCTTCTACCTCAATCTGGTGCCGGGCGCGATCATGCTGCCGGCGCTGATGTGGGGGCTCTCGCCGGCGCCGATGCATCTGGACCGGCTCTGGAAGGGCGACTGGGTCGGCGTGTTCACCATGGCGATCGGGCTGGGCTGCCTGCAGACCGTGCTGGAGGAAGGCAACAAGGATGACTGGTTCAGCTCCGGCTTCATCACCAAGCTGTCGGTGATCTCCGCCGTGGCGCTGGTCTGGTTCCTGGTCCAGGAGCTGCGGCCGGGCAACGAGACGCCGCTGGTCAATCTGCGCCTGTTCGCGCGCTGGAATTTCGGCTTCTCCTCGATCGCCAATTTCATGCTGGGCTTCGTGCTCTATTCGGCGGTGTATCTGATCCCGCTTTATCTGGCCGTGGCGCATGGCTACAGCGCCGCCCAGTCCGGCGCGGTGATGGCCTGGATCGGCCTGCCGCAGCTGCTGATCATCCCCTGCATGCCCTTTCTGATGAAGCGGGTGGACCCGCGCCGGCTGCTGAGTTTGGGGTTTCTGCTCTTCTTCGTCAGCCTGCTCTGGAACCTCAATCTCGGGCCCAATGATAGCGGCCCGCAGCTTTTGATCCCGAATTTGATCCGCGCCGTCGGCCAGGCGATGGTGTTCCCGCCGATCACCATGATCGCCACCGCCGGCATCGCGGCGCAGGATGCGGGCTCGGCCTCGGCTTTGTTCAACATGCTGCGCAATCTGGGCGGGGCCATCGGCGTGGCGGTGGTGGAGACCTTCGTCACCAACCGGGAAAAATTTCATTCTTTCATCATCAACCAGCATGTCAGCCTGCTGCAGCCAGCGACGCGCCAGACCATCGCCGCCATGCAGCATTATTTCGAGGCGCATGGCATGTCAGATCCGGCGGCGGCGCGGCATCAGGCGATCATTCTGCTGGGCGAGACGCTGAAGCAGCAAGCCAATTATTTCGCCTATGGCGATGCCTTCGGGCTGCTGGCCATCGGCATGCTGGTGGCGCTGCTGGCCTCCTTCTTCATCCGCCGGCCAAGCGGACCGGCGGCCCCGGGCGGGCACTGAGCCGAATCCGGTTTTTGCTGCATTGCAGCAAAAGATTTCAAAAATTATGCGCCGCCTTGGAGCGGCGTTTCATGACAAAGCTCAATGCAGGGTGGTGTCAGGCCGGGCATTTGCGTCTTCTCGATAATCGATTAGGATTCGTAAAAAGAAGAGGAGGTCCAAATGGCTCGAGTTGCATTGGTAACGGGTGGAACGCGCGGCATCGGTGCTGCGATCAGCATCGCGCTGCAGAAGGCGGGGCGGCTGGTGGTGGCGAGCTATGCCGGCAACACGGAAGCCGCCGAGGCCTTTCACAAGGAAACCGGGATCGAGGTAATCAAGTTCGATGCCGGGAATTACGATCAGAGCGTCGCCGCGGTGAATGAGATTGCCGCCAAGCATGGCGCCATCGAAATTCTGGTGAATAATGCCGGCATCACCCGCGATGCGGTGCTAAGCAAGCAGAGCCGCGAGATGTGGGATGCGGTGATCGACACCAATCTCGGCTCCTGCTTCAATCTCTGCAAGGCGACCTTCGATGGCATGAAGGCGGCGAAGTTCGGGCGGATCGTCAATATCGGCTCGATCAACGGCCAGGCCGGGCAATATGGCCAGGTGAACTATGCCGCCGCGAAATCCGGCATCCATGGTTTCACCAAGGCGCTGGCCCAGGAGGGCGCGCGCTACGGGGTGACCGTGAACGCGATCGCGCCGGGCTATGTGGATACGGACATGGTGCGCGCGGTGCCGCCGGATGTGCTGGAGAAGATCATCGCCAAGATCCCGCGCGGGCGGCTGGGCAAGGCGGATGATATCGCGCGGGGGGTGTGCTTCCTGACCGCCGACGATGCGGATTTCGTCACCGGCTCGACACTCTCCATCAATGGCGGGCAGCATATGTATTAAAAGTTTTTGGGGTGCAGCCCTTTTTTCAAAAAGGGCTGCAAAACGTTTGGGGCGTTGGCAATGTCGTTGCCAACGCCCCAAACGTTTCTGGGGTGTTTTTGAAAAAACACCCCAGACCCCGAAAAACTTTTACAACTCAGGTATCGAGATTGGCGACCTTGAGGGCGTTGTTGACGATGAATTCGCGGCGCGGCTCCACCACGTCGCCCATCAGCGTCGAGAAGATCAGGTCCGTGCCCTCGGCGTCCGCAATCTTCACCTGCAGCAGGCGGCGCGCCTGCGGGTCCAAAGTGGTCGCCCACAGCTCTTCCGGGTTCATCTCGCCCAGGCCTTTGAAGCGGCTGATCACCAGCCCCTTGCGGCCATGCGCCAGCAGCGAATCCCACATCGCCGCCGGGCCGTACACCGGCTTCGCGGTGCCGCCATCGATGGACAGGGTGGCGTCGACATTGAACAATTCCGCCATGCGCTCGGCCCGCTCGGCCAGATAGCGCGCCTCGGCCGTGCGCAGCACCGCCGCATCCAGCGTGTAATGCTCGGCGACACCGCGCACGGTGCGGCCAATCTTCAGACCATATTCGTCCGAGGTGGCGACCCAGCCGCGCTCATTGGGCAGGGAAATCGCGTTCAGCCGGGCGGCCAAAGCTGCATCCTTGCCGGCATCGTTCAGCGCCGAGAGCGACATCAGCCCGGCAATCGCAACCTGCTCCAGATAGGTCTGCGGCAGCGTGTTCTCCATGCCGCGCAGCCGGTGCACGAGCTGGCCGATCCACACCGCCGCCTCGCGCAGCTCATCGCCGGAAATATCCCGCCCGCCGCTATGCAGCACCGAATCGCCCAGAGCGCGTTCAAGCAGGAAGGCCTCCAGCGCCGCGTCATCCTTCAGATAACGCTGATCATTGCCGCGCTTGGCCCGATAGAGCGGCGGCTGCGCGATATAGAGATAGCCCTGCTCGATCAGCTGCGGCATCTGCCGGTAGAAGAAGGTGAGCAGCAGCGTGCGGATATGCGAACCGTCCACGTCGGCGTCGGTCATGATGACGATGCGGTGATAGCGCAGCTTGGCGGCATCGAACCCGCCCTGGTCGCTCTCGCCCCGGCCGATGCCGGCCCCGAGTGCGGTGATCAGCGTGCCGACTTCCGCGCTGCTCAGCATCTTGTCGAAGCGGGCGCGCTCGACATTGAGGATCTTGCCCTTCAGCGGCAAAATCGCCTGATATTTGCGGTCCCGCCCCTGTTTCGCTGAGCCGCCGGCGCTGTCACCCTCGACCAGGAACAGCTCGGATTTCGCCGGGTCGCGCTCCTGGCAATCCGCCAGCTTGCCGGGCAGCGAGGAGATGTCCAGCACGCCCTTGCGGCGGGTCAGCTCGCGGGCCTTGCGCGCGGCCTCGCGGGCGGCGGCGGCGTCCATCACCTTCTGGACGATGTTCTTCGCTTCCTTCGGATGCGTCTCGAACCAGTGGCTCAGCGCATCGGCCACCGCCGCCTGCACCACCGGCTGCACCTCGGAAGAGATCAGCTTGTCCTTGGTCTGGGAGGAGAATTTCGGGTCCGGCACCTTCACCGAGAGCACGGCGGTCAGGCCTTCGCGCATATCCTCGCCGGAGATGTCGGCATTATCCTTCTTGCCGGCCATGCTCTTGGCATAGTTGCTGACGACGCGGGTGAGCGCGCCACGGAAGCCGGCGAGATGGGTGCCGCCATCGCGTTGCGGGATGTTGTTGGTGAAGCAGAGCGTGGTCTCGTGGTAGGAATCGTTCCAGATGCAGGCGAACTCCACCTTGATGCCGTTCTCCTTCGCCTCGCTGGCGGCGGTGATCGGGGCGGGCAGCAGCGGGGTCTTGGCGCGGTCCAGCCAGAGGCAGAATTCCTTCACCCCGCCATCGTAATGGAACTGGTTTTCCTGGAAGGGCTGGTGGCGCTCATCGCGCAGCACGATGGCCAGGCCCGAATTCAGGAAGGCCAGCTCGCGCAGCCGGCGCTCGAAAATCGCGTAATCGAACTCGGTATGGGTGAAGGTGGCGGCGGAGGGCTTGAAGCTGACCTCGGTGCCGTTGGGATGGTCTGACGGCCCAACCACTTTCAAAGGCTGCACCGTGTTGCCGTTCTCGAAGCGGATGAAATGCTCCTGGCCGTTGCGCCAGATCCGCACCTCCATCCAGTCCGACAGCGCGTTGACCACCGCCGCGCCGACGCCGTGCAGGCCGCCGGAGACCTTGTAGCTGTTCTGGTTGAACTTGCCGCCGGCATGCAGCTTGGTCAGCACCACTTCGGCGGCGGAGACGCCTTCTTCGTGGTGGATATCGGTGGGGATGCCACGGCCATCGTCGCGAATGGTCATCGAGCCATCGCCGTTGAGCACCGCCTCGACCCGGCTGGCGAAGCCGGCCTGGGCCTCGTCCACCGCGTTATCGATGATCTCGAAGCCCATATGGTGCAGGCCCGAGCCATCATCCGTGTCGCCGATATACATGCCCGGCCGCTTGCGGACGGCATCCAGCCCCTTCAGAACACTGATCGACGCGGCGTCATAGGCATCGTCTTGCGGGGTCGGCTGCGGCGTATCGGACATAATCTGGGTCAGGCTCCGGACTCGGGATGGGAGCCGGTTTTATACAGGATTTCGCCGCGAAAGCCTAATGCCGCCGGCGCCTTTCAGCCCGCCCGGCGGCAAGCGCTCTCAGGCCGCCTGTGCCGGAGCGAGGGTGGAGGGCAGAGCGATCTCCAGCGCCTTCGCCAGCGCCGCGATGCCGGCGCGATACGGCCCGCGCGGCCGCGCCGCCAGCGTGCCGGCGGTGGTCCTGCCCCCCACCTCGCGCGGCAGGTCCGGGATCACCACGGACAGGTTCTGACTCAGCCGGTCCTCGATATATGCCACCGGCAACCCGCCTGGCATGCCGGCCTTGTTGAGCAGCAGCAGCGGGCGGGGGGCCTGCGCGGAGCCGCCGGGCAGACTCATCCAGGCCTGGGCGTGGCGCAGCGAAATCTCCGTCGGGTCCAGCACGATAACGCGGCGCTGGGCATTGAACAGCAAGGCCCGCGACAAGGGCGAGAGCCGGGCACCGATATCCGCCACCATATAGTTATAGCGCGGGCGAATCGCCTCCAGCAGCTGCGCCACCGCCTCCGGCGTGGGCGGCGCCGCCCAATCCAGGGCTTCCTGGCCGGCGATCACGTCCAGCCGGTCCCCGGCGCGGAACACGCAGCGTTCGACCAGCAGCTGGTCCAACCGTTCCGGCGATTCCAGCACCGCCGCCAGGCCGCGACTGGCCGGAATATCCAAATTCAACGCCAACGTGCCGCAATTGACATCGCCATCCATCAGCACCGTGTGCCGGCGCAGGATCTCGGACATGTACCAGCCGAGATTGGCCGCCACCGTGCTGCACCCCACCCCGCCGCGGGCCGCGCACAGCGCGATCATCTCGCCGCCGCGCGGCTGGCTCACCGCGCCGTTGCGCTTATCGATCAACGGCAGGAAATAGCGCGTCACCACCTCCTCGTTCAGCGGCTTGGCGAGATATTCGCTCACCCCCATCGTGCGCACGACGGTGCGGTAGAAATTCACATTCTGCACCTCGCCCACCGCCAGCACGATGGTGCCGGGATCGACCACATCCGCGAGATTCATCAAGGCGTTCATCGGCTGGTCCTCGCCGGAGAGATCGACCAGCACGATCTCGGGCGTGACAATGCCGGCGAGGATGGTGAGGGCCTGGTTGAAATCCGCCAGATGCACCTGATTGCTGTTGGGGATGTGCCCGGCCAGGGCGCTGTGCAGCACGGCGGCACTCGGTTCGTCCCGGACAAAGCCGATGAAGGCCTCGCGCTTCACCGTCCGCCGCGGGGGCGCCGGGATCAGGCTGTTGCTGTAAAACCCGGACTGGCTTTCCAAAAAGGCCGGCAACTTCACACGGGCGGGCGAAACATCCTGCATGGCACATCTCCTCAAGACTCAGAAGTTTTTTGCAGGACTTCGTTGCCGGGAGATTAATATCGGGAATGGGTTACGGCAGATTCATTTTCCCGCCCCGCAGCCCAGCCATGCGGTTGCGGTGAGTCGCGCGGCGCTCTATCAGCGCCGCTTCATTTTGGATTTTCACAGGACACGATGGCGCGCCAGAAAAAAGGCCGGAAACTCGACGGCTGGATCATTCTCGACAAACCGCAAGGCATCACCAGCACCCAGGCGCTGAACAAGGTGAAGCGGGCGATGGACGCGCAGAAAGCCGGGCATGGCGGCACGCTGGACCCGCTGGCCACCGGCATCCTGCCGCTGGCCTTCGGGGCGGCGACCAAGACTGTCCCTTATGTGATGGACAGTACCAAAATCTATCATTTCACGCTGAAATTCGGCGAGGCGCGGGATACTGACGATGCCGAGGGCCAGGTGATCGAGACCTCCGCCCATCGCCCGAGCGACGACGAGATCCGCGCCGCCCTTCCCGCGTTCATCGGCACCATCATGCAGGTGCCGCCGATCTTCTCCGCGATCAAGGTGGAGGGCGAGCGCGCTTATGACCTCTCCCGCGATGGCCGCCCGCCGGAGCTGCCGCCCCGCCCCGCCCAGGTGGATCGTTTCGAGCTGATCGGCCGGCCGGATGCGGACCATGCGCAGTTCGAGGTGCAGTCCGGCAAGGGCGTCTATATGCGCGCCCTGGCGCGGGATCTGGCGCGGGCCTGCGGCTCGGTGGGGCATATCGCGGTGCTGCGCCGGCTGCGCGTGGGGCCGTTCCTGGAGCGCATGGCGGTTCCTCTGGACTTTTTCCTCGATCCGGCGCAGAACCCCGCCACTCTTGCTGAAACTTTGCTGCCGCTCGAGACCGCGCTGGACGACATCCCGGCCCTGGCCCTGAACCAAGCAGAGTTTTTCGCCCTCTCCCAGGGCCAGGCGATCAGCCTGGTGGACCTGATGGGGCGCATTCCGGAGGCCGCCAATCCCGATAACGGGCTGGTGCGGGTGACGGCGGCGGGACGCGTGAAGGCGATGGCCCGACTCGGTGACGGGTGGCTGCAGCCGGAGCGCTTGTTCTAACTTCTTTTCAAGAGGATATCACGATGTCGATCACTCCTGAGCGCCGCACCGCGCTGATCGCCGAATACGCCACCGCCGCCAATGACACCGGCTCCCCGGAAGTCCAGGTGGCCCTGCTCTCCGAGCGCATCACCAACCTGACCGAGCATCTGAAGACCCACGCGAAGGATTACCATTCCCGCCGCGGTCTGCTGGTTCTGGTCGGCCAGCGCCGTTCGCTGCTGGATTATCTGAAGCGCAAGAACGTCAAGCGCTACCAGGATCTGATCGCGCGCCTCAATCTGCGCCGCTGATCGCCTGACCGGCTGGTCACCTGGTCACAAAGCCACGGCGCCTTCGGGCGCCGTTTTTGTTTGGGGGAATGATGAAGCAAAACGACCTGCGCAATGCCGCCCTGGTGGCGCTGCTGCTCAATCTCGGCTTCTTCTTTGTTGAATTCGGCGTGGCCCGGGCGATCGGCTCGGTCGCGCTGTTTGCCGACAGCGTGGATTTTCTTGAGGATTGCGGGGTCAATCTGCTGCTGGTGCTGGCGTTGCGCTGGGGGATGGCGGCGCGGGCACGGGCAGGCATGGTGATGGCGGGGCTGATCCTGCTGCCCAGCCTCGCCACGCTGGCGCAGGCCGTCGCGAAATTCTGGCATCCCAGCGTCCCCAATCCGGCCTGGCTTTCCCTCACCGGGCTGGCGGCGATGGCGGTGAATGCGACGGCGGCGCTGGTTCTGGCCCGGCACCGCCATAGCGGCGGCAGCATCGCCCGCGCCGCCTTTCTCTCCGCCCGCAATGATGTGCTGGCCAATGCCGCGATCATCCTGGCCGGGGCGGTCAGCGCCTATCTCTGGCATAGTCTCTGGCCGGATCTGATCGCGGGGATCGCGATCGGGGCGATGAATCTGGATGCGGCCGGTGAGGTCTGGGCGGCGGCCCGCGCGGAGCGGACCGGCTGACCGGCACCTGGCTCTTAGCGCCTCAAGCTCCTAGCTTGAGGCGCTAAACACATATCGCTCTAGGAGCGATGTTTCGCCCGCCGCCCCGCGACATAAACCCATAGCTCATGCACGGCATAGCACAGCCCGGCGAGGCTGGCGGGGGCCAGGAAATACAGCACCCGGAACAGCAGGATGGCGCCGAGCGCATCCGCCGCCGGCAGAAAGGCCGAGAACCCCAGCAGCAGCACCGAATCGAACACCCCCACCCCGCCCGGCAGGCCCGAGGCCGAGCCGGCCACGAAGGCGCCGACATAAAGGCTGAGCACGCGCGCGTAGGATAGGCCAGGGGCGGCCGGCAGCACCATGTCCAGTATGGCGCAGGCGCAGGCGATATCGACACAAGAGAGGATGATCTGCGCCAGCGCGATGCGCCCGCCCGGCAGCGCGATGCGCTTGCCGAAAATCGTCACCGCCTCGCGCCCGCGTGAACCAACCACATAAGCCACCGGCAGCGCCAGCAAGGCCAGCCCGAGCAGGCGCGCCAGCAGCCCGGCCAGATGCCCCGGCAGCGGCACGGCATGCGGGTCCCAGAGCAGCAGCCCCCCCAGCAGGCTGAGCACACCCAGCGAGAAATTGCTGGCCGACACCGCGACGATGCGCGCCAGCGCCGCCGGCGGCATCTCCCAATGGGCATAAAAGCGCAGACGGATGGCGGCGGCGGTGAGCGCGGTGGCGCCCAGCATATGGCTCAGCGCATAGGCGCAGAAGGAGGCCAGCCCGACATGGCGCAGCGCCAGCCTCCCGCACGCCCCGGCACGGCGGGCGAAAGCCACGCCGGGCAGGTCATAGGCGGCCATGATACAGAACGAGACGCCAAGCAGCCCCAGCGCCCGGGTGATATCCGGCCAGGGCGTGGCGGCAAAGGCGGCCAACACCGCCCCCACCCCCACCTTGCGCAGCACGCCATGCAGCCCGAAGCCGATGGCGCCGAGCAGGACGAGCCCTAGAACCGGCGGCAGAAATCTCAGCAGCCGGCGCAAGGGCTCAGGCCGCTTCCGCCTCGCGGGCGAGTGCTGTTTCGATCAGCCGGATGGTCCGCTCGACGCTGTAAAGCGCGATGAACCCGCCAAAGCGCGGCCCTTCCTGGGTGCCGAGCAGCACCTGATACAGGCAGTCAAACCAGGCCTTCAGCGGCTTGAACTCCTGCTCCTTGCCGACGGCATAGACCAGATTCTGCAGCCGCTCCGCCTCGCTCTCGCCGGGATACTCGGCCTGCCGGCCCGCGGCCAGACGGGTCTTCAGGTCCTCCAGCGCCGCGCGCTCGGCCGCGCTGGGGGCGCGGTAGCGGCGCTGCGGGGCGACGAAATCGCGGTTATAGGCAACGGCGTAATGCACCAGCTCGGCCAGGAACGGATAGCTCTCGGCATTCACCTCCGGCATGTAGGCGCGGATGAAGCCCCAGAGCATCTCGGCACTGTCGGCATTGCTCACCGAGGCGAGGTTGAGCAGCATGGTGAAGCTGAACGGCGCCCCGGCATGGTTGGGGAGCACCCCGCCATGGATGTGCCAGGCCGGGTTGTTGTGCTTGTCCTGCGACTCCGGCAGCGCCTGCACGGCGGCGATGTAATCATCGGTCGAGCGCGGGATCACGTCGAAGAACAGCTTCTTGGCGCGCTGCGGGGCGTGATACATGAACTGCGCCAGGCTCTCCTTCGGCGCGTAGGTCAGCCATTGCTCGATGGAGAGGCCATTGCCCTTGGATTTCGAGATTTTCTGCCCCTTCTCATCCAGGAACAGCTCATAGGTCAGGTTCAGCGGCGGCTCCTTGCCCAAAGCCCGGCAGATGGCGGAGGAGAGCTTGACGCTGTCGATCAGATCCTTGCCGGACATCTCGTAATCCACGTCCAGCGCGTACCAGCGCATCGCCCAGTCGGCCTTCCATTGCAGCTTGGCATTGCCGCCAAGCACGGAGGTCTCGAATTTGATGCCGCTCTCCGGGTCGGTCCAGAACACGGTGCCGTGCGCGGCATCCACCTGGTCGATGGGCACCTGCATCACCACGCCGGTACGCGGATGGATCGGCAGGATCGGCGAATAGGTGGCCTGACGCTCCTTCCCCAAAGTGGGCAGGATGATGTCGACGATCTGCTGATGATGGCGCAGCACATGCAGCAGCGCGTCGTCGAAGCGGCCGGAGGCGTAATAATCGGAGGCGGAGGCGAACTCGAATTCAAACCCGAAAGCGCGCAGGAATTCCTGCAGCATATTGTTGTTATGGGCGCCGAAACTGTCGAACTTGCCGAACGGGTCGGGGATGCGGGTCAGCGGCTTGCCGAGATGCGCGCGCAGCATCTCCTTGTTCGGCACATTCTCCGGCACCTTGCGCAAGCCATCCATATCGTCCGAGAAGGCGAGCAGGCGCGAGGGCAGACCGGTGAGGTCGGTAAACGCCTTGCGCACCCAGCTGGTGCGCGCCACCTCGCCGAACGTGCCGATATGCGGCAGGCCGGACGGGCCGTAGCCGGTCTCGAACAGCGCCTCGCTCTTGCCTTTCTGTTTCAGCCGCTCGGCGATGCGTTCGGCTTCACGGAAGGGCCAGCTCGGCTGGGGAGAGGTGGGAGTATCGTTCATGGTACCGCCTGCTCTAGAGCCGCAGCGGCGCATTTTCAATCACCAGCGCCGCGCAAACGTTACGGATCGTCGATCACCCGCGGCAGGCCGGGGCGCCAGCTGGCGTTATCCGGGCTGTTCATGGAATAGACATGGATGCGTTTGGCCGCCGCGGTCTGGATGATCGCGACAGGGTCCGGCGCGTCGATCGCGGCGGCATTTATAGCCGCACCCAGATCCGGCGGCAGATCCCCCACACGCTTCCAGGCCGCCAGCACCAGGCGCTGATAAGGCAGCCCGAGATCCGGCAAGGCCGAGTGATAATCCGCGATGGCGGCGTTCCAGGAGCCGGTGCGCGCCTTCAGCTGGGTGAGGTAGAGCCCGGCATAGGCGGCGTTCTTCGCGGGGTCGAAGGCATCGTCCAACGAAGCGAAGGCGGTGGGGTGGTAGGTCAGGCTGACCTGGAAGCAGCCGACATCGATATCCCGCGCGCCCGAGGCCTGGGCCAGGCGCACGAAGGCCTCGGCATCCTGCTTATTGGCAAAGTAACGCCCGGTGCCGTCGGCATTCACCGTCCAGGGCCAGGGCGCGGAACGGCCGCTCAACGGGTCGGACCGTCCGCTTTCCACCAGACCGATGGAGAGCAGCAGATTGGTCGGCAGCGTATCCGCCAGCTCCACCGCCCGCCCGGCGGCTGCGCAGGAAGCGCCATCCGGCACCTCCGCGAAGGCGGGCGCAGCGGCCAGGAAGGCGGCAGATATCAGCAGCCAGCGTGTCACATCTCGTCCTTGGCCAACGGGTCGCGGTGGCATCGCCCCTTTGCCGTCTCTAGCCGAAACAACGGCTTATGACGAGGCTTTAATAACACCTCCAGCCCTTTCGGCTTGGTATCCGCGGCCCTGGCCCCAGCTTGTTTGAGGACGGCCCGAAAGGGTCAAACCCATTTTCCCAACGTGAGGAGAGAGCCATATGCGTTCCCTTTGGATGGCATCCGCCGCTTTGTTGATGACCGCCGGCATCGCCTGCGCCCAGACCACGCCGCAGGGCGCGACCAACGCCCCGAACGAGGTGCCGAATGGCGCCGCGGCCGGCAAGACGGCGCCGAATTCTGGCACCACCACCATGGCGCCGGGCAACGCCGCCCCGGCCCCGCAAGGCGCCATCAACGCGCCGATGGAAACCCCACCCGGCGCCGCCCCGGGCAAGACCGCCCCGGCGCCCATGCCGCAGCACAAGATGAAGCATCACTGGAAACACGATGAAGACGGCAAGATGAAGCCGCCTCATGGTGGCCCCGAGGCCTCGCTGAAATCCGCCAAGATGGCCATGGAGCATCACGATTATGCCCGCGCGCAGACCGATCTGTCCCATGCCGAGACGCTGCTGCTGACCCGCTCGGTCGATCAGGGAAGCGACATGTCGCCGGATCAGTCCCCGGCGGTCCATTCCATCGAACAGGCCCGCAAGGCGCTGCGCGCGCATGACACGCAGGGTGCGATGAGCGCCACGGATGCCGCCATGCACGCGGCCCATAAGCATCACGGCCAGATGAGCCCGCAGGCCGGGATGGCGCCGGGCGGGGCCTCCAGCAACACGCTGGTGCCCAACCGCGATGAAAGCCAGAATTTCAATTATAATCAGGGCGCGCAGCATGCGGTGCAGACCCCGACCAGCTCGCAGCCGAGCGACGCCAACGCGCCCTCCGTGCCGCAGACCGATGGCGCGTCGCATCAGCTGATCAACGGCCAGGCGCCGCAGAACGCGGTGACCGCGCCGACCACGGCCAACCCGCAGATGGCCCCCACCGCGCCGAACCAGAAGCCGATGGTGACCAACTAAAGGGACAAGGCTCTGAAAAACTTATAAAGTTTTTTGGGTGCTGCTTTTTTTCAAAAAAGGCGGCGAAAACCTTCGGGGTGGCGGCAGCGACGTTGCCACCACCCCAACGTTCTTGGGAACTTTTTGAAAAAAGTTCCCAAACCCTTAAAAACTTTTGCTCCTTTTTCCGGGCCTCCGGCCTGCCGCAAGGCGCCCATGTTGCAGGCGGGACGTTTTAGCCCTCGCTTTTGCGGCGCAATATCGCTATGCGGGGCACAAATCAGTCCGAGCATCCCGGCCAGACCGAGGCGACATCACGCGCCCCGGCCCGGCCGGTTTGCTCATTTCGAAGGTAGTCTCGATGTCCGCGCCGAAAATTCGCAATATTGCCATCATCGCACACGTTGACCATGGCAAGACCACCCTTACCGACCAGCTGCTGAAGCAGTCCGGCGCCTTCGCCGCCCACCAGGCCGTGGCCGAGCGCGCGCTCGACCGCAACGACCTCGAAAAAGAGCGCGGCATCACCATTCTGGCCAAGGTTGCCTCGGTGGTCTGGAACGATGTGCGCATCAACATCGTCGACACCCCTGGCCACGCCGATTTCGGCGGCGAGGTGGAGCGCATCCTGTCCATGGTGGATGGCGCCGTGATCCTGGTGGACGCCGCCGAGGGCGTGCTGCCGCAGACCAAGTTCGTGCTCGGCAAGGCTCTGAAGCGCGGCCTGAAGCCGATCGTCGTCGTCAACAAGATCGACCGTGGCGATGCCCGCCCGGACGATGTGCATAACGAGATGTTCGACCTGTTCGCCTCTTTGGACGCGAATGAGGAGCAGCTGGACTTCCCGATGCTGTTCGCCTCCGGCCGTCAGGGCTGGGCGGTGAAGGATCTGAACGACCCGCGCGAGAGCCTGACGCCGCTCTTCGACCTGATCCTGAGCCACGTCCCGGCCCCGGCGCTGGACACCGAGGCGCCGTTCGCGATGGTCGCCACCATTCTGGAATCCGACACCTTCCTCGGCCGCGTGCTGACCGGGCGCGTCGAGCAGGGCAAGGCCTCCATCAACATGCCGGTGAAGGTGCTGGATCTGGACGGCAAGGTGGTCGAGACCGGCCGTCTGACCAAGCTGCTCTCCTTCCGTGGGCTGGAGCGCGTGCCGGTGGATGAGGTTGGCGCGGGTGACATCGTCGCCGTTGCGGGTCTCTCCGACACCACCATCCCGTACACGATCTGCGCGCCTGAGGTTTCGGCCCCGCTGCCCGCCACCCCGATCGACCCGCCGACTTTGTCCATGACCTTCCGCATCAATGACGGCCCGCTGGGTGGCCGCGAGGGCAAGAAGGTCACCTCCCGCCAGATCCGTGACCGGTTGATGGCCGAGACCGAAGGCAATGTCGCCATTCAGGTCGCCATCTCCACCGAGACCGACGCGTTCGAGGTTTCCGGCCGTGGCGAGCTTCAGCTGGGCGTGCTGATCGAGACCATGCGCCGCGAAGGCTTCGAGCTGACCATCGGCCGCCCGCGCGTGCTGACCCGCATCAACGAGGAGACCGGCGAGCGCGAGGAGCCGTATGAGGAAGTGCTGATCGACGTCGATGAGCCCTATTCCGGCGCGGTGGTCGAGAAGATGTCCCGCCGCAAGGGTGAGATGACCGACCTGCGCCCCTCCGGCGGCGACAAGCAGCGTTTGACCTTCAAGATCCCGTCGCGCGGCCTGATCGGCTATCATGGCGAGTTCCTGACCGACACGCGCGGCACCGGCGTGATGAACCGCCTGTTCGCCGGCTACGGCCCCTGGAAAGGCAAGATCGAAGGCCGCCGCAATGGCGCGCTGATCTCCTCCGAGGATGGCGAGGCCGTGCAGTATTCGCTGTTCTCCTTGCAGGATCGCGGCGTGCTGTTCGTGAACCCGGGCGACAAGGTTTATGTCGGCATGATCCTCGGCGAGCATTCGCGCGAGAATGATCTGGACGTGAACCCGATCAAGGAAAAGAAGCTCACCAACATCCGCGCCGCTGGCAAGGATGAGGCGCTGCTGCTCACCCCGCCGCGCCGCATGAGCCTGGAACAGGCGATCGCCTACATTCAGGACGATGAGCTGGTGGAAGTGACGCCGTCGGCGGTGCGCATCCGCAAGCGCTACCTCAACCCGCATGACCGCAAGAAAGCCGAGCGCCGCAGCGACGACGCGGCATAAGACCCAAAACGAAAAAAAAGGCGCCTCCGGGCGCTTTTTTTACGTTCCCGCCAGCGCTGACACCGACATCCTCGGTGTCGAACCAAAAAAATCTGACGCGGAGTCCAGCGACCTGACAGGCGCTAAAGGGCGTAGCGCTCTTCATTGACAGGCCGGCTCATTTTCATTCTAACTAACAAAAATCCTCAAATCGCTTATACTGAAAGATTTTAACTCAGGCTGATGTATAGATCGCCTAACACCCCCGCGACCGGTGACGATTCAGTGCTCGATCAATTGATTTTGCGCGACCAGCTGGTGTCCATCCGCCGCAACATCATGGAGATCATGCCGATCAATAGCGGCGTCTCCGCCGTCGCGTTACTTATGGCGGTCTATTATGCGCATGGCCGCGCCGGGCTGGTCTGGTTCATCGCCGCGCTGGCAATCAACATCATCCGCTTCGTGCAGAGCTGGTTGCCCGACACCGCGCCGCCGCTGCCGGTGCGCCGGAGCAGCTTTCGCTGGCTGAGCCTCACCGCGCTGCTGTCTGGCCTGGTCTGGGCCACCCTGCCGGTGCTCAGCGATTACTGCACCAATCCGCAAACAGTGTTTTATCTCACCATCACCTGCGGCATCACCGCGGGCGCCGTCACCCATGGCGGCCCTTATGCGCGGGTGCCGATCTGCTTCGTCGTACCGCCGCTGCTCTCGGTCTCCGCCTGCCTGATCTGGCTGGATAATTTCGGCTCGGCCTGCCTGGCCGCGACGGTGCTGCTCTATCTGGCGGCGCTGCTGCGCTCTGCCCGCCGGGCACAGGCGGAGTTCCAGGAGACCAGCTTCCTGAAAAACCAGGCGGTCCAGCTGGCCAGCTCGATGGAGGAGACCAACAGCGCCTCGATGGTGGTGGCCGAGCAGATGAGCTACCGCGCCACCCATGACGATCTGACCGGCCTGCTCAACCGGCCGGGCTTCATGCGCCAGGCGGAGGCCGCGCTGGGCGAGGCTGACGGCCCGTGCTGCCTGATGTTCATCGATCTGGACGGGTTCAAGCCGATCAATGAGGCCTTCGGCCACCATGCCGGCGACCGGGTGCTGGTGGAAGCCGCGCGCCGGCTGGCGCTGCCGCTGGGGCCGGATTGCATCCTCGGCCGCATGGGTGGCGATGAGTTCGCGCTGTTCTACCCCATCTGCTCGACCACCCCGCCCCCCGAGCAGCTCGGCCGGGAATTGATCGAGGCGCTGGCGCCGCCCTTTTTCAGCTTCGATGCGGGCCTGCTCGGCGCCTGCGTCGGGTTCCATGCCGGCCGGGAGGAAAGCGTCACCGCCCTGCTCTCCGGCGCTGACGAGGCGCTGCGCGCGGCCAAGGCGAAGGGGCGCAACCAGCTGCAGGCCTTCGATGAGCGGCTGCGCCAACGCCTGGCGATGCGCCGCGACATTGAGCGAGATCTGCGCCGGGCCTTGAGCGAGAAATGGGCCGAGGTCTGGTATCAGCCGGTATTCCGGGCGGATGGCTACACGCTGGTCGGCTTCGAGGGGCTGCTGCGCTGGCAGCATCCCCAGCACGGCTTCATCGCGCCGGACGAGCTGATCGCCGTCGCCGCCAAGACCGGGCTGGCCGAGCAGCTGCTGCGCTTCGTGCTCGATGATGTCTGCCAGATGATCGCGGCGCTGCGCGCGCGTGGCCTCGCCCATGTGCGGGTGGCGATGAATATTTCCCCGCGCGAGATCGCCCGGCTGCCGGTGGACGAGATCCTGCTGGCGGAACTGGCCCGGATGACCTGCCCGGCCGCCATGCTGGAGGTCGAGATCACCGAGGAATCCCTGCTGGACCTCGCCTCTGTGCAAACCAAGCTGCTGCGGCTGGCGGAGGCGGGGGTGCAGATCAGCATCGATGATTTCGGTGTCGGCTATTCCACCCTGGCAACGCTGCGCCAGCCTTATGTGAACAAGATCAAGATCGACCGCTCCTTCGTGAAGGATATCGCCAGCTCGCGCGACAACCAGGTGCTGGTCACCTCCATCCTGCAGCTTGGCCGCACGCTGGGGCTGCGGGTGGTGGCGGAAGGGGTGGAAACGCCGCAGGACCATGCGCTGCTCAAGCAGATCGGCTGCGATCTGGTGCAGGGCTATCTCTTCCGCACCCCCGCCCCGCCAGCAGAGGTGTTGCGCTGGCTGGCCGGGGAGAATAGCTGACCCCTGGCCGGCCCGGGCATCGACAGGATTTTGCCCCCCGGGCATGATATGCCGCAGACAGAGGGCAGACCGTGGACGCACCATCGCAGGTTGAAATCGACATCATCCGCCAGAGTGGCCTGTTCCTGTCCGACTGGTATCTGGCGGCGCATCCCGAGGTGGCGGCGCAGGGCGGCGATGGGTTGGCGCATTTCTGCACGCAAGGCTGGCGCGCCGGGGCGCGGCCCAACCCGTATTTTCATCCGCACTGGTATCTGGAGCGCTACCCGGATGTCGCCGCGAATGGCGGCAACCCGCTGCTGCATTACATCTCCGCCGGCGAGGCCGAGGGGCGCGACCCCTGCCCCTATTTCTTCACCGCCTGGTATCGCCGCACCTATGAGCTGACGCTGGAGACCTCCTGCCTCAACCATTTCCTGCGCCGGCGCACGCTGGGCCAGGTCAACCCGCTGCCGGTCTTCGACGGCGCCTGGTATCTCGACCAGAATCGCGACGTGGCGGAAGGCGGGGCCGACCCGTTCGAGCATTTCCTGGCCTTCGGCGTGGCGGAGGAGCGCGACCCCTCACCGGAATTCGACATCAAATTCTATCTCGGCCGCTATGGGAAATATCTGCAAGGGCAGAACCCGCTGCTGCATTATCTGGCCAACCAGGAAAGCGGCATTTTCCTGCCCCGGCGCCCGGAGCAGGAAGGGCTGATCCCCGCCGCCATCCGCCGCGCCACCCGCCCTGCCCCGTTTTTCGAGGAATTCAGCCCGGCCCCCGCCCATGCCGCGCGCAAAGCCAGGCTGCTGGCCTTCTACCTGCCGCAATTCCACCGTGTGGCGGAGAATGACAGCTGGTGGGGTAAGGGCTTTACCGACTGGACCAATCTCGGCCGCGCCATGCCGCGTTTCGTCGGCCATGTGCAGCCGCGCGTGCCGCGCGATCTCGGCCATTATTCGCTGGATGACCCGGCGACGCTGAAGCGCCAGGTGGAGATGGCCAAGGCCGCCGGGCTGTCGGGCTTCGTGTTCTATTATTACTGGTTCAACCGCCACCGGCTGCTGGAAAAGCCGCTGGAGCAGTTTCTCTCAGACCCGTCGCTGGATTTTTCCTTCTGCGCGATGTGGGCGAACGAGAACTGGACCCGGCGCTGGGACGGGATGGAGCGCGAGGTGCTGATCGCGCAGGAATATCTGGAGGAGGATGACGAGGCGCTGGTGGCGAGCTTCGCGCGGCTCTTCGCCGATCCGCGCCATATCCGCATCGAGGGCCGGCCGCTTTTGATGATCTACCGCGCCAATCTGATCCCGGATGCGGTGGCGCGCATCCGCCGTTGGCGCCGGCTTTTCGAGGCCCATCACGGCGAGCGCCCGCTGCTGATCATGGCCCAGAGCCTGGGCGATGATTACGACCCCACACCGTACGGGCTGGACGGGGCGGTGGAGTTTCCGCCGCACAAGCTCAGCCAGGCCACCGCCCGGATCAATGAAAAACTCGACCTGCTGGATCCGGATTTCATCGCCACCGTGCATGATTACGCGGATCTGGCCCGCACCTCGCTGGCGCTGCCGGTGCCGGATTATCCGCTGATCAAGACCATCGTGCCCGGCTGGGATAATGACCCGCGCCGCGAGGGCAAAGGGCTGGCGCTGCATAACGCCACCCCGGCTCTGTACCAGGACTGGCTGGAGAAGCTGATCTCCTACGCCGCCGATCATTCTTTCTACGGCGAAAAGCTGATCTGCGTGAATGCCTGGAATGAGTGGGCAGAGGGCGCGTTTCTGGAGCCGGACATCCATGCCGGCGCGGCCTTTCTGAACGCCACGGCGCGCGCCATCGTCGAGCGCGAGGCGGGCGACCTTGCCGCCGGCATCCTGCTGGTCGGGCATGATGCGCAGGCGCATGGCGCGCAATTGCTGCTGCTGCACATCGCCGGCCAGCTGAAGCGCCAATGGGGGCTGAAGGTGCATCTGCTGCTGCTGGGCGTCGGCCCGCTGCTGGCGCGCTATTACGAGGTGGCGGAGGTGACGGTCGCCTATGACAAGACCATTATCGGCCATCATCTGGACCAGTATCGGCGCTTGGGGCTGCGCCATGCCATCGTCAATTCCGCCGCCGCGGCGCGGGTGGTGCCCTGGGCGGCGGCCCGCAATATCGAGAGCGTGCTGCTGATCCACGAACTGCCGCAGCTGCTGAAGGAATATAATCTGGAAATCCAGGCGCGGCTCGGCGGCGCGGCGGCGGCGCATCTGGTGTTCTCCTCCACCTTCGTCGCGGATAAAGTCCGCGCCGCGATCGGGCTGGATGGCACCAACGAGGCGGTGCTGGCGCAAGGCAATTACCAGAGCCTGCGCCCCGACCCGCAGGCCCGCGCCGAGATGCGCGCCGCACTGGGGCTGGGCGCGCGGGATTTCCTGATCCTGGGGGCCGGCTTCGCGCATATCCGCAAAGGCTTCGATCTGTTCCTGCAGCTGGCCCGCAGGCTGGCGGCAAAGCGCGCGGATGTCCGCTTCATCTGGGTCGGCGATATCGAGTTCAAGCTGAAGACCTATCTCGAACCCGAGATGGCGGCGCTGCAGGCGCAAGGCCGCTTCACCCATATCCCCTTCACCGACAAGGTGGCCGGCTATTTCGCCGCCGCCGACGTGCTGGCGCTGACCTCGCGCGAGGACCCGCTGCCGACGGTGGTGATGGAGGCGCTGGCCTGCGGGGTGCCCTGTGTCGCCTTCGATGAGAGCGGCGGCATTCCGGAGCTGCTGCGCGCGGAGGCGGCTGGTTATGTCGCCGCGGCCGGGGATCTGGAGGATTATCAGGCCGGGCTGGAGGGCCTGCTCGACCATAAGGCGCTGGCCGCGCTGCGCCCGCGCCTGGCGCAAATGGCGGCGCGCCGGTTCGATTTTCCGGCCTATGTGGACAGGCTGCTCGCCCTGGCCGCGCCGGGGCTCAAGCGCATCAGCGCCGTGGTGCTGAACTATAATTACGCCCGGCATCTGCCCGAGCGTCTCACCAGCATCTTCGAACAGACCTACCCGGTGCAGGAGATCCTGCTGCTGGACGATGCCTCGCGCGATGACAGCCTGGCGGTGGCGCGCGACTGCGCCACGGCGGCCGGGCGGGAGATGCGGGTGATCGCCAATGAAGCCAATTCCGGCTCGGTCTTCGCGCAATGGCGCAAGGCGGCGCAGGCGGCGCAAGGCGATTATGTCTGGCTCTGCGAGGCGGATGATGCCGCGCATCCAAGCTTCCTGGCGCAGCTGGCCGAGGCGCTGGCGCGCGATGAGGACACGCTGCTGGCCTTCACCGACAGCCGCGCCGTGGATGAAGCCGGGCAGGAAACCATGTCCAGCTATCAGGGCTATTATTTCCAGTCCGGCGAGCGCGGGCTGGCGGCATCGGGCAGCTGGAAAGCTGGAGAATTCGCGGCGAAATTCTTAAGCTTGCGTAACTTCATTCCCAATGTCAGCGCGGTTTTGTGGCGGCGTGAGGCGCTGTTGCGGGCGCTGGAGGCGGTGCCGGATCTGGAAGGCTGGACCCTGGCCGGGGATTGGCGGCTCTATCTGGAGCTGCTGGCCGGCCAGGCCGGGCGCGTCGCCTTCATCGCCACGCCGTTGAATACCCACCGCCGGCACCAAAGCAGCGTCACCGCGAGGCTGGATCATGCCGCGCATCTGGCGGAAATCGAGCGGCTGCATGCGCTGGCGGCAGCCCGGCTGCAGCTGCCGCCGGGCGTGCTGGCGGCGCAGGCGGCTTATCGCACCCAGCTCGCCGGGCAGTTCGCACGTGCGAAAAAGAAACCGGCGGCGCCTGTTGCCAGACGCAAGAAGGTCTGATTGTACTGCTTGCGGTTGATCATGAAACGATTGGAGTGCGTATGAAAATCCTGTTGACCGGCGGTTGTGGCTTCATCGGCTCCGCCGTCGTGCGCCGGGCGATCCGCCAGGAAGGGCACGAGATCGTCAATATCGACAAGATGACCTACGCCGCCTCGGAAGATGCGCTGGAGGATGCGGGAAGCAATCCGAATCATCTGCTGCTGAGACAGGATATCTGCGACGCCGCCGGCATCCGCGCCGCCTTCGCCGCGCACCAGCCGGACGCGGTGATGCATCTGGCCGCCGAGAGCCATGTGGACCGCTCCATCGACGGCCCGGCCGCCTTCGTGGAGACCAATGTCACTGGCACCTTCGTGATGCTGGAAGCGGCGCGTGAATATTTCGCCACACTTTCCGGCGAGAAGAAGGAGCGCTTCCGCTTCCATCACATCTCCACCGACGAGGTGTTCGGCGCGCTGGAAGATAACGACCCGCCCTTCAACGAGCACACCCCTTACGACCCGCGCAGCCCCTATTCCTCCTCCAAGGCCGCTTCGGACCATCTGGCCCGCGCCTGGATGCACACTTACGGCCTGCCGGTGATCGTCTCCAACACCACCAATAATTACGGCAAATGGCAGTTCCCGGAGAAGCTGATCCCGCTGGTCACGCTGAACGCCATCGAGGAGAAGCCGCTGCCGGTATACGGCGCTGGCTTGAACACCCGCGACTGGCTGTTCGTGGATGACCATGCCGAGGCGCTGCTGAAGGTCGTCACCACCGGCACGCCGGGCGAGACCTACTGCATCGGCGCGCGCCAGCCGCGCAAGAATCTCGACGTGGTGAAGGCGATCTGCGCGGTGCTGGACAAGAAGCTGCCGAGCCCGAACGGGGCGCGCGAGCGGCTGATCACCTATGTCACCGACCGCCCCGGCCATGATAACCGCTACGAGATCGACCCGAGCAGCGCCGAGACGGCGCTGAACTGGAAAGCCGCGCATGATTTCGAGCGCGGGTTGGAAGCCACCATCGGCTGGTATCTGGATAACCGCCCCTGGTGGGAAGGCATCCGCGCCAAAAAATATTCCGGCAAGCGCCTCGGCGCCGCCGCCTGATCCTGCCCTTTTCCTCTCTCATTAGGCATTTCCCATGATCAAAAAGGGCATCATCCTCGCCGGCGGCTCCGGCACGCGGCTGCATCCGATCACCCAGGCCAGCTCCAAGCAGCTGCTGCCGGTGTTCGACAAGCCGATGATCTATTACCCGCTCTGCACGCTGATGCTGGCGGGCATCCAGGAGGTGCTGATCATCTCCACCCCGCAGGACCTGCCGCAATTCCAGCGCCTGTTCCATGATGGCGCGCATCTTGGCATCCGCATCGCCTATGCCGAGCAGCCGAGCCCCGATGGTCTGGCCCAGGCCTTCCTGATCGGCGAAAAATGGATCGATGGCGAGGCCTGCGCCCTGGCGCTGGGCGACAACCTCATCCATGGCGACCATCTCTCCACCTTGCTGCGCGCCGCCGGCGCCCGGCCGGAAGGGGCGACGGTGTTCGCCTATCAGGTCCGCGATCCGGAGCGCTACGGCGTCGTCAGCTTCGATTCCGATGGCAAGGCGATCAATATCGTCGAAAAACCGAGCCAGCCTGAATCCAACTGGGCGGTGACGGGGCTGTATTTCTACGATCACCGCGTCACTGAGCTGGCCAAGAAGGTGAAGCCCTCCGCCCGGGGCGAGCTGGAGATCACCGATCTCAACAACATGTACCTGCAGGAAGGCACGCTGAAGGTGGACCGGCTCGGCCGTGGCACCGCCTGGCTGGATGCCGGCACGCCCGACAGCCTGCTGCAGGCCGCCACCTTCGTGCAGACCATCCAAGACCGCCAGGGCAATCTGGTCGGCAGCCCGGAGGAGGTCGCTTTCCGCATGGGCTTCATCAATGCCGAGCAGCTGCGCGTGCAGGCCAAGAAGATCCACAAGACCGAGCTTGGCCGCATTCTCCTGAACATCGCCGACGGGGTGCATCACTGATGAAGATCGAATCGCTCGCCATTCCCGAGGTCAAGCTGATCACCCCGCCGAAATTCGGCGATAATCGGGGTTTTTTCTCTGAGACCTGGAGTTCGGCCAAACTCAAGGCCCAGGGCTTCGACGAACATTTCGTCCAGGACAATCAGAGCTTCTCCGCCCAGAAGGGCACGCTGCGCGGGCTGCATTGCCAGGCTTCGCCCTTCGTGCAGGGCAAGCTGGTGCGCGTCATTCGCGGCGCCATCTGGGATGTGGCGGTGGATATCCGCCAGGGCTCGCCGACCTATGGCAAATGGGTGGGGGCGGAGATCTCGGCCGAGAACTGGACCCAGATCTGGGTGCCCGGCGGCTTCCTGCACGGTTTCGTCACGCTGGTTGAGAATACCGAGGTGATCTACAAGGTCACCGGCGATTACGACAAAGCCTCCGAGCGCGCGGTGATCTGGAATGACCCGACCCTGGCGATCGACTGGCCGGTGCCGGCCGAGGGCGTCGTGCTCTCCGACAAGGACAAGGTCGCGCCCGCCTTCAATCCCAACGACACCTGGTTCACCTACGCATGATCCTGGTCACCGGCGCCTCCGGGCAGTTGGGCGATGCGCTGGCCAGGCGCCTCGCCGCGCGTGGCATCCCGTTCATGGCGGTGAAGCGGCCTGAATTCGATTTCGAGCAGCCCGCGACCATCGCGGCGGCGTTCGATGCGGCCAGGCCCAGCCTGGTCATCAACGCCGCCGCCTATACCGCGGTGGACAAGGCCGAGACCGACCAGGAGGCGGCCCGCGCCGGCAACCATACCGGCCCGCTGGCGCTGGCGCAGCTCTGCGCCAAGGCCGATATCCCCTTCATCCATGTCTCCACCGATTACGTCTTCGATGGCGACAAGGGCGCACCCTATGTCGAGACCGACCCGACCGGCCCGACCGGCGTATATGGCGCCACCAAGCGCGACGGCGAGGAGGCGATCCTCGCCACCGACGCCAAGGCGATCATTCTGCGCACCGCCTGGGTCTATTCCGCCCATGGCAAGAATTTCGCCCGTACCATGATCAATGCCGGGCGCAAGATGCCGGTGCTGCGTGTCGTCGCCGACCAGCGCGGCACCCCGACCGCCGCCGCCGATCTGGCGGATGCGATTCTGGCGATCGCCGACAAGATCGAAGCCACCGGCTGGCAGCCGGCCTATCGCGGCATCTACCATGCCACCGGCCATGGCGAGACCAGCTGGCACGGCTTCGCCAGCGCGATTTTCGGGGAAGCCGCCAAGCAGGGCTATCAGCCGCCGCAGGTGCAGCCCATCGCCACCGCCGACTGGCCGACACCCACCCGCCGCCCGCCCGATTCCCGGCTGGATAACACCAAGCTGGAGGCCGTGTTCGGGGTCCGACTGCCGGACTGGCGCGCCACCCTGCCCGGTGTGGTCACGGACCTGCTGGCGCCGGAGGGTTAGAGCAATATGCGTTTAGGTTGACGCGGCAGCGTCCCCCTAAACGCATGAAATTGCTCGCCAAAACATGAGTACAGCGAGATGGGTTTATCCGGACGCGTCAGCGTCCAGATAAACCCATGAAACGGCTTGCCAAACTCAACATAAGGCCTCACCCCCGGCCGCTTGAGGCGCTGCTGAATACACGCTAGGATCGAAACGATTTTGAAACACACGCTGAGTATGCAAAGAGGCGTTGCGTTGCCGGCGCATAAATACGTATACTAACAATCAGGCGCAGCGTCTGACTCTCGTTGACCGCCGCCGCCACGTCACCCATTCGCGGGAATGGAAGGAAAGCTTGAGACATGACCCCTGCTTCGGTTAATGCTCCGGCGAGCGCGTTCCGCAATGCGGGTGTCGCCATTCTGCTCTCCACCTTCAACGGGGCGGCGTATCTGCCCGCACAGCTGAACAGCTTCCTCTCGCAGACCCATGAGCATTGGGTGCTGCATTGGCGCGATGATGGCTCAACCGACGAGACCGTCGCCATCATGCGGGCCTTCGCGGCGCGGGTGGGGGCCGAGCGCTGTGTGGAATCGCCCTCTTCCGGCCCGCATCTCGGGGCGTTTTCCAGCTTCCTCACCTTGCTGCGGGAAAATCTCGGCGCGATGGCGCTGGCCTTTGCCGACCAGGATGATGTCTGGCTGCCCGAGAAGCTGCAGTGCGCGCTGGAAATCCTGTCCCAGGCGGAGGATGTCCCAGCACTTTATTGCGCCCGCCAATACCGGGTGGATGAATCGCTGCGCAACGCCAGCCTCTCCGCCTCACATACCGGCACGCCGGGCTTTCCCGCCTGCCTGACCCAGAATATCGCCAACGGCAACACGCTGGTGCTCAACGCCGCCGCCGCCGCCCTGGTCGCCACCGCCAGCGAACCGAACGGCACGGTGCATGATTGGTGGAGCTATATCGTCGTCTCCGCCTGTGGCGGGCGGATTCTGTTCGATGAGCGCCCGCAAGTGCTCTACCGGCTGCATAAGAGCAATCTGATCGGCCGGGCGCAGCCGCTGCCCCAGCGCGCGCTGGGGGCGCTGCGGCGCGGCCCGGTTGTGTTCATGACCATGATGCAGCGCCATGCCGATGCGCTGGCCAAGCAGGAGGCGAAGCTGACGCCGATGGCCCGGCAGGATCTGGCGGTGCTGCGCGCCGGGCTGCATGGCGGGCTGGCCCAGCGCCTCAGCGCCTTGCGCTGCCCGCGCCTGCGCCGGCGTACAAGGCTGGAAAACCTGCTTTTCGCTGTCTGGTTCCTCACCTGCCGCCGCTTCCTGGCCGCCCCGCAGCCGCTGCTCGATTCCGTGCCGGCGAAACGCGCCGCCCCGGCCTTTCAGGAGAGCTGAACCCGCGCTGAACCCGCCCGGGGCCAAAAAAACGCCCTTGCGGGCGTTTTTCGTCTCAGGCCTCGCGGATATCCTGCCACTCCTCGGTGAAGGGCTTCTTGCGGAAGGTCGCCCATAAGAAATTCATCGTATAGCGCAGCCCGATGGTGAACACCCCCTCCCCGACCAGGCGGCGGCCGGAGGATTGCGCCGGCAGGCGGAAGGTGAATTTCACCGTGCCGACCTTGGAGAGGCGGTTGGCCATGTCGGTATCCTCGCCATAGAAGGAGAAGCGCAGATCCGGGTTGCCGAGCTTCAGCATCGCCTCGCGCTTGACCACGAAATTGCCACCCTGGAGCATGGCGCCGATATTCAGCACGTAATGATTGAACACATAGGCCAGCCAGGCCAGCCGGTAATAGCAGGCGACGACGACATTCACCTTGCGCGGCACGCCGTAATACACATACGGGCCGGAGAGCCCGACCAGCGCCGCGGAGCGGCCAAACTGGCGCAGCACTTCCGCGAGCCAGCCTTCCGGGATCACGGTATCGGCGTCGATATTGGCGATCAGTTCGCCGGTGGAATTCTCGAACCCGCTCCAGCGCGCCTGCACCAGCCCCTTGCGCGGCTCGTCCACCACCCGCACCCCCTCCACCGCCAGCGCCACCGCGCGGGTATCGTCGGTGCTGGCATTGTTGACGACGATGATCTCCGCCTCCTCGCCCAATTTCAGGCCGGCGCGCGCGATTTCCTCGCGGATCGCCAGCAGCGAGCGGCCCAGCAGGGCTTGCTCATTATAGGCCGGAACGACGAAACTGATCTTCATAGCGCATAAGCTCCTGAGACTCGGGGCGGGGCGGACCACCCTTAAACCCCCTATCAACAGGGAGAGCGCCCGGAAGGCGAATGACCTTTTGATGAAACCAGGAATAGCCGGCATTTTCCAGATTTTTCGTCGAGCCTCCGGCGGCGGCCGCGATGCGCGGCGGTCTTGCGGTTGACAGAGCGGCGCTGGCTTGGCATAGGGCGCCCCCAACTTGTTTCAATTTTTTAGCCGAGACCTCTGATGAAGATCCGCAATTCCCTCAAGTCCGCGAAGCTTCGCGACAAGAACTGCCGCGTTGTCCGCCGCCATGGCCGGGTTTACGTGATCAACAAGAAGAACCCGCGCATGAAGGCGCGCCAGGGCTAATCCCCCTCGGTTCTTTTCGAGACGGCAAAAAGCCCGGCAGCTTGCCGGGCTTTTTGCATGGGCGCCGCGCGGCTCAGCCTCGCCATAGCGGCCAGAACATGCCGGCGCGCATGCGATAGGCGGCGTAGGCGTCCGCCAGCGCGGAGTCGCCAAACCGGCGCTCCTCGCGCCGCGCCGCGATGACATAGAGCGCGCTGAGCAGAACCGGCACGACCCACCCCGCCAGCCCCCGCGCCGCCAGCGCCGTGCCCAGCCAGAACAGCATATAGGCCAGGTAGAACGGATGGCGGACGCGGCGATATGGCCCGTGCCGCACCAGGCAATGCGGCGCCTGCGGATCGAATGCCAGATGCAGCCGGGCGCCGCGGCTGGCCCGCACCGCGGCGCGGAACAGCGCCAGCGCGGCGGCGAACAGCCCCAGCGCGACCGACCAGGCGAATAAGGGGCAGGCCCAGAGCCGCCACCAGAAGATCGCCAGCCCCAGCAGGCTCAACAAGCTGACGCCCCGCATGCCGCGCCGCATCCCGCCCGCCGACTCGAAATGCCACCGCACCCCCCAGACGAAAGCCGCGAAACAGCCTGTGCCGGCAAAGAAGGTGAGCAGGGCCGCGATCATCGGCGGGATCCGGCGTCGGTCAGGGGCAAGTCTGGCATCCAGCCTTCTCTTTGACCCGAGGCTGGGCGCAGGGGCGACAAAAAACCGTTAACGCGCGGCGGAGCTGCGTTCACAATCTCGTTGGCAACATCGTGCCGCCCCCTCGCCGCCGCATGATTGGGGCGTCGCGCGCGCTCCTGGACGTCGTTTTGGCACGCCATCTTTTGCACGCAGACCATGCGATGTCCCGACGAATGAACAGAGTGCGCTTTCTACCCGATATCTTAAATTCCGGACAGGCGACGTTAGTATTTCTGACAGCGAACACCCACGAAAACGTGAGGAATTGCCGGGTAGATTGGCAATTTACAACCTCGCGGCGCAGCCATAAATTACTCTGGCGTAAAAATTCTGCCCTTTGCAAACCATCAATTAAAGATAGCGTTTTCTAAAAAAAGACTGTACGTAAAGTTGTGGGCGTCCGACGTGTCAATTCGTGTTTTTTGCGTCGCATGAAAGGCGAGCGTTTTTCCGGAGATGAGCGACTCGACCGAAGTTTTTCCAAAAACATTCTTGCCACCCGCATTTTTTCGACAGTTCGCGCGCAATGGCATGGCGGCTGTTAATTATATCCTGGGCACGCAACTCCCCGAGGACCTGCGCGAGCGGCTCATGCTCGATCAGGCCAAGGATTTCAGCTATGTGATCAGCGCCATCGCGGTGCTGGGGCTCAACACCATCGCGCTGATTTTCTTCGATTTCCTGCATGCGCCTTGGCTCGTGGGCCGCAGCGCCGCGATCCTCGGCGCGGGCTTTTGCTATATCGCCATTCTGTTCAATGCCCGCGCCTGGCTGCAACGCGAGCAGCCGACCCAGATGAGTGCCGACGCCTATATCGGCCGGATGGCGCGCCTGTTGTTCCTGCTGGGCTGTTTCTGGTCGGCGCTGCTGCTGGTGGTGGTGCGCGAGGCCGGGCCCTGGCAGCTTTGCCTGCTTTACGCGATCATGACCGGCTGCCTTGCCACCCCGGTGGTGGTCTCGCCGGCACTCTGCGCCTTCGCTTACTGGCTGCCGGTCTCCATCGGCGTCACCGCCACCATGATCGCCTCTCACCACGCCAATATATTCGCGGTGGTGGATCTGCTGGCCTTCGTCGCCCTCACCGGCTTCTGCATTTTTTTCCTCAATCGCCGCACGAATGAACGCGCCATCAGCGCCATCCGGCTGGAGGAGAATACCGAGGTCATCCGCCTGCTGCTGCGCGATTTCGAGGAAAGCGCCTCCGACTGGCTCTGGGAGACCAACGCCCAGATGGAGCTGCAGCAGGTGAGCCACCGCCTGGTTCAGGTGGCGCGCCGGCCGGCCGAGGCTCTGACCGGGCCGTTCCCCGAGGCGATCCTGGGCGAGGGCGCCTTGCGCGACGCCCCGCCCGGATCGTCGGTCGAGCGGCTGCGGCGCGCCATCGCCGAGCGCTCGCCCTTCCGCGACCTGGTGATCCCGGTGATGATCGAGAACGAGCTGCGCTACTGGTCGCTCACCGGCAAGCCGATTCTGGATAAGCATGGGCGCTTTGGCGGCTATCATGGCGTCGGCTCGGACATTACCGGCCAGCGCCGCCAGCAGGAGCATATCTCCTTCCTCGCCCGGCATGACAGCCTGACCAAGCTCGCCAACCGCATGCTGTTCTCCGAGGTGTTGCACCAATGCTGCGAGAATGCCGCCAATTCCGGCTTCGCGCTGCTCTGCCTCGATCTCGATAACTTCAAGATGATCAATGATTCGCTGGGCCACGCCACCGGCGATGCGGTGCTGGTGGCGGTGGCCGAGCGGCTGCGCGGCTGCATCCGGGATTTCGACATCGCGGCCCGGCTCGGCGGCGATGAATTCGCCATATTGGTGATGACCAGCGACGAAAACGAGGCGCAGTCGATCGCCAACCGCATCATCGAGCGGATCATGCGCCCGTTCCATTTCGACGGGCAGGCGCTGCAGATCGGCGTCTCCATCGGCATCGCCAATGCCCCGCGCGACGGCGACAACCCGACCGCGCTGATGAAAAGCGCCGATCTGGCACTCTACCGCGCCAAGTCCGACGGGCGGGGCATCGTGCGCATCTTCGACCAGGGCATGGACGACATGATCCGCGCCAAGCGGGCGCTGCATATCGCGCTGCGCCAGGCGCTGGCGCGCCAGGAGCTGAGCGTCGCCTATCAGCCGATCGTGGATCTCAATAGCGGCCAGATCATCAGCGCCGAGGCGCTGGTGCGCTGGCAGCATGCCGAGCAAGGCGAAATTCCGCCCGGGCGTTTCATCCCGATTGCCGAAGAGTTCGGGCTGATCGAGGAAATCGGCGACTTCGTGCTGCGCCAGGCCTGCGCCGCCGTCGCCACCTGGCCGGCCCATATCAGTGTCGCGGTCAATCTCTCCCCCTCGCCCAGCGGGGCGCAGCGCCTCGTCCAGAGCATTCTCGACGTGCTGGCCGAACATGAGCTGCCCCCTGAACGGCTGGAGCTGGAGGTGGTGGAAAGCACGATCCTGGAAGTTGGTAGCCCGACCGAGCAGGCGCTCTGCCAGCTGCATGAGCATGGCGTGCGCATCGCGCTGGACGATTTCGGCACCGGCTATTCCTCACTCTCCTATCTGCGCCGCTTTCCGTTCAGCAAGCTGAAGATCGACGGCTCCTTCGTGCGCGATCTCGGCAACCCGCACCCTGGCCCCGGCCGGCCCGGTGAAACCGCGACCGAGAAGGCCGACAGCTCGATCATCCTGGCGATCATCGGGCTGGCGGAGAATATGAACATGGCGGTGACCGCCGAAGGGGTGGAAACCGCCGAGCAGGCGGAAATCCTGCGCAGCTATGGCTGCACCCAGGCGCAGGGCTACCTGTTCCACAAGCCGATGGATGCGGCACGCATCGCCGCCTTGCTGCGCGACGCGCCGCCGCCCCGGCGCGTCAGCCCGCCGCGCCACGCGATGTACTAGGTCGTGTCTGCATTCATAGATTCCCTTTGTTTGTGATTTCTGATTCAAGGCTTGAGGAGGGTTCTTGCCTTGAGCAGACGGACACTGACGGACGAACAATGGAACCGCATTGAGGGTCACTTGCCTGGCCGTGTTGGCACCCCTGGCCGAAGCGGGGTGGACAACCGACTTTTTGTTGATGCGATCTTATGGATGGCTGGCAATGCGGCGCGTTGGCGAGATTTGCCGGAGATGTTTGGCAAATGGACGGCGGTACATGCGCGGTTCCGGCGTTGGTCTCATGCGGGCGTTTGGGAAGCGCTATTCAAAACCCTGGCGGATACGCCGGATTTT
>NZ_JHYG01000010.1 GCF_000687875.1 Acidocella facilis ATCC 35904 | reverse complement strand
AATCCCCTGATCAAAGCCAGGGAGGGGTCAAAACATGGGTCAGGTCTCAGTGAAAATTCCGCGCCTAAAGGGTCAATTCTCAGTGGCACTCAACAATTACACCTCTAAGTCAGTATTGACGGCCCCTCTCGCCCTTCAAAACACCCGTATTTCGCATTCCGCCGCGCCATAGCCGCGCCACAGTGCGGCGGCACGGCGCGCTAGCTTGGCCGGCGACCCATAAGGTATTGAAATAATACATGAAAATTGGCGGACCCGACGCGATTCGAACGCGTGACCTTTGCCTTCGGAGGGCAACGCTCTATCCAGCTGAGCTACGGGTCCGGCTTGGAAGCCCTTCTAGCGGTATCAGCCTGCCGGGGCAACTGTCGGGGCGGCCAGGGCGGCGGCCTTGGCGAGGCGCTGCGTCTGGCCGCCGGAGAGTGGAGCCGGCACTCCAAAATCCTTGCACGTTCAGGCCATGGGTTTGGGCGCTGAAGGGGGCATGTAAGGCGCTGCGAAGAGGGAGCCGTGATAGGCGCCGCAGGCGGTACGCAGGGCGACGATGCTCCAGAGCGCGGTGAAAATGCCGGTCAGCACATGCCCGGCCAAAATAAAGGCCGCCAGCCCCGTCTGCGCCCCCAGCGCGTTGGTCGCCAGGATGAACACGCCGAGCGGAAAGGTGAAGCCCCACCAGCCCATGTTGAAGGGCAGACGATGCGGGCGCTGCACCAGAACCATCGCCACCGCCAGCGCCAGCCACCAGGCGCCATAGGCCCAGATCACCAGCCCGCCAATCACCCCCAGCCCCTGCGCCACCGGGCCGATAAAGGCGAGATGCCCGCCCGCGAACGCCCCCGGCGCCGCCTGGCCCAGCAACAGCAGCCCCAGCGCCCCCGTCCCCAGCGGCCCCAGAGCCAGCCAGGACGAGACCGCCAGCTCCGGCGCCGGCAGCGAATGCAGCACCAGCCGCAGGAACAGAATGGTGAGAATACCCAGCGCCAGCGGCACCGAAAGCGCCCACAGCCCATACCCGGCCAGCACCAGATTGGCCGCCACGTCCTGCGGCAGATGCGGCGCCAGCAGCGCCCCGCTGGCCGCCGCCACCTCGCAGGCGACGATCGGCAGCAGCCAGACGCCGGTCATCGATTCCAGCATATGTTTCTGCGTCACCACCATGGCGAGCGGCACGCCCAGCCCGGTGAGCACCGAGAGCAGCGCATCCACCTCCCATAGCCGCAAGGCCAGCTGCGGGTCATGCCCGAAGGCCAGGGTGCCGTTGGTGATGGTCGCCAGCCCCATCGGGATCGCGCCCAGGAACATCGGCATCACCGGATGGCTGAAAATCTTCGCCGCCTGGCGCGGATACAGCGCCCAATGCGCCAGATAAGCCAGGGAAAATACCGAAAACAGCACGATATTCGCCCGCCAGATCTCCGCCGCCAGCCCCGGCAGCCAGGCCGGGCCGGGCAGCTGGTTGAGCAGCAGCGCGAACACGCCGGTGCCCATGGTGACGGTGAACCAGTTGGGTGTGAAATGGCGCACCAGCTCGAGCGGATGCGCATGATGGGTAAAGGGGCGAGCGAACATTTGTGACCTGCCTTTCGCCCGCTGATCTAGGCCGCGCGAAACAATCTTAAAAACTGATAGTTTTTGTTCGATTGATAAAATTGATTTATGTATTTCGCATGACCCTCGAACAGCTCCGCATTTTCGCCGCCGTGGCCGAGCGCCAGCATATCACCCGCGCCGCCGCCGCGCTCAACCTCACCCAGGCGGCGGTCTCCGCCTCCATCGCGGCGCTGGAGACGCAGCATGACGTGAAATTGTTCGATCGGGTGGGGCGCAATATCGCGCTCACCGAAACCGGGCGGCTGTTTCTGGAGGAGGCGCGGGGCGTGCTGGCGCGGGCGGCGGCGGCGGAGACGGCGCTGCGCGACTATGCCGGGCTGCGCCATGGCCAGCTTGCCGTGCATGCCAGCCAGACCATCGCCAGCTATTACCTGCCGCGGCTGATCACCGCCTTCAAAGCCCAACATCCGGGCTTCACCATCAATCTCGCCATCGGCAACACCGCCCAGGTGGCGCGCGCGGTGACGCTGGGCGCGGCGGAGCTGGGCTTCGTGGAAGGGCCGCTGGACGATCCGGGCCTGCTGGTGGAGCCGGTGGCGGCGGAGCGCATGGCCATCGTCACCCCGCCCGGCCATGACTGGGCCCGGGGCGGCGAACTCACCAATGCGGATCTGCGCCGCGCCGCCTGGGTGTTCCGGGAAGAGGGCTCGGGCACGCGCGAGGCGTTTCTGGCGCATCTGGCCGCGCGCGGCATCGCGCTGGAGGCGCTGAATATCGCCCTCACTTTGCCGTCCAACGAGGCGGTGCGCGAGGCGGTGGCGGAGGGCGCCGGGGTGGCCTGCCTCTCGCCCTTGGTCTGTGCCCGGGCGCTGAGCGCCGGGGCGTTGCGGCGGGCCAATCTACTGCTGCCGCCGCGGCCCTTCCAGGCGGTGCGGCACAAGCAGCGCTACGTGCCGAAAGCCGCCGGCGCCTTTCTGGCGCTGGCGGCGAAAATGCCGCCTTTTATCCCCTGAGAACGGGCAAGCCCGCCTGCATCCAGGCGGAGATGCCGCCTTCCAGATGCCCCGCCACCGGCATGCCGGCCTGCGCGCATAAATTCGCCGCCATGCGCGAGCGCTTGCCGACACCGCAGAGCAGCACCACCTCGCCGGAGGGCAGCGCCGAGGGGTCGAAGCTGGAAAGCGGCAGGTTCATCGCGCCTTCGATTCGCGCCGCCTCGCATTCCTGCGGCTCACGCACATCGACGAGGATGATGCTGTTGGCCGCCAGCGCGTCTTTCAGCGCGAACGGGTCATACAAAGTGAAGGGGCGGGAGGCGGAGCCGGTGCTGGTCATATTGGACGTGTCCTGTCACGGGATCGAGATTGCGGCGGGTTTAGGCGCGCTGGCGGGGGGCCGCAAGCACGGGCCGGTTACAACGCCTTAAGCCTCAATCAGGGTGACCAGCCGGTCGGCGCCAGCTCGAACCCCGCGAACTCGAAGGCCGGGGCAACGACGCAGGAGACCAGGCTCCAGGGCCCGCGCGCGCGGGCCGCCTGCCAGGCCTCCTTCGGCACCACCGCCTGCAACGCCTCGCCGGCGGCGAGGTTCGGGCCAAGCCGCAATGTCTCTCTGCCGATGCCAAGTTCCAAAGCCGCGCCGCCTTGCCAGAGCCAGAGCTCGGCGGCATCGACCCGGTGCCAGTGCGAACGCTCGCCCGCTTCCAGCAGGAACAGGATGGAGCTGGCGGCCCCTCGCCCGCCATCGGCCGGGCTGTCGCGCCAAAGCTCGCGGTAATGCCCGCCTTCGGGATGCGGGCGCAGGGCCAGGGCTTCTTTCACCGCTTCGGCGGCAAGGGTGGGGTCGCGCAGATCGATGCTCATGTCACGGACCTACATTGCGCCCGCCCGCGTTGCCAGAGTGCGAGGGGCCCGCCTACTCTGACAAAAATGCCCCCTGCCCCGCCCGCGCCGCGTCCGCGCCTTACCCATGCCCAGCTGTTCAGCGGATTTTTCATGGCCGGGATCATGGGGTTCGGCGGCGTGCTGCCGATCATCCGACGGATGATCGTCGATGAGCGCGGCTGGCTGAGCCAGCAGGAATTCAGCGAGCTGTTCTCGCTCTGCCAATCGCTCCCCGGCGCCAATGTGGTCAATCTCAGCTTCGCCTTCGGGGCGCGGGAGGCCGGGGTGAGCGGCGCGGCGGCGGCGATGTGCGGGTTGATGAGCGCGCCGGTTGCCATCGTGCTGGGCTTGGGCGGGCTTTATACGCGCTATGGCGGGCTGGCCCCGGTGCGCCACGCGCTGCTCGGGCTGGCGGCGACGGCGGCGGGGCTGGTGCTGGGAACGTCGCTGCGCATCGCGGTGCCGATCGTGAAAAGCTGGCGCAATGCGGCGCTGGCGCTGGCGGTGTTCGGGCTGGCGGTGGGGCTGCATGTCTCGCTGCCTTATATCGTGCTGATCGTGCTGCCGCTTTCGGTCTATCTCTCCTGGCGGGCGGTGACGTGAACATTCTGGGCGAGATCGCGCTGCTGTTCGGCAAGCTCTCGCTGCTGGCGGTGGGCGGGGCGAATTCCACCGTGCCAGAGCTGGCGCAGGTTGTCGTGAACCAGAAACATTGGCTCACCGCCTCGCAATTCGCGCAGCTCTACGCAATCGCCAACACCGCGCCGGGGCCGAATGTGATCCTGGTCACCGTCATTGGCGCGCATGTGGCCGGAGTGGTGGGCGGGCTGCTGGCGACGCTCTGCATGGTGCTGCCGGCGGGGATCGTCGCGGCGATGGTCGCGGCCTTGTTCAACAAGCACCGGCAGGCGCGCTGGCGGCGGGTGGCGCAGGCCTCGCTGCTGCCGCTCACCGCCGGGCTGGTGCTCGCCACCTCCTATGTGCTGGTCCGCCAGTCCGACACCGGCTGGCTCACCGCCTTGCTCACCGCCGCCACCACGCTGCTGGCCTGGCGGACCAGGCTGCATCCGCTCTGGATGTTCGGGGCGGGGGCGCTGCTCGGGCTGGTATTTCTGAATTAAATTTTGGTCGGACCAATTCCGGCTTGCCGGACCCGCCGCGTGACGGCAAAGCTGGGGCAGTTTTTAAGAAAAGGAAACCGGTCCGGCCAATGGCAAATAACGCGCTCTCCACCCGGCTTGAGGGGCTGATCCGCGAGGCGGGCCTGCGCCCTGGCGACAGGCTGCCGGCCGAGCGGGTGCTGGCGGCGCGGCTTGGCGTCTCGCGCGCCAGCCTGCGCGAGGCGCTGCAGGGGCTGGCGCAATCCGGCCGGGTGCAGGCGCGGCCGGGCAGCGGGCATTATCTGCAGGCGCCGCAACTGGACGAGATCGTCGCCCCTTTGGCCGGGCTGATGCGCCAGAACCCGTCTTACTGGCGCGATGTGATGGAGATCCGCCGGGTGCTGGAGGCGCAGGCGGCCGAGCTGGCCGCGATGCGCGCCACCGAGGCGGACAAGGCCCGGCTCGCGGCACAGATCGAGCGGCTGGAGGAGATCCATGAGGCGGGCAGCGCGCATGAGGATGCGCAGGGCGATGCGGCGCTGCATCTGCTGATCGCCGAAGCCTCGCACAACCTCGTGCTGCTGCACATGATGCGCGGGCTGTTCGAGCTGCTGGCCGCCAGCATCTCCCACAGCCTGGAAAAACTCTATACCCGCCCGCAGACCTTCCGCATGCTCGCGCGCCAGCATCGCGCCCTGGTTGGCGCCATCACCGCCGGCCAGCCGGAGCAGGCGCGCCGGGCGGCATTGCTGCATCTCGATTTCGTCGCCGCGACGCTGCGGCGGGTCGAGGATGACGAGGCCAGAATGCTGCGCCTCTCCCCTTCCCTGCAACCAGCGAGCGACCCTGCATGATCATCTCCTCGACCACCGATTTCCGCGAAGCCGCCCGCCGGCGCCTGCCGCCCTTCCTGTTCCATTATGCCGATGGCGGCGCCTATGCGGAACAGACGCTGCGGCGCAATATCTCGGATCTGGCCGAGCTGGCGCTGCGCCAGCGTGTGTTGAAGAATGTCGCGGATGTCTCGCTGGCCACCACTGTGCTGGGGCAGGAGATGGCGATGCCGGTGGCCATCGCCCCGGTCGGGCTGGCGGGCATGTATGCAAGGCGCGGCGAGGTGCAGGCGGCGAGGGCGGCGGAGAAGGCGGGGATTCCCTTCACCCTCTCCACCGTCTCGGTCTGCCCGATCGAGGAGGTGCAGAACGCGCTCGCCAAGCCGATCTGGTTTCAGCTTTATGTGCTGAAGGATCGCGGCTTCATGCGCAACGCGCTGGAGCGGGCCTGGGCGGCGGGGATCACCACGCTGATCTTCACCGTGGATATGCCGGTGCCAGGCGCGCGCTACCGGGACCTGCATGCCGGCATGTCCGGCCCCAGTGGCCCCTGGCGGCGGGTGTTGCAGGCGATGCTGCATCCCGGCTGGGCCTTCGATGTCGGGCTGAATGGGCGCCCGCATGATCTCGGCAATATCTCCGCCTATCGCGGCCAGCCGACCAAGCTGGAGGATTACATCGCCTGGCTCGGCAATAATTTCGACCCGGCGATCGCCTGGGATGATCTGCAATGGCTGCGGGAATTCTGGAAGGGCAAGATCGTCATCAAGGGCATTCTCGACCCCGAGGATGCGCGCGAGGCGGTGAAATTCGGCGCCGATGGCATCATCGTCTCCAACCATGGCGGCCGCCAGCTCGATGGCGTGCTCTCCAGCGCCCGGGCGCTGCCGCGCATCGTCGAGGCGGTTAAGGGCGAGCTGACTATCTTTGCCGATGGCGGGGTGCGCTCTGGGCTGGATGTGGTGCGGATGCTGGCGCTGGGCGCGGATGCGGTGCTGCTGGGCCGGGCTTACGTCTATGCGCTGGCCACCGGCGGCGAGGCCGGGGTGACCAAGCTGCTGGAACTGATCGCCAAGGAGATGCGGGTGGCGATGGCGCTGACCGGGGTGACGCGGATTGCGCAGATCAATGGGGAGATTCTGGACCGGGGGTGAGCCCCCGGACAGGACAGGGTTTCGTCCGTAACTGTTGCGCCGCAGCAGAAGCCTGACTATGCTGGGATCATTCGTCAGGACCCGGTGAAAATCCGGGTGGCTCTTCCGGCCGCCGATCCGCCGGACAACGCGGGCAACGGGCTTTGCCCCGCCCCTCGCTGAAATCATTTTACAGATCCCATGACCAAACTAACCTCCTTTTACCGGGACTGGCTTGCCCAGCCTCGCGTCGATTTCCTGTCCGGCCTCGTCGTGGGGCTGGCGCTGATCCCCGAGGCGATCGGGTTTTCCGTCGTGGCCGGGGTGCCGCCGGAAGTCGGGCTTTACGCCTCTGTCGTCATCGCCACCATCATCGCCTTCACCGGCGGGCGGGTGGCGATGGTCTCGGCCGCCACCGCCTCCACCGCCGTGCTGATGGGGCCGATCGTGCATAGAAACGGGCTCGGCTATCTGCTCGCCGCCACCGTGCTGATGGGGGTGTTTCAGATCATCGCCGGGATTTTCAAACTGGGGCGGCTGATGCGCTTCGTCTCGCAATCGGTGATGACCGGCTTCGTCAATGCGCTGGCGATTCTGATTTTCATGGCGCAGCTGCCCCAGCTGATCGGCGTGCCCTACGCGGTGTACGGGTTGATCGCGCTCGGGCTTCTGGTGATTTACGGCTTTCCCTACATCACCAAGGCGTTTCCCTCGCCGCTGGTGGCGATCATCGTCGTCACCTGTGTCAGTTATTTCCTGCATCTGCCGGTGAAGCATGTGGCGGAGCTGGGCGCGCTGCCCACCGGCCTGCCGCATTTTAGCATTCCGCATGTGCCGCTCACTCTTGGCACCTTCCAGCTGCTGGCGCCGCTGGCCCTGGCGCTGGCCGCGGTCGGGCTGCTGGAGACGATGCTGACCGCGCAGATCCTCGACGACATGACCGACACGCCAAGCAATAAAAGCCGGGAATGTATCGGCCAGGGCATCGCCAATATCGGCGCGGCGCTGTTCGGCGGCATGGGCGGCTGCGCGATGATCGGGCAGTCGGTCATCAATGTCACCTCCGGCGGGCGGGGGCGGCTCTCCACGCTGGTGGCGGGGATTTTCCTGCTGGTGCTGCTGGTGCTGCTGCACGGGCTGCTGGCGATCGTGCCGGTGGCGGCGCTGACGGCGGTGATGATCATGGTCTCGATCAACACCTTCTCCTGGCGCTCGATCCCGCAACTGCGCTCCAATCCCTGGCCCTCCTCCATCGTGATGGTGGCGACGGTGCTGACGGTGGTGTTCACCGGCGATCTCTCCAAGGGGGTTGCCGTCGGTGTGCTGCTCTCGGGCATCTTCTTCGCCGGCAAGGTCTCGCGGCTGGTGCGGGTGACCTCGCGCCTGTCCGCGGACGGCAGGACGCGGCGCTATCTGGTCGAGGGGCAGGTTTTCTTCGCCTCCGCCGGGCTGCTGGGCGAGGCGGTGGATGTGCAGGAGACAGCGGTGAAGCGGCTGGAGATCGACGTCTCCCGGGCGCATTTCTGGGACATCTCGGCCGTCGGCGCGCTGGACCGGATTGTGATGAAGGCCAGGCGGCATGGGCTGGAGGTGGAGATCACCGGCCTCAACCAGGCGAGCGAGACGATGGTGGAGCGCTTCGCCGCGCACCGCAACGGCGAGGCGCTGCCCTCGGCGCATTGACCAAGACAACCCCGGGCTGGCCCCGGGGTTTTTTATGGGCCGCAGACCAGCGCCGCGCAGCCCATGGCAGCGCTGACGGCGCGGCTGGCGCCATCCGCGCGGATGGCGACGCGCACGGCGCCGGGCGGTGGCACATCGCCCGGGCGCAGCAGGAGCAGCCGCATCGCATCCGGGGCGGCGGCGATGAAGGGACCGGGCACGCCGACGCCGTCATTGCCGAAGGGCAGCGCCACCACCGCCCCTGGCCAGGCGGCGGCGAGATGCGCGGCGCGGCCCTGGGGCTGCATGGTCAGCGGCGAGACCATCAGCCCGAAACTGGCCAGAGCGCCCAGCCCCAGCCACAGCGCCAGCAGCGGGCGGGGCAAGCCGGGGGCGATGGCGAGTGCCACCCAGGGCAGGGCAAAGGCCAGATAGCGGATCTCGATCGGGGTATTGTGGAATATGACGCCCAGCGCCAGCAATCCGCATGGCGCGGCGGCGGCAAAGCCCAGGAACAGCCGCCCATCCGCGCGGCGGGCGGCGAGTCCCGCCCCGGCCAGGGCCAGCAGCGCCAGCAGCAGCGTGACCGCCAGCCGCAGCCCGCCGGCATAAAGCGGCAAACCGCCGAACAAGGCGGCTCCGCCATCGCGCGCCAGCGCCGCCAGCGCGGGCGACCAGGCGAAGGCCGCGAACTGCCCGCCGCGCGAGGCGTGCTGGGCGAGGAAAAACCAGAAACAGGCGGCGAGGAAGGGCAGCATCGCGCCCACCAGCAAGGCGGCGCGGCGCGGCGCGCGGGCGGCCAGCCAGAGCAGCGCCGGGCCGGCGGTGAACACCGCCAGATAATCGGTGAAGGCGGCGGCGCCGAAACAAAGACCGGCCAGGATCGCCCCGCGCGCATCGCCGCGCAGCAGCGCATAGACACCCCAGATATCCAGCGCCTGTGCCAGCGCGAAGGGCCGCGCCAGGATGCCGGTATAGAGAAACCCGTAGGAGAGCAGCGCCAGCATCAGCACCGGCGCCACCGCCACGCCGCGCAAGTTGGCGAGGCGCGCCAACCCCGCGAGGCCGGCCAGGGTGAAGCCGACGGAGAGCAACCGGGCGGTGAACCACCCCGCCCCGGCGACGCGGCGCCAGCCTTCCAGCAGCCAGAAATAAAGCGGCGGATGCACATCGCCCTGGCGCAGATCATGCGCGATCTGCCCCAAATTGCCGTGCGGGGCGTAGAGCCAGCGCACGCTGCCGGCGGTGAACACGGCTTGCGGCCAGGCCGGCCTGGCATGGCCGGCGGTTAAAAAGATCGAATAGGCCTCGTCATATTCCGGGCCGCGCAGCCAGGCCGCCAGGACAAGCAGAAGGCCCGCCAGCGCCAGCAGGATCAGCTCAGCGCGGCGGCCGTTGCGCGCCACGCTGGTCCAGATCCAGGTCGATGCAGGCCCAGCCGGGGGCCAGGGCGGGGCGCATGGCGAGCGGCGGCGCGTCCTTCCTGGCCGCGCCCCCCACACAAGCCGCGCGCCGCTGGATGCGCGCCATCAGCTTCCGAATTCCTGCTCGATCCGCGGATCATATTGCCGGGCCAGGGCAAGATCCGCCTTGGCGGCGTCCTGATCGCCGGCGTCCTGCTCGGCCAGGCCACGGCCATAGAGGGAGCTGGCCAGATGCGGGTCGAGCTTCAGCGCCTGGTCGTAGGCGACGATGGCCCTCTTGGCGTCCTTCAGCTTCAGATAGACATAGCCGGTGGAATCCTGCGTCGCCGCGTCGCTGTCATTCAGGCTCAGCGCCTGCTGGCAATAGCTCAGCGCCTCGCTGTACTTACCGTCCAGCGCCAGGAACCAGCAGCGATTATTCAGATCCGGCGCGGATTTCGGGCGCAGCTTTAACAGCTGCCCCTCATCGGCGGCGGCCTCGGCATATTTATGCGCGTTGCCATAGGCGATGGCGCGGTCCTCATAAGCGGGCTGATAGCGGGGATCGAGGCTGATCGCCTTGCTGTCATCGGCGATCTCGGCTGTGGTCTGGCCGCCCGCCTGCTCCAGCATCGCCCGGGCGGCATAGGCTTGCGGGGCCTTGGCATCGAGGGCGATGGCGCGGGTGACATCCTGCAAGGCCAGATCCGGCTGGTGCATCTGGCTATAGGTGCCGGCGCGCAGCAGCAGCACATGGTAGAGCAGCTTCGGATCGCCACCGGCCTTGTCCACCGCCTGGGACAGATCCTTGATCTCGGCCTCCGGCTGCTTGAGCTGGTCCTCCACCCCGGCGCGCTGGAGGTAGAGCCGCGCATCGTCCGGCGCGAAGGCGATGGCGCTGCCGAGATCCGCCAGGGCCGGTTGCGGCTGATGCGCGGCCAGCTCGATCAGCGCGCGTTTTTCATAGAAGCCGGGAGTGGAGGGGGAGAGGCTGATCGCATGGCTTTCATCCGCCAAGGCCGCCGTCAGATCGTTCTTCTGCAACGCGGCGGTGGCGCGGGCATCGAAGCCGATGGCGTTGCCGGGGTCCAGCGTCACCGCCTGGTTGGCGTCCGCCAGCGCGGCGTCCGGCCGTTCGAGCGCGGCTTCGGCCAGGGATTTGTCGGTGAAGGCGGCGGCATCGCGCGGGTTGAGCTGGGCGGCCTTCTGCGCATCCGCCAGCGCGGCGGGGAAATCGCGCATCTGCAGCTCGGTGAAGGCGCGGTCCACATACGGGCCGGATGCGGACGGGGTCAGGGCGATGGCGCGGCTGGCATCGGCCAGGGCGGCGGGGAACTGGCCGAGCCGGGCCTCCACCTCGGAGCGCGCCGCCAGCCCCAGCGCATCATCGGGGCTCGCCTGCAGCAGGGCGTTATCCTCGCGCAACGCCTCCTCGCTGTGGCCGGCGGCGGCAGCGGCGATGCCGCGAACCAGATGCACGCGCGGATCGGTGCTGCCCAGGGTCGCGGCCTGGTTGGCATCCGCCAGGGCGGTTGCCATGTCGCCAGTCGCCAGCTCGGCCATGGCGCGGTCGATCAAGGCGGTATCGTCATCGGGGGCGAGAGCGAGGGCGGCGTTCTGGTCGGCCAGGGCGGCGCGCCAATCATTGCCGGAGAGTTCGATCTCGCCGCGCAGCACCAGCGGCGCCGGGCTGTTGGGGATCAAGGCCTGGGCCTGGTTCACCGCCGCCAGCGCCTCGGGCAGCTGGTGCAAGGCGAGATAGGCGCGCGCCAGCGTGACATGGATGCCGCCATTCTCGGGGTTAAGAGCGATGCCGGCCAAGGCGTCCGCCAGCGCCGGCTGGGGCTGGTGCAGTTCCAGCTCGGCCAGAGCCCGGTTGTTACGGGCCTCGAAATCATAGGCCTCCATGTCCTGCCCGGCATCGAGGACGGCGCCGCAGCCTTGCAGGGCGGCGGTGGGGTCATGGCTCTCGCAGGCCGCCAGGGCGGGCGGCGCATCGGCGAATGCCGGCGCGGCGGCGAGGAAGGCGAGGCTGGACAGGAGGCAGAGACGCCGCATCATTCATCCTTCAAGGCGCGGCCCATCAGCGCCGCCATGGTCTGCGTCACATTCATTTCACCGGACAGAAGATTTGTCACGGCCTGGGTGATCGGCATCTCAACCTTGGCGCGCGCGGCGCGGGCGAGCAAGGCCGGGGCGGTGAGCACGCCTTCCGTCACCGCCGCGCGCGCGCCCAAAATCTCCGCCAGCGCGCGCCCCTGCCCCAGCCCGAAGCCCAGCGAATAATTGCGGCTGCTGGCGCCGGTGCAGGTGAGCAGCAGATCGCCCAGCCCGGAGAGGCCTGCGATGGTCTCGGGCTTGCCGCCCAGCGCCTCGGCCAGCCGGGCGATTTCGGCGAGGCCACGGGTGATCAAGCCAGCGCGGGCATTCTCGCCCAGCCCCGCCCCCATCACCACCCCGGCGGCGATGGCGATGACATTCTTCGCCGCCCCGCCCAGAGCCGCGCCGATGATGTCCGCCGCGCCATAGAGGCGAAAGCTCGGCGTGTGCAGGGCGGCGATGAGATCGGCCCGCAAGGCCGCATCCGGCGTCGCCAGTACCGCGGCGGCGGGCAGGAAGGCGGCGATTTCATGCGCGAAATTCGGACCGGTGAGGATGGCGCAGGGGCGCGGCGCGACAATCTCCGGCGGCAGCGCCAGGCTGCCCGTCTCCAGCCCCTTGCAGCACAGCACCAGAGGCGGTCCAGGCGGCAGGCTGGGCAGGATGGCGCGCAGATGCTGCATCGGCACCGCCAGCAGCAGGATGTCGGCTGTTGGCATCTGGGCGGTGACGCGCAGGCTCTCCGGAAAGCTCGCCCCTGGCAGGCGGGGATTTTCCCGCGCCGCCTGCATCTGCTCGGCCTTGCGCGCATCGCGGGCCCAGAGCGTGACATCCTTGCCGGTCTGGGCGAGCAGGATGGCCAGGGCCGTGCCCCAGGCCCCGGCGCCGATGACCGCGATGGATTTACTCATTGATGATGCGCTCCAGCGCGACGCTCGCCCCGGCCTCGCCGAACGCCTCGCGACAGGCTTCGAGAATCGGCAGCGCCTCGGCCTCGAAGCCGAACGGCGGGTTGATGATGGCAAGCCCGGCGCCGTTGAGGCGGGTGGGGTCGGTATCGGGCCGGCGCAGCAGCTCGGCGGCGATGAGATCCTTCACCCCCGCCAATCGCAGCGCTTCGAAAAAGCCGCGCACCGGGGCGCGATGCTTGATCGGGTACCAGACGACATAGACGCCGGAAGGGAATTTCCGCCAGGCGGCGGCGAGGGTCTTGGCGAGATGGGCGAATTCGTCGGTGCGTTCGAAAGGCGGGTCGATCAGCACCAGAGCCCGCTTCTCCGGCGGCGGCAGGAAGGCGCCCAGGGCTTCATAGCCGTCGCGCTCATGCGCGGCGGCGTTGGCATAGGGGCGCAGAGTGCGGCGCAGGATCTGGGCGTCTTCCGGGTGCAGCTCGCAGGCGATCAGCCGGTCCGTGGATCGCAGCGCTGCGATCGTGAATAAAGGCGAGCCGGGATAGAGGCCGAGGCGGCGGATGGTTTCGACATAATCCGCCAGAGCGGGCGGCGGGGCATCGAGCAGACGGCCAATGCCGTCGCGCCATTCCCCGGTTTTCTCTGCCTGTTCGCTGGTGACATCATAGGCGCCGAGCCCGGCATGGGTGTCCAGCACCAGGAAGGGCTTGGGCTTGCGCTGCAGGCCGGCGAGCAGGCGCAGCAGCAAGGCGTGCTTCATCACGTCGGCGAAATTGCCGGCATGGTAGATATGGCGGTAATTCATAGCGTATCCAGCGGCCAGCGGGGCTTGCAGGGAGTGTCGAGGGGCGAGGTTTCGCCCTGGCGCAGCCGCTCGATCGCGGCCCAGGCGACCATCACCGCATTATCCGTGCACAGGCGCAAAGGCGGGGCGATAAGCGGTTTGCCGGCCTGCGCCGCGACCTCGCCGAGGCGCGCGCGAATGGCCTGGTTGGCGGCCACCCCGCCAGCGACGATCACGGCACTGGCCTGCGGCAGCATGGCCAGAGCGTGGCGCAGCCGGTCACCGAGAATATCCGTAATACAGGCCTGGAAGCTGGCGGCGATGTCCGCCGCGCGGGCGCGGGGCAGCGCGCCCGGCGGCTCCACAGCGAGCAGCTGGGCGATGGCGGTTTTCAGGCCGGAGAAAGAGAAATCACAGCCTTCGCGGCCGAGCAACGGGCGGGGCAGCTTCACCGCTTTCGCATCGCCCTCGCGGGCCAGCGCCTCCAGCGCCGGGCCGCCGGGATAAGGCAGGCCGAGCAGCTTGGCGGTTTTGTCGAAGGCTTCGCCCACCGCGTCATCCAGCGTCGAGCCGAGCAGGCGATAGCGTCCCACCCCTTCCACCGCGACGCATTGGCTATGGCCGCCGGAGAGCAGCAGCAGCAGATACGGAAACGCCACCGGCGCGCTGGCCTGGCCGGGCAGCCGCGCGGTGAGGGCGTGGGCCTCGAGATGATTGATGGCGAGATACGGCACGCCGGCCGCCAGCGCCGCGCCCTTGGCGTAGCCGGTGCCCACCAGGAGCCCGCCGATCAGCCCCGGCCCCGCCGTGGCGGCGATGCAGGCGAGGTCGGCGAAGCCCAGCCCGGCCTCGCGCAAAGCCTGGCGCACCATGGCGTCGAGCGCCGCCAGATGGGCCCGCGCGGCGATCTCCGGCACCACCCCGCCAAAGGCCGCGTGATCCTCGATCTGGCTCAGCACCAGCTCGGCGAGAATCCGGCCATCTGGGGCCAGAATCGCGGCCGCGGTCTCGTCGCAGGAGCTTTCAATGCCCAAAATCGGCGCATCGTCTTTTCTTTCCATGCCCTACGATCTAGACCACGCGCGTGAAAACCGAAACGCCCCCCGCCCCCGCCGTGCAGCCGCATAAGCGCAACCTGCCTTTGAAGGTCGGCACCCGGGGCTCACCGCTGGCGCGCCAGCAGACCGAGCATTTCCTGCAGCGCATCACCAGCTTCTGCCCGGTGCTGCGCGGGATGAGCGTGTTCGAGGAGCATATTATCGTCACCACCGGCGATGCGGTGCAGCACCGGCCGTTGGCGGAGATTGGCGGCAAGGGGCTGTTCGCCAAGGAAATCCATGAGCAGCTGCTGGCCGGCAGCATCGATTTCGCGGTGCATAGCCTGAAGGATCTGGAGACGACGCTGCCGGATGGCATCGCGCTCGCCTGCACGCTCAAGCGCGAGGATGCGCGGGATGCGCTGATCTTGCCGCCGGGGGCGGTGATCGACACAGCGGACCCGTTCGGGGCGCTGAAGCAAGGGGCGCTGGTCGGCTCGGCCAGCGTGCGCCGGCAATCACAGCTGAAATATGCAAGGCCGGATCTGAATTTCACCCTGCTGCGCGGCAATGTCGGCACGCGCCTGGGCAAGGTGGAGGGCGGCGAGTTGGATGCGACTCTGCTGGCTTATGCCGGGCTGCGCCGGCTGGGGCTGGCGGAGAAGGCCAGCGTGCTGCTGAGCCCGGAGCAGATGGTGCCCGCCGCCTGCCAGGGCATTGTCGGCATCACCGTGCGCAGCGCGGATGAGGAATTGCTCGCACTGCTGGCCGGCATCGAGGATGCCGAGGCGCGGGCGGTGAGCCGGGCGGAGCGGGCCTTGCTGGCGGCGCTGGATGGCTCCTGCCGGACGCCGATCGGCGGGTATGCGCGGCTGCTGGAGGATGGCAGCCTGCATCTGACCGGGCTGGTGGCGCGGGCGGATGGCAGCTTCCTGCTCAAGCGCAGCCTGACCGGCGCGGTGGCGGATGCCGAGGCGCTGGGGGCGGAGCTCGGCGACTCGCTGAAGGCCGACAGCCCCGAGGATATTTTCGCGCCGTGAGGCTGCTGGTCACCCGGCCTGAACCCGGGGCCAGTGCCACCGTCCAGAGGCTGGCGGGGATGGGGCATGAGCCCACCGCCCTGCCCTGCCTTGCCATCACCCAACGCCCCGCCCGGCTGCCGCCACACCCGGCGGCGCTGATCGTCACCTCCGGCCAGGCGGTGCCGTCATTGCCTGCCCGGCTGCACGGGGTGCCGGTATTCTGTGTGGGCGACGCGACGGCGGCGAAGCTGCGCGAGGCGGGTTTCACCCGGGTGGAGAGCGCGCAAGGCGATGCCGAGGCGCTGGCGACGCTGGTGATCGCGCGGCAGGTGCAGGGGCTGCATGTGCTCACCGTCGGCGAGCGGCACGGGCAGAAGTTGGCGGCGGAGCTGCGCGCGGCGGGGCTCTCGGTGCTGCGCCGGCGGGTTTATACGGTCTCGCCCTTGCGGGTGATGCCGGCGGCGATCCGCGCCGCGCTGAGCACCGGCCATTTCGAGGGAGCATTGTTTTACTCCGCCGAGACGGCGCGGGCTTTCGCGCGTTTGCAGCCGGATGGCACAGCGGGGATGCGGGCCTATGCGCTGAGCCAAAACGTCGCCAAGGGGTTGCAGGGACTGCCCTGGGCCGCCATTCTGATAGCAAGAGCACCGACGGAGGCGGATTTAATGGCGTTGCTGGCATGAGCGAAACGGGACCGACCAGCCCTGAGACCGGCAAGCAGACGCCAGCCCCCCTGGCGCTGCCCGCGCCTGATCCCACGCCCGAACCCGCGCCTGTGCCCCCCTCGCCCGCCATGCCGCCCGCCAAAGCCCGCCGCAGCGCCTGGCCGCTCTGGTTCGGCGCCGGCTTCGTGATTCTGGCGGCGGGCGAGGGCTATCTCTTCGTCCAGCAGCAGGCGCATCAGGCCGACAAGACCAATCTCGCCGTGCTGCAAAGCCAGGTCGCGGATATGCGCGCGGCGGCGGCGAAGACCTCGCCGGTGGCGGATCTGATCAACGCGCAGGCGCAGATCGCGCAGAAGCAGGCGGCTTTGGCGGCGCAGGTGAATGCGATGCAGGGCCAGATGTCCGCCGACCATGGCGCGCTGGCGACCCTGCAGGCGAATGCGCAGGATCTCGGCAAGCTGACGGCGCGGATGGCGCAGCTGAATGATGTCGCCGCGGCGCGGATGGCGCTGGAGACCGGCCAGCCGCTCGGCGTGGTGCGCAACGCGCCGCCGGCCTTGGGCGTGTTCGCCGACACCGCCCCGCCGACCATGGCGCAGCTGCGCGAAAGCTTCCCCGCCGCCGCGCGCAATGCCGAGGCGGCGAGCCTGGCGAATAATGGCCAGGCCGGGTTCTGGGCGCAGGTGAAGCTGCGGCTGGAAGGGCTGATTACGATTTCCAACGGGGACCATGTGATCTTCGGGCCACCGGCGGCGGCGGCGCTGAACAAGGCCAAGGCGGCGCTGGCGAATGACGATCTGGCCCAGGCGGTGGCGGCGCTGGACCGGCTGAGCCCGCCCACCCAGGCGGCGATGGCGAGCTGGCTGACCCCGGCGCGGCAATTGCTGGCCGCCCGCCAGGCGCTGGCGCAGATGGCCCAGCAGGGGCAATAGCGCATGTGGAAGGCGCTGAAATTCTGCATCGTCGCGGCGGTTATTCTGGTTTTCGCCTGGTGGGTGGCGAGCCTGCCCGGCGTGTTCAGCGCCGATATCGGCAGCTACCGGATCGACAGCTCCGCCCCGGTGGCGCTGCTGCTGCTGCTGCTGCTGGTGGCGATTTTGGTGATGCTGGTGCGCGTACTGGGCGGGCTGCGCCGCGCACCGGGCCGGGTTGCCGGCTGGCGCGGGGCGCGGCGGCAGCGTGCGGGCGAAGTGGCGTTGCAGCGCGGGCTGGTGGCGGTGGCGGCCGGCGATGGCAGCGGGGCGCGCGCGGCGGCGGTGAAAGCGCGCGCGGCGCTGGGTGATACAGGTTTCGTGCAATGGCTGCAGGCCGAGGCGGCACGGCTCTCCGGCCAGGCGGAGCCGGCGCGGCTGGCTTATGAAAAGCTGACCCGCAGCGCCGAGATGAAATTCCTCGGCCATCAGGGGCTGTTGCGTGAGAGCCTGAAGGCCGGGCGGCTCGAGGAGGCGGCGCAGCAGGCGGCGGCGGCGGAGGCGGCCTATCCCGGTGGCAGCTGGACGCGTGAGCAGCGTCTGGCCTTGGCGGTGCGGGAGCAGAATTACAGCGCCGCCTTGCGCCTGAGCCAGAGCCCGCAGGCCCGCGCGGCGCTGGCGGTGGCGGCCTCCGAACAGGCGCAGACGCCGAAGCTGGCGCTGGACTTCGCCAAGCAGGCGGTGAAGGCCGACCCTGGCTCGCCGGTGGCGCTGGCCAGGCTGGCGGTGACGTTGCGGGCGATGGGCAAAGAGCGGGCGGCGCGCAAGACGCTGCAGAAAGGCTGGCAGGCGGCACCGCACCGGCTGCTGGCGGCGGCCTGGCTGGAGCCGGGCGCCACGGCGCTGGAGCAGGCGCAGGACGCGGCGCGGCTGGCGGCGGCCAATCCCGGGCATGTCGAGTCCGAGCTGTTTCTCGGCCAGACCGCTTTGGCCGCACAGCTGACCGGCGAGGCCAAGCGCCATGCCGAGGCCGCGCTGAAAGCCGGCAATGAGGATGGGCGCGCGGCGGCGATTTTGGCCGCGCTGGAGAACCGCCCTGCCCCGCCCGTGCGGCCGGCCTGGCGCTGCACATCCTGCCAGACGCAAAGCGAGAGCTGGTATTGCGCTTGCCCCTCCTGCGGGCAGATTGGCAGTTTTATGGATAATGCTTCGGGGAAAGCGGTGATTAAGCTCTGAGGGCGGGGCCGCCAGCATGCTTCGATTTTGGATCGTCCGCGTATTTTCCCTGTTCGGTGAGGGGCGCCTGCCCCTTGACCGAACAGGAAAATACGAGGGGCTCGGGATCGAAGATAGGGCTGGGTCTATGCTGATCCAGGGACGTTAAGCCAAAGCCCGGCCTGTTGGAGAGCCGGGCTTTTGCTTTATGAGATGATCTTATTGTCGCGCAGAGCGGTGCGCTCTGTTTCGGAAAGCGCCAGCACCAAGGCCAGGACTTCGTCTGTGTCAGCGCCCAGATGCGGCGGTGGGCGGTCATCCGCGACCTCTGACCGCGAGAAGCGCATCGGGCTCGCGACACCGCGCAGGCCCGGCCCCAGCGTTTTGAAAATACCGCGCGCCTGCACCTGCGGATCGGCGTCGATATCGGCGAATTCATTGATCGGGCCGCCGGGAATGCCGAACGCTTCCAACGCTTCCGTCCAATCCTTGGTGGTGCGCGCGGCGAGCAGCGCCTCCAGCAGCGGCACCAGAATGGCGCGATGTTTCACCCGCGCCGGGTTGGTGGCGAAGCGCTCATCCTGGGAAAGCTCAGGCGCGCCGGCCAAAGTGACGAAGCGGGCGAATTGCTCGTCATTGCCGATGGCGAGGATCAGATGCCCGTCCAATGTCGGGAAGACCTGATAGGGCACGATGGAGGGATGCGCGTTGCCCAGGCGCGGCGGCTGCGCGCCGGAGACCAGATAGGAGGAAATCTGGTTGGCCATGGCGGCGATCTGCACATCGAACAGAGCGAGATCGATATGCTGGCCGAGGCCTGAGCGCTCGCGCTCCAGCAAGGCCGCCATCACCGCATTGCTGGCATAGAGTCCGGTGAAGACATCGACGACGGCAACACCGGCCTTCATCGGCTCGCCATCCGGCGCGCCGGTGACGCTCATCAGCCCGCCCATGCCCTGCATCAGGAAGTCGTAGCCGGCACGGTTGCGGTAGGGGCCGGTCTGGCCGAAGCCGGTGATCGAGCAATAGACCAGGCGCGGGTTGAGCGTCAGCAAATCCTCAGGCCCCAGGCCCAATTTCGCCAAGCCGCCGAATTTGAAATTCTCCAGCACCACATCGGCTTTTTCGGCCAGCCTACGGATCAGCGCCTGGCCCTCCGGCTTGGAGATGTCGATCGCCACCGATTTCTTGCCGCGATTGGCGGCGCAGAAATAGGCGGAGATGCCGCTCTCCTCGACGAAAGGCGGCCCCCAGGCGCGGGTATCATCGCCCTTGCCGGGGCGCTCGATCTTGATCACCTCGGCGCCGAGATCCGCGAAGATCTGCGACGCCCAGGGGCCGGCCAGAACCCGGCTGAGATCGAGAATCTTGTAGCCCGAGAGCGGGCCCATCAGAAGGCGGCGAGGCCGGTCTGGGCACGCCCCAGGATCAGCGCGTGCACGTCATGCGCGCCCTCGTAGGTGTTCACCGTTTCCAGATTCACCATGTGGCGGATGACGTGATATTCGTCGGCGATGCCGTTGCCGCCCAGCATGTCACGCGCCTGACGGGCGACATCGAGCGCCTTGCCGCAATTATTGCGCTTGAGCAGGGAGATCATCTCCGGTGCGGCTTCGCCCGCATCCATCAGCCGTCCCAGCCGCAGCACGGCATGCAGGCCGATGGTGATCTCGGTTTGCATGTCGGCGAGTTTTTTCTGAATCAGCTGGGTGGCGGCCAGCGGGCGGCCGAACATTTTGCGGTTGAGCGTGTAATCCCGCGCCTGGTGCCAGCAGAATTCGGCCGCCCCCAGCGCGCCCCAGGCGATGCCGTAGCGAGCATTATTGAGGCAGGAGAACGGGCCGCGCAGGCCTTTCACGTTCAGCATCGCCTCGTCCGGCACGAACACTTCATCCAGCATGATCATGCCGGTGATGGAGGCGCGGAGTGAAACCTTGCCTTCGATCTTCGGCGTGCTCAGCCCCTTGGCACCGCGCTCGACGATGAAGCCGCGAATATCCCCGGCCTCATCCTTGGCCCAGACCACGCAGACATCCGCGATCGGGGAATTGCTGATCCAGGTTTTCGAGCCGGAGAGCAGATAGCCGCCATCCACCTTCTTGGCGGTGGTGCGCATCGAGGCGGGGTCGGAGCCGGCATCGGGCTCGGTGAGGCCAAAGCAGCCGACCCATTCGCCGGTGCGCAGCTTCGGCAGATATTTATCCTTCTGCGCGTCCGAACCGAAGGCGTAGATCGGGTACATCACCAGCGAGGATTGCACAGAGTAGGCGGAGCGATAGCCGCTATCCACGCGCTCGATCTCGCGCGCGATCAGCCCGTAGGCGACATAGGAGACATCCGCGCAATCATGGCTGGAGAGGGTGGCGCCGAGCAGGCCGAGCTCGCCCAGCTCGTTCATGATCTCGCGGTCGAAGCGCTCCTCGCGGAAGGCCATCAGCACGCGCGGCTGCAATTTTTCCTGGGCGTAGGCGTGGGCGGTGTCGCGGATTGCCCGCTCCTCCTCGCTCAGCTCCGCCTCCAGGCGCAGCGGGTCGGCCCAATCGAACGAAGCCATCTTGCCTTTGGCCATGGCGCTTTCTCCCTAATCTTGGCGTGGCGGGAGAGTGCCGCGCTGGCGCCGGACGGGCAAGCGCATTAAAGCGATAATTATGATGCGAAAATCGGATTAAACATGGAATTGCGGGAATTGCGCTGTTTCGAGGTCCTGGCGGAGGAGCTGCATTTCGCCCGGGCGGCGGAACGGCTGGGGCTGGCGCAGTCCGGCGTCTCGCGGCTGCTGGCCGGGCTGGAGACGGATCTGGGCGCGAAATTGTTCAATCGCGGCAAGCGCAGCCAGGTGGTGCTGACCACCACGGGGGCGCTGTTTCTGCCCGAGGCACAGGCGATCCTGCGCCAGGCGGCGCGGGCCGAGGCGCTGGGGCGCAGGGCGGCGCGCGGTGAGATCGGGCGGCTGGAGATCGGCTTCGTCGCCTCGGCCGCGTGGGATGGCACCGCCTCGGCGCTGGTGCGGCGCTATCATGAGGCGGCGCCGGGTGTTGAGATCCATCTGCATGAGATGGAAACGCCGCGCCAGCTGCAGGAGATCGCGGCCGGGCGGCTGGATATCGGGCTGCTGCGGGCCCGGGCGGATTATCCGCCAGAGGTCAGCGTGCGGGCGCTGAAGCATGACACGCTGCTGCTGGCCCTGGCCGCCGGCAGCGCATTGGCAAAAGCACCGAAGCTGACGCCGGAAATGTTGAAGGGGGAGAAATTCATCCTGCCGCATTTTGGCGAGGAGGCGGGGTTTCTGGCGCGGCTGCGGGCGCTGGGGCAGGCGGGCGGGTTCACGCCGGAATTCCTCACCCCGGTGCGCGATTTCATCACCGTGCTCACCGCCGTGGCCGCCGGGCTGGCGGTGGGGCTGCTGCCGGAGCCGGCGAAGAGCCTGGGCATGCCCGGCATCGCGCTGCGCGAGATTGACGGGTTGCGGCTGGATTCGACCCTGATGCTGGCCAGTCGCCGCACCGAGCACTCCCCTGCCGTGCGGCAGTTTCTGGCCCTGGCGAAAGCAAAGAGCTAGGACAGCCGCCATGCGAGATCTGTATGACGCGATCATCATCGGGGCCGGCGCGGCGGGGCTGTTTTGCGCCGGCAGCGCTGGCCTGGCCGGCCAGCGCGTGCTGGTGCTGGAGCACGGGCCGGAGCCGGGCCGGAAGATTTTAATCTCCGGCGGCGGGCGCTGCAATTTCACCAATCTGGATGTCAGCGCCAGGAATTTTCTCAGCGCCAATCCGCATTTCGCCAAATCCGCGCTGGCCGGCTTCACCGCGAAGGATTTCCTGGCGCTGGTGGATGCGGCCGGCATCGCCTGGCATGAGAAGACGCTGGGGCAGCTCTTTTGCGACGGCTCGGCCCGGCAGATCGTGGCGCTGCTGCTGGCGCGGCTGCAGGGGGCCAAGCTGCGCACCGGCTGCGGCGTGGACGCGGTGAGGCATGACGGCGTGTTTCACGTTGAAACCACGCAAGGCCGGTTCAGCGCCGCCAATCTGGTGATCGCCACCGGCGGGCTATCGATCCCCAAACTCGGGGCGAGCGATTTCGCCTACCGGCTGGCGCGCCAGTTCGGGCATGAGGTGGTCGCGCCCCGCCCGGCTCTGGTGCCGCTGCTTTGCGACGAGCCCTGGATTGGCGCGCTGGCCGGGGTGTCCGCGCCGGTGCTGGCGCGGGCGGGTAAAATGACGTTCCGGGAAAATCTACTGTTCACCCATCGCGGCCTGTCCGGCCCGGCGGTGCTGCAGGCCTCGTCCTATCTGGCGCCGGAGGGGCGGCTGGAGGTGGATTTCGCGCCGGGGCAAAATCTGGAGGAGGCGCTGCCCGCCGCCAAGCGCAGCCGCGCCAAGGCGGGGCTGAAGGCGGTGCTGGGGGAGGTTCTGCCGGCGCGGCTGGCGGCGCATCTGGCAGCACCCTACCCGGGCAATCTCGCCGATCTGCCCGACAAGGCCCTGCGCGCGCTAGGGGCCGGGCTGCATCAATTCGCCTTTCAGCCCAGCGGCACCGAAGGCTTCGCCAAGGCGGAAGTGACCGCCGGCGGGGTGGCGACGAGCGGCTTGAACTCGCGCGATTGCGGCAGCAAGCTGGTGCCGGGCCTGTATTTCATCGGCGAGGCGGTGGATGTCACCGGCTGGCTGGGCGGCTATAATTTCCAATGGGCCTGGGCCAGCGGCCATGCCGCGGCCAGGGGCTTAAGCACCAGACATATCAGCGAGGGCGCGGCGCATGGCGAATGAGACGCAGAAAACCTATTGGAACCAAGTGGGCGGGCCGAAATGGGTGAGTCTGGGCGGCGCGATGGAGGCGCGGCTGGCGCCGGTGAGTGCGGCGGTGATCGCGGCGGCTTCGCTGCGGCCGGGGGAAAATGTGCTGGATATCGGTTGCGGTGCCGGGCTGACCAGCCTGGAGGCGGCACAAGCCGTCGGGCCGGCGGGGCGGGTGATCGGCATCGATATATCCGCGCCGATGATCGAGACCGCGCGGGGGCACGCCCGGGCGCGGCATATCGAAAATGTCAGCTTCCGGCTCGGCGATGCGCAGACGGAACATTTCGCCCCGGCGCCGGAGATGCTGGTGTCGCGCTTCGGGGTGATGTTTTTCGATGATCCTGTCGCCGCTTTTGCGAATTTGCGGACGGGCGCGGCGCCGGGGGCGCGGCTGGCCTGTGCCGCCTGGGCGCCGCTGGCGCGCAATGAGCATTGGCGCAGGCCGCTTGAGCTGGTGGAGGCGCTGCTCGGCCCGGGCGCGCCACGGCAACCGCATGCCAGCGGGCCGCTCGCCTTCGATGACGCTGATTATGTGACGGAAATTCTCACCCAGGCCGGGTGGCAGGCGCCACGGGTCGAGGCGGTGGAAATCGCGCTGCACGGCGTCTCACTGGAGGAGGAGGCGGCGATCGCCTGCTTCATGGGGCCGAGCGGGGCGTTGCTGGATGAAAAACAGGCCTCGCCCGCGCAGCGTGAGACGATCCGCGCCGCCATCCGTGCCGCTTTGCCGGCCTATGCAAGCCCGGCCGCCGATGGCGGCGTGCGGGTGCCGGCGGTGATCCATATGATCACGGCGCGGGCGGCGTGAAGGGGATGGGCTGTTCGGTAAAAAGCGGGTTGATGTGGAGCTGCTCGAACAAGGGCAGCAGGCCATCCACCTGCCCCAGCCCGGGGCCGTCGCGCATCATCTCGTTATAGGCGGCCTCTCCCTCTCTCATATGCACCAAAAGATGCCAGCCCAGGCCTTTGAAGTCAGCCAAAGCCTCGGGGTCGTCCACATCGACGAAATGGCGCAGTTTTTCCTTGCTGGCCTTGATCTGCTCGTCCCAGGGCTTGTGATGGAAATGCACAAAGACCAAAGGCGTTTCCAGCAGCCCGTTGTCACGCCCGGATATGTCCTGGTGTGACCCGTGGCATAAGGTGCCGATGCTGCGGCCCGAAAAGAACACTTTCTGATACGGCAGCACCCAATAACGACCCGGCTGCCCTAGAATATTCAGCAGGTTCTGCTTGATCTCCAACGTCTCTTGCCGGCCGATGCAGGAGGCCAGGCAGTTCAGGATCTCATCGCGCGCGCAGGTAAAGCTGCCATCCTCCCGGCGTATGGCCAGGAATTCATCGCAATCGATGGGCAGCAGAAAATCATACTCGTCACGAGCGTTCATCTCGCGCATCGCCGCGGTCATGAATTCACCTTGCAGGTGAAAATCCGCATCTTCCGGCAACCGGATGACCCTCACCCCCTCCGCCTCGTACCAGAGCAGCGTGTTCAGCACCTTCGGGTGGGTCGAGCCGTGATCGATGACACAGAGATTTTCCATGCCGAAGAGATGCGCGTGGTAGAGCAGCCAGGGCTCCAGCGCGTTGACCTCATTGCGCTGCATCAGCACGCATCCCACCCGCATTCGCGCCCCCCGGTCCTTGTCATTTCAAATCTATCGCAGGGGGAGAGAGGCGCCAAGCCAGGGGCAGGTTGAAGCCGCCCCCGGCTGCAACTATACCCTGGGCAACCGCGTTTAGTAGGATCGCCGATGGCCGCTTATCAATATGTGTATGTGATGAAGGATCTCACCAAGGCCTATCCGGGCGGGCGTGAGGTGTTCAAGGGCATCACCCTCTCCTTCCTCCCTGGCGTGAAGATCGGCGTGCTCGGCGTCAACGGCGCCGGTAAATCGACCCTGCTGAAGATCATGGCCGGCATTGAGACCGAATATGGCGGCGAGGCCTGGGCGGCCGAGGGCGTGAAAGTGGGCTATCTGGCCCAGGAGCCGCAGCTCGATGCGACCAAAACCGTCGGCGAGAATGTCGCCGAGGCGTTCCAGGAGGTCCGCGCGGCGCTGAAGCGCTTCAACGAGATCTCCGAAGCCTTCATGGAGCCGATGGACGACGACAAGATGAACGACCTGCTGGCCGAACAGGCCCGCTTGCAGGAAATCATCGACACCAAGGATGGCTGGGATCTGGATCGGCAGATCGAGATCGCGCTCGACGCGCTGCGCTGCCCGCCCTCCGACTCCCCGGTGGACAAGCTCTCCGGCGGTGAGAAGCGCCGCGTAGCACTCTGCCGCCTGCTGCTGGAGAAGCCGGACATTTTGCTGCTCGATGAGCCGACCAACCATCTGGACGCGGAATCGGTGGCCTGGCTGGAGCGGACGCTGGAGAATTATACCGGCACCGTCATTCTCATCACCCATGATCGCTACTTCCTGGATAACGTCACCAACTGGATCCTGGAAATCGAGCGTGGCCGCGGCTACCCGTATGAGGGTAACTACTCCTCCTGGCTGGAGCAGAAGCAGAAGCGCCTGGCCCAGGAAGAGAAGGAAGAATCCTCCCGCCAGCGTGCGCTGGCCGAGGAGCGGGAATGGATCAACGCCTCCGCCAAGGCCCGCCAGACCAAGTCCCGCGCGCGTATCCAGCGCTATGAGGAAATGCTGGCCAAGTCCCAGGAACTGGCCGGCGGCGTCGCGGAAATCGTCATCCCGCCCGGCCCGCGCCTGGGCGGCACCGTCATCGAGGCGCAGGATCTCTGCAAGGGCTTCGGCGACCGCGAGCTGATCAACGGGCTGAATTTCAAGCTGCCGCCGGGCGGTATCGTCGGCGTCATCGGCCCGAACGGGGCGGGTAAATCCACGCTGTTCAAGATGATCACCGGCGCCGAACAGCCGGATTCCGGGGCGCTGAAAATCGGCGAGACGGTGAAGCTCGGCTATGTCGACCAGAGCCGCGACAGCCTGGATGACAACAAGAATGTCTGGGAGGAAATCTCCGGCGGCACCGATGTCATCTATCTCGGCAAGCGCACCATCGCCTCGCGCGCTTATGTCGGCGCCTTCAACTTCAAGGGCGCGGACCAGCAGAAGAAGGTCGGCATCCTCTCCGGCGGTGAGCGCAACCGCGTGCATCTGGCCAAGATGCTGAAATCCGAAGCCAACGTCATCCTGCTCGATGAGCCGACCAACGATCTCGACGTCGATACGCTGCGCGCCCTCGAAGAGGCGCTGATGGAATTCGCCGGCTGCGCCGTGGTCATCTCCCATGATCGCTGGTTCCTCGACCGCCTCGCCACCCATATCCTGGCCTTCGAGGGCGACAGCCATGTCGAATGGTTCGAAGGCAACTTCCAAGCCTACGAAGAAGACAAGCGCCGCCGCCTTGGCCAGGACGCCGCCGAGCCGCACCGTATCAAATACCGGCCGCTGACGCGGTAATTCCGGCTCCGTGCTGGGACGCAGGCCTGCCAAAGGGGGACGCTGTCCCCCTTCGATCCCCCTGCAAAGGGCCGAGAGGCCCTTTGATCCCATTCTATTCGGGTCTTGGGGATGGAGGGCGCGCGCCTTTGCCTCTCAACCCCCCTTGCCTGCGCGCGCCCTCCCTCCCCAAGACCCGGGTGGGTTCCAAGGGCCTTCCGGCCCTTGGCGGGGGGGCGTCACGCCGCAGGCGTGCCTTCGGCACGACGGGGGCAGCGCCCCCCTTGGTATGCCAGCGTACGATCAAGGTGCCCCGGCATGACCGTGACATCGGCCTGGTGCGTTGAGACGGCGCGGTTGCGGATGGCGCCGGTGGGGTATTGGGATTTACCGGATTTGATCCGGCTGAAGGGGGATCCGCGGGCTTATGCGCTGATGCTGGGCGGGGTGCGCTCGCGGTTGCAGGTGGCGGCGGAGTTGGCGCAGGATATTCAGGATTGGGGCCGGCATGGGTATGGCATGTGGGCGGTGCGGGCGCGGCGCGGCAAGTTTGTGGGCATCACGGCGCTGATGCATCGGCCGGACGGGCGCGGCGTGGCGCTGCGCTTTGCGTTCTATCCGGAGGCGCGCGGGATTGGGCTGGCGCGGGAGGCGGCGGCGGCGGCGTTGGTCTATGCGCATGATCTCGCCAGGCTGCCAGTGGTGATCGCGGTGGCGCGGGAGGATAATCATGGCTCGCGGCAGGTGTTGAATTCCATCGGCATGTCACGAAGCGGCGAATTTCAGCGGGATGGACATTTAATGATTATATACCAATCAGTTAATCAATCCGAACCAGGGTGAATTCGGCGTAACGCCGCGCATTTCCCCTTGCCCGCGCGGCGGGTTTTGAAGCTAAAACGGGGCGTGACACGGCAAGAGCATAAATCGATCCTGGAGTTTCTGGAGGAGACGCTCAACCGCTCTGTGGAGCCGTTGGATGTCGAAGCCGATGCGATCATCCGGGCCTATTTCAAGCGCCATCCGGACGCCGCCTATCATATCACCAAGCTGGCCATGAACTTGTCGGCGCCGCTGCCGGTGGATGAGCCGAAGCGGCGCGGCTGGTTCTCTGCGCTGCACGCCCGGCACGGTTGAAACGCCGGCGGCTTGCCCGCCACGCCGCGCCGCCGCATAGATTTCGATTCATGACCGAATATGCCGCACGAATTGGCCGCACCGCGCTGGCCGCCACCTTTGCCATGGCCGCCCGGGCCCGTGCCTTGCGGGCGGAGGGCAAGGATGTGATCTCGCTCTCGCTTGGCGAGCCGGATTTTCCCACCCCCGCCCCTGTGGTCGAGGCCGCCCATGCGGCGGCGCTGCGGGGCGAGACCAAATATCCGCCGCTGGGCGGGATCGAGCCGTTGCGTGCGGCGATCGCGGAAAAATTCACCCGTGAGCATGGGCTGCCGGTGCGCGCGCAGGATGTGCTGGTCACCAATGGCGGCAAGCAGGGGATTTTCAACATTGTGATGGCGTTGATCGGCGCCGGGGATGAGGTGATCATTCCGGCTCCGGCCTGGGCGGGCTATGAGCAGACGGTGAAATTCGCCGGCGGCGTGCCGGTGTTCGTGCCTTGTCCGCAAGAGCAAGGCTTCGTGTTGCAGCCCGAGGCGCTGGCCCAGGCGATTACCGGGCGCACCAAGCTGTTGCTGCTGAATTATCCGAGCAACCCGTCCGGGGCGACGATTTCGCGCGAGGGGCTGGCGGCATTGGCCGAGGTGCTGCGGCATTATCCGCATGTCTGGGTGCTCTCGGACGATATTTACGAGCATCTGCTGTTTGGCGGCGCGCAGCACCACACGTTGCTGGGGGTGGCGCCGGATTTGCGGGACCGGGTGGTGACCTTGTCCGGCGTCTCCAAGACCTATGCGATGACCGGCTGGCGGATTGGCTGGTGCATCGGCCCGGCGGAGATGATCAAGGCGGCGACCGTGGTGCAGGCGACGGCGACCTCGGGCGTCTCCTCCATCGGCCAGGCGGCGGCGCTGGCGGCGCTGACCGGGCCGCAGGAATTTCTGGCCGAGCGCGTGGCCTCTTATGAGGAACGGCGCGATGCGGTGGTCGCGGCGCTCAACCAGATCCCCGGCCTTTCATGTCATCGGCCGGAGGGGGCGTTTTATGTGTTTCCGAGCATTGCCGGGTGCCTGGGCAAGACCACGCCGGCGGGCCGGGTGATCGGCTCGGACGATGATTTCGCCATGGCCTTGCTGGAGGAGGCGCAGGTCGCCGTGGTGCAGGGTTCGGCCTTCGCGCTCAGCCCGCATATCCGGATTTCCACCGCCACCGCCCTGCCCCGGCTGCTGGAGGCCTGCCAGCGCATTTCGGGCTTCTGCAACGCGCTGCGGTAACGCGCGGCGCCAACACTGGCCTTGCGCCACGGCGCGGCGACGCCACATGCAGGGAACCTAAAAAAGAGGAGACCTGCATGAGCGTTAAGGAAGTTCTCTATAAGGCCCATGGCCACGCCACCGGCGGACGCGCCGGCAAGGGCGCCACCGATGACAACAAGGTGAATGTCACGCTGAGCGTGCCGAAGGGGCTGGGCGGGGATGATGGGCCGGGCACCAATCCGGAACAGCTTTTCTCCGTGGGCTATTCCGCCTGCTTCCTGGGGGCGCTGAAGGTCGTCGCCGGCAAGGAGAAGGTGAAGCTGCCGGAGGATACCAAGGTTTCCGCTGAAATCGGCATCGGCCCGCGTGAGGATGGCGAGGGGTTTGGCATCACCGCGGCGCTGACCATCTCCGCCAATGGGGTGGATAAGGCGCAGCTGGAGGATCTGGTGCAGAAGGCGCATATCGTCTGCCCCTATTCCAACGCCATTCATAAAAGCGTGGATGTGAAGCTCAGCGTCGCCTGAGGCTGAATCGGCGTCGCGGAGCACGGCTTCGCGGCGCCAAAAACCCGTGTAGTTTAAAAGATGAAAGGGGGGATGGTGGAGCTAAGCGGAATCGAACCGCTGACCTTCTGCATGCCATGCAGACGCTCTACCAATTGAGCTATAGCCCCATACCGTTTCCGGGAGAAGATCGCCCGTACCGTTTGGTGGAGCGGCGTATAAACCGGACCGGCGGAGGCTGGCAAGTGGGCGGGAGAAGAAAATTTTCACGCCTTGAGACCGCGCCGGTTTGCCTTCCCCTGAGGCCGAAAACGGGCTAACCCCCGGCTGATGGTCAAAGTTCGCTTCGCCCCCAGCCCCACCGGCTATCTGCATGTCGGCAATGCCCGCGCCGCCTTGGTGAATTTCATGTTTGCCCGGCGCGAGGGCGGACAATTCCTGCTCCGGCTCGATGATACCGATACCGAGCGCGGCCGGCCGGAATATGAGCAGGGCATTTATGAGGATCTGCGCTGGCTCGGCATCGAATGGGACGCGTTCGCCAAACAGTCCGAGCGCAGCGCGCGCTATGAGGAGGTCGCGGAAGCGTTGAAGGCCTCCGGGCGGCTTTATCCCTGCTTCGAGAATGAGGATGAGCTGGCGGCCAAGCGCGCCGCGTTGATCAAGCGCAAGCTGCCGCCGGTTTATGACCGCCACGCGCTGAGCATGACGCCCGCCCAGCGCGCCGCCGCCGAGGCCAATGGCAAGCGGCCTTACTGGCGCTTCAAGCTCTCCGATGAGGCGGTGTCCTGGAATGACCTGGTGCTGGGGGCGCGCAATATCAAATTGCCGACCGTCTCCGACCCGGTGCTGATCCGCGCCGATGGCTCGCCGCTTTATACCTTCACCTCGGTGGTGGACGATTCGGATATGGGCATCACCCATATTATTCGCGGCGAGGATCACGTCTCCAACACCGCCGTGCAGATCGATCTGTTCCGCGCCATCGCCCGCAAGCCGGTGCCGCGCTTCGCGCATCTGCCGCTGATCTCGGGCGGGGATGGGGAGAAGCTCTCCAAGCGCATCGGCTCGATCTCGCTGCGCTCGCTGCGCAAGGATGGCATCGAGCCAGGGGCGATCACCGCCTATCTGGCGCGGCTGGGGACCAGCAAGGATGCGGTGGCGCTGCCGCTGGCCGAGCTGATCGCGCAATTCTCGCTGAATGATTTCTCCCGCTCGCCGCCGCGTTTCGATGCCGGGCAGATGCTCGGGCTGAACCGCAAGCTGCTGCATCATTTGCCCTTCGAGGCGGTGAAGGAGCGGCTGCCCGAGGGCGCCGGGCCGGAATTCTGGGAAGCGATCAAGGGCAATCTGGATCTGCTGCGCGAGGCGCGGCGCTGGTGGGCGGTGGTCGCGGGGGAGATCGTCACGCCGGAACTGCCGGATGAGGCGGTGGCGGTGATTGCGAAGGCGGCCGAGACCTTACCGGATGAGCTGAATGCCGCGACGTGGAAAGCCTGGACCGCGGCGATTGCCGCCGCCACCGGTGCCAAGGGCAAGGCGCTTTACCAGCCGCTACGCCTGGCCTTGACCGGCGAGGAGCACGGGCCGGAGATGGCGCCGCTGCTGGCGCTGATGGGCCGGGAACGCGCGGCCAGGCGGCTTGGCGCCTGCGTTGCCGCGAACGTCCGCCCCGGCTAAGACAAACCGGCAAAGGGGAAAGAGCCGCGTGGTCGATATTTTTGATGAAGTCTCGGAAGATCTGCGCCAGGAGCGCGCTTTGCGCCTGGCCAAGCGCTATGGCGGGCTGCTGATCCTCGCCGCATTGCTGGTTCTGGGTGGCGTCGCCGGCCAGGAACTTTGGCAAAATCATCAGAAACACCAGGCTGAGGCGGCGGCGAGCAAATATCTCGCGCTGACCGCGCAGGTCGATCAGCCGGACGGGCAGCTGACGCAGGACCAGGCGGCGAAGACCGCGCAGGCGCTGGTCGCCTTCGCCGATACCGCGCCGGAGACCTACAAGACCCTGGCCCGGCTGCGCGCCGCCGGGCTCTATGCGAACATGAATGACGACAAGGACGCCGCACCGCTCTGGACCCGGGTGGGCGCGGATGAAGCCGCCCCGACGCTGCTGCGCGATGCCGCCAACCTGCTCTGGGCGCAGCATGAGATCGGCACCGCCAGCGACAGCGACATTCTGGCGCGCATCCAGCCGATGGTGCAGGCGCAGAACCCCTATCACGGGCTGGCGCGCGAGGTGCAGGCGCTGGTTTATCTGCACCAGGGGAACATGGCGATGGCCAAATCCCTGTTTGCCCAGGTTCAGGCCGATCCCGGCGCGCCGGAAGGTGCCCGCAACCGCGCCCAAGCCATGCTTGCCAAGTTGAACGGATGAGACAGCCCATGATTCGTCGCCGCACCGCCTCTGTCGGCCTGCTTGCCATGCTCGCCGCCTGCTCCTCGCCCAAGAAAACCCCGATTCTGGGTGTGCAGATCCCGGTTCTGCCGGATCAGTCCGGCATGGATGTGGCGGCCGACGCCCCCGCCGTGACGCTCCCCGCCCCGAGCGCGCTGAATGCCTGGCCGCAGCCTTTCGCCAATGCCAGCCACGCGCCGGGCAATGTCGCCGGGCCGGTGAATTTCGCCCAGCGCTGGCAGGTTGGAATCGGCGCGCCCGGCGGCTATCGCCAGCCGCTGATGGCCAGCCCCCTGGTCGCCGGTTCCCGCGTTTTCGTGATGGATGCGGATGCGCATGTACGCGCCCTCTCGCTCACGGACGGGGCGACGATCTGGCATGCGGATACCCGCCCGAAGCACGTGACCACGCTGAATATCGGCGGCGGCATCGCGTATGATGCGGGGCTGATCTATGCCAGCACCGGCTATGGCGAGGCGCTGGCGCTGGATGCCGCTTCGGGCAAGATCCTGTGGCGCCAGAAGCTAGAATTCGCGGCGCGTTCGGCACCGCTGGTGGCGGCCGGGCTGGTGGCCATCGTCACCCAGAACGACCAGTTGCTGACCTTCGAGGCCAAGTCCGGCACGCCGAGCTGGCGCTTCTCCGGCGTCGTCGGCACGCCGCCGCAGGCGGCGGCGGGTGTCACCGGCGCCCCGGCTTTCGCGGATGGCAATATCGTCGCGGGCTTCTCGACCGGGCTGCTGGCGGCGGTGGATGCCAGCTCCGGCACGCCGGTCTGGGAGCAGAGCCTCGCCGCCGGCTTCGGCCAGGCCAGCACGCTGGATATGTCCGACATCGTGGCGACCCCGGTGATCGCGGGCGGGGTGGTTTATGCGCTGAACATGGATGGCAGCTTCATGGCGGTGGATCTGCATTCCGGCGCCAAGGTGTGGACGCATCAGGCCTCTGGCAACCAGACCCCGGCGGCCTCCGGCGGGTTCATCTTCCTGCTCGATGCCAGCGAGACGCTGTTCGCCGTGCATGCGGATGACGGGCTGGTGAGCTGGGCGACCCAGCTGCAGCCCTTCAAGAACATGAAGAAGAAGAAAAACCCGATCAACTGGGCGGGCCCGGCGCTGATCAACGGCATGCTGGTCTGCGTCAATGATCATGGCGAGGCCGCCATCGTGGACGCCACCAGCGGCAAGCAGATGCAGAGCGTGAAACTGGCCGGCCCGGCGGACCTTGCCCCCATCGCGGTGGGCGGGATGATGCTGCAGCTGACCCGCGATGGGCGTTTGACCGCCTATGGTTGAGCTGCCGCGAATCGTCATTGCCGGGCGGCCGAATGTCGGCAAATCGACCTTGTTCAACCGTCTCGTCGGCAGCCGTCTGGCGCTGGTGGCCGACACACCGGGCGTGACCCGCGACCGCAAGGAAGCGGTATGCGAGATGGATGGCCGCAAGGTGGTGATGGTGGATACCGCCGGGCTGGAGGAAGCGCCGCCGGACACGTTGCCGGGGCGCATGCGCGCCTCCACCTCCACGGCGGTGGATCAGGCCGATCTGGTGCTGTTCGTGTTCGACGCCAAGGCCGGGCTGCTCCCGGAGGACCGGCATTTCGGCACCTGGCTGCGCCGCAAGGACCGGCCAGTGCTGGTGATCGCCAACAAGGCCGAGGGCAAGGGCGGTGCCGCCAATGCCATGGAGGCCTATGAGCTGGGCTTTGGCGAGCCGGTGGCGGTTTCGGCCGAGCATAATGAGGGCATTTACGACCTGATGAGCGAGATCGCCGCACGCCTGCCCGAGCCGCAGGCGCTGGGCGAGGATGGCGAGGAACTGCCGCTGCATCTGGCCATTGTCGGGCGCCCGAATGCCGGCAAATCGACGCTGCTGAATTACCTGCTCGGCGAGGAGCGGATGATCACCGGGCCGGAACCCGGCCTGACCCGCGATGCGGTTTCCGCCGATTTCGAGGGGCCGGATGGCAAGCTCTACCGGGTGGTGGACACTGCCGGTTTGCGCAAGCGCGCCAAGGTGGATGAGGGTTTGGAGAAAATGTCCACCTCCTCCTCGATCGAGGCGCTGAAGCGGGCCGAGATGGCGGTGCTGGCGATCGACGCCGTGCAAGGCGTGCAGGAGCAGGATCTGCAGATCGCCCGGCTGATCGAACGCGAAGGCCGGGCCTGCGTGATCGCGCTGACCAAATGGGATGCGGTGGAGGACCGGCCGGATGCGAAGAAGGCGGCTTTGGACCGCATCTCGATCTCGCTGAGCCAGATGAAGGGCATCACCGTGGTGCCGCTCTCGGCGGAGACCGGCGAGGGGGTGAAGAAGCTCTTCCCCGCGATCCGCGACACCTACGAGAAATGGAACACCCGTTTCCCGACCAGCCAGCTCAATCGCTGGTTCGAATCCGCGCTGGAGCGGTTTCCGCCGCCGCTGGTGGATGGGCGCCGGCTCAAGCTGCGCTATATCACCCAGATCAAGGCGCGGCCGCCGACCTTCGCGCTGTTCGGCACCCGCGCCGAGCAGGTGCCGGAGACCTATCAGCGCTATCTGGTCAACAGCCTGCGCGAGGTGTTCGAGATGCCGGGGGTGCCGATCCGCATATATCTGCGCGGCACCAAGAACCCGTTCGAAGGCAAGGACTGAACGCAACATGGCGCAGGGCGGGATGGATGGCGCCTTCACCGCCCTTGCCCGCCGCCTGCGCTCGCCTGAATGGACGGATGATCTGTTCGGCCCGCCCCGGATTGTCGGGCCGGAATTCGACGACCTGGCCCTGCAGACCGGGCCCGCGGATTGGAGCCCGGCGCAGGCCGCCTTGTTTACGCAGCTGCAGAGGATCAAGCCCCGGCACAAGCTCGCCGCCGTGGTCTCCGCCTGCAATGACGCGCTGATTCTGCCGGAATGGATCGCGCATCATCTGGCCATCGGCGTCGAGAAGATCTTCGTCTACACCAACGACAACCAGGACAAGACCGAGGAATTGCTGCGCTGGTTCGCGCAACATGCCCCGGTGACGCTGCTGCCGACGCGGCTGGGCCGGCCGGTGGATGTGCAGATCAAGAATTTCCATCACGCCCTCTTCATGCTGCCGGAATTGCGGCTTTATGAGTGGGTGGCGTTCCTCGACAGCGACGAATTCCTGCTCCCCGCCGCGCGCTTCGAGCATTCGCTGCCAAAGATGCTGGATGCGGCCCCCGCCGATGCGGCGGCCGTGCTCTTTCCCTGGCATTGGCGGCTATGGCGCTTCGAGCTGACGCGGCCAGAAGGTCTGCTGGCGACGCATTACCCGCACGCCACCCCGCATTATCTGGCCAAATCCGTCACCAGGCTGGATCAGGTCGCTTCCTTCCACCAGAAGCATTTCCCGGAATTCGCCACCCCGAAGCGGCTTTATGACACGGCGTTTCGCCCGATCGAGCAGGGCACGAACTGGCATCTCGATATGAAAACCGGCGAGGGCGGCTGGACGGAGCATTTCTGGGGGCGCTCTTTCGCCGAATTCGTCGTCAAGAAACGGCGGGGGGAGGCTCTGGGGCTGACGGAGTCGCATTTTCTGCGGGATTTCGAGACCTATTTCAGCTGGACCTCGCCGCCGACCGCCGAAAATTACCATCCCTGGCCGCCGGCGCTGCTGGAGACACTCCAGAGCCGGCTGGCGGGGTTTGGCAAGGACCCGTATTTCGCGGCGCTGCGCGCGCAGATCCAGACTTCGTTCGCGGCCCAAGGTGCGGCGCTGCGCCAGGATGCGGCACTTTACGGAGTGTTCGAGGAGATGAGCCGGCGCTTTGCGCCGGCCGGCTGAGTGGCTTTTCAAACAGTCTCTCAGCCCTCCTTCAGCATCTCCAGCTCCAGCCAGCGCTCCTCGGCTGCCTGCAGCCGGGCGTGCAGCGCCGCCAGGGACGCGCTGGCGGCGGCGAATTTTTTCGGGTCTTTCGTATAAAGATCCGGCAGGGCGAGAGTTTCATTGAGCTTGCCGAGCTGCAGCTGCATCTTCGCCATCTCGTCATTGAGCTGCTTCAGCTCGTGCTGCTCCTTGAAGGACATTTTCGCCTTCGCTGGCGGGGAAGCGGGGGCGGCTTGTTTGGGCGCGGCTTTCTTGTCGATTTTCCCGGCCTTGGCCGCTGCGGTGACGCCTTCCCCGCGCTGGGCCAGCATATCCGCATAGCCGCCGGCATATTCCAGCCAGCGTCCCTGCCCTTCGGACATCAGCACCGAGGTGCAGACGCGGTCGAGGAAATCACGGTCATGCGAGACGACGATGACGGTGCCGGGATACTCGCCGAGCATCTCCTGCAGCAGATCCAGCGTTTCCAGGTCGAGATCGTTGGTCGGCTCGTCCAGCACCAAGAGATTAGAGGGCTTGGTCAGCGCCAGCGCCAGCAACAGCCGCCCGCGCTCGCCCCCCGAGAGCGTACCGACCGGGGTGCGGGCCTGTTCCGGCTTGAACAGGAAATCCTTCATATAGCCGATCACATGCCGGGCCTGGCCGCCGACCACCACCTGGTCGCTATTGCCACCGGTCAGCGTATCGGCCAGCGAGGCGTTGGGGTTCAGCGTGGCGCGCTGCTGGTCGAGGGTCACCACCTCCAGCGCCGTGCCCAGCTTCACCGCCCCGTCATCGGGTGCCAGCTGGCCGAGAATGAGCTTCAGCAGGGTCGATTTACCGGCCCCGTTCGGCCCGACAATGCCGAGCCGGTCGCCGCGCAGGACGCGGAAGGTGAGATCGCGCACGATCTGGCGCGCGCCGAAGCTCTTGGAGATGGCGTCGGCATCGACGACGATCTTGCCCGAGGTCGCGGCATCCAGGCTCGCCAGCTTCGCGGTGCCGAGCTTATGGGTGAAATTGCGCCGCTCCGCGCGCAGGCTGTGCAGCCCGGCGAGGCGTTTGACATTGCGTTTGCGCCGCGCGGTGACGCCGTAGCGCAGCCAGTCTTCCTCCCGGGCGATCTTGCGGCCGAGCTTGTGGAATTCCTGCTCCTCCTGCTCCAGCACCTCGTCGCGCCAGGCCTCGAAATGGGCGAAGCTGCGGTCCAGCCGCCGGGTCTGGCCGCGATCCAGCCAGACCATCGAGCGCGAGAGATTTTCCAGGAAGCGCCGGTCATGCGAGATCAGCACCAGCCCGCTGGAGAGGGATTTCAGCTCGCCTTCCAGCCATTCAATGGCCGGCAGATCGAGATGGTTGGTCGGCTCGTCGAGCAGCAGCAGATCCGGCGCGGGGGCCAGGGTGCGGGCCAGGGCGGCGCGGCGCGCCTCACCGCCGGAGAGGCGTGAGGGGGCCTCATCGCCGTTGAGCCCGAGTTCGCCCAGCAGATAGCGGACGCGATATTCATCGTCATTCGGGCCCAGCCCGGCCAGGACATAATCCATGACGGTCTGATACGCCGAGAGGTCCGGCTCCTGGGGGAGGTAGCGCATGGTGGTCCCCGGCTGGAGAAAGCGCGTGCCGGAATCGAGCGCCACCTCGCCGGAGGCGATTTTCAGCAAGGTGGATTTGCCGGAGCCGTTGCGCCCGACCAGGCAGATGCGCTCCCCGGCGCCAACGGACAGGCCCGCCCCCTGCAAAAGCGGCACAGAGCCGAGGGTGATGGAGATATCGGTGAGCAGAAGCAAGGGAGGCGCCATGCGCGCTGTTTGGCGCATGCGCTGCCCAGGTTCAAGCCGGGCTCAGGGCGAGAGCGGTTTCGCCGGGCCGGCGGAGGTGTAGCCGGCCGAGCGCGGCAGCGGCGGAATCGGCGCCAAGGCGGGCGCGGTTTGGGTCGGGGGGCAGGTTACAGAGCTGGGCTGCGGCGGCTGGGTGTCCGCTTGGGCCGGGGCTGGCGGAAGAGCGCCGCTGGCATCCGCCGGCTGATCCGGCTGGGCGGCCGCGGATGCTGGCTGGGGTTGCGGGTGTTTTCGTTCATAGCGCCGGCCCGCCTCGAACCCTTCATCATAGGCGGCCTGCTTGACATGCGCCAGCTCGGCCGGGGTCATCGTGATGGTGTCCATCGCCGGGGAAGGCTGCGCCTGCCGCTCCGGCTTCGCCGCGCAGCCGGACAACATTCCCACGAGACCAACGCCGAGCACCAGGTACCGTAAGCTGAAAGCGGGCATCATCATTACAAGCTGAATAGCCCAGAGCCATCTTGCCGTCACCTGATGACCCCATTCATTCCGCCTGCGCAGCGCGCGCCAGGATGCGCGCTGGCCTGGCGCCTGTGCTCCACGGTCAAATGCGCGCCGACCGAAGCTGACTAGAGTGCGATGCCTCGCTTGGCCCGCGCCTTGCTTAACAATCTGGAGGAGCTGTTATGACGAGGCTGGGCTTGAAGCGCTTGAATGTGATCCGGGTGGCAGGGCTAATAAACGCCTTCAAGGCGCGGCATTGATTGTAAAAGGCGAGAAATTGTGAAACCATTCAATGCAATAGCCAAAAATCCAGCGAAAGGGTTGCCGGTTTGAAGCGTAATCGACGAGGCCGCTTTATAATTCTGGCCGACAGCCTTGCCGCTGACGGCGGAATTTTCGGCTGGGCACCGCCCGCCGCAATATCCCGGGATTTAAAAAAGCGCCTGTTTTTTCAGCGCTCCGGCATCTCCCAGCCGCTTAATCCATCAGGCGATGTGTCGCCCATCCCCGCCCCCCTCGCCGGAGCCTCCGCATGATCCCCGCGCCATCGACCCGCCATGATGTCAGGCTGGAAAATGTCATCAAGCAATTTGGCGGCTGGACGGCTGTCGACAATATCTCCCTGAGCATCGAAGGGGGGGAGTTTTTCTCGCTTCTGGGGCCGTCGGGATGCGGCAAATCGACGACCTTGTCGATGATCGGCGGCTTTGAGTCGCCGAGCGCCGGGGCGATCTATCTCGATGGCGAGGATGTCAGCCGCCAGCCCTCTTATAAGCGCGACGTGAACACCGTGTTCCAGTCCTATGCGCTGTTTCCGCATCTGACGATTTTCGAGAATGTCGCTTTCGGGCTGCGCCGCAAGGGGGTGAAGAGCGACGAGGTGACCCGGCGCACCAATGAAATGCTGGAACTGGTCGATCTCGCTGGCTTCGCCAAGCGCAAGCCCGGCCAGCTCTCCGGCGGCCAGGCGCAACGCGTCGCCCTGGCCCGCGCGCTGGTCAACAAACCCAAATTATTGTTGCTGGACGAGCCGCTCGGCGCGCTGGATCTGAAGCTGCGCAAACAGATGCAGATCGAGCTGAAGCGCATCCAGAGCGAGGTGGGCATCACCTTCCTGTTCGTCACCCATGACCAGGAAGAGGCGATGGCGATGTCCGACCGGCTGGCGGTGATGTCCAAGGGGCGGATCGAACAAATCGGCACGCCGGCCGATGTCTATGACCATCCCGCGACGGAATTCGTCGCCTCCTTCCTCGGCGCCTCCAACCTGCTGCCCGGCACCATCACCGCCCAGAACGGAGCGCAGGCGCAGGTGACGTTGGAGGATGGCGCGATCATCACCCTGCCGCGCGCGGTGCTGGCGCAAATCGCCGGGGACAAGGTGAAAATCGGCGTCAGGCCGGAGAAATTCCATGTTCTGCAGCCCGGCGAGCCACGCCCCGACGGGTGGAACGAGATCGAGGCGATTGCCGGCGTTTCGGTCTATCTCGGGGTCAGCCGGCAATATGAAATGGAGAGCAAGACCGGGCGGGCGCTGAGCGTCTATGCCCAGAATTCCGGCCGCCAGGAGGATATTCCCCCCGGCAGCGCCGTCCGCCTCACCTGGAATCCGGCCCACACATTCGCGGTCACCGGCACTTAAATCCAATCTGAAGGAGAGTAGCATGAGCCAAGACGATCAAAGCGGCGATAAATCGATGCAGGCCTTCTATCGCGGCATGACGCAGCCGCGGCTGAGCCGGCAGAATTTCATGCGCGGCGCCGGGGCGGCGATGATGGCGGCCCTGGCCCCGCAGCTCGCCCGCGCCGAGACGGTGAAGGACTGGAAGGCCTGGTGGGCCAGCCAGAAGCCGACCAAGGAGTTCGTCTTCGCCAACTGGCCGCTCTATATCGACACCTCGACCGACGGCAAGGATCGCCCCTCGATCGACGCGTTCGAGAAGCAGACCGGGATCAATGTCACCTATAAAGAGGTGATCCAGGAGGATGCGCCGTTCTACGCGCAGATCGCCCCGGTGCTGAAATCCGGCCAGCCGAGCGGCTACGACATGATCGTGATGACCGATGGCTGGTATCTCACCGAGCTGCTGATGCAGAAATTCCTGGTGCCGATCTGGCGTGAGAAAGTACCGAATTTCGACAAATACGCCGCCCCCAGCGTGAAGAACCCGCCTTACGATCCCGGCAACAAGCATACGATGGTGTGGCAGTCCGGCCTGACCGGCATCGCCTATAACCCGAAAATGACCAAGCGCGAGATCACCAGCTATGAGGATCTCTGGGACCCGGCCTTCGCCGGCCATGTCGGCATGTTCTCCGACGTGCAGGAGCTGGGCTGTGCCGGCCTGCTGAAGCTGGGCATCAACCCGACCACCTCGACCCCGGCGGAATGGGAAAAGGCGGCGGCGACGCTGAAGGAGCAGAAGGCCAAGGGGCTGGTGCGCCAATATTACGACCAGAGCTACATCAACGCGCTGGAGAATGGCGATATCTGGATCACCATGGCCTGGTCCGGCGACATCTATCAGGCCAATTCCAAGGGCTATAAGGATCTGAAATTCGTCGTGCCGAAGCAGGGCGCGGTGATCTGGCACGATAATATGTGCATCCCGGTCGGCGCCAAGAACCCGCTCTCGGCGCTGGAATGGATGAATTATTACTACACGCCGGAAGTGGCCGGCATGGTCGAGGATTATGTGAACTATATCTGCCCGGTGCCGGCGGCGAAGGATTACATCCTCAACGTCATCAAGGACCCGGCGGTGGCGAATTCGCCGCTGGTCTTCCCGCCGCAATCGGAGCTGGCGCGCGTGCATGAATATTACGCGTTCAAGAATTATGCCGACTACATGAAGTGGAACAACATCTTCAACCCGATCGTCCAGAGCTGAACGGAGAGACCCATGCGGCAGGCGCGCGGATTTTTGGCACCTTATCTCCTCAGCCTGCCGAGCTGGGTCTATCTGCTGGCGTTTTTTCTGATCCCGCTCGCCTCGATGTTGGGCATGGCGCTGGCCGTCGGCGATCCGATTTCCGGCTACACCATGTCCGACAATTACCAGGAGGTGATCGGCGCGTTCACTGGCTATGAGAGCTCCTTCGTCAGGTCGTTCTGGTACGGTACGGCCTCGACCGTGATCACGCTGGCGATCTCCTACCCGGTGGCCTACTGGATCGCCTTCTATGCCGGGCGGCATAAGAGCACCTACTTGTTCATCATCATGCTGCCCTTCTTCGTCTCCTTCGTGATCCGCGTGCTGGCCTGGGAATTCATCCTGTCCGATCAGGGCTTCCTGCTCGGGCCGTTGAAGGCGCTCGGCGTTCTGCCGGAGAGCTTTCGCATTCTCTCGACCAAATGGGCGGTGATCGGCGGGCTGGTCTATAACAGCTTCGCCTATTACGTGCTGCCGCTTTATGTCGTGCTGGAAAAGATCGACCGGCGCCTGGTGCGCGCCGCCAATGATCTCTACGCCGCGCCCGCGACCGCCTTCATCAAGATCATCCTGCCGCTCTCGGCGCCGGGCATTTTCGCCGGGTTCCTGCTGGTCTTCGTCACCAATGTCGGCGATTATGTGAATGCGGCACTGCTCGGTGGTCCGGGCACCTACATGGTTGGCAACGTGATCCAGGATGCCTTCTTCCAGAGCCAGGATTATCCGCTGGCCGCCTCGCTCTCCTCGATCCTGATGCTGATGCTGATGATCGCCATTCTGCTCTATTCGAAAGCCTTCGGCACCGACGCGATCCAGGAGTATGCGGCGTGAGCACGATAACAGCCCGGATGCCCTCCGCCCACAAACCCAGCCGCCTCGGCGAGCGCATCCTCGCCTGCTTCACCTGGGCGATGATCATCTACACCATGCTGCCGATCGTGGTGATGGTGGTGTTCAGCTTCAACTTCGCGCCGGGCGGGCGCATCGCGCTCAACTGGCAGCATTTCACCCTGGCCAATTACGGCGATGCCTTCGCCATTCAGGATCTGACCGGAGCGCTGCAGCACTCGCTGGAAGTGGCGATCGGCAGCGCGCTGATCTCGGCGATCCTCGGCACGCCGCTGGCGCTGGCGCTGGCGCGGCATAAATTCTGGGGCAAGACGGCGACGGATATCGTCATTTTCGCCGACATCGCCGCACCGGCGGTGGTGGTCGGCGCCTCGCTGCTGTCGCTGTTCCTGGCGCTCAACCTGCCGCGCGGGCTGCTGACCATTCTCATCGCGCATGTCGCCTTCAACCTGGCCTTCGCGGTGGTGGTGATCCGCGCCCGTGTCTCCGGGCTGGACCGCGCGCTGGACCGCGCCGCCGCGGATCTGGGGGCAACGCCGTGGGTGGCGTTCTGGACGGTGACCTTTCCGCTGATCCTGCCCGGGATCGTCGGCGCCTGCATGCTCTGCTTCATGCTCTCCATCGACGATCTAATCATCACCACCTTCGTCGCCGGGCAGACCCTCACCTTCCCGCTCTGGGTCTATGGCGCGGTGAAAGTCGGCATTCCGCCGCAGGTCTTTGTCCTGTCCACCTTCATCTTCGCTGGCGGGGTGGTGCTGGCGGTCATCAACTCCGCCATCGCGCATCGCAAATCGGCGGCGTAGATCGTCTTCGCCGTAGGGTTTTCCGGATCGTTTGGACACATAAACTGCCGTAAAATGCGCCACCTGGCCGTTCCGGGCTGGCGCATTTTTCACTTGCAAACCTATCTGCCCGCTCTTACCACACATCATGGAGAGAAGGGCTGAAGCCCGAAAGGTGCATAAGTACCTAAATATAATAAGATTAGACGGGATAGGAACGCGACCCCATCATGCAACCTTTTCGCCTCGCGTCGACTGAGAAGCCATCCTCCCCCAACGCCTCCGGATTGGGGGTTGACCCGGGAGATATTAGCCGCTCCTGGCAGCGTTGCCGAACCGCCGGGCTGACCCCGGAGCAGAACCGGACCGATTTTCCGCATCTCTCATCCTCGGAACGGCGGATCGCCTCCGAACGCCATGCCGCGCTGATCACCCAGGCGCGGCCGGTGATGGATTATTTTTTCAGCCAGATCAAAGATTCCGGCTGTATCATGCTGCTCTCCGACGAAACCGGCTATGTGCTCGAATCCGCTGGGGATCTCGATTTCTGCACCCGCGCCTCGAAGGTGGCGCTCACCCAGGGGGCGTGCTGGGCGGAGGATGCGCGCGGTACCAACGCCATCGGCACCGCGCTGATCGAAGGCAAGCCGATCGTCGTCAACGGCACCGAGCATTATCTGCGCCATAACAGCTTCCTGGCCTGCGCGGCGGCGCCGCTGACCGAGCCGGGTGGCCATCTGCTCGGGGTGATCGATATTTCCTGCGATTCCCGGCGCTATCACCCGCATACGTTCGGGCTGGTCCGGGCCGCGGCGCAGATGATCGAGAACCGGATTTTCGAGATCTCCTTCATCAACCATACCAAGCTGCGCTTCCATTATTCCTCCGAATGCCTCGGCAGCATGATGGAAGGGGCGATCGCCATCGACGAGGAAGGGGTGATTCTCGGCGCCAACCGCTCCGGCTTCGCGCTGCTGGGATTGCGGCCGGAGGATATCGGCACCCAGGAGTTCAGCCGCTATCTCGGCCTGACATTGCGCGACCTCATTCAGCTGGACCGGCGCACCCATGGCGGGCCGCTGATGGTGCATCCGCGCCGGGGCGAGACGCTGTTTCTGGCGGTCGATCAGATGCGCGCCCCGCTGATCCGCCGTCCCGCCGCGACGCAGCAGCCGGAAGTGCCGAAGACCGACGCGCTGGATGCGCTGGATACCGGCGATGCACGGGTGACCAAGGCGATCAGCCAGTTGCGGCGGGTGCTGGGGCGCAAGGTGCCGGTGCTGCTGCAAGGTGAGACCGGGGCCGGCAAGGATTATTTCGCCCGCGCCATCCATGAGGCGGGCCCGCGCGCCAGCGGCCCCTTCGTGGCGGTGAACTGCGCGGCATTGCCGGAAACCTTGATCGAGGCCGAGCTGTTCGGCCATGCGCCAGGCGCCTTCACGGGCGCCCGCAAGGATGGCGCGCCGGGACGCATCCGCGAGGCGCATGGCGGCACGCTGTTCCTGGATGAAATCGGCGATATGCCGCTTTCCATGCAGACTCGGCTGTTGCGGGTGCTGGAAGAAGGCGTCGTCACCCCGATCGGCGGCAAGCCGGTGGCGGTGGATTTCCTGCTGGTCAGCGCCACCCATGCGGATTTCTCGACCCGGATCGCCGAGAAGAGCTTCCGCGAGGATCTCTATTACCGGCTCAACGGGTTGGCGATTTCGCTGCCGCCCTTGCGCGAGCGGACGGATCTGCCGGCCTTGATCGCGCGGATCCTGGAGCGGGAATCGCAGGGACGACGCGGCGGCGCCCCCGCCCTGGCGCCGGAACTGGCCGCGGCCTTCGCGCGTTACCGCTGGCCGGGCAATCTGCGCCAGCTTGCCGGCATGCTGCGCACCGCCTGCCTAATGCTCGACGAAGATGAGACCGAGATGACGCTGAATCATCTGAGCGAGGAGGCGATGCTGGAGCTGACCAGCCAGCAGCCGAGCATGCCGAGCCTGGGGGCGGAGCCGCAGAACGGCACGCTGCGCGCCCAGTCCGATGCGGTGATTGCCGGTGCCGTGGCGGAGGCGGGCGGCAATATCGCCGCGGCCGCGCGGGCCCTGGGGATCAGCCGCAATACGCTCTACCGGCGCCTGGCGGCGATGCGCCCGCACTGAATTTAGAGCGAGATGGGTTTACACCCACTCGCTCTACTTATGTTTTGGCGAGCAATTTCATGCGTTGCGGGTGACGCTGCCGCGTCAACCGCAACGCATATTGCTCTAACCGCCGGGGGGGCGCCAGTGTGCGCCCGGCCTCCGGCTTCCGGCAATGCTGTCTGCGGCTGGGCTGGTTTGACACGAATCAAGGGCTGAGACGCCGCCAGGAGGATATCCTGGCGGCGTTTTACATGAGAGGCCCCAATGATCGTCGCGGATGTCATGACCAGGGATGTGGTCGCCATCGATCCCCAAACCAGCCTTGCCACCGCCGCCGGGTGGATGGTGAGCCATCAAATCAGCGGGCTGCCTGTGCTGGACCAGGCCGGGCGGCTGGTGGGCATACTGAGCGAAGGCGATCTGCTGCACCGGCCCGAGCTTGGCACCTGCGGCAAGCAGGCTGGCTGGATGCGCGGCATCATGCGCGCGGAGATTCTGGCGGCGGATTATGCGCATACCCATGGCCGGCAGGTGGGCGATGTGATGACGCGCAACCCGAGTTTCGTGCGCCCGGATCTACCGCTGGCCAAGGCCGCCGATCTGATGCGACAGAAACAGGTGAAGCGCCTGCCGGTGCTGCAGGGCGAGACGCTCGTCGGGATGCTGTGCCGGTTCGATATTCTGCGCGCCCTGGCGCCGTTGCTGGATGAAGCGCCGCAAGAGGCTGCGGATGAGCAGATCCGCGCCGCGATCGCGCAGGCAATGGCGGCGGAGCCCTGGGCGCCGCGGCAGGGTATTTCCTTTGAGGTCCGCAACGGCGCGGTGCGCATCGCCGGCCATGTCGGCTCGCCGCAGGAAGCCCGGGCGCTGTGCATTCTGGCGGCCAATATCGCCGGGGTGGTCAGTGTCGAGGATCAACTTGTGGTGTCGCGGAGCGTGATGAATTTCGCGGCGGAGGCAGAATAAAATCAGGGCTTGATCTGGATCAAGGACGTTACGCGCGCAACCGCGCATAAGATCTTTATCCCAAAGCGGATACACTCCCCAAACTTGGCCCTGTCATGAAGCTCATGGCAGGGTCTTTTCTTCCCGATCATCGGCAGCGGGCATATTGGGGATGGTTCAGCTGGGGAAGCCAGGCCTCAGCGCGGCACCACTAGGCTGCGCATGGCGGCGATATGCGCCTCTTCCTCTTCCAAAATCAGCCGCAGCAAGGCGGCGCTGCCTTTGTCGCGCGGGGCCAGGAAGCGGATCGCCGCGCGGTAGAGTTTCACCATGTCCCGCTTGGCCAGAAGGCTGCTGACGACGACCGGCAAGGTATCGCCGGCCTCGCGGGCGATCAGCTCGCCGGCGGGCGGCGGGCTGCTGCCGAGCGCTTCCAGCCGCTGGGTCAGCTGCGCGGCGTGCCGGCGTTCCATCGCCTCGCGCCGGGAGAGGGTTTCGCGCAGAATCTCGGAGGGGATCTGTTCCGGGCGGGCCAGCAGCAGCTCATAGCGCCGCGCCGCCAGCAATTCGACCTGATGCAGCAGTTTCAGCAAGGCGAGGCCGGTCTCGGCGGGGATCGGGCGGATGCGGATCAACCGCCCCGCCTCCTCGCGCAAGGCGGCGATCTGTGCGGCGAATGAGAGAGGCGGCGGCTCAGACGGCACGGGCGTGGCGGGGCTGCGGCTGGCTGGCATCGCGGGTCAGGTAACGGTCGAACAAGGCGGCGACATTACGCACGAACAGGCGGCCCGGTTCCGTCACGCGCAGAGACCGGCCATTCCATTCGACCAGACCATCGGCGGCGAAGCCGGAGAGCGGCTGCGCATCCGCCAGCAGCGGCGCCGGGTCCGCTCCGAACAAAGCCGCGACGGCCGGCAGATCCACCGCCAGATCGCACATGATGCGTTCGATCACGGCGCGGCGCAGCCGGTCATCGGGCTGCAGAGCGAAGCCGCGCACGATCGGCAGGCGGCCGTTGAAGACGGCTTCCTCGTAAGCGGGAATGCGCGGCTGGGTCTGCACATAGCCCCCAGGTAGCGCACCAATGGCGCTGGCGCCAAGCCCGAGCAGGACCGGCGCGGCATCGACCATATATCCCTGGAACCCGCGTTGCAGCGCGCCGGCCCGCAAGGCCTGGGCCATCTCGTCCTCGGGCCGGGCGTAATGATCGAGGCCGATGGGCAGCAGCCCGCCTTCCTGTTCCAGCACCTGCCGGATCGCGGTTTCCTGGTGCAAGCGGGCGGTCGAGTCCGGCAAGGTGGCCTCGGGGATCAGCGCCTGGTGCTTCTTCATCCAGGGCACATGCGCATAGCCGAACACCGCGACGCGGTCCGGCGAGAGCGCCAGCGCCAGGCGGGCGGTGCGCGCCACCGAGGCTTCGGTTTGCAGCGGCAGGCCGTAGATCAGATCGAGATTGAGGGAGGTGACGCCGAGGGCGCGCAGCCCGTCTGCGGCGTCCTGCGTTTGCGCGAAGCTTTGCGGCCGGCCGATCGCGGCCTGCACCGCCTCGTCGAAATCCTGCACCCCGAGGCTGGCGCGGTTGATCCCCATCCGGCCCAGCGTGGCGAGCTTGTCCGATGACAGAGCCACAGGGTCGATCTCGATGGCGATTTCCGCGTCCGCGGCGACATCGAAGCGCGTGCGCAGCAACGCCATCAATGTGGTCAGGCAGTCATCCGGCAGCGCGGTCGGCGTGCCGCCGCCCCAATGGATCTGGCTGACCCGCGCGCGCTGCCCCAGAATATCGGCCAGCAGGCCGATCTCGCGCGCCAGCGCCTCCGCATAGATGCGTTTCGGGCGTTCATGCCGGGCGACGCTGGTATGGCAGCCGCAATAGAGGCAGAGCCGGTCGCAGAAGGGTACGTGCAGATAGAGCGAGAGCGGTGAGGCTGGCGGCAATGCTGCGAGCCAGCGCTGATAATGCGCCGCGCCGATTTCCGCGGAGAAATGCGGGGCGGTGGGGTAGCTGGTATAGCGCGGCACGCGGCCATCATAGCGGGCGATCAGATCGGCATGGGTCATGGCCGGAGCCATGACATGCTGACCTGCCGCCCGCCTTGAGGAAGGTCAATCCGGCAGGAAATCCGGGACCGAGAGATAGCGCTCGCCGGTATCGTAATTGAAGCCGAGAATGCGCGCGCCTTCCGGCAGCTCAGGAAGCTTTTGGGCGATGGCCGCCAGCGTGGCGCCGGAGGAGATGCCGACAAGCAGCCCCTCCTTGGTCGCGGATTGGCGGGCGTAATCCTTGGCGTCATCGCCCTGGACGGTGATGACGCCATCGATGGCGCCGGCATGGAAATTCTCCGGCACGAAACCGGCGCCGATGCCCTGGATCGGGTGCGGGGCGGGCGCGCCGCCGGAGAGCACCGGCGAGGCCGCTGGCTCCACGGCGAAGACTTTCAACTGCGGCCAATGCTGTTTCAGCGTCTCGGCGACGCCGGTGATATGCCCGCCCGTGCCGACCCCGGTGATGATCACATCCAGCCCGTCCGGGAAATCAGCCAGGATCTCCTGCGCGGTGGTGCGGGTGTGCGCCTCGATATTCGCCGGATTTTCGAATTGCTGGGGGATGAAGGCCTCGGGATGCTCGGCCTTCAGCTCCAAGGCGCGGGCGATGGCGCCTTTCATGCCCTTTTCCTTGGGCGTGAGATCGAAGCTGGCGCCGTAGGCGCGCATCAGCCGGCGGCGCTCCAGCGACATGCTCTCCGGCATCACCAGGATCAGCCGGTAGCCCTTCACCGCCGCGACCAGGGCCAGCCCGACCCCGGTATTGCCGGAGGTCGGCTCGATGATCAGCCCGCCCGGCTTGAGCAGGCCGTCACGCTCGGCGGCTTCGATCATCGCCAGGGCGATGCGGTCCTTGATCGACCCGCCCGGATTGCCGCGCTCGGATTTCACCCAGACCTGCGCGGCGGGAAACAGGCGCGAGAGGCGGATATGCGGGGTTTTGCCAATGGTCTCCAGGACGGATTGAACAGGCATCTGGCGGTCTCCGGGTTATGGCCAGCAGCGCCCTGCATGGCCTTGGGTTTTGCCGAAATTGGCGATCAAGCCGCCAACATGCAAGGGCGCAGGGGTCAGACCGGCTCCAGCGCGCGGCCCAGGGTCCGGCGCAGCAATTGCCCGGGCTGATGCGGCGCCGCCAGCGCCGCCGCGAACTGCGCCGGGCCGTGGGTTGCCGGCGTCTCGAAGCTGGTGAAGCCGCAGGCGATCAGGAAGCCGAACTGTTCCGGCAGGAAATGCCCGGTGGCGCGGATATCGCCGGCATAGCCGTAATGCTGGCGCAGTGACCGGGCGATGGTGAAGCCGCGCCCGTCCCGGAATTTCGGGAAGGTGATCGTCACCACGGCCAAAGCCGGCAGATGCGGCGCCAGCAGCGCCAAATCCGCATCCGGCGACAGGATGACGCCCGACGGGCCCGACAAGGAGGCGGGGAGGTCCGCGGCGGGATAGAGGGTCAGGCCCTGCGGGTCGGCGATTTCAGCCGCCTTGCGGTCAATGAGTGGCATAGATGGCGTCCTTGAAAGGCGCGGCGCCCAGGCGCCGGTAGGTGTCGATAAACCGTTCGCCAGGCGCGCGGACGGCGAGATAGGCATCCATCAGCGCCGCGATGGCGTCGGGCACATGCGCGGTGGGCACGGCGGGGCCGATGATCTTGCCGATGGCCGCTTTTTCGTCGGCGGCACCGCCGAGGGTGATCTGATAGACCTCCTCGCCATTCTTATCGACGCCGAGCAGCCCGATATGACCGACATGGTGATGGCCGCAGGCATTGATGCAGCCGGAGATATTCACATGCAGCGTGCCGATTTCATGCTGGCGGGGCGCCAGACGCTCGGCGATGCGCTGGGCGACGGGGATGGAGCGGGCCGTGGCCAGCGCGCAGTAATCCATGCCCGGGCAGGCGATGATGTCGGTGACCAGGCCGATATTATCCTCGGCCAGCCCGGCGGCGACCAGATCCTTGAACAGAGCCGGCACATCATCCTTGGCGACATGCGGCAGCACTAGGTTCTGCACATGCGAGACGCGGATTTCGCCCAGCGAATATTTATCCGCGAGATCGGCGACGATATCCATCTCATCCGCGCTGGCATCGCCGGCAATGCCGCCGACCGGCTTCAGCGAGATCACCGCCGAGACATAGCCGGGGGCCTTGTGCGGGTGGGTGTTCTGCTTCACCCAGCGTGCCAAGGCGCGGTCATCCAGCATCGCCGCCTTCAGCACGCCGCCATCCTGGCGGGGCAGGTCGGGTGCCGGGAAGCGCGCCGCCACCGCCTGCACCAGCTCGTCGGTGAGCAGGCAGTAATCGGCCGGCAGGGCGGCGTATTCGTCCTCGACCAACTTGATGAAGGCTTCCGGCTTCATCTCGCGGATCAGGATCTTGATGCGCGCCTTGTAAATATTGTCGCGCCGGCCAAGGGCGTTGTAGACGCGCAGAATCGCCTCGCAATAGCGCAGCAATTCCGGCACCGGCAGATCCTCGCGCAGCTTCACCGCGACATAAGGGGTGCGGCCCAGCCCGCCGCCGGCGAAGATGCGGAACACCGGCGCGCCCTCGGCGTTACGGTAGGCCTCGATACCGATATCATGCACCCGCACCGCCGCGCGGTCATGCCCGGCGCCGACGATGGCGATCTTGAATTTCCGCGGCAGGTAGGTGAATTCCGGATGGTCGGTGGACCATTGGCGGATGATTTCCGCATAGAGGCGCGGATCGACGATTTCATCGGCGGCGGCGCCGGCGAATTCGTCGGTGGTGGTGTTGCGGATGCAGTTGCCGCTGGTCTGGATGCCGTGAATATTGGCCTCGGCCAGCGCCGCCAGGGCGGCGGGCACATCCTCCAGCCGCAGCCAGTTGAACTGGATATTCTGGCGGGTGGTGAAATGGCCGTAGCCGCGATCATAATGCCGGGCCACGTAGGCGAGCTGGCGCAGCTGGGTGGCGCTGAGCACGCCGTAAGGGATGGCGATGCGCAGCATATAAGCGTGCAGCTGCAGATAGACGCCGTTCATCAGCCGCAGCGGCTTGAATTCCTCTTCCGAGAGCTCGCCCTTGCGGCGGCGCTCGACCATGGCGCCGAATTCGCGGGCGCGCTGGCGCAGGAAGTCGCGGTCATATTCGTCATAGCGATAGATCCCCGCGAAGGGCGAGGAGGAGTGCGCGGTCGGCAGCGGCGGCAGGGGCGCGGCCGGGTCACGCCAGACGCCAGCCGGCAGATCGGCGCGCACCGAGGGGCCGCGGGCGCGGATCTGTTCGCGGTGGGCGACGGGCATCAGCGTGCCATTTTCCCGCACCACTTCGACGGCGCGGATTTCCACCACTTGCAACTCGGCATCCGGCGGCATCGCCTGGGCCAGCGCCGCCTCGATCTCCGGCGCGGCATAGGCGCAGGCCTGCTCGACATGTTCCGCCCAGCCCTCAGCCCCCGCAAACCAAACGGAAACGCCATCCGCCAACCGGTTCCCCGTGATCACTTGCAACGCCATATCCGAACCCGCTTCTCATCCACAAATGCGCGCCAGAGCACCCGAACGCGACGGCGGCGCAACCCATCGCAAGAAAAATATTTCTAACACACCCAAGAATGAATGAAAAATCAGAGACGGATTTGCCATAGCAGGCCCATTGGCGGCGAAAGCCTCCTGCGGCAAGCCGGAAGGCTGAAACATCCTCCCGATTCGGCCGGAACCAGAAGCTGGCGGGCGGGCGCGGTTTACAGGCCCCTGCCAGGGTTCTAGCATCCCCCGCCACACGCCAATTGCACCGGGGCCTGCCAATGGGCATCGACGACCAGACGCCAAACATCACCAGCGCGGCGCAGACCAACGCTTCAAATCTCGCGGCCATCGTCGCCGGGCTGCGGCATTCGCGGGAGGTGACGCACAAGATCCGTTATCGCGGCCATGTGCGTGAACTACCCTCCCGCGAGGCCTTGATGCGGATCCGCGACGGGCTGTTCGCGGCGCTGTTCCCGAGCCATTATGGCTGCCCGGACCTGACCGATGAGACCATCGATTATTTCGTCGGCCTGACCCTGACCCGGACCCTGGCGGCGCTGACCGAGCAGGTGCGGCGCGGGCTGCTGTTTCTGGCGCCGGAGAACAAGGCGCGGTTTGAAGAGGCGGAGTGCGCGGCCTGTGACATTGTCCGCGATTTCGCCGCGCAATTGCCGGGGATCCGCTCGGCGCTGGTCGGGGATCTGCAGGCGGCCTATGCCGGTGATCCGGCGGCGACCTCGCTGGCTGAAATCCTGCTCTGCTATCCGGGCATCCGGGCGGTCATTCATCATCGTCTCGCCCACGCTCTCTACCGGCTGGGGGCGCCGCTGGTGCCGCGCCTGCTGGCCAGCATCGCACAGACCGAAACCGCCATCGACATCCATCCCGAGGCGCAGATCGGCCAGCATTTTTTCATCGATCACGGCATCGGCGTGGTCATCGGCCAGACGGCGGTGATCGGCGAGAATGTCCGCCTGTACCAGCATGTCACGTTGGGCGCGAAAAGCTTCACCGAGGACGAGACCGGCGCGCTGGTGAAAGGCGAGCCGCGCCATCCGGTGATCGAGGATGATGTGGTGATCTATGCCGGGGCGACGATTCTGGGCCGTGTGGTGGTCGGCAAGGGCTCGGTGATCGGCGGCAATGTCTGGCTCACCCGCTCGGTGCCGCCCGGCAGCTTCGTCTCCCAGGCGCAGAACCGCCTCGCCGACGGCGCGTGATGTGAGCGTTTAGAGCATCAAGCGCTGATCCTGGCCGCCGCGCTTGGTGGCGCGCGCAGCATGTCGGCCACCTGCGCGGCGAGGTTGGACATGGCGAAGGGCTTGGCGAACAGCGCCATGCCCTCTTCCAGCGCCGTTGTGCCGAGGGCGGCCTGCTCGGCATAGCCGGTGATGAACAGGATTTTCAGGCCGGGCATGAGCTGGCGCGCCGCATCCGCGACCTGACGGCCGTTCAACCCGCCCGGCAGGCCGACATCGGTGATCAATAATTGCAGCTGCGGGGTGTTGCGCAACAGGGTCAGGCCGCTCGCCCCATCCTCCGCCTCGACCACCTTATAGCCGGCCTCTTGCAGCATCGCGACGATCGGGGCGCGGACCACGGCCTCATCGTCGATGACCAGGACACGCGCCCCCTTCCCCGCCTCCAGCACTGGATCAGCGGCGCCGGCGGGCTCGGCGATCTCATCGCCATGATGGCATGGCAGGTAGAGCAGCACCATCGTGCCCAGCCCTGGCGTGGAGTGGATTTCCACATGCCCGCCCGACTGGCGGACGAAGCCATGCACCATCGAAAGCCCCAGGCCGGTACCCTGGCCGATGGGCTTGGTGGTGAAAAACGGATCGAAGACCCGGCCGAGCAGCTCCTTCGGAATGCCGCTGCCGGTATCCGACACGCAGATCGCCAGATATTCGCCGGACGCGATCTCGGCCCCGCGGGCGTTACGGCCATCGAGCCAACGTGTGGTGACCTCGATGGTCAGGCGCCCGCCGTCCGGCATCGCATCGCGCCCATTGATGGCGAGGTTGAGCAGCGCGCTTTCCAGCTGCGCCTTGTCCACGGCGGCGCGCAGCGGCGTGGCCGGGGCCAGCACCTCAAGCCGGATCGACGGGCCGACGGCGCGCTGGATCAGATCGGCGAGGCCCGCGACCAGCTGGCCGACATCGACCGGGCGCGGATCCAGGGTCTGGCGGCGCGAGAAGGCGAGCAGACGCTGCGTCAAGGCGGCCGCGCGTTGCGCCGCCGCCTGCGCGCCGTGCAGAAACCGTTCCAGCCCGCTCGTCCGCCCTTGCGCCAGACGGCGTTCGAGCATTTCCAGGCTGCCGCTGATGCCCTGCAGCAGATTGTTGAAATCATGCGCGATGCCGCCGGTGAGCTGGCCGACCGCTTCCATCTTCTGAGCCTGGCGTAGCGCCTCATGCGCGTCCATCAATTCCCGCGTCCGTTCGGCGACGCGCTGCTCCAGCGTCTCATTGGCGTCGCTGACACGCTGGATCAGGCGGGCATTCTCAATCGCGATCGCGGCCTGGCCGGCGAGGCCGCGCATCAGCGCCTCATGCCGGACGCTGAACTGGGCGCGTTGCGGATGACCGAACAGCATTGTGCCGATGGCGCCGCCTTCGCGCGAGGCGACCGGCACCGCCATATAGCTTGCAACCGGCAGATGCCCGCGCGGCATGCCGCTATGCGGGGCGTTATGGCCGTAGCGAGGATCGGCGGCGATATCGTCGATCCGGATGATCTCGGTGCTCTCGAAGGTCGCGGTCAGCAGGGCTGTCCGGCGCGGCATGGGAAAATGCGAAAAGGCTTCGCGCGGGGCGCCGGAGAGGGTGTAGAGCATCATCCGCTCCCCGGCTTCATTTGTGATATGGTAGAAAAACGCGCCAAACGCCGCGCCGGTCAGCTCCACCCCCGCATCGGTCACCAGCTGCACGATGGTCTCGGGATTTTTCTCAACGATGGTCGCCGCGGCAATCCGGCTTAGAATATCCAGGGCGTGGCGCTCATCCTCCAGGGCCTGGGCGCTGAATTCCTGGCCCTGCTCAAAGATGCCCGCCACGCCGCCGCACTCGTCATGGAGTGGAGAGAGACGATATTGCCACAGCGCGCTCTGCCCCTCCCGTCCCGGCACCTCATGCAGCTGCTCGAAATCGACATGCTCCTGCTGGTCCAGCTTCAGCACATGGCTTTGGATCCGCCCCCAGCCCTCGCCCCAGACCATGGCGGCGGGCAAGCCGTGCAGGCTGTCACGATCAACATTATGGAGGGCCGCCCATTTATCGTTGAACAGCATCAGCTGCGCCGGGCCCCAGTAAATCGCCGTCGGCAAGGGGGATGAAAAACATTGCCGCGCGGCCAGGCGCAGCCCGTATGGCCAGCCCGCCTGCGGCCCCAAAGGCGGGCCGGGCTGGCTTTGCGCGGCCCGCAAGGCTTCGCTCTGGTCCAAACGGCTCAAGCGTCCCCCGAAAATTTCCACAATTTTTTCACCCCATCACGTAGGCTGGCACGGCGGTGCCAGCTTCGTTCCCCATGAAATTGTTAAGGCTTTTCCGGAAATGAGCGCAATTTAATTTTTATCTTGACACGATCTGACCCGGACAAAAACAAAAAAAGCGCCGATAAAGGCGCTTTTTCATGGCGTTATAACTTAAAATGTTAGCGTTCGACCTGGCTGACATCCCTGACGGCGCCCCGGGAGGCGTTCGTCGTCATCGCGGCATAGGCCCGCAGCGCCGGGGAGACATGACGCTTGCGCGCCTCCGCCGGCTTCCAGCCCTTGGCATCCTGGGCGGCGCGGCGGGCGGCGATCACCTCATCCGGCACATCCAGCGTGATGCCGCGATTCGGAATGTCGATCAGGATGCGATCGCCGGTTTCCACCAGCCCGATCAGCCCGCCTTCCGCCGCTTCCGGCGAGACATGGCCGATGGACAGGCCCGAGGTGCCGCCGGAGAAACGGCCATCGGTGATCAACGCGCAGGCCTTGCCCAGCCCTTTCGATTTCAGATAGCTGGTCGGGTACAGCATCTCCTGCATGCCCGGCCCGCCTTTCGGGCCCTCATAGCGGATCACCACCACCTCGCCGGCTTTCACCACGCCCGAGAGAATGGCGGAGACCGAGGCATCCTGGCTCTCGAACACCCGCGCCGTGCCGGTGAAGGTGAGGATGCTCTCATCCACGCCGGCGGTTTTCACGATGCAGCCTTCCGGCGCCAGGTTGCCGAACAGCACCGCCAGCCCGCCATCCTTGGAGAAAGGATGGTCGGCGCTGCGGATCACGCCGGTCTGGCGGTCCGTGTCCAGATCATCCCAACGGGCGGACTGGCTGAAGGCGACCTGGGTGGGCACGCCGCCCGGTGCGGCCTTGAAGAAGTTTTTCACCTCCTCGGAATTGGTGCGGGTGATGTCCCAGCGGTTCAACGCCTCACCCAGGGTCTTCGCATGCACGGTCGGCAGCGAGGCGTCGATCAGCCCGGCTTTTTCCAGCTCGCCCAGGATGGACATGATGCCGCCGGCGCGGTGGACATCTTCCATATGCACATCGCTCTTCGCCGGGGCGACCTTGCACAGGCAGGGCACGCGGCGGGAGAGGCGGTCGATATCGGCCATGGTGAAGTCCACCTCGCCTTCCTGCGCGGCGGCGAGCAGATGCAGCACCGTGTTGGTGGAGCCGCCCATGGCGATATCCAGGCTCATCGCATTCTCGAACGCCTTGAAGCTGGCGATGCCGCGCGGCAGCGCCGTGGCGTCGTCCTGCTCATACCAGCGCTTGGCGAGATCGACGATGAGATGCCCGGCCTCGCGGAACAGCTTCTCACGGTCGGCATGGGTGGCGAGCGTTGAGCCGTTGCCGGGCAAAGACAGGCCCAGCGCCTCGGTCAGGCAGTTCATCGAATTGGCGGTGAACATGCCGGAGCAGGAGCCGCAGGTCGGGCAGGCGGAGCGCTCGATCGTCTGCACCTCCTCGTCCGAATAGCTGTCATCGGCGGCGACGACCATGGCATCGACCAGATCCAGCGCGCGGGACTTGCCCTTCACCACCACCTTGCCGGCCTCCATCGGCCCGCCGGAGACGAAGATGGTGGGAATGTTCAGGCGCAAGGACGCCATCAGCATGCCCGGGGTGATCTTGTCGCAATTGGAGATGCAGACCAGCGCATCGGCGCAATGGGCGTTGACCATATATTCCACCGCATCGGCGATCAGCTCGCGCGAGGGCAGCGAATAGAGCATGCCGTCATGGCCCATGGCGATGCCGTCATCCACCGCGATGGTGTTGAATTCCTTCGCCACACCGCCGGCGGCCTCGATCTCGCGGGCGACCAGCTGGCCGAGATCCTTCAGATGCACATGGCCGGGCACGAACTGGGTGAAGCTGTTGGCAATCGCGATGATCGGCTTACCGAAATCCCCATCCTTCATGCCGGTGGCGCGCCAGAGCCCGCGGGCGCCGGCCATGTTGCGGCCATGGGTGGTGGTGCGGGAACGATAGGCGGGCATGGTTATCTCCGGGTTTCGCGTTTCCTGCCCCATTAAACCCGTTCCCAGCGGAGGTAAAATATATTATTTCAACCAGACTAGGTCGTGGGACATATCAGTAAATGGACGTCCGGCAATTGCGGCAATTTCTGGCGGTGGCGGAGACGCTGCATTTCGGGCGGGCGGCGCGGCGGCTGAACATGACCCAGCCGCCGCTGAGCCAATCCATCCGCGCCCTGGAAGGCGAGCTGGGGGCGCCGCTGTTCATCCGCACCAAGCGCAGCGTGGCGTTGAGCGCCTTCGGCGCCGCCTGGCTCGGGCATGTGCGGCAGGCCATCAGCGGCATCGACGCGCTGGGTGAGATCGCGCAGCAGCTCATTCTCGGCACCAAGGGCCGGCTGTCCCTGAGCTTCGTTTCAACCGCCGATTATTCCGTGCTGCCCTCGCTGGTCCGGCGGTTTTCAGCGCTTTACCCGGATATCGACATCGCCCTGACGGAGGCGACGAGCAATGTTCAGATCGCCTTGCTGCAGGATGGCAAGGCGCAGGCGGGGATCATCATCGCCCCGCAACATGGCGGCCTTCCGGCGTCCCTCACCTATAGGCGGCTGCTGCGCGAGCCCTTGCTGGTGGCGCTGCCGGAGGACTGGATCGCCTCCGGCCGGGTGCGGCTTCAGGGGGACGGCCTGCCGCCGGCGCGGATTTTGGATGCGCCTCTGGTGATTTTCCCGCAGCCGATGGCGCCGTCCTTCTACGAGCTGGTGTTCGGCTTCTACCGCGCCCACGGCGTTGAGCCGCGCGTGGCCCAGTTCGCGACGCAAATGCAGACCATCATCAGCCTGGTTTCGGCCGGGCTGGGCATCGCCTTGGTGCCGGCCTCACTGCGGCATCTTGCCCGTACCGGCGTGCGCTATTGCCCGTTGCAGGGCGATGCGCCGGTGCTGGAGACCGGGCTGGCATGGCGGACGGATGACGATGCGCCGAGTCTCCGGCATTTCCTGCAGCTGGCCGAGGCGATCGCCGACGATCCAAACTGAGCCCGCGCCGGGGACGGATTTTATTTGCGCCGGACGGTTATCTGCAAATTCAGTTTTCTACGCTTCGACCTTAAAATATTCGGCCGGATTGCCGCATCACCTGCCCGAATTTCGATTCGACAAGAGGCTGACGCCATGCAAAAGCCTCATTCTTGACCAACAACAAACGCATGGAAATGAACGCCCCCACGCCTCGCGCCCCAACCGGTTTCGCCCGGCTGCGCCTTGCGCCTGTTAGCGCCATGATCCTGGGGGCCGGGCTGCTCTCGGCCTGCGCCACCCCGGCCCCGCCGGCCGCAGCGCCGCAAGTCAGCGTCGCGCAGCCGCCGCCAGTGCTGCCGCCGCGCGCGCCGCAGCTGGTGGATGCCGGCCCGGAACTGACCGGCACGGCCTCCTGGTACAAGCCGGGCCCGGGGCTACGCCGGACCTGCACCGGTGAAGTGTTCCGCAAGGATGGCATGACCGCCGCCTCCCCCAGCATTCCCGTGGGGACGCGGGTGCGCGTCTCGCTGGCGGATGATGGCCAGGATGACCGCTCGATCATCGTGCGGGTGAATGATTGCATGCCGCAAGGCCATCGTATCCTCGACCTTTCCGAAGGGGCCGCGGCGCAGCTTGGTTTGGTCAATCTGGGCGTTGCCCAGGTGAACGTGACCCCGGTGATGCTGGTGGATAACCGCTAAATTTTACGGCTAGAGCATCAAGCTTTTAGCTTGATGCTCTAGGTTTTGTTTTAGCGAACAATTTCATGTGTTTATCTTGACGCTGGCGCGTCAAGATAAACACATATTGCTCTCGCCTCAGGCCTTACGCAGCAGAAACAGCCCCTGCTCGCCGAACAGATTGGCCAGACGCGCCGAGCGGCGCCACGGGGTCCGGCGCCCTTCCTCATCCGCTGCCTGCCAATCCTCGACGACATACCCATCCGCATCGCACAAATCGAAGAAATCCCGGATCGTGCAGGGGTGGATGTTGGGCGTCTCGAACCACATCCGGTTCCAGTTGGCCGTCATCGGCATGCGGCCGCGCAGCAGCAGCTGCAGGCGCAGATTCCAATGGCCGAAATTCGGGAAGGAGACGATGGCGTGGGTTGAGATGCGCAGCATCTGCCGCAGCACCTCACGCGGCTGCTCGACGGCCTGCAGTGTGCGGGAGAGAATGACGTAATCGAAGGCGTGATCGGGGTAGGTCACCAGCTCCGTATCGGCATCGCCCTGCATCACCGGCAGCCCGTGCGAGATGGCGCGCTGCACCTCTTGCATGTCGATCTCGATGCCGCGCGCGTCGCATTGCTTGGCGCGGATCAGATGTTCGATGAGCTGGCCTTCCGCGCAGCCGACATCGAGCACGCGCGAGCCGGGCTGCACCATGGCCGCGATCAAGGCCAGATCCACGCGCATTTTCTTGGCCCCGCTCATGCCAGCCCCGCATGTTCGGCGCAGCCGACGAGAAAGCCGCGCAGCGTGGCGTGGAAATCCGGCTCATCCAGCAGAAACGCGTCATGCCCCTTGTCGGACTGGACTTCCACGAAGGACACGTTGGCGGCGGCATGGTTCAGCGCCCGCGCGATGGTGCGGCTCTGCGCGGTGGGAAACAGCCAGTCCGAGGAAAAGGAGACCAGCAGGAAACGCGCGCTGGCGCCGCGAAAGGCCTGCGACAGCCCGCCTTCATGATCGCCGGCGAGATCGAACAGATCCATGGCGCGGGTGATCGAGAGATAGGAATTGGCGTCGAATCGGGTGACGAAGCTCGACCCCTGATATTGCAGATAGCTTTCCACCGCGAACTGCTCGCCCAACGCCGATAACCCTTCCGCATTTTGCAGCTTGCGGCCGAATTTCCGGGTCAGGGCCTCTTCGGAGACGTAGGTGATATGCGCCGTCATCCGCGCCACCGCGAGGCCGCGCTCGGGCCGCACGCCCTGGGCCCAGTAATGGCCGTTGCAGAAGGCCGGATCCGCGAAGATCGCCTGCCGGCCGATTTCGTGAAAGGCGATGTTCTGGGCGGAATGGTAATAGGCCGCCGCGATCGGCACGGCAGCGTAGAGCATCTCCGGATATTGCACCGCCCAGGACAAGGCCTGCATGCCGCCCATCGAGCCGCCGATGACCGCGAACAATTTGCGGATGCCGAAATGCTCGACCAGACGCTTCTGCACCCGCACCATGTCATGGATGGTGATGACCGGAAAATCCCGCCCCCAGAGCTCGCCGGGCGCCTCGCCGCGCGGCGAGCGCGGGCCGGTGGAGCCCATGCAGCCGCCGAGGACGTTAGAGCAGATGACGAAATATTTGTCGGTATCGATCGGCGCGCCGGGGCCGACGACGCGCTCCCACCAGCCGGGCCGGCCCGTCTCTGGGTTCTGCTCGGCGACATATTGATCGCCGGTGAGCGCATGGCAGATCATGATCGCGTTGCTCTTCGCGGCATTCAGCGTGCCATAGGTGCGATAGGCCACGGTCACGCTGGGCAAGGCGCGACCGCAATCGAGCATGACTCCCTCGGGGAAGGTCACGCATTGATGCGGGAAATCGGTAGAGGCCGGCGTCTGGTCCATTCTGCCAATCGCATATGCGCTGGCCCTCCCCAAGGCGCAATCCCCATCCTGACATGGAAGAACAACTGCCGGATATGGCTTGGCGGGGTTGGGCTGGTTGGGGTATCTACACGCGTGATGAACGACCTGCCCTCTCCAGCCTCGCGCCTGGCCGAATTGCGCGCTGAACTCGACGCGATCGATGATCAGATCCATGATCTGCTGATGCAGCGGGCCCGCGTGGTCGAGAATGTCGCCAGCCAGGGCGGCAAAAAGGGCACCAAGATCCGCCCCGGGCGGGAAGCCGTCATTCTGCGGAGGCTGCTGGCGCGCCATCAGGGCGCCTGGCCGGCACAGGCCATCGTGCGGATCTGGCGGGAAATGTTCGGTGCCGCATTGATCATCGAGGGCGGCCAGACCATGGCGGTTTGCGACGGCGAAGGCGGCGAGGCCCGCCTGGCCCTGGCGCGGGAGCATTTCGGCCCGCTGACGCCGGTGCGCCGGCATCACAACCCCGCCCAGACCCTGTCCGACCTCACCCGCGAGGGCGGCGCGCAGCTGGGCGTGCTGCCGCCGCTGGGCGAAGGCGACGATGCGCAAGGCGGCTGGTGGCAGCTCCTGGCCTCGAACGGAACCCCGATTTATGTCATCGCCAAGCTCCCGTTCTGGACGCATCGCGCCGAAGGCTTGCCGCTGGGCGAGGCGTTGGTGGCGGCGACCGTGCCCCCGGACCCGAGCGGCTCTGATCGCGGCTTGCTGCTGCTGCGCTTCGGCGCCGAGGCCTCGCGGGCCCGGCTGATCGAGCTGGTCAAGGCCGCCGGCTTCGACCCGACGGCGCTCTGGGTCAAACGGCTGGCGGGCGATACCGGCGTGCTGGCGCTGCTGGAAGTGACCGGGCTGATCGCTGACAGCGACCCGCGCCTTTCGGCCATTGCCGGGCTGGAGACGCCGCCGCGCGTTGTCGGCGGCTATGCGTTGCCGCTGGAAGAGACCGCCTGATCATGAGCAGCCCTGTCGCGCGGCCGGAGATTTTCTCCGTGGCGTCCTATGTCGGTGGTGAATCCAAGCTCGCGGGCTTCGAGCATCCGGTCAAGCTGTCATCCAACGAGGGCGCGTTCGGGCCGCCGCCAGGGGCGCTGAAAGCAATGGCGGAGGCCGCCTCCGGCATGCATCGCTACCCCGATGGGAGCAGCGGCAAGTTGCGCGCGGCGATTGGCGCCAAATTCGGGCTGGACCCGGACCGCATCGTCTGCGGCAATGGCTCGGACGAGGTGCTGACCCTGCTGATCCAGTCTTATGGCGGACCGGGGACCGAGCTGATCATGAGCGAGCACGGATTCTCGATCTATGAGATTTCCGGCAAGCTGGCGGGCTGCACGGTCATCAAGGCGCCGGAGCGTGAGCTGACCACCGATGTCGATGCCATACTGAGCCTGGTGACCCCCGCCACGCGCATGGTGTTCATCGCCAACCCCAATAACCCGACCGGAACGATGCTGGCGCAAGGCGAGGTGGAGCGGCTGCGCGCCGGGCTGCGGGCGGATATTCTGCTGGTGCTGGATGCCGCCTATGCCGAATATGTCGAGCGCGAGGATTACGATGCCGGGGTGAAGCTGGTGGATGCCGGCGACAACACGGTGATGACCCGGACCTTCTCAAAGATTTTCGGCATGGGCGGCGCGCGGCTGGGCTGGTGCTACGCGCCGGCGGCGGTGATCGACGTGCTCAACCGCACCCGCCCGCCCTTCAACATCAATGTGTTCGCCGCCGCCGCCGGGATGGCGGCGCTGCGTGAGGAAGGCTGGCTGGAACACAGCCGGGCGCATAACGGCATCGAACGCCGCCGCCTGAGCGAGCGCCTGACCCAGAGCGGCCTCAAGGTCATCCCGTCCGAGGCCAATTTCATCCTGGTCGATTTCGTCACCGTCGAGCGGGCTTCGGCCGCGGATGCCTATCTGCGCCAGCGCGGCTATATCGTCCGGCAGGTGAAATCCTACGGCCTGCCGCATTGCCTGCGGATCACCATCGGCACATCGGCGGAATGCAGCCGGGTGGCGGAAATTCTGACCGAGTTCTGTCATGACTGAGCCTTTATTCAACCGTCTGGCGCTGATCGGCATTGGCCATATCGGCGCCTCCATCGCCGGGGCGCTGAAGCTGCATCCTGGCACGGTCGGGCAGCTGGTGATCGCGGATGCCAATCCGGCGCATCTGCAGCGCGCCGAGGAGCTGGGGCTTGGCGATGTCTATTGCGCCGATGCCGCCATGGCGGTCAGCGGCGCCGATGGGGTCATCCTCTGCACGCCGGTCGGCAGCTTCGCTGGGCTGGCGGCGGCGATCGCGCCGCATCTGCAGCCGGGCTGCATCCTCTCGGATGTCGGCTCGACCAAGCAATCGGCGATCCGCGATGTGCTGCCCTTCGTGCCGGCGGGGGTTGCCTTCGTGCCGGCGCATCCGATGGCGGGCACCGAGTTTTCCGGCCCGGATGCGGGCCTGGCCAATCTGTTCGAGGGGCGCTGGTGCCTGCTGACGCCGATCGAAGGCATGGACGAGGCGGCGGCGCAGAAGATCGAAGCCTTGTGGCGGGTGCTGGGCGCGCGCACGGCGCGGATGGGGGCGGCGCATCATGACCGGGTGCTGGCCATCGTCTCGCATCTGCCGCATCTGCTCGCCTTCACCATCTGCGGCACCGCGGATGATCTGGCGGACGAGACACGCGAGGAAGTGCTGCAATTCGCGGCCACCGGGTTTCGTGATTTCACCCGAATCGCCGCCTCCGATCCGGTGATGTGGCGCGACATCTTCACCAACAACAAGGACGCGCTGCTGGAGATGTTCTCGCGCTTCTCCGAGGACGCGCAGGCCATGGCCCGCGCCGTGCGCTGGGGCGATACCGACTATATCGAGGATAAGATCAACCGGGGCCGCAAGATCCGGAAAAGCCTGATCGATATCAAACAAGCCTGAGGACGCCAGAGATGATCGTGGATATCCGCACCTATAAGTTCCAGCCCGGCAAGATGGGCGCCTGGCTGAAACTCTATGAGGAGCTGGCCTGGCCGCTGCAGAAAAAGCATCTGGGCGAATGCCTGGGGTTCTACACGACGATCGAGGGCGAGCTGCATCAGGTGGTGCATATCTGGCGCTATCAGAGCCAGGCTGACCGCGAGGCGCGGCGCAACGCCATGGCAAAGGAACCCGGATGGGCGCAGTTCCTGGCGGAAACGGCGAAGCTGGACGGGTTCCTCTCGATGGAGAACAAGCTGGCGCGGGAAACGCCGTTTTTCGCCGCCAAATGAGCATGCAGAGCACCGCCATCATCATCGCCGCCGGGCTTGGCACGAGGATGAAATCCAGCCTGCCGAAAGCCGCCCACAAGATCGCCGGGCAGCCGATGCTGGTGCATCTCATCCGCGCCGCGGAGCAGGTGTTCGACCGGATCGTCGTGGTGATCGGGCCGGACATGCCGGCCCTGGCGGCGCTGGCGGCCCCGCATCAGGTGGCCATCCAGGCCGAGCGGCTGGGCACCGCCCATGCCGCGCGGCAGGCGGAACCCTATTTCGGCGACGGGCCGGTGGCGATTTTCTATGCCGACAACCCGCTGGTCTCGGCCGAGACCATGCGCGCCCTGCTGGCCCGCCTGCGGGAGGGTGATGCCGGCCTCTCGCTGCTGGGCATGACCCCGCCGGATGCGGCGAAATATGGGCGGCTGGTGATGGAGGGCGGCTATCTCGCCCGCATCGTCGAATATAATGACGCCTCCCCGCAAGAGCGCGCGATCACCTTCTGCAATGCCGGCGGCATGGCGGCTTCGGGCCCGGATATGAGACGCTGGCTCGCGCGGGTGGGCAACGACAATGCGAAAGGCGAGTTCTATCTCACCGACATCGTCGCACTGGCCCGCCAGGAGGGCGTCAATGTCGCGGCCTTGGACGCGGCGCATGATGAATGTCTCGGGGTGAATTCGCGCGCCGAGCTGGCGCTGGCGGAGGCGGCCTTTCAGAGCCGCGCCAGGAGCCGCTTCATGCGCGACGGCGTGACATTGCAGGCCCCGGATACGGTGTTTTTCGCAGGCGATACGCAAATCGGCGCCGATACGGTGATCGGCCCGCATGTCGTCTTCGGCCCTGGCGTCGCCATCGAGGGGGGCGTGGAGATCAAAGCGTTCTCGCATCTCGAAGGGTGCAGCGTGAAGACCGGCGCCGTGATCGGCCCTTATGCAAGGCTGCGCCCGGGGGCGGAGGTCGGCGAGGACGCGCATGTTGGGAATTTCGTCGAGCTGAAAGCGGCGAAGCTCGGCAAGGGCGCGAAGGCCAATCATCTGACCTATCTCGGCGATGCGGAGATCGGCCCTGGCAGCAATATCGGCGCGGGCACGATCACCTGCAATTACGACGGCAAGGCCAAGCACAAGACCGTGATCGGCGCGAAAGCCTTCATCGGCTCGAACAGCGCGCTGGTGGCGCCGGTGCGCATCGGCGATGAGGCGCTGATCGCGGCCGGGTCGGTGATCACGCAAGATGTGCCAGAACAGGCCGTGGCGTTCGGCCGCGCCCGCCAGGTGACGAAGCCGCGCAAGGGCTGAAGCTATGATCGGCGCCGAAACGGCGCCGATGCCTCAGCGCAGATGCAGAGCCTGGAACAGCCTGGCGCTGGCCGGGATGAGGCGGATCAATAGATGCCGCTCGGCCACCGCCAGAGCGATCACCAGCAGCAGGACCAGCAAGACGATCAGCAGCGGGCTGGCTGCCTGTTTGGCCTGGCGTGCGGCCGGGGGCTCATCCTGATCGACGTCCTGGCTGCGCGCCGCCCGCACCAGGCTGGCGAAGCGGTCCGCATCCCCCTCCGGGATCTCGGCCTTGATGGTATCGGGCTCGGTGTGGCGCGCAGGCGGCACAGCGGCTGCGGCAGCATGGGGGGCCGAGGCCTCCTGACGAAGGGCCGCCTGCATCTCGGCGGCGGCTTCAGGATCGGCCGGCTGACCGAAGCGGCGAGTCGCAGCCTCGCTGGCCGGCATGTCGGGGGTCGGCGCGGCGTCCAGTGGGGCCTCAGGCGATGGGGCCGGCGCAAACGCCCAGCCATGCCCGCATTGTTCGCAGCGCAGGCGGCGCACGCTCTCGCCGAGCAGATTGTCGGGAACGTCATAAAGCGTCTGGCAATTGGGGCAGGCGATCCGCATTGCGTTGCAATGGATGGCATTTTTAGCCTAGCGCCGCAATAACACCTTCAGCCCACAAAGCATTTTGTCGAAAATAAACGCCCCGCAGACCTTGCTGGCCCCCGCCTTGTCGCGGCACTAGTAACGCCATGAGAGGACTGACCTGATGATCAGGTTCGACGATGTCTGGCTGCGTTACCATCATGCGGCGCGGGACGGTGAAGCGGAGGCCCTGCGTGCCGTCAGCTTCGAAATCGAGGAAGGCGGGTTTCGCTGGCTCACCGGCCCCTCCGGGGCCGGAAAGACGAGCCTGTTGAAGCTCATCTATCTGGCCGAGCATCCCGCGCGGGGCCGCATCGAGATCCTCAACACCAGGGCCAACCGGCTGACCCGGCGCGACGCCGCCCTGCTGCGCCGGCGGATCGGCGTGGTGTACCAGGATTTCCGCCTGCTGCCGCAGCTCGATGCCTATGACAACGTGGCGTTGCCGATGCGCCTGGCGCGCCGTGGCGAGGCCCAGGTGAAGGCGGATGTGACGGAGATTTTGCGCTGGGTGGGGCTGGCGCATCGCATGCATGCCCGGCCTGACGAGCTCTCCGGCGGCGAGCAGCAGCGCATTGCCATCGCCAGGGCCGTGGTGGCCCGGCCGCGGCTGCTGGTCGCCGATGAACCGACGGGAAATCTCGATGACGAACAGGCACAACGCCTGATGCTGCTGATCACAGCACTCAACAAGCTCGGCACGACCGTGGTGGTGGCCACGCATAATGCCGCCCTGGTGGAGCATTATCCGTTTCCCCGCCTGAGCCTGGAAAATGGCCGCCTGGTGCATGATGGCTAGGCATCGCGGAGATCTGCTGGGGCTGCGCTCGGCCTTGTCGGACCGGCTGCTGCCGGTGCTGGTCGGGGCGATGAGCTTTCTCGCCGCGCTGGCGCTCGGCGGCGCGCTCGCCTGCGCGAATTTGGCGCAAAGCTGGCAAGGCGATACCGCCGCCGCCCTGACCATCCAGATCCCGCAGCCGGCCGATCCGGATGCCGGCAATGATGGCACGCGCCTCGCCGCCGTGCAGCGCGCGCTGGCGGCCAACCATGATGTTCAGGATGCGACGGTCCTGACCACGGCGGAGATGAACCGGCTGATCGCGCCCTGGATCGGCGGCGATGCCGCCTCACTCGGGCTGGCCCTGCCCGCGATCATCACCGCGCAATGGGCCGGCAGCGGCAGCAGCGATGCGCTCGCGGCGCAGCTGCAGCAGCTCAGCCCGGGCACGGTGATCCGCACCGGCGCGATCTGGGCGCAGCGCGTCGCCACCTTGACGACCAGCCTGCAAGGTTGCGCCTTGGCGGTGCTGCTGATCGTCGCCCTGGTGGCCGCCGCCGTGGTCGCTGTGGCGACACGCTCCGGCCTGGCGCAATTGCGCGACACGATCGAGATCGTGCACGGGCTGGGCGCGTTGGAGGCGGATATCGCGACACGTTTCGCCGGCCGGGCGACATGGCTGGCCCTGGCCGGCGCGCTGGGCGGGACCGTGCTCGCCGCCCCCGTGCTGGCCTGGCTGGCCTGGCTGGCCAGCCCGTTCACCGGGCCGGCGCATCCAGCAAGCCTGTTCAACCTGCCGCCGGCCCTGCTGGCCCTGCTCCCGCTCCTGCCCGCCTGCGCGGCGCTGATTGGCTGGAGCACAGCCCAGATCACGGTTCGGGGCTGGCTGCGGCGGCTGCCGTGAGCTTGCGCCAGCGCCCGCGCCGCCGCCGCTGGTCGCTCACCCGGCTGCTTTCCCGGGTGATATTGCTGGTGCTCGGCGCCTGGTCGGCCGGATTTCTGGTCTATCTGGGCCTCGTCTTCACGGCCACGCCGCCCAACCCCTTGCCGCCGGCGGATGGCATCGTCGCGTTGACCGGCGGCGATGACCGGATCAGCGCCGCGCTGGCGCTGCTTGCCGAGCACGAGGCGCCGCTGCTGTTGATCTCCGGCGCCGGCAAGGGCACCTATCTCGGCGATTTCACCCAGGATGATCGCAGCGCCGCGACCCGGTATGCCGATGCGATCACGCTGGGGCATATGGCGGCAACCACCCATGATAATGGCGCCGAGACCGCCGCCTGGGCCAAGGCGCACCATATGCGCTCGCTGATCGTGGTCACCGCGGATTACCATATGCCGCGGGCGTTGCTGGAAATTCAGCGCGCCCTGCCCGGCGTGGCGCTGATCCCCGATCCGGTGCGGCCGCCGGCGATGCGCGACCGCTTGACGCTGCCGACAGTTCGATTACTGGCCATCGAATATAGCAAATATCTGGTGGTGCGCGCCGGGCTGGGCGGCCTGTTCAGCACCAACGACGCTGGAGATTATTGACGAACGATGCACCATGTCCGGTCTTTTGCCTTCAACGCCGTTCTCTGGGGCGCGGGCGCGGTGCTCAGCATCTGGTGTACCCTCTTCGGGCGGCATTTCAGGAATGGCATTCTGCGCACCGCACAGCTCTGGACGCGGATCAGCCTGTGGGCGCTGCGATCTTTCTGCGGCGTCAGCCTCGAGGTTCGCGGCCTGGAAAATCTCCCGGCGGAGGGCTGTGTCATCGCCGCGCAGCATCAATCGGCGCTGGACATCCTGCTGTGGATCAGCCTGCTGCCCGCCCCGGCCTTCGTGTTCAAGAAAGAGCTCAAGCGCATCCCGCTATTCGGCGCGCTGCTTGAACCGAGCGGCATGATTTCGGTTGACCGGAGCGGTGGTCGCAAGGCGTTGCGCGACATGGTCGAGCGTGCGCATCAGGCGGTCGCGGCGGGGCGGCAGGTGGTGATCTTTCCGGAAGGGACACGGGTGGCGCCAGGCGTGCGCGGCGAGCTGCGCCATGGCATCGCCGCCATGGCGCAGGGGCTCTCCGCCCCGTTGCTGCCGGCGACGACCGATTCCGGCCTCCGGTGGGGCCGCAAATCCTTCCAGAAATCCCCCGGCCAGGTACATATCACCATCCACCCGGCGATTTTGCCGGGCCTGAGCCGGGAGGAGCTGCTCGCGACCCTGACGGCGCTGTTTTACGGGTGAGCCAGGATCCTGCTCGCGAAGAGGGTGAGCCCGAGCAGGATGGCATCCAGGCCGAAGGCACTCTCCAGCCCGAACCGGTTGGAGACGAAGCCGATCATCACCGGCCCGCTGAGAAACCCGGCATAGCCGATGCCGACCACCACCGGCATGGCGTGCTGCACGGACATGCCGGGCACATGCGACGCCGCACTGAACAGCAGCGGCGCCATGTTGCCGGTGCCAAATCCGACCAGGCCGAAACCGATCACCCCCACCCAGCCGATGGGCACGAAAATCGCCAGGGCAAACCCCAGCAGGCTGACCAGCGCGCCCAGCCGCATGATGGAGGTCTGGCCAAACCGCATCGCCAGATGGTCGCCGGTCAGCCGGGCCAGGGACATCATCACGGCAAAGGCGGCAAAGCCCAGCGTCGCCTCATCGATCGGCATATGCCGGGAAAACCGCAGATAGATGGCACTCCAGTCGGTGCAGGCGCCTTCCGTCATGAAGGCGGCGTAGCAGCACAGCCCCAATATCACCGCCCGCCGGTTCGGCCAGACGAACTGGCGCGCAGCCGGCTGAGCATCGGCTGATTTTGGCAGCAGCCGGAAGGATTGTGTCAGCCCGGCCAGCACCATCGCGGCGCTCACCAGGCAAATCACCAAAACCGGCGTGCCCCATTTCAGAAAGACGCTGTCGGCCAGGGCGATCAGCAGCGTGCCGATGCTGTAGCAGGCATGGAAACCCGACATCAGCAGCCGGCCTGATTGCGCCTCGATGGCGGCTCCTTGCGCGTTCATCGCCACATCCAGGAAGCCGAAATTCACGCCATAGGCGAAGAGCAGAAGGGTGAAGATTGCGGGCGATGGCGCCATGCCGAGCAAGGGAAGCATCAGGCCCATCACCAGCCCGCAGGCGATGATGCAGCTGCGGCTGCCCCAGCGTTGGATCGCCAGACCCGCCAGCGGCATGGCGGCGACGCCGCCGGTGCCGCCGGCCAGAAGAATGCCGCCCAGCGTGGCGTCGTCCAGCTGAAATCTGATCTTCGTATAGGGAATGAGAAAGGCCCAGACCGAGATCCCGAAACCCGCCACACCGAAGACGAGTTTTACCGTCCAGACCCGCGCTTTCATGGCCGAAACCTATCCCCTCCCCGGACAGCGGACAAGCGCGGCCCGTCAACAAAAAAGGGGCCGCGAGGCCCCTTTTTAAGATCGAATTGAGCGTTGTTTATAACGCGCGGCGGCCGGCGATGGCGTGATAGATGACCAGCACGACCACCGCCCCGACAACGGCAACGAACAGCGACCAGAGATTAAATCCTGTCACCGGGACAGCGCCCAAAGCCGCGAAAAGCCAGCCACCGACCAGCGCGCCGACAATGCCGAGCACGATATCCAGGACCGGACCGCGGCCGCCATTATCGACAATCAGGCTGGCGATCCAGCCGGCGATCAACCCCAAAACGATCCAACCGACGATTGACATGGTTATGACTCCGGAAAAGTTACTTCATCACCGAAATGGGCGGGGCCCCGCCCTCACACAACCATTGCGTCCAGAACTTCATCCGGCGTTCATGTTGAGTTTCAGCTTCCGCGCCTCCAGCCCTTGCCAGACGATCAACACCGGCACCGCGATCACGAAATCCCGTGCGCGGCGCAGCAGCGACAGGGACAAGGCGATGTCCGGCGGAATGCCGAACAATCCGCCCAGCAAGGTATAGGCCGCTTCCTGGATGCCAACGCGCCCTGGAATGAAGAAGGCCAGCGCCATGATCGCGTGCAGCATCGCTTCAATACAGACCGCATCGATCCAGGATAAATCCACCCCCAGAGCGTGAAACCCGATATAGGACGCCGTCCCGGTGCCAATCCAGCACAGGAAATGCACGAAGGCCGCCCAGGCGAGACGGTGATGCTGGGTGTACATGCCGTTCAACGAGCTTTGCAGCTTTTCCGCGTGGTCGGCCGCGCCCTGCCCGGTTGTTCCGGCGATGCGGGTTGCGAGGGCCTTAAATAATTTGGTCCCGGAGCCGCGCTGCGCCACGATCAGCCCGACACCCAAAAACATCGCGACGGCCAAGCCGATGGACACCGGCATCAATAATTCCGAGCCCGGCACCTTGTTCGAGAGAATGACCAGCCCCACCCCGACGAACACCAGCTGCGCCAGGAACTCCGTTGTGATGTCGCCCAGCGTCGAGGCCACGGCGTCGGCCGTCGCCACCCCGCCCAGCGTCATCACGCGCGCGCCCAGGACATATCCGCCAACCTGGGAGAAGGGCAGGAACTCGCCGGTCGCGTCGCGCACGGCGCGGCCCCATACGCAGAGCCAGTAAGAGCCTTTCTGCCGTGAGCGCAGCAGGATCCGCCAGCTTCCCCCCAGCCCGAGCAGAATGACCAGCTGTGCCAGCACGAATTCAGCGGTGCCCAGCGCACTGACCGATGCCAGCGCCCGCAACACGTCCGCCGCACCGAAATAGACGATGAGCCCGGTGATGACCGCCAGCCCGGCCAGCGTCAGCACCGCTGGGATAAGTTTGCTTTTTACCGACAAATATTTTCTCAACGTCTCTGAATGCGTGATTTCAGTCGCAGGACGGACAGGCCTAGTCGCCCCAGAAACGGCATCGTGCCGGGGCGCTTCAGGCGTGCATCATACCCTGCCATGCGCCTTTTATCCTCTTCCAGGCAGATTTCCAAAAGCTTGGGAAGGTCCATCTCGTCGCTGATCGCCGATGAGCCGTTCATGGTGAAATTGGCATCCGCCCCTTCCAGACCATCCACATCCTTGGCCAAGCCGATCCGCTCATAGAGCAGATAGGCCCACACCGCCCAGATTTTCGCTTCGAACCAGGGCCGGAGATACCATCGCAGATTCGCCCGCCGCCACGCCAACCAGTTGGAGAAAAACAGAATATGCCGGCCTTCCTCCTGCACGACAGGCTCGAATGTCTCCACCAGCTTGGCCGGAAAATAGCCCGAGCGCTTGGCCAGCTCGAACAGCCCGTAAGCGAAAAAACTATCGATACATTCCGAAAACCCGGTGACCAGCCAGCCCCATTCGGCATCGTTGGGCAGCGCATAATCGGGTTCGGGCCGCATCGGGATGCCATAGGCCGCGACCAGCCGGGAGAGCACCTCGCGGTGGCGCGCCTCCTCACCGGACATATGCAGCAACGCCGCGCGCAATGCAGGGTGCGGTACGGTCTGCGCATAAAAGGCGATTCGGGCGGCCGCCTTGATTTCCGTCTGCACGGCGATGTCCCAGATCGGCAGGGCGGTGATCCGGCGTAATGTCTCCGGCTCCAGCATTGGCCAGTCCAGCACCGCCGGTTTGTAGGGATTATAGGTGGCGGCGAGCAGGCTGGTGAACATCCGAAAATGCGCGTCCGACCCGGCCTTGATCGGGCCGGCCTCCGGGAATTGCCAATGCCTTGCCTGGTGATCGGCCGAAACCACCTCATCTTCCGTCGCGGCGGCTTTTGTCGGGATCACACGAATCTCGTTCATCTTCATCCTCGGTGTTGCGCCAAAGGCTGCAATGGGTTCTACAGCCAGTGTCCTGTACGGTATATGGCGCCGGCCGGATGACTGCACAGCACGAGGAAGACGAATTGGCACAGGGTGATCTGGTGCTGGTGACCGGGGCGACCGGCTTTGTCGGGGCCGCCGTCGCCAAGGCGGCGCGCGCGGCGGGGTATCGCGTGCGGGTGACGGCGCGCCAAAGCTCGGACCGGCGCAATCTTGCCGGTCTTGAGGAGCAGGCTGTCTATCTGGATCTCGCCGAGCCCGACAGTTTCCCCGCGGCGCTCAAGGATTGCCGGTATCTCCTGCATGTGGCGGCCGACTACCGGCTCTGGGTGCCCAACGAGGCCGCGATGCGCAAGGTCAATATCGATGGCAGCATCGCCTTGCTGCGGGCCGCGCAGCACGCCGGGGTGGAGCGCAGCATCTATACCAGCTCGGTCGCGGCACTCGGGCTCACGGATGACGGCTCACCGGCGGACGAGACCACCCTCATCCTCCCGGCCCACCATGTCGGCGCCTATAAGTGCAGCAAATATGATGCCGAGCAGGAAGTACGCCGCCTGGCGCAGGAGCAGGATATCGTGATCGTGAATCCCTCCACGCCAATCGGCCCGGGCGATGTCAAACCCACACCGACCGGCCAGATGGTGCTGGATGCGGCACGGGGGAAGATGCCCGCCTTTGTCGATACCGGCCTGAATGTCGCGCATGTGGACGATGTCGCGGCCGGGCATCTGCTGGCCCTGACCCAGGGCCGCTCCGGCGAGGGCTATATTCTCGGCGGCGAGGATTTGATGCTGCGCGATCTGCTGGCGCTCGTGGCCGAACTCAGCGGCCGCGCCGCGCCAAAACTGCGCCTGCCGCTGGCGCCGCTGATGCCGCTCGCCTGGGCGATGGAGCGCATCGCCGAGCGCACCGGCAAGACCCCGCTGATGACACCGGATATTCTTCGCATGGCCAAGAAAAAAATGTTCTTTTCCACGCATAAAGCCCGGACAGAGCTGGGCTACGCGCCGCGCCCGGCGCGCCAGGCGGTAGAGGATGCGCTGATCTGGTTCCGCAAGGAAGGGCGCCTGACATGATCCTGCTGCTGGCCTTCGCGATCTGGCTCTATCTGGCCTTCTTGCATGGGCGGTTCTGGGATTCCGCGCCGGAACTGCCGGCGGCGGTGCCGTTGGAGACGCCGCAGGTCGACATCATCATTCCCGCGCGCGATGAGGTGGAGACGATCGGGCCGGTCATCGCCTCGCTGCTGGCGCAGGATTATGCCGGGCCGTTTCGCGTCATTCTGGTTGACGACAACTCCACGGACGGCACCGCGGCGGCGGCCGGCGCGGATCCGCGCCTGACCATTCTGACCGGCGCGCCCAAGCCCGCCGGGTGGTCGGGCAAGCTGTGGGCGCTCTCCCTGGGTGTGGCGGCCAGCGAGGCGCCGGTGATCCTGTTCGCGGATGCGGACATCACCCATGACCCACGGCATCTGGCCAGTCTGGTGGCCAAGATGACCAGCGACAGGCTGGACATGGTCTCCGAAATGGTGCGGCTGAACTGCGCCTCCCGGGCGGAAAAATTCCTGATCCCGGCCTTCATCTATTTTTTCCAGATGCTCTATCCTTTCGCGAGGGTGAACGATCCGCGCTCGCGCGTGGCCGCCGCGGCGGGGGGAACCGTGCTGATCAAGCGCGCCGCGCTTGCGCGCATTGGCGGGCTGGAGGCGATGCGCGAGGCGCTGATCGACGACGTGACGCTGGCGGGCAAGGTGAAACAAGCCGGGCCGATCTATCTCGGCCATTCCGGTCTCGCGACCTCGATCCGCCCCTACCCCGCGGCCCGCGATATCTGGGACATGATCGCGCGGACGGCCTTCACCCAGCTGCGCTATTCGGCCCTGCTGCTCGCCGGCACCATCATCGGGCTGGCTCTGGTCTGGCTGGTCTTCCCCTTCGCCGCGCTCTGCACCGGGTTTGGCTGGCGCGCGGCGCTGGGGCTGGCCATCTGGGCGATCGCCGCCCTCACCTATTTCCCCACCCTGGACCGCTATAGGGTGCACCGGGCCTATGCCATCGCCTTGCCCGCCATTGCCCTGTTCTACATGGCCGCCACCATCGGCTCCGCCTGCAACCATTGGCTCGGGCGCGGCGCCAAATGGAAGAGCCGCGCCTATGCCGGGGATAAAGCATGATCGCCAATGACAACACCGCGCCGCGCCGCGCCAGCAAAGATGACAGCGTCGAATCCTGGTCCGGCAAGGACAAGAGCGATGAGAATTTTCCCGTCGCCTCGCTGCTGATCGCCAAACCGCTCCGCGCGCGGGTGCATGCCTATTACGATTTCGCCCGCAATGCCGATGATATTTCCGACAGCGCGACCCTGCCGGCGGCCGACAAGCTCACCAGGCTGGACGCGATGGAAGCGGTGCTGACTGGCGCCACGGATGAAGGCAGCCCCAGCGCCAGGGCGCTGCGCCAGTCTTTGGCGGAGTCCGGCGTGACGGCTGACCATGCCCGCGAATTGCTGGTGGCATTCCGGCGGGACGTGACCAAGCTGCGCTATGAAAGCTGGGAGGAGTTGCTGGATTATTGCCGCTACTCGGCCGCGCCGGTCGGGCGCTATGTGCTCGATGTGCATGGCGAGTCCCGGGATACCTGGGCGCCCTCGGACGCGCTTTGCGCCAGTTTGCAGGTGCTCAACCATCTGCAGGATTGCGCCAAGGATCTGCGCGCGCTGGACCGTTGTTATGTGCCGCAGGCCTGGTTGCGCGAACAGGGCCTGACCACGGATGACATCGCCCGGCCAGAGACAAGCCCGGCCTTGCGGGCGGTCTTCGACAGGATGCTGGATGCCACGGAGGCGCTGAACCGCGATGCCGCCGCCCTGCCCGGACGGGTCAGATCCCGCCGACTGCGGATTGAAACCGCGATCATTTGCGCGCTGGCGCGGCGGCTGACATCGTTGTTGCGCGCTGGCGATCCGCTGGCCACGCGGGTCAAGCTGTCCAAATTCGACATTCTCAACGCCAGCCTGAAAGGGCTCAGATACGCGTTATGATCCGCCCTGACGATATCGCCTTCATCACCGCGCTGGTGAAGGCGTCCGGCACCTCATTCTATCACGGCATGAAAATCCTCGCCCCCGAGCGCCGGGATGGGATGTATGCGATCTATGCGTTCTGCCGCATTGTCGATGACATCGCCGATGAGGAGGGGCGGGATTTTCCGACCAAGCAGGCGGAGTTGCAGGGCTGGCGCGAGCGGATTTCCGCGCTGTACGAGCAGGGGATCGCGGACTGTGCCGTCACCCGCGCCTTGCTGAGCGTGATCCAGGATTATCAGCCCCGCCAGGAGGATTTCATCGCCATCATCGATGGCATGGAGATGGATGCGGGGGCGCCGATCATCGCGCCGGATCTGGCGTTTCTTGATCTCTATTGCGACCGTGTCGCCTCCGCCGTCGGGCGGCTCTCGGTGCGGGTGTTTGGCGACGCCTCCCCGGCGGCGGACGACGTCGCCCATGCGTTCGGCCGCGGGCTGCAGCTGACGAATATTCTGCGCGACGTGGCCGAGGACGCGGAACGCGGACGCATTTACCTGCCCGCGGAACATCTTGCCGCGGCCGGGGTGCCGGCCGACCCGACCCGGATCCTCGATGCCCCCGGCCTGGCGCGGGCCTGCGGCGCGGTTGCGGCCATGGCCGAGCTGAATTTCCGCCGCGCCCATGACGCGATGGCACGCTGCGATGCCAAGGCGATGCGGCCGGCGCGCATGATGGCGGCCAGCTATCACCCCTTGCTGGCGGAACTCCGGCGGCGACATTTCGACTATCGCCGGGGCCGGGTGAGCCTGCCGAAATGGCGCAAGCTCTGGCTGGCCGCACAGCTTCTGGTGGGCTGAATGAAAATCCAAATCATCGGCGCCGGGCTGGCCGGGCTTTCAGCCGCCTGCGCCCTCACGGAGGCGGGCCATCAGATTATGCTGTCCGAGGCGGCGCCGCAGGCTGGCGGGCGCGCCCGCTCCTATTTCGACAAGCAGCTCGGCTGCCGTATCGATAACGGCAACCATTTGCTGCTGTCCGGCAATAAGGATGCGTTGCGGTATTTGCGCCGGATCGGCGCCGAGCACACACTCACCGGGCCGGACGAGGCAAATTTTCCGTTTCACGACCTGAAAACCAATCGCGGCTGGACGCTGAGGCTGAATCACGGCCGGATTCCCTGGTGGATCGCCGCGCCGCGCCGGCGCGTGCCGGGCACACGCCTTGCGGATTATCTTGCCTTGAAGAAATTGCTGCAGGCGCGCCCTGGTGATCTGGTCAAGCCACTGGTCGGGCACGGGCCGCTTTATGAACGCCTGCTGGAGCCGCTGGCCATCGCCGCCCTCAACACCATGCCGGACATCGCCGCCGCCCAGCCTTTGGGGGCGGTGTTGGCGGAAACCGTGGAGCGCGGCGGTTTTGCCGCCTTGCCACGCTGGGCCAGGCTGGGGCTTTCGGAAAGCTTCGTGGACCCGGCCTTGGCCTGGCTGCAGCAGCACGGCGCCGAATTGCGGTTTGGCGAGCGCGTCACGCATTTGCCCCCGAACCAGCCGACAATCCTGGCGGTTCCGCCCTGGGTTGCGAAAGAGCTGATGCCGGAGCTGGACGTGCCCGATGCGTTCGAATCGATCTGCAACCTGCATTTCAAAACGCCGCGCGGGCCCGCGGAGGCGACGTTCCATGGCGTCATCGGCGGGCTGACGGAATGGATCTTCCTGCGCGAGACTGTGATTTCCGTCACCATCTCGGCCGCCAACCGCCATGCGCATCTGGGGCAGGAGGCCATCGCAGCACAGGTCTGGCAGGAGGTCTGCCAGGTTCTGGGCCAAACCCTGCCGCTTCCGCCGTATCGGGTGCTGTGGGAAAAGCGCGCCACATTCGCCTGCACCCCCGCGCAGCTGGCCAAGCGGCCAGGGCCGCACAGCCCCCGCCCCTTGGTTGCGCTGGCCGGGGATTGGACCGACACGGGCCTGCCGGCGACGATTGAAGGCGCCATCCGCTCGGGCGAGGCAGCGGCAAAGGCCCTGCTGAGCCAGCTCTAATCTCAGCCATGCTCGCATAGGCACTGGAAAACCCCGGAAAAAACTGCCAAAGCCGCTCCGATGAACGCCATTCTGGACGATGCGATTGAACAGGCCCGCGCCTCCCTCCGTACGGAGCAGCGCGCCGATGGGCATTATTGCTACGAGCTGGAAGCCGACGCCACGATTCCCGCCGAATATGTGCTGCTCGAGCATTATCTCGACCGCATTGATGACGGGCTGCAAGCCAAGATCGGCGTCTATCTGCGCCGGATCCAGGGCGACTATCCCGGTTGTGACGGCGGCTGGCCGTTGTTTCACGGCGGCAAAATGGATCTCTCCTGTTCGGTGAAGGCGTATTTCGCGCTGAAGGCGATCGGCGACAGCCCCGAGGCGCCGCATATGCGCCGCGCCAGAGCCGCGATACGGGCGGCCGGCGGCGCCGAACGCAGCAATGTTTTCACCCGCTTTCAGATGGCCCTGTTCGGCGCCGTGCCCTGGACGGCCTGCCCCGTCATCCCGGTGGAAGCGGTATTGATGCCGGACTGGTTCCCCTTCACGATGCGCAAGGTATCCTACTGGTCGCGCACCGTGATGGTGCCACTGATGGTCTTGGCCGCGGTGAAGCCACGAGCGCGCAATCCCCGCCAGATCCGCATCGACGAGCTGTTCGTCACCCCGCCCGATCAGGTGAAGGACTGGATCCGCGGCCCCTACAAATCCGCCTGGGGCCCAGCCTTCAAGATATTGGACGATGTGCTGCGGATCGCCGAACCGGCCTTCCCGACCCGCACCCGCGAAAAGGCCGTGCGCAAGGCGATCGATTGGAGCATTGAGCGGCTCAACGGTGAGGATGGGCTCGGCGCCATCTATCCGGCAATGGCCAATGCCACGATGATGTTCGACCATTTCGGCGATGCCGCGCATTTTGACATCGCCTGGAACGCGGTTCGCAAGCTGCTCGTGGTCGGCGAGACCGAAGCCTATTGCCAGCCTTGCCTGTCACCCATTTGGGATACGGCGCTCGCCGGACACGCCTTGGCGGAAGCCGGAGACAAGGACGCGCTTGCCGCCGCCTGCGATTGGCTGATCCCGCGCCAGGAACTGGAACTTGTCGGTGACTGGGCCGATAACACGCCAGGCACGCGCCCCGGCGGGTGGGCCTTCCAGTACAACAACCCGCATTACCCCGATGTTGATGACACCGCCGTGGTCGCGATGCTGCTGCACCGCGCCGGCGATCCGAAATATGCCGAAAGCATTGCCCGCGCGCGGGAATGGATCATCGGCATGCAATCGACCAACGGCGCCTGGGGCGCCTTCGATATCAACAACGACCGGCAATATCTCAACCATATCCCGTTTGCGGATCATGGCGCGCTGCTCGACCCGCCGACCGAGGATGTCTCCGCGCGCTGCATCTCTTTTCTCGCGCAGCTTGGCCACGCCGAGGACCAGCCCGCGATCCAGCGCGGGATTGCCTACCTGAGAGAAACGCAGAAGCCTGACGGGTCCTGGTTTGGGCGCTGGGGCACGAATTATATCTACGGCACCTGGTCGGTGCTGTGCGCCTTGAATGCCGCCAGAATTCCGCATGACGATCCGATGATCGAAAAGGCGGCGGCGTGGCTTATTTCCAAACAGCGCCAAGATGGCGGATGGGGTGAGGATTGCGAGACCTACGCAGACGCGCCTTCGGGGGAATTCCACGGCGTTGCCGCCCAGAGCCTACCGAGCCAGACGGCCTGGGCGCTGCTGGGCCTGATGGCGGCAGGATTGGTGGAGCATGAAGCCGTGCAACGTGGCATCCAATATCTGCAATCGACGCAAGGCAGCGATGGAAGCTGGAGCGAGGCACCTTATAATGCCGTCGGGTTTCCGCGCGTCTTCTATCTGAAATATCACGGCTATCCGCGTTTCTTCCCGGTTCTGGCGCTCAGCCGCTATCAAAGGCTGATTGCGCGAAATGATCGCCATGTCGAATTTGGCTTCTGACAACGGAAAAGAGAGCAACAGGACAAACACACCAAAATCGTCTTGATTTTTAAACAGAATCTCGCCTAACGTAACGTAACTTTCTCTTCACGTTGTTTGTTTTGGCGGTTACGCTCGATTTCATGGATGATATTCGACTCGCTTCGATTTTCCGGCCTGAAAACCAATTCAAAGCTTGGACGAACATCATCTCCATCGACGAAACCGCGATTACGCTCGAAGCCCTTTTTCAGAGAGAACAGGCTCTTCCCGGGGTCATCATCGAGGAAAACAACCAAAGCCGTATCCTGTTAAGCCGCCGGGTTTTTCTCGCGGTGATCAGCCGGCCATTTGGGCGGGAAGTTTTTTTAAAACGCCCCTTACGGGAATTGATCGTATCGGCGAAGCCGGAAACGCTCATTTTAAGCGAGGATACACCGCTTTCCGTAGCGTGCCGCGCAGCCCTGGCGAGATGCGATTCAAACCGGTTCGAGCCTTTCATAATGATGAGCGGCGCGTCAGCGTTTATTATCGAGTTGGCGGATCTACTGTTAGCTCAAGCCGACGCGTTGGAAAAAACCGTTTTTGAAAAGAGCCTACTTGCGGAAACGGCAACGCAGACGGCGAGCGACTTAAAGCAAGCGCTGCAGGAGCAGCATCAACTGGCCGAAGAACTCGAGCGGGCCAGGACACTCGCCGAGTATGATGCAACGCACGACTCTCTGACAGGGTTGCTGAACCGCAAAGGCTTCTTTGCAGAAATGCGGGCCGCGATGGCGGCGAAGGCGAGCGGCCGCGGTCCGGATTACGGCCTGCTGTTTCTTGATCTTGATCGCTTCAAACTCATCAATGACAGTTTGGGGCATCATAGAGGCAACGAACTTCTGATTCAGGTGGCTGAAAGATTGTCAGCCCTGGCCGCACGGTGCAATCCATCAGCACGCCAGGACGCGTCCTCACAGGATAAATGCATTGTCGGCCGGCATTCCGGTGATGAATTCGTTTTGCTGCAGAGCATAGAAGAGGATCCTGATGCGATTTTAAAAACAGCACAGACCTTGCTGGCCTCTCTTACCGCCCCCTACATACTGGGTGGTAAGCCTTATACAGTCGGCGTCAGCATCGGGCTCGTCAGCGCCCTCAGCCATTACCAGGACCACGAACCCGCACTGCGCGACGCCGATATCGCCATGTATGAGGCGAAGCGGCATAAGGAACAACCGATTGTTCGCTTCGAATCGCCAATGCACAAGACGGTCGAGCGGCGCGTTGAGCTTGAAGCCGAACTCAGGGAGGCTGTTCAACGCAACGAGCTTGTGCTGCATTATCAACCCATCATCGATACGTTCACCGGCGACGTCTTTGCCTATGAGGGGTTATTGCGCTGGCAAAGAGAGCGGGACATCATTCCGCCGAGCGAATTCATTTCCGTGGCCGAGGAGACCGGGCTGATCAATGAAATTGGCCTGCATGTCATGAGATCCGCATGCCACTGGATGAAAAGCCACACGCAAAACGGTGGCAATGCGAATAGCTTGGTCAGTTTGAATATCTCTGCGGTGCAGTTGGCGAACACCGAACTGCCCGCTCAACTCGAAGCGATCTGCTTGAACGAAGCCGTGCCAACAAGCCGGTTTATTCTTGAAGTCACGGAACAATCCGCGATGTCCTATCCCGAACGTTCCCTAAACATTCTTGAGGATTTGAAGCAGCGCGGCTTCCGCCTGGCTCTCGACGATTTCGGAACCGGATATTCTTCATTAAGCTGGCTGCACAAATACCCCTTCGATCTTTTAAAAGTCGATCGCTCGCTGATTGCTGGGGTCGGTCAAACCGCGAATTCAGAAAAAATGGCCGCCGGTATTTTGCATCTTTCTAAAATTCTTGGGCTGCACGTGATTGCGGAAGGGGTGGAGCGGCTTTCGCAAAAGCAGGCTCTCAACGAGACGGGGTTTCAATTGATGCAGGGCTACCATTTCGGCCGCCCTGCGCCATCTTGGCCGATCGAAGCCAGCCCGTTTTAAAAGCTTCCGTTATTCAACCGGGCGGCACGCGGATAGTTTTTGAAAAACGTGAGGCGCCAATTCTTTCTTACAGATCAGCAGGTCCGGCAGATAAGGGTCGGCATTGTTATAGACCAGATCAGTTCCGTCCACGCGTGAGGCATGCAGTCCAGCCGCCAAAGCAACAGCTGCCGGGGCGCAATTATCCCATTCATACTGCCCTCCCGTGTGGAGATAGATATCGGCATCACCACGCAGAACCGCCATCGCCTTGGCGCCCGCGGAGCCCATCGGCACCAACTCAGCCCCCAGAGCCTCGGCGACATCAAGCGCTTCCTTGGCCGGTCGCGACCGGCTGACCAGCATTCGCAATTTTTCAGGGCTCTGCTTTACGTCCTGAGGTTCGGAGAGCATGACCACACCGCTTGCGGGAAGAGCGACCGCGCCAATTTTGGCCACGCCATTGATCGCGAGGCCGACATGAACCGCCCAATCATCGCGGCCTTCGGCATATTCGCGCGTACCATCCAACGGATCGACGATCCAGACACGCTCCGCCTGCAGCCGGGAGGGATTGTCTCTTTCCTCTTCAGAGAGCACAGCATCATCAGGACGATTTTCCGCAAGCGCCTCCATGATGAAGGCATTCGCGACGCGATCCCCGGCCTTTCCCAACGCCTTGCCGGAGAACAAGTTCGTCCCCCGCAGCTCAAGCAACAACTTCCCCGCCGCCTCCGCGATGGCCTTGGCCAATTCAAGATCTGTCACGGAATCAGCCTTTCCACGATCATATCCGCGGCTTCTTCAGGCGTCATCCTGGACGTATCGATGCGAATCTCTGGATCGAGCGGCGCCTCATAGGGGCTGTCGATTCCAGTGAAATTCTTCAATTCGCCGGATCGCGCCTTCTTATACAGCCCTTTTACATCGCGCCGTTCCGCCTCTTCCAAGGCCGTATCAACAAATACCTCAACGAACTCATTCGGCGCCATCATTTGCCGCACCATGTCGCGCTCCGAGCGGAACGGCGAAATGAAGGCGGTGATGACGATCAACCCGGCATCCGTCATCAGCTTCGCGACCTCACCGACGCGGCGAATATTTTCGATACGGTCCGCCTGGGTGAAGCCCAGATTCTTGTTCAAGCCATGACGAACATTGTCACCATCCAGCAGGAATGTATGCCGGTTCATCCGGACCAGTTTTTTCTCGACCAGATTGGCAATCGTGCTCTTCCCTGCCCCGGAAAGCCCCGTGAACCAAAGCACCACTGGCTTTTGATTTTTCAGGCTGGCGCGAACATCCCGCGACACATCCAGCGCCTGCCAATGCACATTTTGAGACCGCCTGAGCGAGAAATGCAGCATCCCGGCAGCAACAGTCGCGTTCGTCATCTTTTCGATGATGATGAAGCCACCCAGCGTTCGGTTGGTCTCGTAGGCTTCGAACGGGATCGCGCGATCGGTGGTGATATTCGCGACGCCGATCGCGTTCAACTCAAGCGTCTTGACCGCCGTCCGTTCCAGCGTATTGACGTTGATCTGATATTTGGGCGCCTGGATAGAAGCCGAAACAATCTGCGTTCCGATCTTCATCCAATAGGACCGGCCAGGTGTCATCATCTCGTCGGCCATCCAGACGATCGTCGCTTCAAACTGGTCGGCAACCTGCACCGGTTCATCGGCCGTGGTGATCACATCGCCGCGCGAGCAATCGATTTCGTCGGTCAGGCACAGCGTCACGGACTGGCCGGCGACAGCCTGCTCGAGATCCCCGTCGAATGTCACGATCCGATCGATCGAAGAGGTCTTTCCGGACGGCAGGACACGGATGGCATCACCGCGCTTGACGAGGCCCGTCGCGACAAGACCGGAGAAGCCGCGGAAATCCAAATTCGGCCGGTTCACCCATTGCACCGGCATGCGAAACGCCTTGCCCTGGTCCGCCGTTACATCCAGTTCAACATTTTCCAGAAGCTCGACCAGAGGCACGCCTGTATACCAGGGCGTGTTGCTGGAGCGCTCGGTGATATTGTCACCCACATACCCGGAGATCGGCATGGGAGTGAATGATTTGATCCCTATGCTTTGCGAAAAGCTTTTATATTCATCGACAATGCGATCATATGTCTGCTGATCATATCCGATCAGATCCATCTTGTTCACCGCCAGCACGAGGTGGCGGATGCCGATGAGATGGGCCAGATAAGAGTGGCGGCGGGTCTGGGTCAAAATGCCCTTGCGCGCATCCACGAGAATGATGGCAAGATCAGCTGTGGAGGCGCCCGTCACCATGTTTCGCGTATATTGCTCGTGACCTGGCGTGTCGGCGACGATGAATTTCCGCTTTTCCGTCGCAAAGAACCGATAGGCGACGTCGATGGTGATCCCTTGTTCGCGTTCGGCCGCGAGGCCATCAACCAGCAATGCAAAATCGATATTCTGCCCTTGCGTACCGATTTTTTTGGAATCGGACTCAAGCGCCGCCAGCTGATCCTCGAAGATCATTTTTGAATCATACAGCAGGCGCCCGATCAGAGTCGATTTTCCGTCATCGACGGAACCGCAGGTGATGAAGCGCAGCAGGGATTTATGCTGATGCTGCAGGAGATAAGCGTCAATATCCTCGGCGATCAGCGCATCGACCTTATAGGAGCCGGTCTGAATTTCGGACATCAGAAATATCCCTCCTGCTTCTTCTTTTCCATGCTGGCACCACCTGCATCCTTGTCGATCACACGCCCCTGCCGTTCGGAGGTGGTGGTGAGCAGGGTTTCCTGGATCACTTCACTGATGGACTGAGCCTTGCTTTCAACCGCACCCGACAGAGGATAGCAGCCAAGCGTGCGAAACCGGACGGATTTCATAACCGGCGTTTCACCATCGCGCAGGCGAAACCGGTCATCATCGACCATGATCAACAACCCGTCACGCTCCACGACAGGGCGTTCAGCCGCGAAATAAAGCGGCACGATCGGGATGCGCTCCAGCTGGATATATTGCCAGATATCCAGCTCGGTCCAGTTGGATATGGGAAAAACGCGAATGCTTTCGCCCTTGTTTTTCTTGGCGTTATAGAGGTTCCACAATTCCGGCCGCTGCGCCTTCGGGTCCCAGCGATGGTTGGCTGACCGGAAAGAGAAAATCCGCTCCTTCGCGCGGCTCTTCTCCTCGTCCCGGCGCGCGCCGCCGAAGGCCGCGTCAAACCCGTATTTGTCGAGCGCCTGCTTCAGCCCCTCGGTCTTCCACATATCCGTGTGCAAGGGGCCGTGATCGAAAGGATTGATGCCTTTCTCTTTCGCTTCCGGATTTTGATAGACGAGCAGCTCCATGCCGCTCTCTTTGGCCATGCGGTCACGCAGCTCATACATGGCCTTGAACTTCCAGGTCGTATCGACATGGAGAAGCGGAAATGGCGGGGGCGAGGGGTAGAATGCCTTGCGGGCGAGATGCAGCATCACCGCGCTGTCTTTGCCCACGGAGTACAGCATGACGGGGTTTTCACTCTCCGCCACCACCTCACGCATGATATGAATCGCCTCGGCTTCCAGGCGCTGCAAATGCGTCAAAATTTGCGGCGCGGCCGTCGCGGGCAGATCAGGTGTCTTCAACAAAGCGCACTCCTGGGAAGCTGGCATTCGATCAATTTAGGCCTTCATACAGGCTGCGCAATGCACCGGCTGAACCACTCTGGCAAGCCCAAACACGAATTCCCTACAGGATTCAGGAGCTTATTGCCGACCGGCGACATCTCGTGAGATTTTTTTGCCCCACGCGCCGCAACAAGGGGCGTTTTTTCTGGACCAATATCACCCGCCAGCCGGGGCTTGGGTTTACCGGGCGGCTCGTCTATTTCCCTCAGGGCAGTTATCGGTCGAAGAGGGAACATCATGGAAGGCGTCTTGGTTACCGGAGGCGGGCGGCGGCTGGGCGGCATCATCGCGCGGCATCTGGGCACGAGCGAACGCCATGTCTTCGTGCATTACCACAAGGCCGCCGAGGGAGCTGACCAGGTTGTCCGCGACATTATCGCCGCCGGTGGACATGCCAGCGCGGTCGGCGCCGATCTGGGCGATGCGGAACAGGTCGAGGCGGCCTTCCGCCAATGTGACAGCATCTGCCCCATCGGCCTGCTGATCAACAGCGCCTCGGGCTTTGACTATGACAGCGCGGTTTCGGTGACGCCGGCGGGGCTGGAAGCGCATATGCGGGTCAATCTCTTCGCCCCGGCGCTGCTCACCCAATTTATGTATAAATCCCTGGTCAGCCGGAATCGGGCCGGCGTTGCGATCAGCATCGTCGATAACAAGGTGTTTGGCCTCAACCCGGATTACTTTTCCTACAGCCTGTCGAAAATCGCGCTGCATGGCATGATCCAGATGCACGCCATGGCCTTGGCGCCAACGCTGCGCGTCGCCGGCATTGCACCCGGCCTGACCCTGATCAGCAAATTGCAGTCGGAAGCGGAGTTCGAGCGCAGCCATCGTAACAACCTGATGGGCCAGGGCTGTACGCCGGATCAGATTTTGAACGCGATCGATTTTATTCTCGCCAGCCCCGCCTTCCATGGCCAGACGCTGGTGATCGACGGCGGGCAGGTGCTGCAGCGCCAGGGGCGGGATGTCGTCTTCCTGGAAAACCCGTCTTTGGCCGTACCGTGAGGCTGGCGTTGCGAGTCATGGCGTTCACGGCTAAGCAAACCGGGTCACGTGTCTCAAGGGTCAATTAACTTGCAGAACCGCCTTCGCGCCTTCGGCGCCCTCGCCGCCCTTTCCCTGCTCACCGGCTGCGGTGTCGGCCACTCTCTCGGACATGAGTTGCTCGGCTTGAATGACGGCAGCCCGACCTCCGGAACGGTGCCCTCCCAGTTCGGTTATGCCGTGGCCGATGCGCCCGAGGCGGCGGTGATTGGGCGTGATATCCTGAACCGTGGCGGCAATGCGGTTGACGCGGCGGCGGCTGAAGGCTTCGCCCAGGCCGTGACCCTGCCCTCCCGCGGCGGGCTCGGCGGCGGCGGTGCCTGCATCATCAAGATGCCCGGCCCGGATGGGAAAATGCAGAAGCCGGTCATGCTGAGCTTCCCTGCTGGGCTTCCAGCGCAGACGAGCGGCGACCGCCCGGCCGCCGTGCCGCTGCTGGCGCGCGGACTCCTGGCGATGCAGGTGCGCTATGGTCAATTGCCGCTATCTTCCGTGATTGTCCCGGCCGAACGGCTGGCCGGGGGGGCCCCGGTCTCGCAGGCCCTGGAGAGCGACCTCCAGGTGGTGGGCAACGCCCTGCTGGCAGACCCGCAGGCTGCGGCGGTGTTCGCCCCCGGCGGCACCTTGCTGGCGGCGGGCGCCAATTTGCAGCAGCCCGACCTCGCCGCGACGCTGGAGAGCCTGCGTGTGAACGGCGTCAACGGGCTCTATGCGGGCATTGGGGCGGCGCAATTCGCAAAGGCCGCCGACCAAGCCGGCGGCGGCCTGACCACAGGCGATCTTGTGAATGCGACACCGCACTATGGCGCGCCGGACATAACGCAGCAGGGGGGATATCAGGTCGCCAGCCTGCCCGTATCGCCTGACGCTGCCGGACGGAAGCTGCCCGCCTCGGCCAGCTTCATGGCTTTGGACAAAAAGGGCGGCGCGGTGATTTGCGTGACCTCGATGAATAATCTCTTTGGCACGGGGCGGATTGCGCCGGGCACCGGCATCTTACTGGCCGCCTCGCCCAGGACCGCCCCAACGCCGGATCTGGCTGCCGAGATGGCCTATACCGGCGGCAATGATGCCTTCCGGGCGGCGGCCACCGGCACCGGGCAGAACGCCGCGGCGGCGGCCGCGCGCATTGGTCTGGACAACGCGTTGACCGGCCAAAACGCCCCCATCCCCGCCCCTGGCCGCGCCAACATCATCTCCTGCCCGAACAATGTCCCGGGTGGCGAGGCCAGCTGCCGCGCCAGCACGGCGCCGGGCGCCAACGGACTGGCCATCGGCGGGCGCTGAATTGGCTCTGAAGATCGGCGCGGGACGGCTCGTCCCGCCCTTTCAGGTGATGGATGTCATCCTCGCCGCCAACCGGCGCGCCGCAAGCCTGCCTGCGGGTGAGGCGAAGATTTTGCGTATGGAGGTCGGTCAACCGGGGACCGGCCTGCCGGCCGGGGCGCGCCAGGCCGTTGAGGCCGCCCTGCGAAGCGGCGCCGCCTTGGGGTATACTGACGGGCTGGGCCTGCCATCGCTGAAAGCCCGGATCGCCCGGCATATCGCCGAATGGTACGGCATAGAGGTGCCGCCCACCCGCATCGCGGTGACCGTCGGCGCCTCGGGCGGATTTCCCCTGGCCTTTCTCTCGAGCTTCGATGTTGGCGACGTGGTCGCGCTCGCGGCTCCCTACTACCCGCCTTATTACAATATTTTACTAGCACTCGGGCTACGGCCGCTGGTCCTGCCCTGCGGCATCGAGACAGGGTTTCAGCCGACTGTGGAAATGCTCGACGCCCTGCCCCGCAAGCCCGATGGGCTGATCGTCGCCAGCCCGGCGAACCCCACCGGCTCGATGCTGCCGCCGGACAAGCTGGCGGCGCTTTGCCATTATTGCGATGCGGCCGGGATTCGCCTGATCTCGGACGAGATCTATCACGGCCTCACTTACGGCAAACCGCAGGCCTCCGCCGCCCAGTTTTCCGCGAGCGCCATCGTCATCAACTCGTTTTCCAAGTATTTTTCCATGACCGGCTGGCGGATCGGCTGGATGGTACTGCCCGAGGACATGGTGCGCATCACCGAGCGCCTCGCCCAGAATATGTTCATCTGCCCGCCCCATATCGCGCAGGTGGCCGCGGAGGCCGCCATGGATTGCGGGGCGGAACTCGAAGCGAATCGCGCCGGGTACGCCCATGCCCGGGAGTTGATGATGGCGGGGTTGCGGGAGGCCGGCTTCTCAACATTCTCCCCGCCCGATGGGGCCTTCTACCTTTACGCCGACATCGAAGGCCGGGCGCAGGACAGTGCCACCTTCTGCGCGCGCTTGCTGGCGGCGCAGAATATCGCCGCGACGCCGGGGCTGGATTTCGACGCGCAACGCGGCGGCCGGTATTTCCGCCTCAGCTATTGCGGGCCTTTGGAGGATGTCAAAGAGGCCATCTCCAGGCTGAAACGGCTCGGCTGAGTTTATTTACTCGCGAGTAAATAAAGGCTATCCAAAGCGTCGGGCATCGCATATCAAGGATGACCCTTCGAGGGACAGTTCAGAGGTATCAAAATGAAATTGCTGGTCGCCGTGAAGCGGGTGGTCGACTATAACGTCAAGGTTCGCGTCAAGTCCGATGGGTCGGGCGTGGAAACCGCCGGCGTGAAAATGTCGATGAACCCCTTCGATGAAATCGCCGTGGAAGAAGCCGTTCGCCTGAAGGAAAAGGGCATCGCGTCTGAGATCATCGCGGTCTCGATCGGCGTGACCCAGGCCCAGGAAACCATCCGGACCGCGCTGGCCATGGGCGCTGACCGGGGCATTCTGGTGGAAACCGAAACTGCCGTTGAACCTTTGGCCGTCGCCAAGATCCTGAAGGAAGTGGCGCTGAAGGAAGATGTTGAGGCGGTGATCCTCGGCAAACAGGCGATCGACGATGACATGAACGCAACCGGGCAGATGCTCGCCGCCCTGCTCGACTGGCCGCAGGCGACATTCGCCTCCAAGGTTGAGATCGCCGACGGCGCCGCGACCGTGACCCGCGAAATCGACGGCGGCCTGGAGACGGTGAAACTGACCCTGCCGGCCGTCATCACCGCGGATTTGCGGCTGAATGAGCCGCGCTACGCGTCGCTGCCGAACATCATGAAAGCCCGCAAAAAAACCATCGATACGCTCAAGCCGGCCGATCTTAACGTGGATATCACGCCGCGTTTGACCTTGATCAATGTCAGCGAGCCACCGACGCGCAAAGCTGGCATCAAGGTGCCGGACGTGGCCAGCCTGGTCGAGAAACTCCGCAACGAAGCAAAGGTGATCTGATCATGACGTCTTTGGTGATCCTTGATTTTGACGCCGCCGGCATCAAGCAGCCGTCACGCTCGGCCATTGCCGCGGCGGCCCGGCTTGGCGATGTGCATGTCCTCGTCGCGGGCGAAAATGTCAGAAACATCGCGGAACAGGCGGCGAAACTCGCTGGCGTGTCCAAGGTGCTGGTGGCGGATGAGGCGGCTTATGCGCATCACCTCGCTGAACCGATGGCCGCGTTGATCATGTCGGTTGCTGGAAATTACAGCCATATTCTGCAGGCTGCCACCGCGTCCGGAAAAAACGTCCTGCCCCGTGTCGCGGCCTTGCTGGACGTGCAGCCTATTTCCGATATCTCGGATGTCGTCGATGCCGATACCTTCGTCCGGCCGATCTATGCCGGCAACGCCATGGCGACCGTCAAATCCGCTGACAAGGTGAAAATCATCACCGTGCGTGCGGCGTCCTTCGACCCCGTCGCCGTGGAAGGCGGCGCGGCGCCGGTTGAGGCCATTTCCGCGGCCCGCCCGGCGGAAAAATCCGCCTATGTCGGCGAGGAGATTTCCAAGTCCGAGCGGCCGGAACTCACCGCCGCCCGCATCATCATCTCGGGCGGCCGCGGCATGCAGGCGGGCGATAATTTCGCCAAGCTGATAGAGCCGATCGCCGACAAGCTTGGCGCCGCTGTTGGCGCGTCACGCGCCGCCGTGGATGCGGGCTTCGTGCCCAATGATTATCAGGTCGGCCAGACCGGTAAAATCGTCGCCCCCGAACTTTACATCGCGGTTGGCATTTCGGGCGCCATTCAGCATCTGGCCGGCATGAAGGACTCCAAGGTCATCGTCGCCATCAACAAGGATGAGGACGCGCCGATCTTTCAGGTGGCCGATTACGGACTTGTCGGCGACCTGTTCACGATTCTGCCCGAACTAGAGAAGGCCCTTTAATCATGAGCATCCGCAAAATCGGTATCATCGGCGCGGGTTTGATGGGAAACGGCATCGCTCACGCGGCGCTGATATCCGGTTTTGACGTGGTGCTCGTGGACGCGTTCGCGGCGGCTTTGGATAAAGGCCTTGCCACGATCCATAAAAACATGGAACGGCAGGTTTCCAAGGCGACGATAACGGAAGCCGACAAAGCCAGCGCGCTTGCGCGCCTGATCAGCTCGACCGATTATCACGCCTTGGCCGGAACCGATATCGTCATCGAAGCCGTTCCGGAATCCCTGCAGATCAAAGAGGCGATCTACGCGGAACTCAAGGATGTTCTGGCGCCAGAGACGATATTGGCCTCTAATACATCCTCGATTTCCATTACCGCTCTGGCCGCGTTGTCCGGCCGGCCGGATAAATTCATCGGGCTGCATTTCTTCAATCCCGTCCCGATGATGAAGCTGGTCGAGATCATCCGTGGGTTGGCCACCTCGGAACAAACCTACGAACTGGCGACAAAACTTGCTGCGCAACTGAACAAGACGGCCGCGGTTGCGCAGGATGCCCCGGGTTTTATCGTCAATCGCCTGCTTTGCCCGATGCTGAACGAAGCCATCTTCATGCTGGCGGAAGGCGTTGCGGACGCGAATTCGATCGACAACGCGATGAAGCTCGGCGCCAATCATCCGATGGGCCCCCTGGCGCTTGCTGATTTTATCGGACTGGACACGCTGCTTTCGATCATGCGCGTGCTTCATGCGGAACTGGGCGAAGACAAATACCGCCCTGCCCCGCTGCTTGTGAAATATGTGAATGCCGGATGGATGGGGCGCAAATCCGGGCGCGGATTTTACAATTACGAAAGTGCTGCGAAAGCCTAGCTGCCTGGTTGCGGGACATCATTGGCATAATAGAGGCTTTTATCGACCTTGGGCGGCAGGTCATCGCTGTCTGCGGGCTTGTAGTTTGGGTTTGCCATAAGATAGCGCGGCGTCGATCAACAAGGGCTAATCTTCTGGGGCGCCAAGGCGCGTGATCTGCCCCTCGGTCTGTCCGTTCGACCATGGCGAGACGATTGCGTTGCCGGGGCATGTTTCCGGCAGATCGAGGGGTTTGGCGCCTATGGATTTCCCGAGCGCCATGCGGCGAGTTTCGTCAAGCCGCTCTATGTCTCCGCCTGGGGCAAAAACTGGAGCCACTCCTTTCAGATCAGGGCTTTTGTCGGCTATTGGGTAAGCGTCAGCTGAGCACCGCAGTTGCTTGATCTGCGGCGGATTTCTCCATGCTCCAGTTCCATGGGAGCAACTCTTTGAGCCTGGTTGCCGGA
>NZ_JHYG01000009.1 GCF_000687875.1 Acidocella facilis ATCC 35904 | reverse complement strand
CGCGATGAAATTGCGCTGGAAGGCGTGGGCGCCATTACTCAACGCAAAAAACATTCAATACGGCCTCCTGCTGCCAATCCTGCTCTACTGCGCCGACGAACTGGCTATCCCCGCCGGGCCGCCGCCCAAAGGCATCGACATAAAATCGTACCTCAAGACCGCCTATCACGACATACCCATCGTCGTGCCAGCAATCAGAGACTTCTGGATGCCCCAGCGCGTCGCAGAGACATCACGGTAAAGTCCAGCCCCATGCAGTGGGGGCCTCGCATCGGTTACAGTTGATCCCGGCCCGGCTGCGCGGGCGCGTCGCCCTCGGGCTCAACGGCACCTATTGGCTGGGGGCGGTGATCGGCGCCGGGATGAGTCTGGTCCTGCTCAACCCGCATTGGTTGCCGGAGAATCTCGGCTGGCGGCTGGAATTTGGCATCGGCGCGGTGATCGGGCTGGGGGTGCTGGCGCCGCGCCGGATCATCCCTGAGAGCCCGCGCTGGCTGATCACCCATGGGCGCGCGCAGGAGGCCGAGGCGCTGATGCGCGAGATCGAGGCACGGACGGACAGCGCGGGGCCGGAGGATCTGCCGAAACTGACACTGCAGCCGCGCAAGAGCTTCGGGCTGGGCGTGATCCTGCCGGTGCTGCTGCGCACCTACCGCGCCCGCACGGTGCTGGTGCTGGCACTGATGGCGGCGCAGGCGTTTTTATATAATGCGCTGTTCTTCACCTACGCGCTGATGCTCACGCGCTTCTACCACGTCCCGCAGGGGCGCGCCGGCTTGTATCTGTTGCCGCTGGCGGCAGGGAATTTTCTCGGGCCGCTATGGCTGGGCTGGCTCTTTGATACGCTGGGGCGGCGGATCATGCTGGCCGCCACCTATATCCTCTCCGGCGCGCTGCTCGCCGCCACCGGCTACGGGTTTCTGCACGGATGGTTCGATGCGACGACGCAGACCCTGGCCTGGGCGGCGATCTTCTTCATTGCCTCCTCCGCCGCCAGCGCCGCCTATCTCACCGCGAGCGAGCTGTTTCCGCTGGAAATCCGGGCCCTGGCGATCGCTTTGTTCTACGCCTTCGGCACCGCGCTGGGGGGCGTGCTGGCACCTTTGGTCTTTGGCCGGCTGATCGGCGACGGCTCGCCGCTGGCCATTTGCGGGGGCTATCTCTTCGCCGGGGCGCTGATGGCCGGGGCTGGCGTGCTGGCGGCGGTCCTGGCGGTTCCCGCCGAGGGGCAATCGCTGGAGGCGCTCTCAACACCGCTCTCCGCCACGGCTGCCGACTGAGCTTCTTGGCAGGAGGCTACCCCCTGCGTTCAGGCCTCGGCGCCCATCAAACGGCATTGGGTCTCGAAGGAAAACAGCGCCTCCAGCGTCATCCCCGGCCGCGTCTCCGCCTTCGGCACCGCCCAATCGCGCCCAACGCCGAAGCGGCGCAAGGACCGCCGGGCCGGGCCGAAGCGCGCCGCCAGCCTGGCGAGGCTGGCCGCCGAAAGCCCGGGCGCCTGTTCGCCCAGAGCGGCGGCGAGCGCCGCGATCTGCGCCAGCTGCGCCTCTGTGAGCGGCAAGGCCAGCCGCGCCGCGTAGAAATCCCGCAGCGCATCGCCCGGCGCGCGCGCGATGTTCAGCCGCTTGTCATCGAATTCATCCAGCCTCAGCCCGGTGACATGCCGGAAATCCGAAAGGCTGGAGCCGCCGATCAGCGCCTGATAGTCGCGCAGCACCACCCGCCCGGGAAAGCCGCGCCGCAGCCTGGCGGCGAGGCGGGCATAGTCGAACTGAAACCGCCATTCCCGCAGATCGAAATGCCCGGCGGCGAGGATCTGCGAGATCACCAGCCTCGCCTCCTCGGCGATGCCGGCCTGGGTGAGTTCGAGATAGAGCGAGCGCAGATAGGCGCAGGGTTCGCGCAGATAGACCAGCAGCGCGATCTCATGCCCGGCCAAGGCGGGATGGCGCGTGAGCGGCGCGAATATCTCAGGCCGGTCCAGGAAGGTTTCAAAATCCTCCGCCGAGATGATGGCGTGGCCGCCATGCGCGGCAATCTCGCGCGCCGCCTCGTCGATAGTGCCCCAGGCGCTGTGATAGCGCCTGTCGCGCATCAGCTGCCAGGCAAGATTATGCTGCCCGGCCGCACTCACCGGCCGGCCGGCGCGCACGAACAGCACGCCCTGGCCCAGCAGCGCCTGTTGCTGCGCCGCCAGCGCCTCCTGCAAGGCGGTGGTGCCGGTTTTGTGCAGCCCGGCATGGAGCAGCAGCAGCGGCCGGCGCGCGGCGGTGAAAAGCGGCGCCGCGCGGCGTGGTCCGAACATCAGCGCCGCCTTACAGATCCGCCGCGACGCGGGCGATCACATCGTCCCACTGGAAGGGCACGCGCTGCCGGTAGAGGCGCATGTTCGGATACCAGGGCGTGTCCTCGCGGTGCAGCAGCCAACGCCAATCCGGCGCGTAGGGCAACACGATCGAGGTCGGCACGTTGCTGGCCCCGGCGATATGCGCGACCGAGGTATCGATCGTCACCAGCCGGTCGACATGCTGCAGGATCGCCATCGTATCGAGAAAATCCTCGATCTCCGGGCCGAGATTGACCAGCGGCGCGCGGCCGAAATAGCCGCCGGCCTGGGCGATCTGGTCGCCCTTCTGCACGGTCAGGATCACCACATCATCGCGCGCGAACAGCGGGGCGAATTGCGAAAGCTTCAGGCTGCGCTTCTTGTCGTTCTTATGGGTCGGCCGCCCGGCCCAGACCAAAGCGATGCGCTTCTTGCCCTTCGGCGCCAGCCGGTCCAGCCGCGCGCGCCACTCTTCCACCAGCGCCGGCTTGGCCGCCAGATAGCCCGAGGGCGGAATAGTCTCGGTGGTGGTGCCGGCCAGGCGTGGCAGGCCGGAGAGCGGGATATAGGCGTCGTAATCCCCGGCATCGTCCCAGCGCGTCACCACCTTGCCGATATGCGGCAGCTGGCTGAGCAGCGGCAGCAGCTCGCCCGAGCAGGCGATGATCGGCTGCGGCGCCAGCATCGCCGCCCAGGGGATGTAGCGGCCAAACTGGATGCAATCGCCAAAGCCCTGATCGCCGATGATCAGCAGCTTGCCGGGTGCGAGCGGCTGGCCATCCCATTGCGGCTTCTCGGTCTTGGGCAGCATGCCTTCGGCCTGTTTCAGCTTGAAGCGCCATTCATAGCTGTCCCAGCCTTCCTTCAGCTTGCCGCCGAGCAGCAGCGCCTCGGCCTTCTCAAAATGCGCCTCGGCGAATTCAGGGTCGAGCGCGATCGCCTTGTCAGAGACGGCGACGGCCTCATCCAGCTCCAACCGTTCATAATGGATCAGCGCGCAGTTGAAATGGCTGCGCGAATCCTCGGGCGAGAGCTCGATGGCGCGTTTGGCGGCGGCCAGCGCATCGTCCAGCCGGCCAGCGCCGCGGTAGATCTCGCAGATATTGCGCGGATAGAGGGCGACATCCGGCGCCAGCGCCTGGGATTTCTCCATGCGCTCGATCGCCTCCTGCACCCGCCCGCTGCGATAGGCGACGATGCCGGCGAGCTGCAGGATATGCGGATGCTCCGGCATCGCCGCCAGCATGCGCCTGGCGAGATCATCGGCCTCGGGCAGCTTGTTGGCTTGTTCCAGCTTGGCGAGCTTGTCCAGCGCATCCGCCAGCTTCATCACCACCTTGCCGTTTTCCTGCGCAGCACTCATGGCGTCGGCTCCTCATAGCCCAGCTCTCGCACCCAGGGATCAAGGATCGCCGCCACCTCGCTGAAGAGTTTCGGCAGCGCCTGCTGATAGGCCTGGTAGCGGCCGGCGGCGTTGGGGTGCACCGGGCGGCGCAGCGCGAAATGCGCCGGCCAGGGTTCGGGGACAGCGCCGTTATTCAGCCCGAAGCCGCCGGGCAGATCGCTCTCGGCGCCGATGAAATCGAGGATTTTGCGCACCTCGCCATCCGGGTCGCGCACCAGCTCTTCGTAGCGCACCGGCAGATAGCGCAGCGTCAGCTCGCCGCGATAATGTTTGAGCATCTGCGCCTGCATGTCGAAATAGCGCGCCAGGGCGGGCAGCCCGGCATGGGCGTTGGTCTCCAGCCTGCGGTCCTGGGCAGCGTTGGCGAGCACGAGGTCGTAAGGATGGCGCAGCACATGGATGATCGGCGCCTCGGGATAGAGCAGCTTGATCAGCCCGAGATGCCAGACATTGCCCGGGGCGCGGTCGGTGATGAAGCGCACGCCGGGGCGGGCCAGGGCGCCGCGCGGCGCCTCATACAGCGCCCGCAGCCGGTCAGGCACCTGCGCCGCGTCGCCCACCAGCACATTGTCCAGGGCCTCCGGATAAGGCTGGTTGCCGAGCATGCCGGGGATCGCGTCGATCAGCCGGGAGATGGGTGCAAGCTCGTCCCCCGCCGCGAATTGCGGAAGCTGGGCGAGCAGCTGTTCCAGCAGCGAACTGCCCGCGCGCGGGAAGCCGAGCAGGAACACCGGCATGAACGCCCCCGGCCCGGCCTTGGGCAAAGGCCGCAGCCGGTCGCCGGTGAAATAGGCCTTGTCGCGCGCGATCTGCGCCTGCAGCGCCTCGGGCTGGAAGCTGAGCCCGCCGCGCTCGCGCTGGATGTTGCGGGCGGCGGCGATGGCGTTGATCGCCTCCTGCGGCTGGCCGAGCTGCATGTAAGCGCGGCCACGGGCGAGTAGCTCGGGCGGCACCATCGGCTCGGCCGGGTTCAGCCGGTCCAGCACCGCTTGCGGGCGGTCCTGCGCCAGATCCGCCATCACCCGCAACAGGCGCAGCATCTTATCCTCGGGCCAGCGCGCCAGGGCGCCATCCAGCACCGCCTCGGCCTCGCCCCGCGCGCCCAAGGCGAACAGCACCTGCGCCTTGCCGCCGGTGCCGCGCATATTATCCGGGCGCAGCGCCAGGGCCTGTTCATACAGCGCCAGTGACTCGGTGAGCCGGCCCTGCTGTTTCAGGTTCCAGGCCAGATTGCCCAGCACCATGCCATCCTCGACCGGGGACAAAGCGGCCGCCTTGCGATAGTGTCGCTCCCCGGCCTCCAGCGCGCCGGTTTCGGTGAACACCACCCCCATCACGTGATGCGCCTGGGCGGCGCGCGGTGTGGCTTTCAACACTTCGGCCGCGAACGGAATCGCCGCCTCATACCGCGCCTGGCCGATCAGATATTGCGCATAATGGCCATTGGCCTGGGCCCGCTGGCCGGCATTGCCGGGCAGGCCGGCCAGCCTGGCCCCCAGCGCATCCGCCGCCTTGCCGCGCTTCTGCGCATTGCGGATTTCAAACAGCACGCGCAGCGCGATGCGCTGATTGGGGGCCGCATCCAGCACCGCCAGCGCCAGCGCCTCCGCCTCTTCATATTTCTTTTCGTTGAAAAGCTTGGTCGCTTCCTCGGCCTTGGGGGTGAGCAGCGCCAGCGCCGCCTCGCCCGGCCATTCTGCAGAGTCCGACTGGCAGCAGCGCAAAGCGCGCAATCCACTTTCGCATGGGCAAAGCCCGTTCTGATCCCGCACCCTGCCCACCGCCTCAAAGCTGTTCCTTGCCCCTTCATTTTACAGGCTTTCCACCCTGCCGCAACGCCGCTCCGGACTGTAAAAAAACTGTCTTTTCAACGATCTATGCAACAGCCATTCATTCTCAAATGTGATAAATTTCTTGACGCGCGGCGCCGTGCGCGTCAGATGAGCGGTTGCTAAACGGAGTGTTTCAATGCGTGAATTTTCCCAGCTCTCGGAGCGCGAGATCCTCGCGCTCGCGATCAGCAATGAAGAAGAGGATGGGCGCATCTATCTCGACATCGCTGAGCGCATGCGGGAGGATTTTCCCAGCACGGCCAACATCTTCAAGGAGATGGCGGCGGAGGAGAGCGAGCATCGGCGCATGCTGCTGGATCTGTTCCAGGAAAAATTCGGCGAACATATCCCGCTGATCCGCCGCCAGGATGTGCGCGGGTTTTTGAGCCGCCCTTCGATCTGGCAATTTCCAAAGCCGAACATCAATGATGTGCGCAAGCTGGCCGAGGGCATGGAGCACGAGGCGCAGCGCTTCTACCGCAACGCCGCGGCGCGCACGAGCGATGTGTCGATCCGCAAGCTGCTGGGCGATCTGGCCGATGCGGAAGCCGAGCACGAGCACCGCGCCGACGAGCTTTCCGCCCAGAACCTCACCGCTGATACCCGCAAGAGCGAGGATGAGGAAGCCAAGCAGCAATTCATGCTGCAATATGTGCAGCCCGGGCTGGTCGGGCTGATGGATGGCTCGGTCTCGACCCTGGCGCCGATTTTCGCCGCGGCGTTCTCGACGCATAATCCGTTCTCGGCCTTTCTGGTCGGCGCGGCGGCCTCGCTCGGGGCGGGCATCTCGATGGGCTTCGCCGAGGCGCTCTCGGATGACGGCTCGCTGACCGGGCGCGGCACGCCCTATGTGCGCGGCATCGTCACCGGCCTGATGACGACGCTGGGCGGGCTGGGCCATACGCTGCCCTTCTTGATCCCGAACCTGCATCTGGCGCTGATCGTGGCGATCATCGTGGTGGCGGTGGAGCTGGCCACGATCTCCTGGATCCGCTGGCGCTTCATGGAGACCTCGCCGATCCGCGCGACACTGCAAGTCGCGCTGGGCGGTGTGCTGGTGTTCGCGACCGGCGTGCTGATCGGCGCGGGGTGAACGTTTTTGGAGGGGTGGTGGCAACGCGGTTGCCACCACCCCAAACGGTTTTGCCGCTTTTTGAAAAAAAGCGGCACCAAAAAACGTTTGGTTTTTAAAGCTGCAATACCCAGCCGGTGTTCCAGAACGCCGCTTCCAGCTTCGTCGCCTGGGTGAAAATCCCCTGCAACTGCGCCGCCCGGCCCTGCGCCCCGCAGGCAGCCCCCACCCGGTCGATCATCGCCAAGGATGACGCCACCGCTTCGAGATAGTCCGCGCCGGTATAGGTCTCGATCCAGGGGCGGTAAGGATTATCCGCCTTGGCCCGCGCCGCCGCCTCGGCGCCAACCTCGGCATAGCCGGCGATGCAGGGCGCCAGGGCCGCCAGCAACGCCAGCGCGTCGCCGCTATAGCCCACCTCCAGCACGTAGCGCGTATAGGCCAGCATCTCCAAGGACGGTTCGGCGGCGCGCATCTGCGCCTCCGTAATCCCCCAGCCTTCGCAATATTTTACGTGCAACGGCATTTCGGTTTCGATCAGCGCCTGGGCAGTGGCGAGGGCCGCCTTGATATCCTCCAGCGCCTCCAGCTTCGCCGCCAGCAGCGCGTAGGCGCGGCCATATTGGATCAGGAAGAGATAATCCTGGATCAGGAAATTCCGGAAGGCTTCGGGTTTCAGCCTGCCCTCGGCCAAAGCCTGCACGAAAGGATGGCGCACATACGCGCCCCAGGCGGCGCCGGCCCCTTCGCGCCACTGTGCGAACAGCCGCGCCATGTTCAGGCCGGCTCGCGCGCGTAGGTGATGATGGAGAGATAGGTCATCGGCTTCACCAGCAGTTTTTCCGGCCCGTGCGGGGCGGCGCTGTCGAACAGCAGCGCGTCGCCAGGGGTGAGATGGTAGGATTGATCGCCATGGCGATACAGCACCTCGCCGGTGAGCATATAGATGAATTCCGTGCCCTCATGCTGGAAGGCGGGATAAGGGGCGGCGTCACCGCTCAGCGTGATCAGATAGGGCTCCACCACCACATTGCCGCCCAGCGCGTGGCCGAGCAGCGCGTATTGATGCCCGGCCTTGGAGCCGCGCCGCTCGATCACCACGCCGGTGCCGGCTTTCACGAAGGAGCAGTCCCGCTTTTCCTCGAAGGTGGAAAAGAAGGTGGTGATCGGCACGTTCAGCGCCAGCGCCAGCGATTGCAGCGAGGCGAGCGAGGGCGAGATCTGCCCGTTTTCGATTTTTGAGAGCATGCCGCCGGAAAGATTGGCGGCGGCGGCGAGTTCGGAGACGGTGATGCCGACACGCCGGCGCAGCTGGCGCACCTGCACGCCGATCGCCTGTTCCAGCGTCAGATCCGAGACGGCGGCGGCGTTGCTGCCGGTGCTGTAAGGCTCGGCGATGTCGGCGGGCAGACCGGCCTGCGCCAGCGCCTCCGGCAAGGGAGCCTTGATGATCTGGGCCTTTCGGGCGCTGGGCTTGGCCTGGCTTCGCATCTTCTCCCCCTCCTGCACCTGTTTGTCTTAGGGGGGCGGGGCAAAAAAGGCCAGAAGGTTCAGGCCGCGCAAGCAAAAGCCTTTTGCTTCCTGCTGTGAAGCGCCCCCGTGAAGTCACAAAAATTTTTGGGGGTGTGGGGGCTTTTTGCAAAAAGCCCTCACGTCTTTCGCCGCTGTTTGCAAAAAGCGGCACCAAAAAACTTTTATAAATTTTCCAGCCGCTTCGCCGCCGTCAGCGTGTTGCGCAGCAGGCAGGCGATGGTCATCGGCCCGACCCCGCCCGGCACCGGGGTGATCATCCCCGCCACCTTATCGGCCCAGCCGAACTCGACATCACCCACCAGCTTGGTCTTGCCCTCAACGCCGGACGGCACGCGGTTGATGCCGACATCGATGACCACCGCACCCGGCTTGATCCAGTCGCCCTTCACCATCTCCGGCCGGCCCACCGCCGCCACCAGAATATCCGCGCTGCGGCACAGCCCCGGCAGATCCTTGGTCTTGGAATGCGCCATGGTCACGGTGCAGTTCTTCTGCAGCAGCAGCTGCGCGATCGGCTTGCCGACCAGGTTGGAACGGCCGATCACCACCGCGTGCAGCCCGGTCATGTCCTCGATCCTGTCTTCCAGCAGCAGGATGCAGCCGAGCGGCGTGCAGGGCACCAGCCCCGGCAGCCCGGCGGCCAGCCGCCCGGCATTCACCACCGTCAGCCCGTCCACATCCTTCTCCGGGGAGATCGCGGCCACCACCTCATCCGCGTTCAGATGCTTGGGCAGCGGCAGCTGCACCAGGATGCCATGCACCTTCGGGTCGTCATTCAGTTTTCGCACCAGCGCCAGCAGCTCGGCCTGGGCGGTGTCGGCTAGCAGTTTATGCTCGAAGGAGGCCATGCCGACCTCCACCGTCTGCTTCGCCTTGTTGGCGACATAGACTTTCGAGGCCGGGTCCTCCCCCACCAGCACCACGGCGAGGCCGGGCTGATAAGGCAGCGTGGCGACCTCCGCCGCGATCTGGGCGCGCAAATTGGCCGCGAAGGCCTTACCGTCGATGATCTCAGCCAATTTACGTGTCCTCTCGGGTTGGGGCGGTGCTGCGCGCCCTTCTATCGGAAACGCGCGCCCACCGCCAAGCCAGGGCGCTCAGCTCCCGAACACCACCGTCTTGCTGCCATTCAGGATCACCCGGTCCTGCAGATGGTAGCGCACGGCGCGGGCCAGCACCCGGCGCTCAATATCGCGCCCCTTGCGGACCAGATCATCCGGCGTGTCGGCATGGGAGATCCGCTCCACATCCTGCTCGATGATCGGGCCTTCATCCAAATCCGCGGTCACGTAATGCGCGGTGGCGCCAATCAGCTTCACCCCGCGCTTATGCGCCTGGTGGTAGGGCTTCGCCCCCTTGAAGCCGGGCAGGAAGGAATGGTGGATATTGATGCAGCGCCCGGAGAGCTTCTGCGCCAGCGCGTCCGAGAGGATTTGCATATAGCGCGCCAGCACCACCAGCTCCGCCCCGCTTTCCTTCACGATGGACCAGATCTGCCCTTCCTGTTCCATCTTGGTCTCCTTGGTGATCGGCAGATGGTGGAAGGGGATGGCGCCGAAATCCAGCCCGTTATAGGCCTCGCGCGGATGGTTGGAGATGATGCCGACCGGCTGCATCTCCATCTCGCCGATGCGCCAGCGATAGAGCAGATCCTCCAGGCAATGGTCGAATTTCGAGACCATCAGCAGCACTTTGCGCGGGGTGGAATGGTCGGAGAAGCGCCAGGCCATTTTGAAGCTCTCGGCAACCGCGCCGAAGCCCTCGCGCAAGGGCAAAATATCCGCCCCGTCCACTAAAGTGAAAGCGATGCGGGCGAAGAATTTGCCGGTCTCGACATCGTCGAATTGCTGGGCCTCGCGGATATCCGCGCCCTTTTCGAACAGATAGGTGGAGACGGCGGCGACGATCCCCGGGCGATTGACGCAAGAGAGGGTCAGCACGAACTGCGATTTGGACATGTTGGATTCCTGAATGAGGGGAAGGGCGAGGGAGGCGCGCGCCGCGCTGCCCTCAACCTCGCCCTGAATGCTCTGCCGCTTGCATGAGGGCGTGATGTAGCGCCCCGGCGTAGGAACGCAAACAGGCCAGGATGAAATGCTCCCCCTCCCGCCAGACCCGCACGCCGATATGGCCGGCGAGGGTAATGGCGACATCATCCGGGGCGAAGCGGGCAATATCGATCGGCAGGAGTTTTTTCAAAATCTCGATCTGGTGCGGGCCGGAGAGGCTGAGCAGGCAGAGCCCGTCCGATTGCGCGGTGATGGCGGCAAGGCCGGTGGGGAGGTCCAGCTCGCCCAACACCAGCCATTGGCCGGGGCCGTTCCAGATTATGTCCGCGCCCTGGTGCGAAAGGCGCTTGGGCGTGGCCGGCAGGCTCACCCCCAAAGCCGCTTCCAGCGCCGCCGGGCCGGATTTGAAGGCGGCCAGGCTGCGCACCCGCCGCTGCGGGGCCAAAGCGATGAAAGGGTGCGCCGGCACGGCCGGGTCGAGCGCGTCAAGCATGCAAACGGTGGCCTTCCGGGTCGAGATGCACGGGATGGGTGACGATGGCGGTGAAATCCCCGCCGCGCAAAGGGTCATAGACGCGCAGGGTCTCGCCATGCCGCGCCGGGCCGTTTTCCAGCAGCGCCAAAGCGATGGAGCCGAGTGTCGGGCTGCGCGCGGCGGAGGTGACATGGCCCTGGTCGCTCGCCGCCACGGCCGGCGCGCCCACGGGCAGCAGATGGCTGCCGGCGCGGATGATGTCCTGCGGGTTGACCGGGCGTAAGCCCACCAGGGTCTGGCGGATCGGGGCGGTTAAAGCCGGGCGCGCGGCCATGGCGCGGCCGATGAACTCTTTCTTCTTCGAAAGCAGCTTGCCCATGCCCAGATCATGCGCGCTGGTCTGGCCGTTCAGCTCCGGCCCGGCCGGGTGACCTTTTTCGATGCGCATGATGCCCAGCGCCTCGGTGCCGTAGGGGGCGATGCCGAATTCCGCGCCCGCCTGCATCAGCGCCCTGGCCAGCGCATCGGCCTGGCGGGAGGGCACCGCAAGCTCATATGCGCGCTCGCCGGAGAAGGAGATGCGGAATAGCCGCGCCGGCACGCCCCCGCATACCGTGAGCTCCATGCAGGCCATATAGGGAAAGGCCTCGTCCGAAAGATCGAAGGGCGAATCGACGATCTTCGCCAGTGTCGCGGCGGATTTCGGACCCGCCACGGCGATCTGCCCCCATTGGTCGGTGACCGAGATCAGCGAGACATCCAGCTCCTTCCAGATCACCTGGGCGCAGAATTCCAGATGCTGCATCACCCGCGCCGCGTTGGCGGTGGTGGTGGTCATCACGAAATGCGTCTCGCCGAGGCGCGCGGTGGTGCCGTCATCCATCACGAACCCATCTTCGCGCAGCATCAGCCCATAGCGGACCTTGCCGACTGGCAGATTGGCCCAGCTATTGGTATAGACGCGCTCCAGGAAAATCGCCGCGTCCGGGCCTTGGATGTCGATCTTGCCCAGCGTGGTGACATCGCAGATGCCCACAGCGTTGCGCACCGCATTCACCTCGCGCTGGGCTGCGGCCAGCCAATCCTCGCCGGGTTTGGGGAAATATTGCGCGCGCAGCCAGAGGCCGGTTTCCACGAAGACCGCCCCCAGCCCGGCCGCCCATTCATGGGTGGGGGTAAGGCGCGTTGGCTTGAACTCCTTGCCAGTATGCGCCCCGGCCAGCGCGCCGATGGCAACCGGCACGTAAGGCGGGCGAAAGCGCGTGGTGCCGGTCTCGCCAATGCCCTTGCCCAGCGTCTGCGCCAACACGCCGATGGCATTGACATTGCTGGTCTTGCCCTGGTCGGTCGCCATGCCCAAAGTGGTGTAGCGCTTGAGATGCTCGACGGCGGCGAAGCCTTCCTGCTCGGCCAGCTTCACATCCTTCACCGTCACGTCGTTCTGCAGATCCAGGAAGGATTTGCCCGGGAAGAAGCCGGAGTGAAACACCGGCTGGATATTGGCATTCAGCCCCTGCCCCGCCGCCTTGCCGACGACGCTCATGCAAGGCGGCAGGCTGCCCGGCACGAAAGCGGCAATCGCCGCATCCCAGACCGGCTTGCCGTCGAAATGCGAGGTCAGCGCCAGATTGGGGTTGAAGCCGCCGGAGACGGCGATGATGTCGCAAGGCAGCGCCAGATCCCCACCTTTGGCGAGACGGATTTTGGCACCGGAAACACCCTGCCAGCCGGTGGCGCGGATGATCGCCGCCCCGGCATAGACCGGCGCATTGGCGGCACGGGCGGCTTCATGCACGACATCGGAGCTGGCAGGGCGCGCATCCACCACGCCGGCGATGTTCACCCCGGCCTGATGCAGCACCGGGATCAGCCCGGCCGCGTCATCATTATTGAGATAGAGCAGGATGTTGCGGCCCGGGGCGACGCCATAGCGGGTGACGTAATCCCCCACCGCGCGGCTCAGCATCACGCCGGGCAGATCATTATTGCCAAAGGCGATCGGCCGCTCCAGCGCGCCGGTGGCCAGCACGCTGCGCCCGGCGACGATGCGCACCAGGCGCTGGCGCGGGGCGTTGGAGGATGGCAGATGGTCGGTAAGGCGCTGCAAGGCGGCATAGGTGCCGCCATCATAAACCCCAAACACCGTGGTGCGGGCGAGGAATTCCACACCGGCCGGCAGATCAATCGGTACTAGCGGGGCGTTTTCATCGCATAGGATCACGCGCTGGCCGGTGGCGGCGGCCTGCGTGGCAGCTTCAATTCCCTCCGCCCCGGCACCGATCACCAGCACATCGCAAAATTCCGTGGTCTTTTCGTAAATATCCGGGTCCGGCAGACCGGCATTGCGACCCAGCCCCGCCGCGCGGCGGATCATCGGCTCGTAGAGTTTCTCCCAAAAACTCGCCGGCCACATGAAGGTCTTGTAGTAGAACCCCGCCGAGAGGAAGGGCGAGAGCAGATTGTTCACCGCCAGCGGATCATATTTCAGCGAGGGGCCGCGATTCTGGCTGGCGGCTTCCAGACCTTCGAAAATCTCCGCCATGGTGGCGCGGGTGTTCGGCTCGCGCCAGGCGCCGGCGCGCAGCTCCACCAGCGCGTTCGGCTCCTCGGAGCCCGAAGCGAACACACCGCGCGGGAGGTGATATTTGAAGGACCGGCCAACGAGTTTCACGCCCGACGCCAGCAGCGCTGAGGCCAACGTGTCACCGGCAAAGCCGGTATAGGCTTTGCCATCGAAATGGAACTTCACGGGGCTGGCGCGATCCACCAGCCCGCCTTGCGCCAATCTAAAGCCGGTCATGGCAGGCGCACCGAGAGGATTTCATGGGTTGAGACATCGCGTTCCACGATCAGCCAGGCATGGCACCCGGCGCTGTGATACCAATATTCCTTGCGCGGGCCTTTGAGATTATCGCGCAGATAGATGTAGTCCGCCCATTCCGGCGTCGGCGTGGCGCCGCCATCGGTCGGTCGGGTGCGTTCGGCGTCCTGGGTGTAGGTGAATTCCTCCAGGCCACGATTGCCGCAATGCGGGCAGGTGATGCGCATTAATGCAGATTCGGCTGCGCGCCGACTCCCTTTTCGTCGATCAATTTGCCCTCGGCGAAGCGCGCCAGCCGGTAGGCGCCAGCGACCTCATGCGGCGCCCCGCGCGCGATCAGATGCGCGAAGCAGAAGCCCGAGGCCGGTGTCGCCTTGAAGCCGCCATAACACCAGCCGGCATTGATGAAGAGATTCTCCACCGGGGTTTTATCGATGATCGGTGAGCCATCCATGCTCATATCCATCAGCCCGCCCCAGCTGCGCAAAAGCCGCGCGCGGCCGATCATCGGCATCAGCGCCATGCCGCCCTCGCACACATCCTCGATCACCGGCAGATTGCCGCGCTGGGCGTAGGAATTATAGCCGTCAATATCCCCGCCAAACACCAAACCACCTTTGTCTGACTGGGAAATATAGAAATGCCCGGCGCCGAAGGTGATCACCGTATCGATCAACGGCTTCAGCCCCTCGCTCACGAACGCCTGCAAGGCGTGGCTCTCGATCGGCAGACGCAGCCCCGCCTTTGCCGCCAGCAGCGAGGAAGCACCCGCCACCGCCATGCCGATCTTGCCGGCGCGAATGACACCGCGCGTCGTCTCGACCCCGACGGCCTTGCCATCTTCCTGCAAAATGCCGAGAACTTCGCAATTCTCGATGATGTCGACCCCGCGCTGGTCAGCGCCGCGCGCATAGCCCCAGGCCACCGCATCATGGCGCGCCGTGCCGGCCCGGCGCTGCACCAGCGCCCCTTGCACCGGAAACCGCGCATTGTCGTAATTCAGGTAGGGCAGCTCGCGGCGCAGCTGCGCCCGGTCCAGAAGCTGCGCATCCGCGCCATGCAGCAGCATGGAATTGCCGCGCCGCGCATAGGCATCGCGCTGCGCGTCGGAATGGTAGAGATTATAGATGCCGCGCTGGCTGACCATCGCGTTATAGTTGAAATCCTGCTCCAGCCCTTCCCAGAGCTTCATCGAGAATTCGTAGAAGGGCTCATTGCCCGGCAGCATGTAGTTGGAGCGGATGATGGTGGTGTTGCGGCCAATATTGCCGCCGCCCAGCCAGCCTTTCTCCAGCAGCGCGATCCGCCCGACCTCCGGGTGGTTCTTCGCGAGATAATAGGCCGTGGCCAGCCCGCCGCCGCCGCCGCCAATGACGATGACATCATAGGACGGCGCCGGCGCGGCCTTGCGCCAGGCTGGTTTCCAGCCGGTATGGCCACGCAGCGCCTGGGTGAGGACAGAGAAAGCGGAGTATCTCATCGGGGCAAATAAATTTCCTGCCAGTTAAACAGAGTGATGCACAAGAACTATTTTGCTGTCAAACCCTGATGACGCGGATCAGATCTCCAAAATTCCCGGCTCATAGGACGCCACCGCCTCCGGCTCCTCTTTGGCATAGCCGCGCGGCGCGGAGACCACCCAGAAACCGTGGCTGAAGGTCTCGTGCCGATGATGGGTATGGCCATGCACCCAGAAGCCCGGGCTGTAGGGGGCGAATTCCGCCAGCAGATCGGACCCATAGGCCGGGCCGATCGCCCCGCCCCGCCGGCCGAGGAACGCCGCCCCGGGGGCGTGGTGGGTGACGATCATCCGCACCGTCTGCGGATCATCCTTCTGCAGTCGCGCCAGCTGGGTATGCAGCCAGGCGCGGGCGGCGAAATGCATCTCCATCGTCTGTTTCGGCCGCAGGCGTTTGCTGCCGGCATTGATCAGCCGGTAATCATTCATTCGCTCGCCGGCATGGGCGCTGGAGAGGGCGGGGTCGTGATTGAGATTGAAATCCGTCCAGAGCGTGCTGCCCAGCACATGCAGGCGCTGGTCCTGTTTCTCGAAGGTAAACAGCGCATTGTCCAGCAGCCGCACCCGCCCCTGCGTGGCCGCCGCGGCCTTGACCATCTGCGCGCCCAGCGGCTCCAGATTATGGAAGTAATATTCGTGATTGCCGGCCACCAGCACCACCGGCACCTCAAACCGCTTGGCCAGGCTGTCGGCATAGGCGACGCTGAGCAGACCGTTATGAATGTCGCCCGCCAGCACGATCAGATCCGGCGCCGGCACGTCCTTCAGCGCCGGGCGGGCCTGCAGAGCCGGGCGGCGCAGCATCACGTCCAGCAGATGCCGGCGATGCTCCATCTCCAGATGCAGATCGCTCATATACAGCACCCGGATCATGTCAGCGTCCGCACCAGCAGGACGGCACTGAGCAGGGCGAAAAACAAAGTCAGCCCCTGCCAGAGATGCAAGGAGCTGAAGGCGAAGCGGCGCAAGCGCGGGGGCTCGTCGCGCCCTTCGGCCAGGCCCAGCTGCAGCAGCTGCGCCAGCGCCCCGGCATCGGCCAGCCGGTCCTCCGGGCGCACCGCCAGCCCTTGCGCCAGCGCCTCGCCCAGCCAGGAGGGCAGATCCGGGCGCAAACGCTGCAGCGGGCGCTTCTCATGCTGGCCATAGGGAAAGGCACCGCCGGCGAACATGCGGTAAAGGGTCACCGCCAGGGCGTAGAGTTCCGTGCGCGGATTGGCCTGGGTGCCTTTCAGCAGCTCCGGCGCCATGTAGCGGATGGTGCCGCCCGGCCGGGCGGCGTTGGCGGCGTCGATCCCCGGCAGATAAGCGAGGCCGAGATCCAGCAGCTTCACCTCCCCGGTTTCCAGCAGCATCACATTCTCGGGCTTGAGATCGCGATGCACCACGTCGATCGCCGCCAGATCCTGCACCGCCTCGCAGAGCCGGAAGGCGATGCCCATGCCCTCGGGCAGGCTCATCAAGGGGGCGCGATTCAGGCGCTTTTCCAGCGTTTCGCCGTGATAGAGTGGCATCACCAGATAGAGCGCGCTGCGCCGGCTGGCCGGTATGTCGATATATTGCACCACGCTCGGGCTGCGCACGGCGGTGCCGATCCAGGCCTCGCGCATGAAGCCGGCGGCGAAAACCTCGTCCTGCAACATCGAGGGCAGCGGCAGTTTCAGCGCCACATCCTGGCCGGAGAGCGTATCGCGCGCCGCCACCAGCATGGTGTAGCGGCCACGAAACAAAGTCTCGCCGATGACAAAGCCGTCCCAGTTATCGCCTGGGCGCGGGGCGGGGCGGATGGGCAGTTGCGCCAGAGCGGCGCGGGCGGCCTCGTCCTGCCCGGCAGCCGGCACGGCATGAACCCGCAGCGCCATCACCGCCTTGTCGTGAGCCGGCAGATGCGCCAGCGCCGCCAGCGCCGCCTCGGCCAGAGCTTCGGGCTTGTGCTGGGTCAGCGGCGCCAGCGCGGCATAGACGCCCTCCAGCGCCGCCAGCCCGGCGATGAGCAGATAGGCATCGCCCGGCTGCGCCTCCTCCTCCGCCAGATCCAGCGCCAGCTCTGGCTCCAGCCCCAGCGCCCGGGTGGGCATGAAGGGCGCGGCCTCGGGCGGGCGGATATGCGGGTGCAGCAGCGGGCTCAGCACCTGGCCGCGCAGCCGGTAGATCTGGCAGGCGCCGAGCTGGGCGACGAAAATCCTTGCATCCTGCAGCAGCAAGGCCGAGAGCGAAACCGGGGTAAGCCCGCTCTCCCCCTGCAACTGCCCCGCCAGCCAGCGATTGACCGCCGCCAGCGCGCCGGAGGCCGCCTTGCGCGGGGAAAAGGTGCGCTTGGCGCCGAAATAGCCTTCCGCGAAGCTGGCCACGGCGGTCTGCACCGCATCGCGCCCGCCGCTGGGTTTGGCCCGCTGATCCGCGTGGGCGCGGGCGATCACCGCCAGCGCCCCGCGCCCCGGCACGCCAAAAGCCGCGCCCTCATACAGCGCATAGAAATTCCGCGACGACGCCCCTGCCCCTTGCAGGCTGGCGGCAAATTCCGTGCCCAGCGACCAGCCAGAGGCTGGCGGCGGTTCAGCCATGCCGGCTGGCCGCCGGCACCCACAGCGTATCCGCCCCGCCCATGCCATTGGCGGCGCGCGCCAGCACGAACAGCAGGTCCGACAGCCGGTTGAGATAGGCCAGCACCAGCCGGTTCACGGGTTCATCCGGGATCTCCAGCAGCGCCACCACCGCGCGCTCCGCCCGGCGGGCGACGGTGCGGGCGAAATGCAGCCGCGCCGCGCCGGCGCTGCCGGCGGGCAGAATGAAGGAGGTCAGCGGCGCCAGCTCCGCGGTGACGGCGTCGATCCGCGCCTCCAGCCAGGCGACCTGCGCCGGCACGATGCGCAGCGCCGCCCCCGGCGCTTCATCCTCGCGGATCGGCGTGCACAGATCGGCGCCGAGATCGAACAGATCATTCTGGATGCGTGCCAAGATCGCATCGATCGGCCCCGCCCCCTCCAGCCGGGCCAGGCCGATGGCGGCATTGGCCTCGTCCACCTCCCCCAGTGCGGCGATCCGCGCCGAGGATTTCGCCACCCGGGCGCCATTGCCGAGCGAGGTCTCGCCCTGATCGCCGCCTCTTGTATAAATCTTGTCCAGCTTCACCATGGCCGGACTGCACCATGCCGCGCGTGCGACTTCAAGGGCCCGAATCGGGCGAAAAAGCTGGGAGAAAGCGTAGAGGCCGAAAAATAATGGATAAAATTTAATACATTACGTATAAAGAATATTATGATTTTGGAAATACTATAAAAATAGTCCCTTATCGATTTGTTCATAAATTTTTTGCCGAATCTATTTTTTGCGTCAAACCTCCCGACACTCCCCAGCGCATTTAAAGGGTTTGGGGCATGTTCCTCCGGGCTGTCTCCAAATTTTAGGCATTTTTCAATAGCCTACCTCACATATTCGTGTGCGGGAAATGTCCGCAAAATCGCTGCTGACGGATTTTCCTCAGCACGCTAACCTTCAAGAGATGATAGGGCCACTGCTCATCGCGACGAAATCTTTCGTCATGGAAGCAATCCTCTTTCTGCAGCGTATGAGGGATTCTACCTTGTCTAACACCGTTTCGGTCTCCGGCAACACGACCAGCACCTTCAATGGGCAGAGCCTTAACGTGGTCTCGGGCAATCCCACCATTTATGGCAGCTCGAACTCGGTCGTCAGTTCGGCAAATGGTGTCGGCATCTATCTCGCCGACAATCAAAATGCCGTGACCCTGTTCGGCGCGCATGACACGCTCTCCGCCGGGCTGTATCAGTCAGGCGGCTCCAACGGCGACAGCCTGCTGCTGGTTGGCAACAACAACACCATCATGGATGGTGGCTTCGGCAATGGCGGCGTCACCATCAATGGCAGCTACAATAATTTCGTCTCGCAGCAACGCATCGAAACGACCAACGTTCTCGTGAACGGCTCGAACGATACCGTTTCGGCGATGTATGTGTCCGGCAATTTCGTTATCAATGGCGATAATGCCCTTATCATCGCGAATAATGGCAATTTCACCATCAACGGCGCCAACGATACCGTGCGGGTCGCCAATGCCACCAGCATCATCGTTGCCGGCAGCAACGATACCGTGATCGACCAGGCGCAGGTAGGCTCGTCCCTCCCAATCAATCTCATCTCCGGCGCTGCTGCCGCCGCGTCCGATACCACCGCCGGCTCCGCCATCACCGTCACCGGCGCGAATGACAGCGTGACGGCGCTGAACAACAACAACAGCATCACCGCCACCGGCGACAGCGTCAGCGTCTCGCTGCAGAGCTATGGCAACAGCGCCACCGTTTCGGGAAACAGCAGCAACGTCACCGCGCAGACCTCTTCGGAGAGCATCAGCATCTCCGGCGCCAACAGCACCGTGAGCACCGCCGTGCCGATCACCGCGAGCAGCGGCTCCACCAGTATTGCCGCCACCACCGTATCGATCGCCAGCAGCGTCGCCGCCTCCACGACCTATAATAACGGCTCATCCAGCATCGTTGACACCACGCCGGGCTCCGGCGCCAGCACCGTCAATGTCACCAGCGGCAGCGGCAGCGTCGTCGCGACCGCCGGCGGCACCTATAATGACAGCGTTGGCGGCAATGCCTATACAATCGGTGGAGGAACACTGGTTAACCTCACCGCCGGCGGCGACACGATCCGGGTCACGGATGGCGAGCAGATCACCCGGGACACGCTGGCGGGCACGGCCTCGGTGGCCAACACCGTGATTCTCGGCTCGGCCGTGAATATCGACCTGACCGCCAACGGCACCATCGGGCGCTATGATGTCGTCAGCGTCACCGGCAGTGGCAGCTCCGGCATGCTCTATGGCAATATGAACGACACGCTCTATGCCGGCGGCAGCAACAATCTTTTCGCGGTCACAAAAAATACCAGCGTCGCCGGCAATGGCGGCAGCTTGCTGGTGGCGACGGGCAACAACACATTGTCGGTCTGGACCGGCAGCAACACCATCGACGCCTCGGGTGGCGCGAGCCTCTATGTCACCTCCAGCGACAACACGATCAGCGGCAGCGCGATGAATCTTGCCCTGCAGGGCGGCGGCAATAGCGTCAACCTCACCGGCAACGCCACCGTCTCGGACGCCAACCCCTGGGCTTATGGCATCGCCAGCGGCGCCGAAACCGTGCAAAACCAGTTCACCGTGCAGAGCGGGCAGTTCAATCTGGGTGGCCAGGACCAGCTGCTGCAGACCGGTGGCAGCGCCGCCGTCACCCTCGCCGGCGGCGGCAATGCCACGCTGAACGGCAGCCAGGACAGCATCACCGCCACCGACCAGGCCTATGGCGGCAACAACATCGTGCTGACCGGCGCCAATGACAGCGTCAGCCTGATCAATGTCGCGGGCAGCGCCGCCACCGTCTCCGCCGCCCTCGGCGCCTTCGTGAAGGCCAGCGACGATACCGGCAGCAAGATCGGCGCGGTTAATGATAACAGCAATGAATCGCTGGTCTTCATCGGTGGCAGCGGCTCCTCCAGCACCGTGCTGGCGGCCGGCAGCAACACCGCCGTCACCCTGTTCGGCGGCCAGAGCAACCACAACATCGTCTCCGGTGGCAATGCGGGGAATAACAGCCTGAATGGCGGCGGCGGCACGGGCGATCTGTTCAGCGCCGGCGGCAATAACGACGTGCTGATCGGCGGCGGCGGCGGCTATAACACGCTGGTCTCGGCGGCGGGCAATGAAACTCTGACCGGCGCGGGGCTCGGCAATGATCTGTTCTCCATCACCGGCGGCGGCGGCACCGATCTCATCGGCAATTTCAGCGGCCAGATGGTGCTGGGTGCGGGCCTCTCGGTCAGCAGCGAGACGGTCTCCGGCGGTTCGATGAACCTGGTCCTGAATGACGGCACGCATCTGATCCTCTCCGGGATCGGCGCGATCCATCAGAGCGGCAGCGTCATCACCGCCGCTTAAGGATCAAAAGTTTTTTGGTGCCGCTTTTTTTCAAAAAAGCAGCGAAAACGTTTGGGGTGGTGGCAGAGACGTTGCCACCACCCCAAACGTTTGTGGGAACTTTTTGAAAAAAGTTCCCACCCCTCAAAAACTTTTGCTCATTTTTAGGCTTTTATGCGTCAGCCGCCACGATAGCTGGGGGTGGGATTGGCGGCGCAGAGGCGCTGCCAGTTTTCCAGGATCAGCCGGATCTTGGCGAAGACGATGCCGACATCCGCAAATTCCCGCCGCAGCCGCGCCCCAAGCGCCAGGCTGCGATGCGAGGGCTCGCCCGAGATCAGCCGCGCCCCGGCGGAGACGCGCAGCGCCCCCATCTGCCCCGCCCCTTCAGGCTGCGCCAGCGGCACCGGCTGGCCGATATGGCAGATCCTTGCCGCGACTTCTCCCGCCCGAGGCAACACGCCGGAAAGATCCGTGTTCAGCCAGACATAGACCTGCCGGGCCTCGGCCGGGGTCAAACAGCGCCCGGGGGCGTGCGGGGCGGGCAGCGAGAAGGTGAAGATGCTGGGCAGGCGCTCCCAGGGCTCGTCCGCCGCGGTGCGGGCAATCGGCGGGGCGGGCAGCAGCGCCAGGCCGGGTGTGGCGTCGATGCCCTGGCGCACCGCCGCGCCGAACGCCTCTATAATGTCAGCGCGACGCTTCGGAGCAACACGCAACAGCGCCCGCATCTCCGCCAGCGCCGCGTGCCAGCGCAGCGCCAGCCCGTAATTGCCGCCCGCCGGCAAGCCCTGCGCGGCAAAGGCGCCGGGCGGGAATTCACCCTGGTTGAAATAGGCGGCCAGCCCGGCTGGCAGCCGCGCCGTGCCCAGCCGTGCCGCCACCGAAGCCGGCAGCAGCGCCGCCCCGGCGAAAGGCGGGCCGGTGAAGAATTTCGAGCCGGTGACCAGCACCACCGCCTCCAGCGCGAGATAGGCGCGCACCGAAGACGGGGAGAGCCGCGCCTGGCAGGCATCGACGACAATATCGAACCCCGCCCCGTACCGCGCCCGCAGATCCGCCAGGAAAGCCGGCGATGGCGCCAACAGGCCGGTCTTGGACAGGTCCAGCCCGTGCAGGATCACGCGCCGCCCTTGCGCCAGCGCGGCGGCCAGCACGGCCTCGATCTCCGCCTCGACCTCGCCTTGCGGGCGCACCGCGCCGGACGCGCTGCGCAGCGCGATATTGGCCAGGGCGGTATCGGGGCGAAAACCTTCGATCGGCGCCTCGAAGGTGACATCATGGCCCAAGGCGGTGTCCACTGCGAAATGCTGGCCGCGTGCCGCCATCGGCACGCCGCGCCCGGTTTCCTCCGGGGCGATCAGGATGTTGAGGATCGGCTGGCCGGTGCCGGCGAGATGGGTCAAGGCGAGGGCCAGCAGCTCGGTATCGGTGCCCGAGGCGGCGAGCACGATCTCCTCGCCAGGGCGCAGCCCGTAAGCCCGCCCCAGCCCGCGCCGGACCGCACCGATGCAACTGGCCAGGGCCCGCTGCGGCGCCATGCCGCGCAGCAGCGCCGCGCTCACCTGCAGCCGCGCCTTGTCCGCCGCGATATAGCCGCGCTCGGAGGAGGAGGAGGCGGTGGAGGACGCAAAGGTGATCGCCCAGGGGCGCGGCCTGTGGCTGCAGCCATAGCCGTTGAGGGCGGTTTTCGGGTCGCGCGCCAGGCGGATATCGCCGCCGGTCTCCATCAGCGCATCGGCGGTGCCGAGCCAGGACCAGAGCCCGTGCAGCCGCCCGGCCTCTTCGGCGGAGAGATCGAAAAGCTCGGCGAGGCGCGTCGGGCCGGGGGAAATGTCGCTGGCCATCGGCGCCAGCCAGCCGGGCAGCAGCGCCTGGGCCTGCGGCGGCAGCGCGGCGCGCTCGGCCTCGCCGAACAAGGCGGCGGCGCGGGCGGCGGCGGCGCGAGCGAGGCGCGGCGGCACCTGATGGGTGGCCAGCCACAGCGTCTCCGCCTCATGCCGGTGGGCCAGCGGCAGCAGCGCCGGATGGGCCACGGAAAAGGCCGGAAGCGAGGTGGGCAATGCGGCGAATTCGGCTGTGCTGAACGCTCCGGGGCGGCGCGCGGGGGCCGGCAAGGTCGCGAGGGTCATATCGTCTCCGCCAGTAAACGCTACCGGCCATAGCGCACCTGCCCCCGCGCCGCCAAGTTTGCGGCAAAAATCGGCGCCAGCCGGACCATTTCGGCCCCAAGACCATTGTGCCACGGAATGGCGCATGACAGGATGAGGTGGCTTGTTTCCCAGGCCGCCGGGGCGACCCGGCCCCGCAACCGGTTCAGGAGCGCCCGCCAAAAAAGGCGGCGAGACGCGATGAAGAAGATCGAAGCCATCATCAAACCCTTCAAGCTCGATGAGGTGAAGGATTCGCTGGGCGAAGTGGGGCTGCAAGGCATCACCGTCACCGAGGCGAAGGGCTATGGGCGCCAGAAGGGCCATTCCGAGACCTATCGCGGCGCCGAGTATGTTGTTGATTTTCTTCCGAAAGTGAAAATCGAGATCGTCTGCGACGACGATCTGGTCGAGCGCGCGGTGGAGGCGATCATGAACGCGGCGCGCACCGGGAGGATCGGCGATGGCAAGATCTTCGTCTCCGAGATCGAGGAGGCGATCCGCATCCGCACCAACGACAAGGGCAGCGCGGCGCTGTAGGGAAGGGCTGGCCGGAGGAGTTTTTTGCTTTTCCGGCCCCTGCTTTGTCAAAATAGAGGTTAACATTTTCCGCCGGAGCGTCTAAGGACGGGTCCGATTTTTTGTGCGGAGCAAGAGACCTTGGCGACGATGTATACCGAGACGGTGAAAACCGTCCGGCACTGGACGGACCGGCTGTTCAGCTTCACGACGACGCGCAATCCGGGCCTGCGCTTTCTCAATGGACAATTCGTGATGATCGGCCTGCCCATCAATGGGCGGCCGCTGCTGCGCGCTTATTCGCTGTGCAGCGCCAATCATGAGGACCAGCTGGAGTTTTTCTCCATCAAGGTGCCGAACGGCCCGCTGACCCAGCATCTGCAGAAGCTGCAGCCGGGCGATGAGATCATCGTCGGCGGCAAGCCCACCGGCACGCTGGTGCAGGACAGCCTGACCCCGGGCAAATATCTCACCATGCTCGCCACCGGCACCGGGCTGGCGCCGTTCGTCTCGGTGATCAAGGATCCCGAGGCCTATGACCGTTATGAGAAGCTGGTGCTGGTGCATGGCTGCCGCGAGGTGGCGGAGCTGGCCTATGGCGAGAAGGTCGTCGCGGATCTGCTGGAGGACGAGTTCTTCGGCGAGCTGGCGCGCGAAAAGCTGCTTTACTACCCGACCGTGACCCGCGAGCCCTTCCGCAACCAGGGCCGCATCACGGACCTGCTGGAGCAGGGCAAGCTGGAGGCGGATCTCGGCCTGCCGACGTTCAATAAGGAAGATTACCGGGTGATGCTGTGCGGCAGCCCGGAGATGCTGGCGCAGTTGCAGGCGATGATGGAGGCCCGCGGCTTTGCGGAGGGCAGCCATTCGGTGCCGGGCCAGTATGTGATCGAAAAGGCGTTCGTGGAGAAATAACCTCCGCGCTGCTGAAACACCCCGCCCGGGTACAGCCCAGGCGGGGTTTTTGTTGGAAAAATTGCAAAAGTTTTTTGGTGCCGCTTTTTTCAAAAAAGCGGCGAAAGCCGCCCGGTCCTATGCACCGCCAGCGCCCCCCAGAATGCTCAGCTACAAATCCCGTCCTTCATCCCGAGCTGGGTGCAGAAGGCCAGATGCGACGCCGGATCATAGAGCACGATGGCGATCCGCCGCCCCGCCCCTTCCACCACGCTCGGCTCGCCCAGCGTCTTGGTCTTGGCAAAGAATTCTTTCGCGGTGCCAGTATTCTGCCCGGCATGACCATAGACCACCCAGACCCGCTTGCCCGAAGCGACCGCCTGCTGGGCCTGGGCAAGGTCGCCGCCGGCATGGGCCAGCACCGTCGCCCTCGCGTCGGCCGGCAGATAATGCTGCAGGATCGGCAACGCCCCGTCATCGGAGAGATAGAGCATATCTCCGGGGGCTACGTCATTGGCCAGAATCTGCGCGGCCACGTCCCAGCGCGGCTTGGTCTCGGCGGCGTAGTAAGGCAGCGCGTTGACGAGTAGCAGCGCGCCCGCCCCCACCACCGCGGCCCAGGCCACGCCCGGCGCGCGCCGGTCCAGCAGCGCCGCGCCACCAATCCCGGCCACGATCGCGAAAGGCGCCGCGCTCCAGAGCAGATAGCGCGGCAGGAAAATCGGGTGCTTCAGGGAAATCAGCACGAACAGCACCGGCAGGAACAGCAAGGCCACCGCCAGCATCGCCATCACCGCCGGGCGGCGGCGCAGCTTCCAGCCAGCGACGCAGAGTGTGGCGAGCAGCGCCGCATCGATCAGCCAGATCACGCCCGGCGTCGCATCGCGGGAGATGAAGCGGAAGGAAACCCAATCCGCCACATGCATGAAATAGACGCTGCCCAGGCTGTACCAGAGGCGCGCCGCGTCCAGCGGCGGAATCCAGCCCAGCGCGTTGGTCACGCTCTCGGTCTGGAAATGCAGCATGACCAGATAGAATGGCGCGGTGAGGGCCAGGATGGCGGCATCCGCCAGGGCGAGATTGCGCAACAGCCCCCGCCGATGATCGCTGAACCCCAGCAGGCAAAGGAAGATCAGATTGGCGGCCAGCCACCAGGGCAGCGCATCACCCAGCACATCCAGCGCCGCGACGGTCCCCAGTACGAAGCAGAGCCAGCCCGCCTTGGCCTGGCGCCAGTTGCGGCTGGCCGCCGGCAGATCCAGCGTCAGCCTGGTGACGCCGTAGAGCGCCACCAGGATCAGCGTCATTTCCATGGTGTAGGAGCGCGCTTCCTGGGCGAAGGCCAGCGCCATCGGCGAGAAGCCCAGCACCAGGGCCGCCAGCACCCCAGCCAGCCGCCCGGCGATGCGCGCCGCGATCAGATAAACCAGCATCACCGCCGCCGCGCCGAAGAGGGCCGAGGGCAGGCGCAGCCAGAATTGCGGATCGCCGAAATGGGTCAGCGGCGCCAGCATCAGGAAGAAGCTCGGCATGTGATGATTCTGGAAGGAATTCACCATCAAGGCGCCCGGCTGCAGCGAGGCGCGTTGCAGGGTGAACATCTCATCCAGCCAGAAGGGCCGGCGCCCGAGATCGATCACCCGCGGCAGCAGCGCCAGCAGGAAGATCCCGGCCGGCCAGGCGAAGCGCGCGAACGATGCCGCGCGGTTCGCCTGGCTGGAGCCGGTCTTGATCTCGGGTTTGACAGTAATGCTCACGCGCTGACCTGTGTTTGAGACTGTGACGGGGACGACGGCCCCTGCAATTGCGACTCAGGCGTCGGCTCGGGCCGCCAATCGCGGAAAAAGGCGCGGCCAATGGCCCCTGCGAGCTCCTGCAGGTATATTTGTACGAGGTCCAAATAATCGTGCAGACCCGTGGCTAAAATATGGCTGAGCTTGACCTCCAACAAGAGCTCGCGCAGCATCTCCACCCGCTCCAGCGCCTCCGCGCCGCGTGACAGGCCGAAATGCCGGCGCAGATCATCCAGATGCGATTCAATCCGGCGCACGCAGAGCAGCGGCGAGCGCGGGTTGGAGGGATCGCGCAGCAGGAACTGCACCACATCCTCCGGCGCGAATTGCGCCCGGGCCTGACGCTTGAAGGCGTGATAGCCGGCGGCGGCGCGCAAAATCGCGTTCCATTGCGTCAGCTCCGCCACCCGCTTCTCCTCCCCGCCGCGCGGCAGCAGGGCGGTGAATTTGATGTCCAGCATGCGGGTGGTCTGGTCGGCCCGCTCGATATAGCGGCCCAGCTCGTAGAAATACCAACCCTGGTCCCGGTAGATGGTGCCCTGGGTGATGCCGGTATGGGCCTGCACCCCCTCCTTGATCCGGGTGCAGAGCCGCGAGAGCGCGTCCCCCTCCAGATCCTCCGGCGTGATCCGGCTGACAAAGCGGTGAAACACGTTGAGTTGCTTCCACATCTCCGTGCTCATCAGCGGCCGCAAGGTGCGGGCGTTGGTGCGCGCATCCTCCAGGCTGGCGGGGATGGAGGTGCTGTTGCCCTTATCCAGCAGATAGAAGCGCTTCACATGCGTCGCATCCGCCGAGAAGCCGCGCTCCAGGAAATTCTTCTCATCGGCATTGATGCGGATGAGCCCGAACCAGGCCTCGGTCTCGAAGCCGGGGCTCTCGAAGCTCTGCGTCACATCGATCAGCCGCGCCATGTTTTCGACGCGCTCCAGATAGCGCGCCATCCAGAACAGCCCCTCGGCGTCGCGGGCGAGCAGCCCGGGGTCGCGCATATGGGTCATGGCGTGTCTCCCTTCGTGGGGTCGTCCTTGCTGAAATCCTCGGCCAGAACCCAGGTATCCTTGGAGCCGCCGCCCTGGCTCGAATTCACGATAAGCGACCCCCTTTTCATTGCGACTCGTGATAACCCGCCGGGCAGCACCCAGCTTTCCTTGCCGGTGACGATGAAGGGCCGCAGATCCAGATGGCGCGGGCCGATGCCCTCTTCCGCCAAAGTCGGGCCGACGGAGAGGCCGATCATCGGCTGGCTGATCCAGTTATCCGGGTCGGCGGAGATGGTCTCGCGCACTTTCTCCAGCTCCTCCTTTGAGGCGCGCGGGCCGATGGTGATGCCGTAGCCGCCGGATTCACCCACCGGCTTGGTCACCAGCTTGTCGAGATTCTCCAGCGTATATTTCAGCCCTTCCGGCTCGCGGCAGATATGGGTCTCGACATTCTGGATCAGCGGCTCCTCATCCAGATAATATTTGATGATGCGCGGCATATAGGCATAGACCGCCTTGTCATCCGCCACCCCGGTGCCGACAGCATTGGCGATGGCGACATTGCCGGCCTTCCAGGCGCGGATCAGCCCGGGCACGCCCAGCATGGAATCCGGCCGGAACACTTCCGGGTCCAGGAAATCGTCATTCAGCCGGCGATAGATCGTGTGCACCGGCTTCAGCCCGGAGATGGTGCGCATGAAGACGCGGTCGTTCTCGACCGTCAGATCCGCCCCCACCACCAGCGGCACGCCCATCTCGCGGGCCAGGAACACATGCTCGAAATAGGCGGAGTTGTAGATGCCCGGCGAGAGCAGCACCACCTGCGGGTCCGCATTGTCGCCCGGCGCCACCTCGGCCATCGCCGCGCGCAGGCGCCGCCCGTAATCATCCACCGGCTTCAGTTTGATGCCGGACATCAGGTCCGGGAAGGTGCGCAGCATCAGATGCCGGTTCTCGATGACATAGGAGACGCCGGACGGGGTGCGGGCATTATCCTCCAGCACCCGGAAATCCCCCGCCTCGTCGCGGATGATGTCGATGCCGCAGACATGCACATAGGTGCCGTGGGGGACCGGGAAATCCTTCATCTCCGGGCGGTAATTGGCGTTGCCATAAACCAGCTCGCCGGGGATGATGCCATCCTTCACCACATGGCCCTTGCCGTAGATATCGCCCAGGAACAGGTTCAGCGCCTTCACACGCTGGGCGCAGGCGCGCTCCAGCAGATCCCATTCAGGCGCGGTTAATACACGCGGGATACAATCAAAGGGCAGGATTCGGTCGATCGCCGTGGCGTCGGAATAGACCGTGAAGGTGACGCCGAGATCGATCAGATCGGTTTCGGCGGCGGAGGCGCGGGCGCGCAGCGCTTCCAGCCCGATGCCCTGCAGCCGCTCGGCCAGCCATCGCGGCACCGGGCCGGCATCGGCGCGCGGCGTCGTCAGTTCGCAAAAGAAACGGCCTGGATCATATTCGGGCCATAAATGCTGAAAAATGTCGCTCAAACCAAAGCCTCCGGCGCGCCTAGGCGGAAAAAATGATGATGGAAAAAGCGATGGGTCGTCAGGGTATCAGGTTCGGAGTGACAGGCCGGAAACAGCCCGTGCTTGCGCGCGAAGAGCACCAACCGGGCAGAAGCCGCCCAGCAATTCAGCACGCATCACCTGAGATTTGGCGCCGATCCGTCATGGTACATTGTAAATCTGCCTTCAAAACATCCATGTCCGCAAGGTGCCTCCCTGGCTGCGGGATTTAGACTTCATGACAGTTATGCAAGCATCGGACCAAGCACGCCCCGCCGCCGCGCCGCGCCGTTTCCCATGGCGCGACCAGACCGACCGGGCTTGCAATCAGGGACAGGTAGGCACCCGTCCTACACTCTGTTAATCCTGTCGAAATGCAAATTTTGTCACCCTACGATGAAACACTGGACCGACAGGGACGGCTGAAAAGCCCCTGGTCGCCGGTTTTGTCGGCCGTGCGCGAAATGGGCATGATCGAGCTGGAGCGGCGCTGCGCGGCGCTGGGCCGGCAGGTGGGGCTGGCCGCGCCGGCGCTGCTGCCCGCCGCCCGGCCTTACGACCCGTTGCCGGCGCTGCTCACCGCCTCGGAATTCGCCTGGCTGGAAGAGGCGGTCAGCCAGCGCGCCGAGCTGCTCTCACAGGTGATGGAAGATCTCTACGGCCCGCAGAGCCTGATGCGTCTGGGCCGGCTGCCGCCGGCGCTGGTGCTGGCGGACCCGTTCTTTCTGCGCGCGCTGCATACTGGCGGGCCACTACCGGCACCGCGCCTGGGGCTGTATGCGGCGGATGTGATTCGCGGCACCGATGGGCGCTTCAAGCTGCTGCGCGACCATACCGGGACCATTCCCGGTCTTGGCCACGCGCTCACGCTGCGCCGCCTGGCGAATGGGGTGCTGCCTGAATTATTCCGGGCCGGGGCGCTGCGCTCGCTGCGGCCGGCGCGGGAGATTCTGGTGGATCAGCTGCAGCGCCGGGCCGAAGGCGGGCTGGTGGCGGTGCTCTCCGGCGGCGCGGCCGCCCCGGGGCTGCCGAATGGCGACGATGCGCTGCTGGCGCGCGCGCTGGGCGTGCTGATGATCGAGCCGGCCGATCTCGCCACCCGCAACGGCGCCTTGCATATGAAAACGCTGAGCGGGCTGCTGCATGTCGCAACACTGGTTCGCGGCCTGTCGGGCATCGATCTCGACCCGCTGGAGCAAGGCGGCCGGCCAGGGGCGGGCATTCCCGGCGCCTTCGGGGCGGTGCGGGCCGGGGTGCTGAACATGCTCAACGCCCCCGGCAGCAAGCTGCTGGAGTCGCAGGTGCTGCACCCTTATCTGCAGGAGCTGTTCGAGCCGCTGCTGGGGGCGCCGCACAAGATGCAGCAGGCCGAGCCGGAAGATGTGGCGCTGGCCTCGCAAGCGCCCTTCCTCGCCCCTGATGGCGTGCTGACCAAGGCGCCACTCTGTTTTCGCATCTTCTCCTGGCATGACGGGCTGCAGTGGCAGGTGCTGCCGGGCGGGCTGGGCCTGGCGATGGATGCGCAAGCCGGGCTGGGGCTGAAGGATCTCTGGGTGTTCGACGGCGAGGAATCGCGAATGATCTCCGGCGCGCCCCCGGCCGAGCCGCCGGAGAAGGTGAAATTCCTCGCCGCCGCGCATCTGCCCTCGCGGCTGGCGGATAATCTGTTCTGGCTCGGCCGCTCGGTGGAGCGGCTGGAGGCGGCTGCGCGGCTGCTGATGCTGGCCCTGCCCCGGCTGGAATCCGGCACCTCGCTGCCGCGTGACATGGCCGAGCGCGGGTTGATCTCGCGCTGTCTCGGCCAGGCCGGGCTGCTGCCGGCGGATGTGGCGGGCTCCGCCCTCTCCGGCCGGCTGCTGCGCCAGACGCTGGCGCGCCGCCGCCCGCTGGCCGGGCTGGTGAAGGAGGTGGCGCGGCTGGTGGATGCCTCCTCCGAGCGGCTTTCGCCCTCGATGCTCGCCACCGTGCGGCTGGCGCTGCAGCAGGCCAATGAGGCGCTGCCGAACGAGGAAGCGGCCTTGCCGGTGATGCTGAATTTCGCCGCCAGCTTCGCCGGCATCGCGGCGGAGAACATGTCCCGCGATGGTGGCTGGCTGTTCCTGGAAATGGGCCGCCGGCTGGAGCGCGCCGAGACGATGGCGGAGACGCTGGCGATTTTGCTGGACGGGCCGATCCCCCGGCTGGAGCCGGGGCTGGCGCTGGGCATCGAGCTCGCCGATTCGGTGCTGAGCTATGAGCTACGCCATGCCGGCATCATCGCCCCCGGCCCGGTGCTGGCGATGCTGCTGGCCGATGGCTCCAACCCGCGCGCCCTGGCCTTCCAGTGCAACGCGCTGCGCGCCTGCCTGGAGCGGCTGGGGGCGGATGACGATGCCGAAACCGCAAGGCTGCTGCAGCATGAGCTGGCCGATCTGGCCGGCGGCGGCGCGGCGCTGAGCGCCACTTTGAGCGCCATGGCGGCGAAGCTGCGCACCCTGTCCGACCGCGTGCAGCGGCGCTTCTTCACGCTGCTGCCCGCGGCGCATACGCTTGAGGATGAAGAGATCTTGGAAGCGGCACAATAACTTGCCACAGTCCGCCGCGATATGACCCTGTACCGCCTGAACCACGCCACCGCCTATGATTACGCCGAACCGGTGGTGATCGGCACGCATTTCATGCATCTGCTGCCGCGTTCGCGCCCCGGCCAGATCATCCGCGAGGCGCGGCTGGAGATCTCGCCGCTGCCGGACAACCGGCGCGATGAGATCGACCATTTCGGCAATTTCACCACCAGCGTCTCGCTGACCGGGGCGCATAAGCAGTTCAACGTGACGCTGAGTGCGACGATCGAGGTGGAGCAGCCCTTGCCGCCGGCGCACACGCCGCGCTGGGAGGCGATCGCCGCCTGGGCGCTGCATGAGGTGGAGGTGGCGGAGTTCTGCCTGCCGAGCGACCTCGCCAGACCGGTCGGGGAGATCGCGGATTATGCCGCGGTGAGCTTCCGGCCGGGGCGGGACATGCTGGAGGCGGTGCTGGAGCTGAACCAGCGCATCTTCAATGAGATGACCTACAAGCCTGGGGTGACCAATAATTTCACCACGGCGCTGCAGATTTTACGCACCCGCACCGGGGTCTGCCAGGATTATGCGCATTTCATGCTGGCCTGCCTGCGCGCGCTGGGGCTGCCGGGGCGCTATGTGTCAGGCTATCTGCGCACGCTGCCGCCGCCGGGGCAGGAAAAGCGGCGCGGCGCGGATCAGAGCCATGCCTGGATCGGCGTCTGGCTCGGCCCGGAAATCGGCTGGGTGGATTTCGACCCGACCAACAATCTTCTAGTCAGCAATGAGCATGTGACTCTGGCCTGGGGCCGGGATTTCAACGATGTCTCGCCGCTGCGCGGGGTGATTCTGGGCGGTGGCCGGCATTCGCTGAGTGTCGGCGTGGATCTGGAGCCGGTACTGACCTAGTAGTTTGTTTATAAACAACTTTTTTGAAATTATAAAAATTTTTTGGTGCCGCTTTTTTTCAAAAAAGCGGCGAAAAACGTTTGGGGTGGTGGCAACGGCGTTGCCACCACCCCAACGTTTATGGGGACTTTTTGAAAAAAGTCCCCATACCCCCAAAAACTTTTTCTAATTTTACCAGCGGGCGTCAGGAATACTGCTCAAAAACCCCGCCAGCCCCGCCGCTGGCCGCGCATCAGCAGATAGCCGGCAAACCCCAGCACCAGCAGCACCGGGATCATCAGGAAGGCGGTCCAGACCACCACCGCGCCGACGCCAAGCGCCACCGCGAACGCCAGCAACCGCAGCGCGATCTGCGCCAGAGAGGGTTTAGACGGCTCGACGAAGTGCCCATCGGGCGTCATGTCGAGCACCGGGCCATTTTCTTTTGCCATATGACAGATCTAGGGCAGAGATGCGCGCCGTTCAACTGCGCGCCATGGCAAGGGGCCCTGCTTGCGGCTAAATGTCAGCCATGCAGGAAGATGATCTGTTCGGCCCGCCAGAGGCTGCCATGCCGGCCAATCCGGGCAGCCAACCCTTGGCGGAACGGCTGCGCCCGAAGGCGCTGGGCGATGTCGCGGGCCAGGCGCATTTGCTGGGGCCGGAGGGCAGCCTCACCGGCATGCTGGCGCGCGGCTCGCTGGCCTCGATCATCCTCTGGGGCCCGCCCGGCGTGGGCAAAACCACCATCGCCCGGCTGCTGGCGGATGCGGCGGGGCTGCAATTCCGGCAGATCTCGGCGGTGTTCTCCGGCGTCGCGGACCTCAAGAAAGTGTTCGAGGACGCCACCCGGCTGCACCGCGCCGGCCGCGCCACGCTGCTGTTCGTGGACGAGATCCACCGCTTCAACCGCGCCCAGCAGGATGCGTTTCTGCCGGTGGTGGAGGCCGGGACGATCACGCTGATCGGCGCCACCACGGAAAATCCCAGCTTCGCGCTGAATGGCGCGCTGCTCTCCCGCGCCCAGGTCTTCGTGCTGCGCCGGCTGGACGATGCGGCGATGGAGGAGCTGCTCAGCCGCGCCGAGGCGGAGATGAGCCAGCCTCTGCCCCTCACGCCAGGGGCGCGCGCCAGCCTGCGCGCCATGGCCGACGGCGATGGCCGCGCTTTGCTCAACATGGCCGAACAGCTTTTCGCTTTGCCCCCCGGCACATCTCTGGATGAAACCGCCCTGGGCCAGCTGCTCTCCCGCCGCGCCGCCCTTTATGACCGCGACCGCGAAGAGCATTACAACCTCATCTCCGCCCTGCATAAATCCATGCGCGGCTCGGATGCGGATGCGGCCTTGTACTGGCTGGCGCGGATGTTCGCGGGCGGGGAAGACCCGCGCTATATCGCCCGGCGCGTCACCCGCTTCGCCGCCGAGGATATCGGCCTGGCCGACCCGCAGGCGCTGGTGCAGGCCCTCTCCGCCTGGGAGGCCTATGAGCGGCTGGGCTCGCCGGAGGGGGAGGTCTGCATCGCCCAGGCGGTGGTGTATCTGGCCACCGCGCCGAAATCCAACGCCGTTTATAAGGCCATCGGTGCCGCCAACCGCGCCGCCAAGGAAACCGGCAGCCTGATGCCGCCGATGAACATCCTCAACGCCCCCACCAAGCTGATGAAGAACCTCGGCTATGGCGAAGGCTACCAGTACGACCACGACACCGAGGACGGCTTCTCCGGCGACAACTACTTCCCCGAAGGCATGGGGCGCCCGGATTTCTACCGGCCGGTGGAGCGTGGCTTTGAACGCGAAATCGTCAAGCGCCTCGCTTATTGGCAGAAATTGCGCGAAGAGAGGCAATGACCACCGAGATACAAGTCCCCGAGGCCGGCGCCGAGATGCGGCTGGACCGTTTCCTGCGCCGCGAAGTGCCGGGCCTCACCCAGGGCGTGCTGCAAAAATTGCTGCGCACCGGCAAGATCCGCCGCAATGGCAGCCGTGCGGAGGCGAATGACCGGCTGGCGCTGGGCGATGTGCTGAGCCTGCCCGAGATCGCCCCGCCGACCGACGCGCCCAAGCCCCGCCAGATCGTCAAGATGGATGAAAACCGCACCAAGGAGCTGGAGCGGATGGTGATCTATCAGGATGATTCGGTGATTGTCCTGAACAAGCCGGCCGGGCTGCCGGTGCAGGGCGGCTCGGGCATCGCCGTGCATGTGGACGGGATGCTGGATGCGCTGCAGGGCGAGCATCCGGAGCGGCCCAAACTGGTGCACCGGCTGGACCGCGACACTTCCGGCGTACTGGTCATCGCCCGTTCGGGCAAGGTGGCGGCGAAGCTCTCGGCGGCGTTTCGCGGCCGCGATGTCGAGAAAACCTACTGGGCGCTGCTGGTCGGGCTGCCGGATGCGCTGGAAGGGCGGATCGATCTGCCGCTGAAGCGCATCGATCTCGGCCAGACCTCCCGCGCCGAGCCAGCCTCGCGCAAGGATAAGGAGGCGCAGAAGGCGATCACCGATTATCGCATTCTGGACAAGGCCGGGCGCAAATTCTGCCTGGCGGAGCTGAGCCCGCATACCGGGCGGATGCACCAGCTGCGCGCCCATTGTTTGGCCCTGGGCACGCCGATTCTGGGCGATGAGGTTTATGGCAGCGCCTATCATGAGCATTTCGCCAACCAGCTGCATCTGCATGCGCGCCGGCTCAGCTTTCCGCACCCGGAAGGCGGCCTGCTGAGCATCGAGGCGGAGTTGCCCAAGCATATGGTGAACGGGCTGAATTATCTTGGCTTCCCGGCCCCGGACGCGGCCAAACCCCGGCGCAGCGGACGCGGCGCCGTCTAAACCCAGGCGCGGCGGGCGCGGCGCGGCCCAAGCCTTTCCTATAAATTACAGTCGGTTAACGGCCGAGGGGGTGGAAAACCCCTGGCTTTGCTGTCACATATTAAAGCATGCGCCGGTGGACACGCCCCCTTCTGTGCCTCTGCCTCGTCCTCGGCGGCAATGCCGCCGAGGGGGCCGATCCGGTGAATTACAATGTCAGCTTTGCCCCGTCCGGCGATGGCGGGCTGGACGGGCTGATGAAGCAGACCTCCTCGCTGGTCTCGTTGCAGAAGAAGCTCCCCCCTGCCCCGTTCGCGCTGATCGGCCGGGCGCGCACGGATGAGACGCATTTCATCACCGTGCTGCATGCGCTGGGCTATGATGCCGGCACGGCAAAGATCACCATCGACGGCATGTCCCTCAATGATCCGGCGTTGCTCGATCATCTCACCCGCCTGCCCCAGGGCAGCCAGGCCAAGGTCGCCATCTCCACCCAGAAAGGCGCGCTGTTCAACCTCGGCCAGGTGAACATCACCGGCCTGCCGGCGGGCTTCAAGCCGCACCCCGGCATCCGCACCGGCCAGCCCGCCACCGCCGCGCCGATTCTCGCCGTACCGGCCAAGCTCACCACCGATCTGCAAAATGCCGGCTATGCCTTCGCCGAGGTGGCGCCCCCTTACGCGGTGGCGAATGAGGCAACGCATACGCTGAATGTGAGCTACAGCGTCACCCCTGGCCCGCGCGTGGATATCGGCGCGGTCAGCTTCTCCGGCCTCACCCGCACCGATCCGGCCTTCCTCGCCCGCCATATCAGGCTGCGCCAGGGCCAGCCATATTCCGACAAAGCGGTGCAGCAGGCCCGCGATTCGCTGCTGGGGCTGGGGGTATTCTCCTCCGTGACCGCGGTGCCGGCGATACAGGCGGTCTCCGGCCAGGTGCCGATCAGCTTTCATGTCACCGAGCAGAAGCTGCACGCGGTCACGCTCTCCGGCGCCTATGCGACGGATCTGGGTGTCTCCATCGGCACCAGCTGGGAGAATCGCAATCTCTTCGGCCATGCCGAGACACTGACCCTCTCGGTCGCCGCCAACGGGCTGGGCGGTACGGGCACGACCGCACCTGGCTATGACATCAAAGGCGTGTTCACCAAGCCGGATTATTATGTGCGCGGCCAGACGCTGACTCTCTCCGCCGAGGGGCTGCAGCAATCCCTCACCGCCTATCGGCGCACCGGCATCATCATCGGCGGCTCGCTCTCGCGGCCCATCACCGCCCATACCGCCATCACCTACGGCCCCAGCTTCACCACCGAGCGGGTGGACCAGGAAGGGGTGGCGCGCAGCTATTTGCTGGCGCAATTCCCGATCAATTTCACTTGGGACACCAGCAACTCGCTGCTGGAGCCCACGCGCGGCCATAAGCTCTCCCTCACCATCACCCCGACCATGCCGGTGGTCGGCACCCCGCATGATCCGTTCGTGATCCTGCAAGGCACCGGCTCGGTTTATTTCCCGGTCGAGCGCAAAGCCTGGGGCGTGGTGGCGCTGCATGGGGTGCTGGGCAGCATCCAGGGGGCGAGCCAGTTTGGCGTGCCGGCGGATCAGCGCTTCTACGCGGGCGGTTCGGGCACGGTGCGCGGCTATACCTACCAGACCATCGGCCCGCTTTTCGCGGACGACACGCCCCAGGGCGGGCTGGCGCTGGATGCGATCAATCTGGAATTCCGCCAGCATATCACCAAGAGCATCGGCATCGTGCCGTTCATCGATGCCGGGCAGGTCAGTGCGGGCTCTGCCCCGTTCAAGGGCACGCTTCGCGTCGGCGCCGGGCTGGGGGCGCGCTATTACACCTCGATCGGGCCGATCCGGGTGGATTTCGCGCTGCCGCTGAAGCGCACCCCGGGCAGCAGCGCCTTCGGGCTCTATATCGGGCTCGGGGAGGCGTTCTGAACCATGCGCTGGGTGAAACGCATCCTGATCGGACTGCTGGGGCTGGTGGTCATCGTCATTCTGGCGATGGTGGGCGTGGTGGTGGCGCTGAATTCCGCCGGCGGGCGGGCCTTCGCGGTGCGCGAGATCAATAAATACGGCGCCGCTTATATCCAGATCGGCCAGCTGCGCGGGCATTTCCCGGCGGACATCAATATCACCAGCTTCGCGGTGAAGGACCCGAAAGGCATCTGGTTCTCTGGCCGGGATGTGACACTGAAATGGTCGCCCTTGCAGCTCTTGCGGCGCAATCTCGCCGTGCGGCTTTTGAGCGCGCAAAGCCTGGATGTTGCCCGCGCCCCCGCCTATCCAGCCAGCAAGCGCAAAAATTCCGGCAACAGCCAGTTGCCCAGCTTGCGGCTCAACCTCGACCGGCTGGAGATCGCCGCGCTGCATGTGGCGCCATCGCTGGCCGGTGAGGATGTGACGCTGCATGTCACCGGGCAGACGCATCTGCGCGATCTCCAGCATGGCGACATTGCGCTGAACGCCACCACCGAAAGCGGCGATGCGGATTACGCCCTCACCGGCACGCTCGACCCGCGGAATGTGGCGATGAAGCTGCATGTGCAGGAGCCGCCGAACGGGCTGATTGGGCATTTTGCCGGCCCGCAAGTGCGGCTGCCGTTGAAATTCGACGTCATGCTGAACGGCCCGCGCGCCCATGCCGCGCTGCAGGCGGCGCTGGCGCTGGGCGATGCCCGGCTGAACGTGACCGGCACGCTGGGGCTGGACCAGACATCCCCGTTCGCGGATGTGGTGCTGAGCGTGCCCGCCTTGGCCCCGTTCGGCACGCTGGCCAGGCAGCCGATCAGCGGCCAGACCCAGCTGCATCTGGTGGTGGAGCCGACCGCGAAACAGGATGGCGCGACGCTGGCGCTGCAAGGCGATGTCGCGCTGAACCAATCCCCCGCCGGGCTGGATAAATTCCTTAATGGCGAGACGCATCTTTCGCTGCTCGCCAGCCTGCAGGGCCACAAGGTCACCATCGGCCAGCTCTTGCTGGATGCCCCGCACGCGCAGATCAACGGCCATGGGGTACTGGACAAGCAGCAGCTCGACCTGACCACAGATGCCAAGCTCAACGACCTCGCAACCCTGCTGCCACGGCTGCAGGGCGCGCTGCAGCTGCATAGCCATGTCACCGGCACCATGCAGGATTTCGCCACCAAGACCGCCATCGACGGCCAGGTCAGCGTGCCGAACGTACCGAGCGGCCCGTTCCAGCTCACCCTCACCGCCCAGCATCTGCCGAAAGCGCCGCAAGGGACTCTTACCGGCAGCGGCACGCTGGCCGGATCGCCCTTGAATATCGATGCCCGCTTCACCCGCCAGCAGGATGGCGCCGCCAGCCTGAACATCGCCACGCTGGACTGGAAATCACTGGCGGCGCAGGCGGATCTGGCGCTGGCGGCCGGCGCCAAGCTGCCCACCGGCAGCGCGCATCTGGCGCTGGGCCATCTCGCGGATTTCGATGCCTTCACCGGCATGAAGCTGCATGGGGCGCTGCAGGCGGATTTCGTCGATCAGGGGCAACAGAACCTCTCGCTGCAGGCCACCGCCAAAAATATCTCCGGCGTGCCGTCGATCGGTGCCGCCAACGCCACGCTGGAGGCGCAAGGCACGCTCCAGGCGCTGGCGGTGAAGCTGGATGCCAGTGTCGCCCGGCTGATGGGCGCGGCCGCCAAGCTCGCCCTCACCGGCACGCTGAATATTCCCGCGCAGAGCGCGCATCTGGCCAGCCTGACCGGCAATTGGCACGGGCTGAACGCGAAGCTCAACGGCCCCGCCGACATCGAAGCCAAGCCGGAGATGGCGGTGCGGCATCTGGACCTCTCCGTCGGCAAGGCCGCGATCGCACTGGACGGCACCCTTTCCCCGACGCTGAACGCCAAGGCCAGCGTGAAAAATCTCGATCTGGCGCTGGCGAAATTGTTCGTACCCAGCGTGAATGCCGCCGGCATCGTCAATCTCACCGCCAATGTCACCGGCACGCCGAAGGCGCCCGCCGGGCAGGTGGCGCTGACTGCCACCGGCCTGCGCTATATCGACAAATCCACCGCTGGCCTGCCCGCCGCGAGCATTTCCGGCACCGCGACGCTGAAAGGCGACAGCGCCGATGTGAACATCAAGGCCCAGGCCGGGGCGGATGCGGCCATCACCGCGCGCGGCACCGCCCCGCTCTCAATGACCGGGCCGATGAAGCTGGCGCTGAATGCAAAGCTCGATCTGGCGATGCTCAATCCGGCGCTGGCGAAGATGCACACCAAGCTCAGCGGCACGCTGAGCACCAGCGCCCAGCTCTCCGGCACGCCAAAGGCCCCCGCCGGGCAGGTCAGCCTCACCGGCCGCAATCTGCGCGACGAGGCCGGCCCCGCCGCCGCCCTGCCCGCCGCCAGCCTGGATGCCAAGGCCAATCTGCAAGGCCAGCGTGCCGCGCTTGATGTGGCGGTGAAGGCCGGACCGGATGTGAACCTCACCGCCCGCGGCTCCGCCCCCTTCACCAGCACTGGCGCCATCAACCTGGCGGTGGCCGGACGGCTGGATTTGAAGCTGCTCGACCCGATCCTCGCCGCGAACGGCAATCTGGTGCGCGGACGGATCGACACCAATCTGCGGATCTCCGGCACCGCCAAGGCCCCGCGCGCCAACGGCACGCTGCAACTGGCCGATGGCAGTGTGCAGAACATCGCCTCCGGGCTCAACCTCACCGCCATCACTGCCAGCGTGAACGCCGCCGACAAGCTGATCACCCTGCAAAGCCTGTCCGCCACCGCCGGCCAGGGCAAGATCACCGGCCATGGCAGCATCAATCTCGGCGCGCCGAACCTGCCGGTGGATATTGCGCTGAACGCGGACCACGCCACGCCGATTTCCTCCGATCTGGTCAACGAGACGCTGAATGCCGCGCTGCGCCTGCAGGGCGATCTGAAGGGCAACGCCACGCTCGGCGGCACGGTCGATATTCTCAAGGCCAATATCAACCTGCCGAAATCGCTGCCGCCTTCGGTCGCCAATCTGCCGATCCATAATGGCAGCGCGCCGCCGCCCAAACCCAGCAGCGCCGCGCCCCCCGCCCCGCCGATCCGCCTTGCGCTGGATGTCCGTGCCAGGAACCAGATCTTCATTCGTGGCGACGGGCTGTTCGCGGAGCTGGGCGGCAACATCCATATCGGCGGCACGGCGGATAATCCGCAGCCCTCAGGCGGCTTCAAGCTGATCCGCGGCACCTTCTCGCTGACCGGCACGACGCTGCAATTCACCTCCGGCAAGATCGATTTCAACGGCGCCGGCTTCATCCCGGTGCTGGATCTTGAGGCGACGACGCCGACCAGCACCAACGGCACCGCGACGCTGGTGATCGGCGGTACGGCGGCGAAGCCGAAGATCACTTTGACCAGCTCGCCGCCAATGCCGTCTGACGAAATCCTCTCTCAAATCCTGTTCAAGCAGAGCGCCTCCAGCCTGTCGCCGTTCCAGGCAGCCTCGCTGGCGGTGGCGCTGGCCCAGCTCACCGGTGTCGGCGGGGGGTTCAGCCCGGTGGATTCGGTGCGCAACGCGCTGGGGCTGGACCAGCTTTCGGTGGGCTCCGACAGTGCCGGCAACCCCGCCGTGCAGGCCGGACGCTACGTGGCGCCGGGGGTTTATGTGGGCGCCAGCCAGGCCACGTCCGGCGGCGGCACCTCGGCGAAAGTGCAGATCAATCTCTATAAGGGGCTGAAGCTGCAAACGACGACGGGGCAGGACAGCACGGGTAATAATGGCAGCTCGGTGGGGCTGACCTACCAGTTCAATTATTAGCCTCACCGCGCCGGGCCAGCACACCCTTCAGGGAGATGCCCAAGTAGGTGCCCAGGGGGCGAGAGACAAAGCGGGCAAGCGCAATGCCGCGTGGGAGGCAATGCGAAGCCGCGTGCCCGGGATCTGCGAAAACACTCTCAACCCGGACCTGGACGCCAGCGCCAGCGCCGGTGCGGTGCCTTGCCCGTGGGCGAAGAAAATCACCGTATCGGGCGCTTGCGGCTGGGGGTACCAAAGGATTTGCGAGCGCTGAAACCGCCCCGGCGCCAGGGCGACCACCGCGCCATCCGCCGCCACCCGCCCGAGCGTCGCCTGGCTCAACAGCTCAATCGCCCGGTTGGTCCGGGCCTGCATCGCCAGGCTGGGTGGTGAGAGGAAATCCCCCGGGAAGCGCAAATTTTGCGGATTTTGCATCCCCCAAAGCCCGACAAAGGAGCAAAGCAGGATCGTCACAAAGGCACGTTTGGCCTGAACCGGCGTGGTGACGTGGCGCGCCTGCAAGCGGAGCGCGAACCCGTGGCCGAGCAAGGGCCATACCATCCCGAGCACCAACGGAAACGGATAATAATTGCTGAGCGTTCCGGCATAGGGGCTGCGGGCCATCAGATTCAGGGCCAGCCAGGGCAGGCAGGATATGAAGCCGGCCACGATGGAGGGGGCCCGCCAGCGCTCCGCCAGGATGATCGCCGCGATGATCGGCAGTACGAGATAGAGCCGGTAGATCAGCCAGAATGTGAGGCGCGTGGCGATTGTTACCAGACTCACAGGCGGAAAGACGCCATGGCCGAGATAAACATCATCCAGCGCCGCCGCGTTTGGGAAGATGGCGTGCTGAATGGCGAGAATAGAGGCGCTCCAGACCAGTGCGGCCACCGCGTAACCGGCGAGCGGGCGCAGCCTTTCCCATGCCACCCCCTGCATACGCAGCGCCCAGATGCCGCAGGCCAGCAGCAACCCGAGATGAATGCCGGCATCCTCGCGGGTGCTCAGGCAGAGCGCAAAAAAACAGAGCGCCGCCCCATGGCGCCGGCGCAGCAGGCAGGTGAGAAACGCAATGCCGCTGGCCACGATGAGCAGTTCGAAATGCGGATTGCAGCTTGCGGCCAGTACCATCCCGTTGAATGCAAACAGGATCGCCAATCCGGCAGCAGACCAGCGCCGCATAGGCACACTGCGCAGCAGCGCGTATACCGCCAGGGCCATTCCCCCCTGCACGCAACCGAGAAACAAGGAAAAGAACTGTTCGCGTGTGACCGGCAGCAGCCAGGAGATGCCCGAGGTGAGCCAGAACACCAACGCCATATGGGTGGCGAGAAAACTGTCGCCGCGCCATACCAAGGGCAATGTAAGCCCCCAGCCATTATGCCACATGGCCGGGGCAAGCATGCCGGCATCCCCCCACCAGGCGCCGTTAATATAAAAGCTGCGCAGACCCAGCGTGAAAAACGCATAAGTGGGGATAAGGACAACCGCGATCGGCAGCCCCCATCGCCACAATGTCTCCGCCTTAGGTGCGCTCACGCGTCGCCGAGAAGGTCAGCTCCGGAAAATTCTCCTTCATCCGGTTCAGCTCCCAGGCATTGCGCACCATGTAGACCGGCGCGCCGTCGCGGTCCTCGCTCATCGCGCTCTTATTCACCTCGATGAAGAATTTCAGCCGGGCGCTGTCCTGCGAAAAAATCCAGCGGGCGGTGTCGAAGGGCGCCGGGTCGAAGCCGATCGGCACGTTATATTCCTGCTCAATGCGCGAGGAGAGCACGTCGAGCTGCAACATGCCGACGACGCCGACGATCCAGTCCGCCCCGGTCATCGGCCGGAACACCTGGGTGACGCCTTCTTCGGCCAGATCCTCCAGCGCCTTGCGCATCTGCTTGGCCTTCATCGGGTCGGCCAGGCGCACGCGGCGCAGGATTTCGGGGGCGAAATCCGGGATGCCGGTGAAGCGCAGCTTCTCGCCCTCGGTCAGCGTATCGCCCACCCGCAGCGTGCCATGGTTAGGAATGCCGATAATGTCGCCCGGAAACGCCTCTTCCGCCAGCGAGCGGTCCTGGGCGAAGAAGAAGATCGGCGCCTGGATCGCCATCGGCTTGGCCGTCCGCGAATGGGTCAGCTTCATGCCGCGGGTGAATTTGCCGGAACAGATGCGGGTGAAGGCGATGCGGTCGCGGTGCTGCGGGTCCATGTTCGCCTGCACCTTGAACACGAAGCCGGTCACCGGCTTCTCCTCCGGCGCCACCTCGCGCACATCCGTAGCCCGGGGCTGCGGCGGCGGGGCGTTGGCGACCAGCCCTTCCAGCAGCTCGCGCACCGCATAATCCTTCAAGGCCGAGCCGAAATAAACCGGCGTCAGATGCCCTTCCTCGTAGGATTGCGCATCGAAGGCCGGATAGGCGGCGCGGATCAGCTCCACATCCTCATCCAGCTGCGCCTGCTGGTCGGCGGGGATGGTGAAGCTCTGCGCCGGCCCGTCCTCGCCGGGCTTCTTCGCGGAGACCAGCTGGTCATTGCCCAGATTATAACAGCCCTTGAACAGCCCGCCCGAGCCGATCGGCCAGACCATCGGGCAGATATCCAGCTGCAGCGTATCGGCGATCTCATCGAGCAACGCGAACGGGTTCTGGCTCTCGCGGTCGATCTTGTTGATGAAGGTGGTGATCGGGATGTTGCGCAGCCGGCAGACCTCGAACAATTTCTTGGTCTGCAGCTCGATGCCCTTGGCGGCGTCGATCACCATCACCGCGCTGTCCACCGCCGTCAGCGTCCGGTAGGTGTCCTCGGAGAAATCCTCATGGCCAGGCGTGTCCAGCAGGTTGAACACCGCCCCGCCGAACTCGAAGGTCATCACCGAGGAGGTCACGGAAATACCGCGCTGGCGCTCGATCTTCATCCAGTCCGAGCGGGTCTGGCGGCGGTCCTGGCGCGCCTTCACCATCCCCGCCTCGCGGATCGCGCCGCCGAACAGCAGCAGCTTCTCGGTCAGCGTGGTCTTGCCCGCATCCGGGTGAGAGATGATCGCGAAGGTGCGGCGCGGCGGGATGCCGGAGATGCTCTCGCTCTGGGGAAGGGGCTGGTCCATCGCGGCGATCTAGCAAGGTTTCGCGCCGAAACCAACCGCGTCCGGCGCTACCAGGGTACGATCTTGCCGCGATAATCCAGGAATTCGTGCCCGCCGCTGCCGGCGCGTGATTCCAGCACATCCGCCATGCCCTTGGCCGAGGTCTCGACATCCAGCGGCGCGGTCTCGCCGCCCATATCCGTGCGCACCCAGCCCGGATGCAGATTGACGATGGTGAGATATTCATGCGCGGCGGCGAAGGCGCGGCTGAGCCGGTTCAGCATCGCCTTGCTGGCGGCATAAAGCGGGCTGGCATCGTTGGCGTTCAGCTCCAAACTGCCCAGCGCCGAGGACATGAAAGCCAGCACCCCGGTCTCGGGCTTCAGCAGCAGCGCCAGACGCTCCGCCAGGCGCAGCGGCGCGATGGCATTGGTCATCATCAGATGCGTGATTTCCTCGGCGGTGACCTCGTCCAGCCCCTTGTCGCGCGGGCCATAAATACCGGCATTCAGCACCACGAGGTCGAACACATGGCCCTTCATCCGCGCCAGAAACGCCTCGGCCATATTCGGGTTATTGATGTCCAGCGTGTCGAGCGTGAGTTGCTGGTAATATTCCTCCAGCCCGGCGCCGTGAATCGCGGTGCGCACCGTGGCGGTGACATGATAGCCCCGGCGCAGAAACTCCTTGGTCAATCCAAGCCCCAACCCCCGCGAGGCGCCGACGATGAGCACCTGCTTTCTTTCCGGCTTCGCGGCCATCGCCACTCCTTGCGTTTTGCGTCCGCCATAGAAAAGGCCCCGAACGCCGGGCGGCACAAGAGGCGCATGCGAATAAGAGCTTGGCAAAACATGATTTCCTCGTTAGCGTCAGCGCCCATGACGAAACCACTCACCCGCGCGATGACCATCGTAGCCGCCAATATTATTGGCGGCGTGCGTATGCGCGCGCGGGCGCGGCACGGTTAGCGGGCTTCCCAACCCCGACCGTCCCCAACCCCGCCCACACGCAAGGCGGGGTTTTTTCTGGAAAACGCCCTGCCTCCCAACCCAAGAGGAGCTTTTCCATGTCGCCCCTGGCCTGGCTGCCGTTTCTGTCCCTCTGTGCCGCTGCGCTCGGCTTTGCCGCGGCCAATGCGCGGGCGCGCATGCTGGCGCGCCGGCCGGCCGAGCCGCCGCCGCGCGGCTTTCGCCCGGTGGTGATTGAAGGCGGCAAGGCGCAGATTCCGGCCTGTGCCGAGGAGGCCATGCCATGATCAGCATCCGCCCCGCCTGCGCGGATGATGCCGTCGCACTCAACCGCATCTATAACCAGCCCAGCGTGCGCCGCTTTACCTGCGCCCTGCCCTTCACCAGCCTGGCGCGGACGCAAGCCGTGCTGGCGGATGAAACGGCGACGCATGCCCGGCTCGTCGCCTGCGGGGCGGATGGGCAGGTGCTGGGCGAAGCCAGCCTGCGCCGCGAAGCCAACCCAAGGCGGGCTTATGCGGCGACGCTGGGGATCATGGTGGACGAGACCGCGCAGCGCCAGGGCATTGGTAGCGCCTTGCTGGCGGCGCTGCTGGATCTCGCGGATCACTGGCTAAATCTGCACAAGATCGAGCTGACGGTATTCGCCAACAACGAGGCCGCGATCGCCCTTTATAAGCGCTTCGGCTTCGTCACCGAGGCGGTTCTGCGCCATGAGGCGATGCAGGAAGGCGTGCTGCGCGACGCGCTGGCGATGGGGCGGCTGCGCCAGGGCCTGCCGCGCGATGCCAGCTTGGCCCCGCCGCGGCCGCCCCAGGCGCCGCGCGCCCCCTTCAGCCTGCGCGCGCCGCACGCGGATGACCTGCCGGGCCTGGCCGCCTTGTGCAGCCTGCCCGGCATCTGCTTTGGCACCACCGGCCGGCCCTTCATGACGCCGCAGGATGTGGCGCATCTCGCCGCGCCGGAGAGCAGGGCGCATGCCATCCTCGCTCTGTCCGGCGAGGTGGTGGCGGGGCTGGCGGTACTGACACCGGGACGCGGGCGCCATCTGCATGCAGGCACGGTGGAGTCGCTGCTGGTGCATGATGCCTATCAGGGCCAAGGCATCGGGCGCGCCTTGCTCTCGGCGGTGCTGGAGCTGGCGGATTGCTGGCTGGGCCTCAGCCGGGTGGCGCTGGCGGTGCTGGCGGACCAGGACCATGCGATCCGGCTTTACGAATCCTTCGGCTTCGAGGTGGAAGGGCGTTTCGCCGCGGATATTTTCCGGGGCGGCGCCTATGCCGACTCACTGGCCATGGCGCGGCTTCGATGACGCCTTATATTGAGGGCTGAAAGGAGTGCCCGCATGAGCACCGCGCATTACAAAATCGTCCCGCACGATGGCGGCTTCGCCTACACGCTGGATGGCAGTTTCTCCGAGAGCTTCAAGACCCATGAGGCGGCGTTGAAAGCCGCCCGCCGCGCCGCGCAGGAGCAGCGTGTGCCCGGCGAGACCAGGCTGATCCAGTATCAGAGCGAGGATGGCGCCTGGCACACGGAAGAGGCGCTCGGGATCGACCGCCCGCAGACGGATGTGAAGGGCTGATCAGGCGGCGCGGCGCACCGGAACGGGGAGCGAAGCGCCGTCCCCCACACGGGAAATGCGCAACCGCGCCGGGTTGTAACGGCGCGGCGCCCTGAAGCTGAAACCGGCGCGGCCGATGCCGATGCCGGCTTGTTCGAGATCCGGCCGATGGTCGCAGGCCAGCACCGTGCCCAGCCTGGTTCGTCCGGCATAGATCTCCAGCATCTGCGGCCAGAGCGGTGAGGCGATATCCTGCGCCCAGCCGGAGACCATGCGCCCATCGGCAATGTCGATACAGCCACGCAGCGCCCCGAAGCCCGGCGGCGGCGGCAGAAACGGGCGCAGCGCGGCGGCCAGGCGGGGGCCGGCGAGGAAGCGCGGGGCGCACAAGCTGAGCGCGGACGGCGCCTGCCAGCCCGGATGGGCCGCCAGAAACGCCGCGCCATTGTCAAACTGCGCGCGCAGGTCCGGCCCGTCGGCAAAGCTCTCGGCCCAGACGCTTTCCGCCAGCAGGCAATCATGACGCTCAAACTCCGGCAGGACATACTCAACCGCCTCTGCCGGCTCTGGCTGGGTGATGGTGACGCCGTTGACCAGCGCCTCCGCCAACACCAGCACCCCGCCCAGCAGCAGGGAATGGCCCGGGGAGACGAACAGATCGCGCCGCGGCAGGCCCATGCCGAGCGCGCCCTTCTGGATACAAACCGGCCAGCGCGCGCGCTGGCCGCGCAGCGCCTCCGGCCCGAAACGCTGGCGGCCGATCCAGCGAATCGGCTGGCGGCCGCCAAAGCGCGTCGGCAGCACATCGCCAATGCGCAGCGACACGACATCGCGCTCGCCCTCCACGGTCTGGATCATGGTCCCGCGCCGGTAGCAGATGACGATCTCGGCACCGCCTGCGGTCTGGCTGAGCGTCACCGGCCCGGCCTGATCGAAACCGGCCAGGGCGATGGTTTCCGTCCCGCTGGCCCCGCTCAGCACCAGCCCGGTCCCGGCGACGAGGCTGGCGCTGCTGGCACTCACCCCGTCCAGGCGCAGAACATCCCCCGCACCGAACCCGGCGAGGGTCTGGCCGCCGGCAAGCTCGGCCACCGCCCCGGCCAGCATCCAGCCCGTGCCGGCGAAGGAGATCTCGGAAAAGCCGGAAAAGCTTGCCCCCATATCCAATGTGCCATGGCTGCCGGAGAGCAGCAGCGTGCCGCCGCCGCTCACGGCCGTCACCCTCCCCTCGAACACGCCGCCCGGGGCGACGGTGAGGCTGGGGCTGGCTTCGCTGATATAGGCGGCGAAGCTGCCGGCGAGCGTGCCGGCATTGGTGAAAGCCCCCCCGGCCAGGTCCAGCGCCACCGCCGCGCCCTCGACCAGCCCGCCATTGGTGAAGCTGCCCCCCTGCATCGCCAGCGCCGCATGGCCGAGGATGGTGCCGATATTCTGCACGCTGCCCCCGCCCATCCAGAGCCCGATAAAGGCGCCGCCGCCGCCCGAGAGCAGCCCCTGATTGAGCACCGTGCCGGTATAGAGCGCCACCCCCGCCCCCAGCCCTTCGCCCCAGCCATAGCGCGTCCCGGCCCCGCCCTGGATGCTGCCCGCATTCACCAGCAGGGCATCGTTCATCAGCACCACACCGTTGCCGCCGGTCTGCGTCCCGCTGCCGCCGGCGATCGAACCGCGATTGACCAAGGTGGCGCCGGCCAGCATCGCCGCGGCCCCGCCATAGAAGCCGCCACCGCCCAGCAGCGTGCCATCATTGCTGGCAACCAGCCCCGCCCCGCCGGACAGGCCAACGCCGCCGAACCCGGCAGAGCCTCCGCCGCCTCCGGCAATCACGCCGCCATTCACCAATGTGCCAGCGCCGAGCACCATGCCGGCTCCCGCCGTGCCCTGCCGCAAGACGGAACCGGACGGCGCGCTGGCGCCCTCAATCAGCCCGGTATTCTGGACCTGCCCCGCCGCCAGCGCCACCGCGGCACCGGTGGTGAAGCCATAGCCGCTCGCCGGGAAGGCCAGCGCGATGCTCCCGCCGCCCAGCATGGTGCCGCCATTATTCAGCCGCACCGGACCCGCCCCGGCATAAGCCGCATCGAACCCCGCAATGACCCCCGCATTGCCGAGATAGGCGCCGGCGCTCAAAATCACCCCGTCATGCCCGGCGGCGATGCTCGTGGCCTGGACCTCGCCCTGATTGACCAGGCTGGCGCCGCCGCCCAGCACCAGCCCGGCCAGCCCGCCTTGCACCACCCCGCCTGCCTGATTTTCCAACAGCCCGCTGGCACCCAGCACCATCCCCGCCAACCCGCCGGAAATGCTGCCCGCATTGCTGACCACACCACCTCCGCCGAGGCTGACACCATAGGCGCCACCAGTGATCGTCCCGGTCGCGTCGTTCTCCAGCGCGCCGCTGGCCATGCGCACGCCGATCCGCTGCAAGCCTACCCCGCCCGCAACGCCCCCTTCGATAAGCCCCTGGCTGACCAGGATCCCGCCCGAAGCCAGCACCACCCCTTCCAGATTGCCGGACAGCGTCCCACCCAGAGCATTATCAATGGTGCCGGCCCCGGCCAGTTCGAGCCCCACCCCGACAGCCGCGCCGCTGGCCAGCGTCAGCTCCGCGACCAGCGTGGCGCTGGTCGCGATGGTCCAGTTCGAGGATTGATCGCCATAAAGCCCGCTGACCAGCGCCGGGCTGTCTGTTGCCGCCTGGCCGGCCAAGGTGAGGGAAAGTCCGCTCGCCAGGCTCAACGAGGCGGGGGTTGCCGTTCCCAGCAAGATCGGGCCGCCTTGCGTCAAGCCGGACATCAAACGCTTCTCCGCGCGATTATTCCGGAATCAGATTTAAAACGACAGGTTAATCAAATCAATAAAAATCAAACCTCAGGTTGCGTCACGACCTGTTCATCATCGATCACCACAGACGCTTCGCGCCGCGCCTTCGCCTCGCGGGCCAGCTTGCGATAGCTGCGCAGCGAAAACGGCAGCATGATGATATAGGCGAGCCCGGCCATCGCGCCGGCAATGAAGGGGTCGGCGAAGATCAAAGCCGCGAAGACCACCACCCCCAGCAGCAGCGGCAGGATGCCGGCGGTGGGGATCTTGAAATTCTTGAAGCTCCAGACCGGCAAAGTGGAGACGCATAGCACCGCCACCATGGCCAGCACCGCGCCGGTGAAAAGCGGGTAGCTCACCACATCCTGCAGCCAGAACTGGTCATGCTCATTCGCCGCCAGACCGATGAAGAGCGGAAACAGAGCGAGCCCCGCGCCAGCCGGAGCCGGCACGCCGGTGAAGAAATTATAGGCGAAGGCGGCCTTGGGCGCGGAATCCAGCGCCGCGTTGAAGCGCGCCAGACGCAGCGCCATGGCGGCGGCGAACATCAAAGGCGGCAGAAAGCCGATCGCCCCCCAGGGCTGCAGCGACCACATATAAAGCAGCAGCGCCGGGGCGATGCCAAAGCAGAGAAAATCCGCCAGGCTGTCGAACTCGGCGCCGAAGCGCGAGGTCGCCTTCAGCATCCGCGCCAGCCGCCCATCCAGCCCGTCGATCACGCCCGAGACCGCGATGGCCAGCACGGCGGCGCCGAAGCGCCCCTCCAGCCCCAGCCGGATCGAGGACAGCCCGACGCAGAGCCCCAGCAGCGTCATCAGATTGGGCAGCATCCGGTTGAAACTCTGCCCGGAAAAACGCTGCCGGCGCGGCAGCCGACGCGGCCGCATCACGGGAAGGTGCTGAGCACGGGCGGCAATTCGGCGATCACCGTCTCACCGCCGAGCATGCGCTGGCCGACCGCGACCAGCGGCAGGCAGCCTTCCGGCAGATAGAGATCGGTGCGCGAGCCGAAGCGGATGATGCCGAAACGCTGGCCGGCGAGCAGCGCCTGGCCCTCGGTCACTTCGCAGAGAATCCGCCGCGCGATCAGCCCGGCGATCTGCACCACCACCACCTCGCGCCCATCGACGGTGCGCAGCAGCATCGAGTTACGCTCATTATCGTCGCTCGCCTTGTCCTCGGCGGCGGAGAGGAACAGGCCGGGATGATAGGCGATCTTCTGCACCGTGCCGGCGATCGGGGCGCGGTTCACATGCACGTCCAGCACCGAGAGGAAGATGGCGACACGGGTGCGCGGCACCGGCGGCAAGCCGAGCTCCGCCGGCGGGATCGCCTGTTCGATGCTCACCACCAGACCGTCGGCGGGGGCGACGAACACGTTGGGGCGCGGCGGCAGCACGCGTTCCGGGTCGCGGAAGAAATACAGACAGAACAGGGTGAAAAGCAGCCCGATCCAGGCCAGCGGGTGCCAGACCACCAGCCCGATCAGGGCGACCACGATGCCGCCGATGATGAACGGATAGCCGGCCTTGTGCGGCGGGCTCATCACCGATTTGATCGTCTCAGCAATATTCATGGAACTCTGCCTTTATTCAGTGCGCCTGAGTCTGCGGCAGGGCGAAGGCCTGGCCGGGGAAAATCAGGTTGGGGTCGTGGATCTGCCCCGCATTGGCGGAATAGATCAGCGTATACAAGGTGCCTTTCCCATAAACCCGGCGCGCGATCATCCAGAGATTATCGCCGGGGGCGATCAGCACATGGCCGTCCTGCAGCGCCTTGGTCAGAGCTTCCGGCGCAAAAGGCGCGGTCACCGGTGGGAGCGCCTGGCCATCCGGGCCGGTGGCGTTCAGCGTGACCATGCCAGGCGCCGTCGGCACCGATGCCTGCAGATGCCAATGGCCGGAGGCATCCGCCTTGGCGGTGCCGAGATCCTTGCCGCCGACATTGACCGTGACCTGCGCCCCCGCCGGAGCGGTGCCGCTGAATATGGCATGGCCCTGCGCGTCGTAATCCACCGCCCCCATGCCGAGCTGGCCGGGCTGCGGCCCCTGGCCGGTGACAACCTTGCTGCCATCCGGCCCGGAGACCACGGCCAGCGCCGGCTGGCCATTGCCGGGCAGATTGATCGAGGCGCTTTGCTGGCCCTGCACCACCTGCCCGCCGGGCAGCGCCTCGGACAACGTGATCTCATGCGAACCGGGGGGCAGCGGGCTGGCCGGGATCAGCACGAAGGCGCCTTGCGCATCCGCGGTCGCGGTGCCCAGCACCTTGTCGCCATCCTTGACGGTCACGGTGGCCCCCGGCACGGCACGGCCGGCCATCACCGCATTGCCCTGCGGGTCGACGCGGACGATGTCGAAGCTCGGCACGGCGGGGCCGGCGGCCGCCTGCGGCGTCGCCGGAGCGCTGGGTGCTACCGGCACGGCCGGGGCCGGCGCGCCGTGGCGACCGTGATGCAGATAGAAGAGCAGCGCCGCATCCCCCAGCGCCAGGATGACCAGCACGAGAAGGATGATCAGCCGCAGAGGGGTGCGCTTGCGCACCGGTGTCTCAAGAGTGTCGTTGCTTGCCATGGCCGCTTCAGCCTGCCACGAACGGGGCAGAACTGGAAGCGAGGCAGAGTGAGATGGCTAGTTTTTCCGTCACCGTATTTTGCGGCTCCAACCCGGGGGTGGATCCGGCCTATGCGGCGGCGGCCACATCCTTGGGTGAAGGGCTGGGCAAGCGCGGCATGCGCCTAGTGTTCGGCGGCGGCAATGTCGGGCTGATGGGCATCACCGCCGGCGCGACGTTGGGCGCGGGCGGCGAGGTGACCGGCATCATCCCGGATTTCCTGCGCCAGCGCGAGGTGGAGTTCCAGGGCCTGACCGAGCTGATCGTCACCGATTCGATGCATACCCGCAAGCGCCGCTTGTTTGCGCTGGGCGATGTGTTCGTGGTGATGCCCGGCGGGCTGGGCACCTATGACGAGACCTTCGAGATCCTGACCTGGAAGCAGCTCAGCCAGCACGCCAAGCCGATCATTCTGGTGAATATTCTCGGCTGGGCCGACCCGTTCATCGCGATGATCGACGAGACGATCAAGCGCGGCTTCGCCAGGCCGGAGGTGCGCGATCTGTTTGAGGTACAGCCGGACATGCCGGCCCTGCTGGCACGGCTGGAAGAGCTGCGCGGCTAGAGCATCAAGCTTTTGTTTTAGCGAGCAATTTCGTGTGTTTATCTTGACGCTGGCGCGTCAACCTCAACACATATTGCTCTAAACCAAATCCCATTACGTTGAGCCGGACATAACCACGCCCGGCTCAACGCAAACATCAATTCCCTTGCGGTGCCGACTCCGCCGCGCGGATCATCTGCCGGGCGCGCTTGAGCGCATCCAGCACGGTCTCCTCGCTGGTCAGGCGCAGCAGCGCGGACCAGTCCTCGCGCTGCGCCTCCGGCGCCTCGCCCATCAGCCGGCGAATATTGTCGCGGGCGCGCTGCAGCGCCTCCGGCCGCTCCTCCTCATCACTGATATAAGCCTGCTGCAAGGCGAAATAGGCTTGGCGCAGCGGGCTGGTGGCTTCCTCCGCCGGCATGATCTGCTTGCCGAAGAGAAAGCGCGCATGGCTGTTCAGCTCCAGCCGCGTGCGGGTTTTGAACCGGATGACCGCCCCATTGAGGATCATCGATTCACCCTGCTTCAATTCCAGGACCAGAGAGGACATCACACCCCGCTTTTGCAAGATTGGAAGATAAACATGAGTCTGCCACGCCTCATGTTAACGGGGGATGAAGCGCCGCTTACGCCGAGGGCATGGCCGGCGCCAAACGTCCGCCCAGCCGCACCGGCTCGATGCGTTTGGCCAGCCCGGTGGCGTCATCCGTCTCCACGAAAGCGCCGCACAGGGTCGCCGGGCCCTCCGCCGGGCTCAGCTTCTCACCCGGCATCTTGCGGATGAACCGGTTCAGCGCCGGGGCCTTCTGCATGCCGATGATCGAATCATAATCCCCGCACATGCCCAGATCCGTCGCGAAGCCGGTGCCGCCTGGGAGGATCTGGTGGTCGGCGGTGGGGATATGGGTGTGGGTGCCGGTGACGGCGGTGACGCGGCCATCGAAGGCATGGCCGAACGCCATTTTCTCCGACGTCGCCTCGGCATGGATGTCGATCAGGATGGCATGGGCGGTGATGCCGAGCTTATGGCGGGTGAGCAGCTCATCGATGCCGCGAAACGGGCAATCCATCGCCTCCATGTAGAGCCGCCCCATCGCCTGCGCCACCAGCACCTTGCGCCCATCCGGCAACGTTGCCAGGCAGGCCCCCGCACCCGGCGTGCCGGGCGGGAAATTGATCGGGCGGATCAAGCGTTTTTCGCTGGCGATGTAGGGGATGATCTCCCGGCGGTCCCAGGCATGGTTGCCCAGCGTGATCACATCCGCCCCGGCGGCGAAGAGCGCCTGCGCCATGTCCGGCCCCAGCCCGAAACCATGGCTGGCATTCTCGGCGTTCACCGCGACGAAATCCAGTTTCAGCGCCGCGCGCAGCTCAGGAATATGTTTGAGAGCCGCCTCGCGGCCGGAGCGGCCGAGCAGGTCGCCGAGCAGAAGAATACGCATGGGAGCGGTATAAGGGCTCCCTTGCCTGAAACAAAGCCGCTCAGCCTTGCTTTAAGCGCCGCAGCCCCAACGCGGCGCCGAGCCCCAGCGCCAGCAGCCCGGCATAGGCGGCCGCCTTGTGCCGGCCGGAGAACATCTCCCAGCTAACCTCGCGCTCGACACCGTCGAACCGCCCATGCGCCGCTTCATCGCCAGGCACCGGCTTGAACAAATTGGCCGGGCGGTCCTCCGGCTCAGGCTCGCTGGTCAGCTGGCCGGAATAGCCCTGCCTGGCCAGCACCCAATCGGCAAAGCCCGGCGCGATGCGGTTGGCGAGAATGGCCTTCACCGTCGGGAACCCGACCCAGAGCTCCCGGCGCGGATGCTCGGCCGCGAACAGGATCGCCCGGGCTGGCACCTCCGGCGCATAGACCGGCGGCACCGGCATCGGCCGGCGGCCCATCTTGTTCAGCGCCCAGTTGAATTGCGGCGTGTTCACCGCCGGCAGATGCACCATGCAGAGCTTGATCTGGCTGCGATCATGGATCAGCTCGCTGCGCAGACTGTCAGTGAAGCCACGAATGGCGGATTTCGCCCCGCAATAAGCCGATTGCAGCGGCACCGAGCGATAGGCCAAAGCCGAGCCGACATTGATGATGGTGCCGGCACCGCGTTTCTGCATCGCCGCCAGCGCCGCCAGACAGCCATGCACGGTGCCGAGATAGGTCACTTCCGTGGCGCGGCGGAATTCCTCCGGTGTCACCTTGGTCACTGGCGCGAACACGGTGGCCATGGCGTTATTGACCCAGACGCTGATCGGCCCGAATTCCTGCTCGATCGCCTGGGCGGCCTGGGAGACGGCATCGGCATCGGCCACGTCCACCGAATGCCAGACGGCACGCGCCCCCAGCCCCTGAATTTCGGCGGCGGCGGCCTGCAGCCGGCCCTCATCGCGCCCCAGCAACGCCACATCATAGCCCGCCTTGGCGAACATGGTTGCGGTGGCCCGGCCCACCCCGGCGCCAGCGCCGGTGACAACAACGATCTTGCTCATGGCTTCTCCCGTTCTGCGGTTGCTCCCCGCGATTTAGGCGCGGGCACGGGCGAATGCCGGCAGGTGGAGAAAGCTTCAGCCGGAGGTTAGAGCAATATGTGTTTAGGTTGACGCGCCAGCGTCAAGAAAAACACATGAAATTGCTCGCTAAAACAAAACTTAGAGCCTCAAGCGAAAAGCTTGATGCTCTAAGAGGCTCTCGCGCACGGCCAGACGCGCGGCGTCCAGCCCCGCGAACAGCTCCTGATCCGTGCCGGTCAGCCAGGCCGGCGCGTCCATCCGGGCCAGGGCAGCGAACAAGGCGCCGCGCCGCTGCGCATCCAGATGCACCAGCGGCTCATCCAGCAGCAGCAGCGGCGGGGCGCCCCGCAGCGCGGTAATCAAAGCGACATGGCCGAGCACGATGCCGATCAGCATCGCCTTCTGCTGGCCGGTGGAGGAGAGCGCGGCGGGGCGGCCGGCCTGGGCATCGGCAATCAGCAGATCGGCCTTCTGCGGGCCGTAGCCTGAGGATTTCACCGCCGCATCGGTGGCGCGCGAGGCCGCCAGCGCGCCGCGCAGCCAGTCTTCCACATCCAGCGCCGCAGCCGCGTCCAGAAGCTGCGCGATCGGGCAGGCCAACCCCAGTGTCACCCGCGGAAACGGGTCCGCCGCGCCCGCCTCCAGGCTCGCATTCAGCCGCGCGATCAGCCCCAGCCGGGCCGCCGTGGCGGCGACGGCATGGCGGGCCATCGCATCCTCCAGCCCCGCCACCCAGGCAGGGTCGTAACGCGGCTCGGCCAGCAGCCGGTTGCGCTGGGCGGAGGCACTCTCGAAGGCCGCGATCTCGCGCGCATGGAACGGCTCCAGCGCGATCACCAGGCGATCCAGGAATTTACGTCGGCCGGAGGCGGTATCCGTGAACAGCCGGTCCATCTGTGGGGTCAGCCAGACAGCGGCGAGCTGCTCCGCGACATCCGATTGCGCCCGGGGCTTCACCCCGTTGAGGCGGAATTCCCGCCGCTCCGGCGCCCCTTCCACCGCCCCGGTGCCGATCTCCAGCCCGTTGGAAAACTGTGCGGCCACCGCCCAGCCCCCGGCGCCGCCCTGGCGCGCCAGCTCGGCGAATTTTGCCCCGCGCAGGCCGCGCCCAGGGACCAGCAGCGAGGCCGCTTCCAGCAGATTGGTCTTGCCCGCGCCGTTCGGGCCGGTGAACACCAGGCGCCGCGCCGGCGCCTCAAAGCGCAGCGTGGCGTAGGAGCGGAAATCGGTGAGCGTCAGGCGGGATAGCAATATGACGGCGGTCCTTTGCCGCTTTTTGAAAAAAGCGGCAGCAAAAACTTTTGCTCACGGGCGGTGAAGCCCTGGCAACGGCGTGGAAAACCCCCAGCACCCAGGCGCAAACGTTTTTGGGCGCAGGCGGCCAAGGTTCCAGCATCGCGAAGCGGTGCTGGAAAGCCGCCGGAGGGCGTGGCCCTTTTTTCAAAAAGGGCCACAAAACCTTCACACCCGCATCGGCATCAAAACATAAACCGCCGAGCTGTCATTCTCCTCACGCACCAGCGTCGGCGCGGCGCCGTCAGCGAAGGCGAATTCCACCTTGCCGGACTTGATCTGGTCGGTGACATCCGAGAGATAGCGCGCCTGGAAGCCGATTTCCAACGGCCCGGACTGGTAATCCACCAGATCCCCGCCTAGCTCCTCGGAGGCCGAGCCCTGCTCGGCGGAGGCCGCCGAGATCACCAGCAGCTCCTTCGCCAGCGAGAGCTTCACCGGCCGGTGCTTCTCCGCCGAAATCGCCGAGACGCGGCCGACCGCATCGTTGAAATCCTTCTTGTCCACCCGCAGGATCTTGTCATTCCCCCGCGGGATCACGCGGTCATAATCCGGGAAGGTGCCATCGATCAGCTTGCTGGTCAGGCGCATGGTGCCGATGGTGAACTGGATGCGCGTCTCGGAAAGCGCCACCTCCACCTCGCCGCTCGCCTCATCCAGCAGCTTGCGCAGCTCGGTCACGGTCTTGCGCGGCACGATGATGCCGGGCATACCAGCCGCCCCGCTCGGGAGCGGCTCCTCAACGCGCGCCAGACGATGCCCGTCCGTCGCCACCGCGCGGATCACCGGGCCGTCCTGGCCCTCGGCGGCGTGCAGATAGATGCCGTTGAGATAATAGCGCGTCTCCTCGGTGGAGATGGCAAAGCGGGTGCGGTCGATCAGCCCGCGCAGCTCGATCGCCGAGAGCACGAAGCTGTGCGAGAGCTTGCCGGCATCGAGCTTCGGGAATTCCTCGACCGAGAGCGCCACCAGGCTGGTGGAATAGCGCCCGGCGCGCAGCGCCAGCGGCGCGTCCCCGCCCGGATGATCGAGCTCGATCACCGCATTCTCCGGCTGGCGGCGGACAATCTCATACAAGGTCGCCGCCGGCACGGTGATGGCGCCGTCGCGCAGCGTCTCCGCCGCCACCTCTTCCACCAGCGCGATCTCCAGATCGGTCGCGGCGATGGAAAGCCGGCCATTCTGCACCGAGAGCAGCACGTTGGCGAGAATGGGAATGGTATTGCGCTTCTCCACCACGTTCTGCACGTGAGCGAGCGACTTCATCAGCGTGGCGCGATCGGCCTTGAACTTCATGATACCCTTCCAGACTGCGATCGAATCACTTGGTTTGCGGCGCGATTCGGGCCTTAGAGTAGCAAGCTGACCAGGGGCTTGCAAAGCCAGGGATTCGGCCAAAGAAAAGGGGCCCCGCGGGCCCCTTTCTCACCGCCGGCAAAGGCGGGTTCAGTTCTCCAGCATGCGCTTGAGCAGCTCGACATCCTCGGCGAAAGCGGCATCCTGGCCGATCAGCTCGGTCACCCGCGAGACCGCATGCATGACGGTGGTATGGTCGCGGTCGCCGAAATGCCGGCCGATATCGGGCAGGCTCTTCGAGGTCAGCTGCTTGGCCAGGTACATTGCCACCTGGCGCGGCCGGGCGATGTTGCGCGCCCGCCGGGCGGAGCTCATCTCGGCGATGCGGATATTATAATGCTCGCAGACGCGCTTCTGGATTTCCTGGATGGAGATCTTGCGGTCATGCGCCTTCAGCACATCGTGCAGCACCTCATGCGCGGTATCCAGCGTCACCTGCCGGTTGAACAGATTGGCATGCGCGACGAGGCGGTTCAGCGCGCCTTCCAGCTCACGGTTATTGCTGGTGATCTTGCGGGCGAGGAATTCCACCACCTTCGGCGGCACCTCCACCCCGGCGCGCTGCGCCTTGGCCTCCAGAATGGAATAGCGCAGCTCGAATGTGGTGGCGTGCAGATCCGCGACGATGCCGCAGCCCAGGCGGGTACGCAGCCGGTCCTCCAGCCCCGAGAGGTCGGAGGGGGATTTGTCGGCGGAGATGACGATCTGCTTGCCCGCATCCACCAGCGCGTTGAAGGTGTGGAAGAATTCTTCCTGGGTGTTGTCCTTGCCGATCAGGAACTGCAGATCGTCGATCATCAGCACGTCGACGGACCGCAGCTCGTTCTTGAATTCCAGCGTGGATTGCGAGCGCAGCGCGTTGATGAAGCGGTACATGAAGCGCTCGGCGGACATATAGGCCACCGAGACCGGCCGCCCGCCGCGCGCATTGGTGGACAGCTCCCAGGCGATGGCGTGCATCAGATGGGTCTTGCCCAGCCCGACACCGCCATAAAGGAACAGCGGGTTGAAGCCCGGCGTCGCCGGGCTCTCGGCCACCCGCCGCGCGCAGGCATAGGCGAACTCGTTCGGCTTGCCGACGACGAAGGTCTCGAAGGTAAAACGCTGGTCCAGCCCGGCCATGTTCTCCTGGCGCGGCGCCGGCATCGCCGCCTGCCCGGCCACCGGCCGCGCGGCCGGCTCGGCCAGATCCGGCGCGGCCGGACGCGCGGAGGGCGCGCCAGTGCGGAACTCAACCCGCTTCACGCCCGGATTCTCAGCCTGCCAGAAGGAGGCGATCAGCTCGCCATATTCCTTGTTCACCCAGTCGCGCAGAAAGCGGGTCGGCAGCAGCACCACCGCCTCGTCGCCGGCAACACCGCCAAAGCTCACCTGCTTCAGCCAGGTGCGATATTCGACCTCACCCACTTCCGCCTGCAGCCGGGCGCGCACGCGGCCCCATTGCTCAGCCAGCCGTGCCTCTTCATTCCATATCATGGAGGTTTGCAGCGCAGCGCCGCCCTGACCAGAGGAATTGATCTCTAGGTTGATACCCATTCTGCTTTGCCTAACCCCGAACACAGCGCCGCAAAGGACCGATTCCGCAAAGCAAACCCTTGGGAAAAGGGCGCCTTCTCAGAAATGAGACAGTCCTGAACAGTCAATTGAGGCTTGGACATTAGGTCTAAACGCCTCGCCGAAGCAAGCCGACAAATGCGACAGCTTTGCGAACAAGCTGCTGACACTTCGAAAAAAACGTTTAAATTCAAAAGACTACAAATAAAAAACTTTCTTTGCGCCTACCTACTTGCCATAGCAAAAGCCTGGGCTTGCAACCAAGAATAGAAAACCGCCGTATCTTGCCATTACAACAAGATGACGGCGGTTCAAAAACGTATATTTTTTGGGACAACCCGGAGGATTATCCCAACCGGCGCATTAAGCGGCGGCGACGGCCTTCACGCTGGCTGACAGGCGGGAGATCTTGCGGGCAACCGCATTCGCCTTCAGCACGCCCTTGCCAGCCGCGCGCTGTAGCTCCGGCTGGGCAGCGATCAACGCAGCCTGCGCGGCTGCCTTGTCGCCAGCCGCCACGGCCTCTTCAACCTTGCGGATGAAGGTGTGGACGCGGGACTTGCGCGCCTTGTTGCGCGCCGTGCGCTTCAGCGTCTGGCGGATGCGTTTCTGGGCAGATGCGATATTGGCCATGTTATCCGAACAAAAAAGGTGTGTGTAATGGAGCGCGCCGTCTAGACCGCCCAAGGGGCCGCGTCAAGCACTTCCGCTAATTTCAGCTATTCCTGGATCACCCAGCTCTTGCGCAGCGCCGAGAGCACCTCCCAGGTGCCGGTGAAGCCGGGCTCGATCACGAATTTATCCCCAGGCCCCGCCTCGATCCGCCGGCCATCATCGCCCTCCACCACGCAGGCGCCGGAGATGATCTCCATATATTCCCACTCGGTATAGGCGATCCGCCATTTGCCGGGGCTGGCTTCCCATTCCCCGGCGGCGAGTCCGCGTGCCGGGTTCTCATACAGCACGATCGTGCGCGCCATCGGTTCGCCGGAAATCACTTTTTCCGGCGCGATCGGACTCCATTCCGCCACCCCGGCGGGCGGCAGCTGCACCAGCCGGCTCATGGCTGCGCCCCCAAGGCCGCCGGGCCCGCCCCAGGCAGATAGCCAGGCACGGCGCCATTGGTGTTGAGCTGGCCGGGCACCGGCGCCGCCGGCGCCACGGGGGCGGTGGTCGTCGTCGTGGTCGTGCTGGTGGCCATGCCAGGGGCGGTGCCCACCCCCGGCGGGGCCGCGAGCGGCGCCGCCTGGATCACCCCGCCCCCGGCATCGGGGGAGGCCGCCGCCGGGGCAGCGGCGCCGCCGTCACTGGTCCAGGAAATCCAGTTCGGCAGGTTTTTCTGGATCTGGTACTGCAGCTGCACATTCATCTGCGTCATCAGCTGCTTGGTCAGGTCGTAATAGGCCACGCGCAGATCCTCCGGATTGCCGGAATCCGGCGCGCTATGGGTGGCGCCGACACTGGCCTCGGTGAAGCCGGTGGAGCGGCCATCGGCGCTGGCCAGATTCACATCCACCGTCATCGCGCCGACCAAATTGCCGCTGACATTATCAACCGAGGCGTTGGTGACCGTCACCGTCGCGGTGCCGGGCTGGCCGGCGGGCTGCAGGCGCTGGCGCAGCATCGTCTCCAGCGTCTCGGCCGGGGGGGCGGGGTCCTGGCTCGCAGCCAGCTGCTGGGACGGGCTGGGCACGAAATTCGTCACCACATTCACCTGCGCCACCTTCAACAGGATCGGCGGCAGGTAGGAATAATCCAGCGGTTTCAGCACCGGGGCCGGTGGCGTCGAGCCGCAGGAGGCAAGCGCCAGCAGCGGCAAAGCGAGAAGCAGCTTCTTCATTCGGGGGCTCCAAGGTCGGTTTGGGGCGGGCGCCCGGCGACATCCGCGCGGGCGAAACAAAAATCGAAATTGCAGAATTCGCAGGTCATCACGATCTGGCCCTCGACGGCCATATGGTCGAGATCCTCCTGGTTGAACCCTTCCAGAATGCCGCCCAGGCGCTGGCGCGAGCAGCGGCAGCCGAAGGAGAGAGCGCGCGGCTTGGAAACCGCCGCGCCTTCGCCATGGAACAGCCGGTAGAGCAGCCGCTCGGGCGAGAGCGCATCATCCAGCAACTCCTCCTGCGTCACCGTCTCGGCCAGGATGCAGGCGGTGCGCCAGGCTTCCTCCTGCTCGCCCTCGGATATCTCCGGGCCCACGCCGCCGGCCCCGGCGACACGCTCCATCACCAGAGCCGAGGCGCGCCAGCCCCCCTCGCCTTCCGCCGCCGCCAGGAAAATCCGCGCCGGCAGCTGCTCGGAGGTGGAAAAATAATACTCCGCCATCTCGGTCAGGCTCTCGCCTTCGATGGCGACGATGCCCTGGCTCGGGTCCTTGTCCAGCCCCTGATCGACGGTGAAGGCGATATAGCCATTGCCGAAGAGCTGGCGGGCGGTAGCCTCCGGCGGGATCTCAGCCCCCGCCTCCACCCGCACATAGCCGCGCAGCGCCCCGGCCTCGGTGCAATCCACCACCAGCATCGGCACCGGGCCGTCGCCGCGAATCTGGATGGAGAAGGAGCCTTTGAATTTCAACGCGGTGGAGAGCCCCGCCGCCAGCGCCAGGGCCTGGCCAAGCAAGGCGCGCACCGGGGCGGGATGCTGGTGCCGGGAGAGCAGCGTCGCCCCCAGCGGCCCCAGCCGCACCAGCCGGCCGCGCACCGGGCGCTCGGGCAGATAAAACGGAGTGACGCCGCGCGGCACGGAAAGATCCGGCACTTGCGGGCGGGTGGAATCAAGAAACGCGGGCAGCTCTGTCATGATGTGTCCCAAATAAGCATGTTTTCGCCCCGTTGCCACAAGCCCGGGAGAGGGTTAGCGGTTTCCCATGGCCAACGACTCCTCTGCCGCCCCCTCCTGCGCCGACCTCGGCGCCTATGTGAAGAAACTCGCCCGCGCCAGCGTGCTCGTGGTGGGCGACGCGATGCTCGACCGTTACACCTATGGCGAAGTGACCCGGGTGAGCCCGGAAGCGCCGGTGCCCATCCTCACCGTCACCCGCGAGGTGGCGATGCCGGGCGGGGCTGGGAATGTGGTGCGCAATTTGATCGCGCTCGACGCCTCGGCGGCCTTCGTCTCGGTCGTCGGCGATGACCAGGCCGGCTCGGACCTGACCGGGCTGATCGGCGGGCAGGAGCGCGTGGAACCCTGGCTGCTGGTGCAGAATGGCCGCACCACGACGATGAAGACCCGCTATATCGCGCAAGGCCAGCATCTGATCCGCGCCGACCGCGAGGAGCGCATCGCCCTGCCGGAGAAGCTCTGCGAGCGGCTGCTGAAGATCGCCCTGGATGCGATGGCGGCCACGACTGTCACCGTGCTCTCGGACTATAATAAAGGTGTGCTCAGCGCCCCGGTCTGCGCCGCCCTGATCGAAGGCGCGCAAAAACTCGGGCGCAAGATCATCGTCGACCCCAAGGGCCGCGACTATGCCCGTTATAAGGGCGCGGACATCCTCACCCCCAACCGCAAGGAACTGGCCGAGGCCACCAACATGCCGGTGGAGAGCGAGGCGCAGATCGTCACCGCCGCCAAGGCGCTGCTCGCCTGGTATGGCTTCGGCGCGGTGCTGGTGACGCGCTCCGAGGACGGGATGAGCCTGATCACCGCCGAGGAGGTGCATCATTTCCCCGGCGAGGCGCGGGAAGTCTACGACGTCTCCGGCGCCGGGGATACGGTGGTGGCGGCCCTGGCCGCCTGCATCGCCGCCGAGGTGCCGCTGGTGGAGGCTGCAAGGCTGGCCAATATCGCCGGCGGCATCGTCGTCGCCAAGGTCGGCACCGCTGTCGCCCGCCCGGCGGATCTTCTCGCCCATATCGCCCCCGCCACCGGGGCGCTGCAGAAAATCGTCACCCCGTCCGCCGCCGCCGAGATGGCCGAGCGCTGGCGCCTGCGCGGCTATAAGGTCGGCTTTACCAATGGCTGTTTTGATCTGCTGCATCCGGGCCATGTGCATCTGCTGGAGCAATGCCGGGCGATGTGCGACCGGCTGATCGTCGGCATCAATGCCGATGCCTCGGTGCAGCGCCTGAAAGGCCCGACCCGCCCGGCCCAGGGCGAGGCGGCCCGCGCCGCCGTGCTAGCCTCGCTCGCCTCGGTCGATCTGGTCTGTCTGTTCGAGGAAGATACCCCGATCGAGCTGATCAAGCTGATCAAGCCGGACGTGCTGATCAAGGGCGCGGATTATACCCGCGAAACCGTCGTCGGCGCGGATCTGGTGGAGAGCTGGGGCGGCAGTGTAGCGCTGGCCCAGCTGCTGCCCGGCCATTCCACCACCGCCACCCTCGCCCGGCTGAGGGGCTGAGCCATGACCAAGCTTCCCCTCGGCCCCGAGGTCGATACCTGGCCGCGCCCGCTGCCCGCCCGGCAGAAATTTCTGGGCGCGCGCGTCAGCCTGGAGCCACTCACCCGCCGCCATGCGCTGGAACTGTTCGAGGCCTCGCAATTCGCCGAGGACAGTTTCACCTATATGTCCTTCGGCCCGTGGAAGAGTGTGGCCGAGGTGGAAGCGCTGATTGCCGGCTTTTACGCCGACCCGCTGGCCGCCTTCTGGGCGGTGCGGCCGACCACCATCGGCCGTGTCTCCGGCTTTCTGTCGCTGATGAATATCGAGCCAAAGAATGCCGCCATCGAGCTCGGCAATATCTGGTTGGGCCCGGAGCTGCGCCGCACCCGTGCCGCGACCGAGGCGATGTTCCTGATGCTGCGCCACGCGGCGGAGGATCTCGGCTATCGCCGGCTGGTCTGGAAATGCAACGCGCTCAACGAGCCTTCCAAACGTGCCGCGCTGCGCCTGGGCTTTTCCTATGAGGGCACGCTGCGCGCGCATATGGTGGTGAAGGGGCGCGAGCGCGACACCGCGATGTATGCGATGCTCGGGCATGAATGGCCGCAACAGCGCGATGCGATTCTCGCCTGGCTGGATGAGGCGAATTTCGATGCGCAGGGCAATGCGATCAAATCACTGAAAGAGCTGCGCGGCTAGAGCATCAAGCTTTTAGCTTGATGCTCTAAGTTTTGTTTTAGCGAGCAATTTCATGTGTTTTTCTTGACGCTGGCGCGTCAACCTAAACACATATTGCTCTAACACGCGCCTACATGCAGGGCTCCTTCACCCCGGATTTGATCAGCAGCCAGTTCATCGGAAACGCCGTGGCGAAGCCGATGATCATGCCGATCTGCATCATGAACCAGTAGGTGGCGCTGTCCGGCTGCAGGCTGGGGCCGAAAAACACGAAGCGGGTGAGCGCCATCCAGGCGAACAGCCCGACCTCGAAGGCGGTGAGCGACCAGAAATCCGCCTTCACCGCCGCCTTGATGCCCTCGGCCGGCTGCAGCCCGCGCATCGGCACGATGGAATAATATTGAAAGACGATGCCGAGCAGGAAGGCGAAGGCATAATCCAGCACCAGTTGCCCCGCGAACACCGAGCCGGCGATCGCCAGCCCTGAGAAAAACACCAGAAATTCCGCGACAATATCGCCCAGCGTGCAGCCCGCCCCGCAATGGGTGGTGCCGGCGAAGACCTGCACCCAGAACGGTTTGTCATCGCCGTGATGATGATGGTGATTATGCGCGTGATGCGATGCCGGCGCCGCGTGCCCCAGCCGCCAATAGGCCCAGAGCCCGAGCGGCCCGAAATATAAGGCGGTGACCGGCCAGACCGGGTTCATCACCGCCATCGCCTGCGGGCGGGCACGCAGATCCCACAAAATAATCAGCGCACTGATGAACGCGGCGGCCAGGGACAGCATCGCCAGATCATTGAGCCAGGCCGGAACCATCCGCGCCTCCTTCGCTGTAACATCTATGTTGCAACAGCTTGGGCAGCCCGGCGAAAATTCAACCCGGCGCGATGATGACGATCACGTCAGCCGCGCCACCTCCGCCCGCAATTTCGGCAAAATCTCCTCACCAAACCAAGGGTTTTTCTTCTCCCACCCGGTGGTCCGCCAGGAGGGGTGCGGCAGCGGCAGAAACCGCCCCGGCGCCTGCGCGCGCACCCTCTGCGTCATGCTGCCCTTGCCCAGATAGCGCCTTTGCGCATAGCCGCCGACCAGCAGGATCAGCTCAAGCTGCGGCAGATGGCGCAACAGCGCCTCATGCCAGAGCGGCGCGCATTCCGGGCGCGGCGGGGCATCGCCGCCATTGCGCAGCCGGCCGGGATAGCAGAAGCCCATTGGCATGAAATTCAGCCGGGTTTCATCGTAGAAAACCTCCCGGCCAATCCCCATCCAATGCCGCAGCCGATCGCCGGAGGCATCGTCGAACGGCAGGCCGCTGGCATGCACCTTGGTGCCCGGCGCCTGCGAGATCACCAGCAGCTTCGCGGTGGGCGAGACCCGGAACACCGGCCGCGCCCCCAGCGGCAAGATGTCATGGCAGACGCGGCAGGCCCGCGCCGAAGCCGCGACGCCGCTCAGCCCTCCTGCTTCCAGATCCGCCTTTTGGTCGCCAGCGCCACCAGCGTCAGGAAGGCGAAGAAGATCCCCGCCCTGATCCCCAGAACATGCCGGGCGGTGAGGTTTGGATCGGACGCCCATGTCAGAAACTCCGCGACATCCGCGGCTTCCTGCGCCTGTGTGGCCTTGGTCCCGTCCGCGTAAGTCACCGCATTGTCCCGCAGCACCGGCGGCATGGCAACCTGCCCGCCCGGATAAGCGCGGTTGTAATAATGCCCTGGCAACATCGTCACCCCGGCCGGGGCCGGGGCGAAGCCGGTGAGGAAGCGGTAAATATAGCGCGTGCCATCGCGGCGCTGGGCGACGATGCTGGAGAGATCCGGCGGCACCGCCCCGCCCATGCTCATCGCCGCGGGGGCCTTGAACACATCATCCGGGGTGGCGGGCTGGCCGGTGGCCAGCTTCACCGCATTGGCAAGCCCGGCGATCTGCGCCGTATCCAGCCCGATTCCCGCAAGATCCCGGTAATGTAGCTGGTTGAGGCTGTGGCAGCTGGCGCACACGCCCTGATACACCGCCAGCCCGCGCTGGGCGGCTTCATCATCGATATGCCCGAAGGCGCCGGAGGAGGGGAAAGACGGGGTCTGCGCCTGCGCCGCCCCACCCGCCAGCAGCCCGAGTGCTAAGCCCGACATCAGCAAAACGCGCATTATTTGGCCTCCGCGGCGGTGACGAGGGGGGTGAGCACGAGGAAATGGATGAAAAACCAGATGCCGAAAATGATCTGCAGCACCGGCGCGCTGGCCCAGCCCAGAGCCAGCACATCCAGCCCCAGCAGCAGCGTCAGCCCGCGATAGAGCCGGCCGGGTGGGGCGCCGTTGGAACGATCTAGCCAGGGCAGCGCGTAAAGCGTGGCCGCAGCCAGAATCACCACCAAAATCGCCCCGCCATCGCCCGGGATCAGCCCGGCAAGATGCGCCACCGGCTGCAAATACCAGGGATAGGAGATTACCATCGGCAGCACATCGCCCGGCAGCATGGCCTGGGCGCTCTGCCCCCAATGCGGGGCGAAGGCCAGCAGCAGCGTGAAGAACAGCGCCAGCGCCGCCAAGGCCGCGAAATATTGCGACGCATAGACCGGCCAGAACGCCACCGCCCGGCCCTCCGGCGCCGGCCGCGCCCGCCGTGCCGCGCAGCGCGCCCAGCAGATCACCCAAACCGGGCAAGCCGCCAGCAGCACATGGAACACCAGCAGCCGAGCCAACGTGCCGGGGCCGGACGGGCCACCGAAAATCCACAGCGCCACCGCGCCGGGAAAGCCCGGCAGGGTCAGCGCGGCATCGCTGGCATGGGTGAGCGAGAGCGCGCCCCCTGCCCCGCCCTGCAGCACGAAGCCCAGCCAGCCGGAGAGCAGCAGCACCGCCAGCAGCTTCACCCAGAGCATCCAGGCAAACCGCGCCGGGCCACGGTAGCCGCGGGTCAGCAACAGCCGGAACAGCTGCGCATATAGCGCCAGAAACGCCAAAGACGCGCCGGTATTATGGTAGCCCAGCACCAGCCAGCCGCCATTCACCTCGCGATTGATCATCTGCACCGCGCCATAGGCGTCGCGCGGATTATAATACACCGCCAGCACCGCGCCCGAGGCCAGCAGCAGCGCCAGCAGCGCCCCCAGCAGCGTTGGCAAGGTCGCATGCCAGGCCCCGCCCGGCGCGCGATCCTTGATCAGATAGGGGCAGGCAACGCCCTGTTTCGCCTCCGATTGCATTGGCGCGTCCTAACCCAGCTGGAGTTGGTGTTTATCGATGAAGCGAAAGCGCGGGATGGCCAGGTTTCGCGGCGCCGGCCCGGCCCGCACCCGCCCCAGCGCGTCATATTCGCTGCCATCGCAGGGGCTGACCCAGCCGCCATAATCGCCACGCGGATCGCCCGGCGCACTCCCCTGCAAGGCGCAGGGCGCGCCGGTATTCATGCCGATCACCACGACGATATGCCCATCATCTGGCGCCACCCGTTCGGAGACCTCCTGCGGGTCCACCAGCGCGCTCATCGGCACAATCTGGGCGGCGGCGAGCTGCTGGTCGGTCAGCCGGCGGATCAGGATGGTCTGCCCGCCCCATTGCACCGTCTTGGTGGCATTTTCGGCAATATCGGAAACCAGCACCACCGGCCGGGCCGCTTCCAGCCCCGCCGCGTCCGGGTTCAGCGCTTCGATCAGCGGCCAGGCGATCGCCCCCACCCCGATGGCGCCGCCCGCCACGGCCAGAAGCCTCAGGAAGTCGCGCCGGGTCTCGGTCCCATGCGCCGCAAGCGCATCCGCTGTTGGTTCAGCCATGTGTTCGCTCCCTGGAGGAGTTAAGTCTCCTCCCTTGGTTGCAGCGTGGCAAGGCAATGAAAAAATTTCAAGTGTGGATCGATGGCCGGGCATGGCTTAAGCAGGCGCCATGACCAGCCCGCCCCCCCATGCCGCCCTGAAACAGGACGCCGCCACCTGGTTCGCCGCCCTGCGCGACCGGATCTGCGCCGAATTCGAGACGATCGAGCAGGAAGCCGGCGGCGCTGCCCGGTTCCAGCGCGCCAGCTGGGAGCGCCCGGGCGGCGGCGGCGGCACGATGAGCGTGCTGCGCGGCCAGGTATTCGAGAAGGCCGGGGTGAATATCTCGGTGGTGGATGGCACGCTGAGCCCGGATTTCGCCGCGAAAATTCCCGGCACCGAGGCAGGTGCTGCGTTCTGGGCGGCGGGGATTTCGCTGGTCGTGCATCCGCGCAGCCCGAAAATCCCGGCGGTGCATATGAACACCCGCATGATCGTCACCGCCAAGGGCTGGTTCGGCGGCGGCGGGGATCTCACCCCGCTGCAGCCCGGCACGCCGGAAGCCACCGAGGATGCCGCCTTCTTCCACGCCGCCTATCAGGCCGCCTGCGATGCGCACGATCCCGGCTATTATGAAAAATTCAAAGCCTGGTGCGATGAATATTTCTACCTCCCGCATCGCAATGAACCACGCGGCGCCGGCGGGATTTTCTATGATTATCTCGATAGTGGCGATGTCGCGGCGGATTTCGCCTTCACCCGCGATGTCGGCCAGGCCTTCCTGGCGGCCTACCCGCCGATCGTGCGCCGCCGGCGCGAAGCCCCCTATACGCCGCAGGAGCGCGAGGCGCAGCTGATCCGCCGCGGCCGCTATGTGGAGTTCAACCTGCTCTATGACCGCGGCACCACATTCGGGCTGAAAACCGGCGGCAATACCGAGGCGATCCTGATGTCGATGCCGCCCGAAGTGAAATGGCCCTGAGCCCGACGCGAGCATGCAAAAAGGCCGGAGCAATGCTCCGGCCTTTTCATTACGGGGTGATGCCCACACCGCGCGGGGTGATGATCACCGAGGGCATCGGCGCCACGTAAACCGGCGGCGGCGGCGGTGGCGCGTAATAGACCGGCGGGGGCGGCGGCGGCGCGTAATAATAGCCTGGCGGCGGACCGGCATAGACCGGCACGCCCGGCTCCCAGACCGGGGCCGGGCCGATATAGCCATAGTCCGGGCCCCAACCGGCATACCAGTGCCAGATATGACCCGCCCCCCACCAGCCATGATCATGCCAATCATGGTAGGGGCGGCCATCCCAATGCCCGCCGGGGCCACCGTGCCAGTCGCCACCGCCATGCCAACCGCCATCGCCGTGCCAGTCACCGCCACCGCCGTGCCAGTCGCCGCCGCCATGGCCGTGATCGCCCCAGTCCGCGAAGGCCGGGGCGACGCCAGCGCCGGCCAGGCCCATCGCCACGGCACCCGCCAGCAAAATCTGTCTCATCGTCATGGGTTGTCCCCTTCGCACATTCTGGCCTGAATAGGCGCCCCGCCTGTGGCCACAGCACGCCCCAAGAAGGGCGGAAACAAGGCGGCGGAATGAAATTGAATTAATTTATTTAATGTCATGATTATTCAAGAAATTCACTTGCGAATTGCGCGCGGATAAGGGAAGATTCAAGCGGTTTCAACAACCCGGCTTCACGTTTAGGGAATGGCTCTGTGCTCCGCGCGATAAAAAACCGCCTTCGTGGCCTGGTGGCGCCTGCTATTTTTCTGGCGCTCACCTATTATTTTGGATGGAACGCCATCCACGGCAAAAGCGGGCTGGAGGCGCAGGCCGCGCAGCGCGCGCAACTGGCCGCCGTGCAGAAGCAGGCGGATGCCACCCATCAGCGCCTGGTGCTCTGGCAGACCAAGGTGGCCGACCTCAATGGTCAGGCGATTCAGCCCGACATGCTGAACGAGGAAGCCCGCAACGTGCTGAGCCTCGCCGACCCGAACGACCTCGTCGTCGAGCTGCCGCCGCACAAATCCGCCGAATGATGATTTCGTTTTAGAGCCTCACCCTAAGCAGCGGCGCCTTTCGGCGCCGTTTTTTTTGAAATTTTATGAGCCGCCTTCTACCTACCCCGGGCTTCGGATGCATGAATTAACTATTTTTTGGTTAATTTAATTTGTTGCAACTGCGAAGAAGAGTTTTTACAGAGCTTTCTCTTGCGCGGCGCACCAACATTGGCATAGCTGCGAGCGGACGATCAAAACCCGGGAGCCAAGAGACATGGCCGTTAGCCCTGACAAATCGAGAAAATCCGCAAAGAAGCCCGCCGAGGTGATGAGCAAGGACGAATTGCTCAAGGCCTATGAGAGCATGCTGCTGATCCGCCGCTTCGAGGAGAAGGCCGGCCAGCTTTACGGCATGGGCCTCATCGCCGGCTTCTGCCATCTTTATATCGGCCAGGAGGCCGTGGTGGTCGGCATGCAGCATTGCCTCAAGGAAGGCGATCAGGTCATCACCTCCTACCGTGACCACGGCCATATGCTGGCCTGCGACATGGACCCCAAGGGCGTGATGGCGGAGCTGACCGGGCGCATCGGCGGCTACTCCAAGGGCAAGGGCGGCTCCATGCACATGTTCAGCAAGGAGAAAGGCTTCTTCGGCGGCCATGGCATCGTCGGCGCCCAGGTGTCGCTGGGGGCGGGCCTCGCCTTCGCCAACTGGTATCGCGAGAACGACAATGTCTGCCTCACCTATTATGGCGAGGGTGCCTCCAACCAGGGGCAGGTCTATGAGAGCTACAACCTCGCGGCGCTGATGAAGCTGCCGGTGGTGTTCATCATCGAGAATAACCGTTACGCGATGGGCACCTCGGTCGAGCGCGCCTCCGCCTCGCGGGATCTGTCGCTGAACGCCGCTGCCTGGGGCATGCCCAGCCTGGCCGTGGACGGCATGGATGTGCTGGCGGTGAAGGAAGCCGGCGAGCAGGCGGTGGCGCATTGCCGCGCCGGCAAGGGCCCGTTCCTGCTGGAGATGAAGACCTATCGCTATCGCGGCCACTCAATGTCCGACCCGGCGAAGTACCGCACCCGCGAGGAAGTGCAGAAAATGCGCGCCGAGCATGACTGCCTGGATTCCGCCCGCAAGAAGCTGGAGGAAGCCGGCATCGCCGAGGCCGATCTGAAGAAGCTGGATGAGGCGATCAAGGCCCGGGTGCAGGAGGCGGCTGATTTCTCGCAAAGCTCGCCCGAGCCCGATCCGTCCGAACTTTACACTGACGTGCTGCTGGAGGGCTAAGACACCATGACCGACATTCTGATGCCCGCCCTTTCCCCCACCATGACCGAGGGCAAGCTCGCCAAATGGCTCAAGAAAGTGGGCGATGAGGTGAAGTCCGGCGATGTTCTGGCCGAGATCGAGACCGACAAGGCGACCATGGAAGTGGAAGCCGTCGATGAAGGCACGCTGACCGCCATTCTGGTCGAGGAAGGCACTGAGGGTGTCGCCGTGAACGCGGTGATCGCCCAGCTCAATGGCGGCTCGGACGCCGCCAAGCCCGCCCCGGCCCCAGCACCCAAGGCCGAGGCTGCGGCCCCGAAGGCCGAAGCCCCGAAAAAAGCGCCCACCACGCCGCAGGAGCCGGTCGAGAAGGAATGGGGCCCGACCAAGACCATGACCGTGCGCGAAGCCTTGCGCGAAGCCATGGCCGTCGAAATGCGCGCCGATAAGGACGTGTTCCTGATGGGCGAGGAAGTTGCCCAGTATCAGGGCGCCTATAAGGTCAGCCAAGGTCTGCTGGATGAGTTCGGTGCGCGCCGCGTCATCGACACCCCGATCACCGAGCATGGCTTCACCGGCATGGCCGTGGGTGCGGCGATGAACGGGCTGAAGCCGATCCTGGAGTTCATGACCTTCAACTTCGCCATGCAGGCGATCGACCAGATCATCAACTCCGCCGCCAAGACGCTCTATATGTCCGGTGGCCAGATGGGCGCGCAGATCGTCTTCCGCGGCCCCAACGGTGCCGCCGCCCGTGTCGGCGCCCAGCACAGCCAGTGCTACGCCTCCTGGTACGCGCATTGCCCGGGCCTGAAGGTCGTCGCCCCCTGGTCCGCCGCCGATGCCAAGGGCCTGCTGCGCGCCGCCATCCGCGACCCCAACCCGGTCGTGTTCCTGGAAAACGAGATCCTGTACGGCCACTCCTTCGAGGTGCCGGAAGATGAGGATTTCATCCTGCCGATCGGCAAGGCCAAGATCGAGCGCCAGGGTTCTGATGTCACCATCATCGCCTTCTCGATCATGGTGGATACGGCGCTGAAGGCGGCTGAGACGCTGGCCGAGCAGGGCATCTCCGCCGAGGTGATCAATCTGCGCACCATCCGCCCGCTGGATATCGAGACCATCGCCGCCTCGGTGAAAAAGACCTCGCGCGTGGTGAGCCTGGAGGAAGGCTGGCCCTTCGCCGGCATCGGCTCCGAGATCATCGCCACCGTCACCGAGCATTGCTTCGACTGGCTGGATGCCCCGCCGGCGCGCGTGGCCGGCGTTGACGTGCCGATGCCCTATGCGGCCAACCTTGAAAAACTGGCGCTGCCCCAGCCCGACTGGGTGGTGGATGCCGTCAAGAAACTGTTCTGATCCGGGAGGCGTTCAACATGGCCATTAACATCCTGATGCCGGCCCTCTCACCGACCATGACCGAGGGCAAGCTCGCGAAATGGGCGAAGAAGGAAGGCGATGAGATCAAGTCCGGCGACGTGATCGCCGAGATCGAGACCGACAAGGCGACCATGGAAGTGGAAGCCGTCGATGAAGGCTTCCTCGGCAAGATCCTGGTGCCGGAAGGCACTGAGGGGGTTGCGGTGAATGCGGTGATCGGGCTGATCACCGCCTCCAAGGACGAGAAGGTGGACGGCCCTGCCCCCGCCGCCGCGCCCAAGGCGCAGGCCGCCAAGGAAGAGCCAAAGGCCGAAGCCCCGAAGGCCGCTGCGGCTGCCCCGGCTGCTGCGGACCATGGCGAGCGCATCTTCGCCTCGCCCTTGGCCAAGCGCATCGCCAAGCAGTCCGGCATCGATCTGGCCACCATCAAGGGCTCCGGCCCGAATGGGCGGATCGTGAAGGCGGATCTGGACGGCAAATCCGCCGCCGCGCCGAAGGCCGAAGCCGCGCCGGCTGCTGCCCCGGCCGCCGCCGCGCCGAAGCCGGCCACCCCGGCCCCGGTCATCACCGCGCCGCATAAGAAGATCCCCAACTCCACCATGCGCAAGGTCATCGCCAAGCGCCTGACGGAATCCAAGCAGACCGTCCCGCATTTCTACCTCACGGTGGATATCGAGCTGGACAAGCTGCTGGCGCTGCGCGGCGAGCTGAACGGCAAGTCGCCTAAGGACGGCCCGGGCGCCTTCAAGCTCTCGGTGAATGATCTCGTCATCAAGGCCTGCGGCGTCGCCCTGGCCCGGCACCCGGCGGTGAATGCCTCCTGGACCGACGAGGCGATCATCCAGTACGACAATGTCGACATCTCCGTCGCCGTTGCCGTCCCGGATGGTCTGATCACCCCGATCGTCAAGAACGCGGACAAGCTCGGCCTGGCCGGCATTTCCAACGCGATGAAGGATCTCGCGGGCCGGGCCAAGGCCGGCAAGCTGAAGCCCGAGGAATTCCAGGGCGGCGGCTTCTCCATCTCCAATCTCGGCATGTATGGCATCAAGGATTTCTGCGCCATCGTGAACCCGCCGCAGGCCGCCATTCTGGCTGTCGGTGCGGGGGAGAAGCGGGCCGTGGTGAAGGGCGATGAGATCAGGATCGCCACGGTGATGAGCGTCACCCTGTCCACCGACCACCGCGTGGTCGATGGCGCGCTGGGCGCTGAATTCCTGCAGACCCTGAAGGCCCTGATCGAAGAGCCGCTAAGCCTGATGCTCTAACCCCGATGGGTCGAGGGCTTTGGCTTCGCCGCGCCCCCGGCCCAGGTTGCAAAAGTTTTTTGCGCCGCTTTTTTTCAAAAAAGCGGCCTAAAAAAGGAACTCCAAAATGGCTGACAAATTCGACGTTATCGTGGTCGGCGGTGGCCCGGGCGGCTATGTCGCCGCCATTCGCGCCGCGCAGCTGAAGCTGAAAGTGGCACTGGTCGAGGCCAAGCATCTGGGCGGCATCTGCCTCAACTGGGGCTGCATCCCGACCAAGGCGCTGCTGCGCTCGGCCGAGGTGAAGCATCTGATCGACCATTCCGAAGCGTTCGGCATCACCGTTGGCGATGTGAAGGTGGATCTGGCCAAGGTGGTGGCCCGCTCGCGCGCTGTCTCCAAGCAGCTCTCGGGCGGCATCGGCCATCTGATGAAGAAAAACAAGGTCACCGTCTATGACGGCTATGGCAAGCTCGCCGGCAAGGGCAAGCTCTCCGTGACCAAGGATGGCAAGCCGGTGGCCGAGCTGGAAGCCCCGCACATCATCCTGGCCACCGGCGCCCGTCCCCGGCAGATCCCGGGCCTTGAGGTCGATGGCAAGCAGATCATCTCCTATTTCGAGGCGATGGTGCCGGAAACCCTGCCGAAATCCCTGCTGATCATGGGTTCCGGGGCGATTGGCATCGAATTCGCCAGCTTCTACAACACGCTGGGCGTGGATGTGACCGTGGTGGAGATGGTCGACCGCATCATGCCGGTGGAAGACGCCGAAATCTCAGCCATCGCCCGCAAGCAGTTCGAGAAGCAGGGGATCAAGATCCTGACCTCCGCCGTGGTCAAGAAGGCCGAGAAGGGGGCGAAATCCGTCAAGGTCACGGTCGAGGCCGGCGGCAAGGAACAGATCTTCGAGGTCGAGAAAGTGATCTCGGCGGTCGGCATTGTCGGCAATGTCGAAAATATCGGTCTGGAAGGCACCAAAGCGAAGGTCGATCGCACCCATGTGGTGGTGGATGGCTATGGCAATACCGGCGAGCCGGGCGTCTATGCCATTGGCGATCTCGCCGGCCCGCCCTGGCTGGCGCACAAGGCGAGCCACGAGGCGATCGTCTGCGTCGAGAAAATCGCCGGGCTCAACCCGCACCCGTTCGAGACCGGCAACATCCCCGGCTGCACCTATGCGCACCCGCAGGTGGCCAGTGTCGGCCTCACCGAAGCCAAGGCCAAGGAAGCCGGGCATGAGGTCAAGGTTGGCCGCTTCCCGCTGATCGGCAATGGCAAGGCGATTGCCCTGGGCGAGCCGGACGGGCTGGTGAAAACCATCTTCGACGCCAAGACCGGCGAATTGCTCGGCGCCCATATGGTCGGGCCGGAAGTGACGGAGATGATCCAGGGCTATGTCATCGCCCGCCAGCTGGAAAGCACCGAGGCCGAGCTGATGGAAACGGTGTTCCCGCACCCCACCGTCTCGGAAGCCATGCACGAATCCGTGCTTGACGCTTACGGCCGGGTCATCCACTTCTAGACCAGCGCGGCGCTCCCGCAATGTGATAAAGCGAGCCGGATGGAGACATCCGGCTCTCGGTAGCGCCCCCTTTGCAGGGGGCGTTTCTTTTAGGGATAAGTGGAATCATGGCCACACGTATCGAGATCGACCACCGGGTCCGGCATCCGGAAAAGCAGCACCGGAAAGACAATCCGATCGCCCGCAAGCCTGACTGGATCCGCGTCAAGGCGCCGACCCACCCGGTCTATCACGAGACCCGCGCCTTGATGCGCGACAAGAAGCTGACCACCGTGTGCGAGGAAGCGGCCTGCCCGAATATCGGCGAATGCTGGTCCCAGCGCCACGCCACGATGATGATCATGGGCGAGATCTGCACCCGCGCCTGCTCCTTCTGCAATGTCTCCACCGGCCTGCCGAACGCGCTGGACGCCGATGAGCCGCGCCGCGTCGCCGAGGCCGTCGCCCAGCTCGGGCTGCGCCATGTGGTGATCACCTCGGTCGACCGTGACGATGTGCCCGATGGCGGGGCGGCGCATTTCGCCGCCGTCATCGCCGCCGTGCGCGACGCCGCCCCCGCCACCACCATCGAAATCCTCACCCCGGATTTCCTGCGCAAGCCCGGCGCCATCGCAATGGTCACCGCCGCCAGGCCGGACGTGTTCAACCATAATTTCGAGACCGTGCCCCGCCTCTACCCGACCATCCGGCCCGGCGCGCGCTATTATCAATCCATCCGCCTGCTCGACCAGGTGAAGCAGCTCGATCCGTCGATCTTCACCAAATCCGGCCTCATGGTCGGGCTGGGCGAGAGCAAATCCGAGATTTCCCAGGTGATGGATGATCTGCGCATCGCCGATGTGGATTTCCTCACCATCGGGCAATATCTGCAGCCCACGGTGAAGCATGCCGCGGTGGAGAAATTCTGGACGCCCGAGGAGTTCGAGGAGCTGGCCGGCATGGCCCGCGCCAAGGGCTTCCTGCAGGTCTCAGCCACCCCCCTCACCCGCTCCTCCTATCATGCCGATGCGGATTTCGAGCAGCTGCGCGCCGCCCGGGCCAAGCAGCTGGCGGGCTGAGCACGCCCCCGCATGACCAAGTTCGCGCAGCAGAAAATCGTCCCCTACACGCCCCAGCAGCTCTACGCGCTGGTGGCGGACGTGGCCAAATATCCGAAATTCCTGCCCTGGTGCGTGGGGGCGCGGATCCGCAGCCATGTGAACAACCTGATGATCGCGGATTTGACCATCGGCTTCGGCCCGTTCCGGGAGAGCTTCACCTCCCGCGTCACGTTGTTGCCGGGCTCGGGCGAGGGGCCCTGCGCCATCCGCGTGGAATATGAGAACGGCCCGTTCAAATATCTGCATAATCGCTGGGATTTCGCCCCGCACCCGGAGGGCTGCGCGGTGGATTTCTTCGTCGATTTCGAATTCCGCAACATCATCCTGCAGAAGGCCATCGGCGCGGTGTTCACCGAGGCGGTGCAGATGATGGTCAACGCCTTCCTCAAACGCGCCGCCAGCGTCTATGGCGAGCCGCCCAGACCAGCCCCCGCCCCCACCGGTCAACCCGCCCCGCAGGTGAAGTGAGCGGCGTTTGCCTCCGGCACGGGAACAGCGTCAAGCGGCCGGCTGATATCCAAGCGCGGCCCCCAGATCGCGGAAATGGGCCAGCAGGCTGTCATAATGCCCCAACGCCACCGCTTCGGACGCATCCGGGTAGGTCCGCGCATAAAATAGCGGATCGAAATTTTGTATCACATGCTCCCGGCGCGCACCGATGGCCAGGTAATGCGCCAAAGCCGTGCCGCGCCCCTCCCGCACATCCAGCGCCGCATCCGCATTGCGCGCCAGATAGCGCGTGCCGTCAAAATCCTTGAGCTCGATCCGGCCTGGCTTGCGTTTCTCCAGCCGGGCGAGCATGTCGCGCAATTCCTGCGCCGTGGCAAACCGCGCCTGCGCGCCGAGCAGATCCTGCATTTGCCAAAACCGCGCGGGATTGGCCCGCAGCCCAACCGCCGTAACCGGCGGCAGCAAGACATAGCGAAACGCCGGCTCCTCCAGGGGCAGATAAAGCTGCCCCACCTGCAAGACCGGGCTGAACATGCCACCGACCGGCACATAGATGCGCTGCGCCTCGCTCAACCAGGCCGCCAGCCAGGAGAATGTCGAAATGCTCAGCGCCAGATTGGCGGACCGGCGCAGCACCTCGAAATCATAACCAGGACTGGTACCGGCAACGAACTGCGCCCGCGGAAAGGCGGCGCGCAAGCCGGCACTATAAGGATCCTCGCCAAGCTGCCCGTAAAACACCAGCTCCAGGCCGCTCTCTTCCTGTAATTTCGCGTAATAGGCCGGAGGCAGCGGAAAATAGCCAGGATACTCGCCGTTCAGGATCTCGTTCGCGCGCACGCTGCAGACCAGCTGGCCGGGGCCAAATCCCTGCACGGCCTCCTGCCCCGGAACAGGCGGCAGCAAGGCCCGGCAGGTCGCGCGCGACGGGTAATGTGAGACATGAAAACAATACCCCTCCAGACAGATCGCATCCACCTCATCACGATCCAGGCACGCCGCCAGCCCGGCCACGTCCAGATGATAATCGTCTCCCGTGCCCGCACTTTCACGGGCAGGTGGGCGTGGCGCCGGCGTCTCGCGCTGCCACATCGGCAGCTGGATATTGGTCACAACCGCCCCAGCCACACGCCGCGCAATTCCCTCAGCGGTGAGATATTGCAGCGCCCGGTTGCCAATATTTCCATGCGGGTGGATCCAGACCTGTTTGCGCCCGCGCCAGCCCGGCACCGGCACCGCCCGCAACACCCCATCGCGCGCTTGCAGCTCCAGCGTGGCCAGGTCCTGTTGAAGTGGCAGCGGCAACTGGCCGGGCAACTCCACCACATGTTCGCCGAAAAACAGATTGAAGGCGCAAAACCCCGCCTTGACCGGCGAACCGCCATTCACCGACCAGTATTGCGCCACGATCCGGTGGATCAGCTCAACATCGCGCGCCGGCACCGGCAGAAAATGCTCCCATTCCTTGGCTGCAGCGGAGAGAAAGCTCAGCTCGCCATCCGGCCGGGCCACGAGAAAAAGTTCATCACCATGAAACAGCAGGCTGCCTTGGTAATGCCCCTCCTGAATGGCGAGGGTCGAAGGCAGGTTGGGGAGGGTGGCCCGCTCGGCATGCGCCACGGAAAGAATGGCCCCGGTCGGGGTTGGCTCCAGCCCCAGCACGATATGCTGGGGTTCCAGTGCGTCCGGTGCCCGATGCACCAGTGAGGATGAGTGTGTGTCCAGACATATCAGCGTGCCGAACCAGGTGAACATCGCGATGCGGGGTAAGGGCGGCAAGGGAGCAAGGGCTTTTTGCATGCGCGCCAAAGGTTAAACCAGCGAAACAGATGCGTCCATCGCTTCAATCCACCCAGACCAGATCATGATGGTCAAAAATGCGCGGCATATCCGGCTTGATGATCTGGAAAAACGGCGAGATGTCGAAATCGCGCGGGGTGAACAGGCCGGTATCGTGAATATGATAGATCTCCCGCACCTTCGCCGCTGCCGCCCCGGGGGGCACTGAGGACGGGATCTCGGGCAGGATCGGATAATGCGCCGCCTGAAACGCCTCCGCCACCAGGGTTGAGCAGATCGCCCGGCTGGGGTCGGCGGAGCCGACCGCGATCGCCCGCCGCCGCCAGGCGCGCGGCACCGGCAGCGGCACCATATAGCGTGCCAGATCCGCCACATGCTTCAGATCATATTGCGCGCCCAGCCTGGCCTGCGCGTGGGCAACGACGATATCCGCATCCGCCTCGGTCAGGCTGATCGGCCGGCAGACGCGCAGATGGTAAGGCGCCAGCTCCGAGAGCGGAAAGCGCCGCACGCCCTGCAGCACATCCGCCTCGATGCACATGCCCCCGCCCGCATACAGCACCGCATGCGACCAGCTGGACTGGGTGAGATATTTGATCACCGCGCTGATGCGCAGATTACCCTCGACCAGGATCACATCCGCCTTGCGCAGCAACGCCTGCAACGCCACCAGATCCACCGGCAAGGCCGGGGCGGCCTCGACCTCCTGGGTCAGGAAGCTCGCCAGCCAGCCCCCGACGATGCGGCGGAGCCGGTTCACCGCCTCACGCCTTCTTGCGCGTCTTCACAGGCTTGGCCGGCGCCAGCAACGGGGCGAGGAAGCGGCCCGTATAGCTGCCTTCACTCGCGGCGATATCCTCCGGCGTGCCGGTGGCAATCACGCGCCCGCCGCCAGAGCCGCCCTCCGGCCCGATATCGATGATATGATCGGCGGTTTTGATCACTTCCAGATTATGCTCGATGACGATGATGGTATTGCCGGCATCCACCAGCGCGTGCAGCACCTCCAACAGCTTGCGGATATCCTCGAAATGCAGCCCCGTCGTTGGCTCATCGAGAATATAGAGCGTGCGCCCGGTGGCGCGGCGCGCCAGCTCCTTGGCCAGCTTGATACGCTGCGCCTCACCGCCTGAAAGTGTGGTCGCCTGCTGGCCGAGCTTGATATAGCCGAGCCCCACCCGCGCCAGAATCGAGAGCCGGTCATGGATCTTCGGCACCGCGGAGAAGAACACCAGCGCCTCATCCACCGACATATCCAGCACATCGGCGATGGATTTGCCGCGGAACTTCACCTCCAGCGTCTCGCGGTTATAGCGCTTGCCCTTGCAGGTATCGCAGGTGACGAACACATCCGGCAGGAAGTGCATCTCGATTTTCAGCACGCCGTCGCCCTGGCACGCCTCGCAGCGCCCGCCTTTCACGTTGAAGCTGAACCGCCCCGGCTTGTAGCCGCGCGCGCGCGCCTCCGGCATCTCGGCGAACCAGTCGCGGATCGGCGCGAACAGATCCGTATAGGTGGCGGGGTTGGAGCGCGGGGTGCGGCCGATCGGCGACTGGTCGATATCGATGATCTTATCTAGCTGCTCCATGCCCTCGATCTTCTCGAACGGCGCCGGCACCTCGCCCGAGCCCATCAGCCGGCGCGAGAGCGCCTTGTAGAGTGTGTCGATGACCAGCGTCGATTTGCCGCCGCCGGAAACGCCGGTGACACAGGTAAACAGCCCGAGCGGGAAGGTCGCGGTGACATCCTTCAGATTATTGCCGCGCGCACCGACGAGCTTGATGGTGCGGTTCTTCTGCACCGGGCGGCGCGGCGGCACCGGTATCGAGCGCCGGCCGGAGAGATAATCCCCGGTGACGGATTTCGGGTTGGCCGCGACCTCCGCCGGCGTGCCCTGCGCCACCACATGCCCGCCCTTCACCCCGGCTTCCGGCCCCATATCCACCAGATGATCGGCGGCGCGGATCGCATCCTCGTCATGCTCCACCACCAGCACGGTATTGCCGAGGCGCTTGAGCCGCTCCAGCGTGCCCAGCAGCCGCTCATTATCGCGCTGATGCAGCCCGATGGAGGGCTCATCTAGCACATAGAGCACGCCGGTGAGCCCGGAGCCGATCTGCGAGGCGAGGCGGATGCGCTGGCTCTCCCCGCCCGAGAGCGTCGCGGAGGAGCGCGCCAAAGTGAGGTAATTCAGCCCGACGTCGAGCAGGAATTGCAGCCGCTCCTCGATCTCCTTGAGGATGCGCCGGGCGATTTCCAGGCGCTGCGGGGTGAGGGTTTCCGCGACGCTGCCGAACCAGTCCCGCGCCTTGTCGATGGACAGCTCCGCCACCTCGGCCAGGTTTTTCTCAGCCACCTTCACCGCCAGCGCCTCGGGGCGCAGCCGCGCGCCGTTGCAGGCGGCACAGGGGCGCTCGGCATGGTAGCGGGAAAGCTCCTCACGCACCCAGGCGGAATCGGTTTCCTTGTAGCGCCGGTCGAGATTCTTGATGATCCCCTCGAACGGCTTGACGACATTATAGGCGCGCGCGCTGTCCTTGTAGGTGAATTTGATCTCCTCCTTGCCGGAGCCGAACAGGAACACCTCGCGCACCTCCTCGGGCACATCCTCCCAGGCGGTGCCGAGCTTCACCCCGTAATGCTTGGCGATGGCGGCGATGGTCTGGTCGTAATAGGGCGATTGCGCGTTGGCCCAGGGGGCGATGGCATTGTCATCCAGCGCCCGGCGCTCATCGGGCACCACCAGATGCGGGTCGAAATAGATCTCATGCCCCAGCCCATCGCATTCCGGGCAGGCGCCATGCGGCGAGTTGAAGGAGAATAGCCGCGGCTCGATCTCCTCGATGGTGAAGCCCGAAACCGGACAAGCAAAGCGCGAGGAAAACACCGTGCGCTCCTGATTGTCGTGGTTCTCGGCATAGACGATGCCATCGGCCAGCCCGAGCGCGGTCTCGAAACTATCCGCCAGGCGCTGCTCCAGCCCGGGCTTCACCACCAGCCGGTCGACGACGATCTCGATATCGTGTTTCAGCGTCTTTTTCAGCGCCGGCGCCTCGGCGATTTCATAGACGGTGCCGTCGATCTTGGCACGGGTGAAGCCCTTGCGCTGATACTCCGCCAGCTCCTTCTTATATTCGCCCTTGCGGCCCCGGATCACCGGGGCCAGCAGCAACAGCCGCGTACCCTCCGGCATCGCCATCACCCGGTCCACCATCTGGCTCACCGTCTGCGCCTCGATCGGCAGGCCGGTGGCGGGCGAATAGGGCACCCCGGCGCGCGCCCAGAGCAGGCGCATATAATCATGGATTTCGGTGACGGTGCCGACGGTGGAGCGCGGATTCTTCGAGGTGGTCTTCTGCTCGATGGAGATGGCCGGGGAGAGCCCCTCGATGCTGTCCACATCCGGCTTGCCCATCAGCTCCAGGAACTGCCGGGCATAGGCGGAAAGGCTCTCCACATAGCGCCGCTGCCCCTCGGCATAGATGGTATCGAACGCCAGCGAGGATTTGCCCGAGCCGGACAGCCCGGTGATCACGGTCAGCTGCTCGCGCGGAATCTGGATGTCGATATTTTTCAGGTTATGTTCGCGCGCGCCGCGAACAGTAATGAAGCCGGCACCCTTCTGTTCCGCCATGATCGATCCTGGATGTTCGTGATACGTTCTTGTAAGATAGGGTCTCGCCGCGTATAAAGCAACGCTGGCCACCGCGTGGCGGATGCGCTATCCTGGAAGACAATTTTGAGTTGTAGAGGGCGACATGGCTGGTAGTGTGAACAAGGTGATTCTGGTGGGCAATCTCGGGCGCGACCCGGAGATCCGCAACACCCAGTCCGGCATGAAGGTCGTCAATCTGGCCGTCGCCACCTCCGAGAGCTGGAACGACAAGGCCAGCGGCGAGCGCAAGGAGCTGACCGAGTGGCACCGCGTGGTCATCATGAATGACCGTCTGGCGGATGTGGCCGAGAAATACCTGAAGAAGGGCTCCAAGCTCTATCTGGAAGGCAAGCTGCAGACCCGCAAATGGACCGACCAGTCCGGCCAGGAGCGCTATACCACCGAGATCATGATCGGCCGCTTCAACGGCGAGCTGGTGCTGCTGGACCGTGCCGGCGGTGGTGGCGGCGGCATGGGTATGGGCGGTGGCATGAGTGGTGGCATGGGCGGTGGCGACGAGTACGCGCCGCGCGCCGCCTCCGCCCCGGCCGCGAAATCCCCCGCCCGTGCTGTCGGCGGCTGGGATACGCGGCCGAGCACTGGCGATCTGGACGACGAAATCCCATTCTAACCCCCGCCTGACCTCGGCGGCTTACCGCAAACCGCGCCTTTCCGGCGCGGTTTTTTTATGGTGAACAATCCGGCCGCCCACGTCTTTATCGTTACGAATCCAGCATCTATGTGCTAAATCGCACCTGATTTAAAAAACGGTATCATCATAGCTTATTATAACGTCCGCGCGTCGATTCAAAAAAAACGTCAACCCTAACGTGCCACGGCATTGCGGCCAGATCCGGTCGGATCTCTTTTAAAGCAATCAAAAAATGCTGTTAAATTCAATAGCCTTTTCTGACAGCCCACTTTTCTGTCGAAAAGATTAAAGCCACTTCATTTTCTGCGCTCAGCCTACCGACGCGATTCATTTTGCTTGAAGTTGATGCGAAATCATTACTATCGATACATGCAAAGATAGCTTCACAAACATCCTTTCACTAAACGTTCGCCTTGGGCACCAGATCAGAATGAAGCCGACCTTCCGCGCCTTTGCCGCATGGCTGGCCGCTTTGGCAGGGCAGAAACGCGCGAGCACTGCACTGCTCACCGCCTCAAGCACGCCCCGCTTCAGTGACCCGAGGTGATCCGCCGCGCCAAAGCCTGCGTAGACAGATTTTAACCCGGAAGGACCGATCCATGCGCGGATGGCTGCTCATTCCCTTGCTGCTGCTGATCTCAGGCTGTGCCGGAACCCCCGCGCCCATCATCGCGCCGCAACCGCAGAAACCGGTTGAGATGTCGCGCCTGTTTACCGGCACCTGGTACGAAATCGGCCGCATCCCGATGCAGCTGACCGATGGCTGCGTCGCCGGCACCACAAGCTATTTCGCCAATGCCCAGGGCCAGCTGATGGAGCGCGATGCCTGCCGCATGCACACGCCGGCGGGCAGGGAAAAATCCTTCCAGGGCACCGTCGCGATTCTGTCCCCCGGCGCCAACAACAAATTTCTCGTGCGCTACCGGCTCTGGCATCTGTTCACCATCCCCTACACCTACTGGGTCCTCGATCACGCCGCCGATTATAGCTGGTTCATCGTCGCCAACCCGCAAATGACGCTGCTTTCCTTCTTCACCCGCACACCCGATCCCGCCCCGGCGCTGGTGGAAAAGCTGACGGCGCGTGTCCGTGCGCTTGGCTATCAAGGCAAGCTGGAATATCCCGCCCGCTTCCCGCCGACCGGCCAACCGGGTAAATGATGCGGATAACGGGAGACATTCCATGCGGCTCTGGGCCCTCGCCTTCATTCTCTGCGCCGCCGCCAACGCCGCCTTGGCCGATGAGGCCAGCCAGTGCCAGGCGCGGCAAGGCCAGTACCTGACCGGCACCATCGCCCATGGCCCGTTCTTCGTCCGCGCCTGGGCGTATCGCGACGGGGTGGCGCTTTCCCACAGCAAGATCCTGCTGCGCGGCGATGATGGCCAGATCTATGATATTCGCGCGGATAACGTCTTCGCGGCCGGCAACGATGCGGCCCCCGGGGCGGTGCCGGCGCCGCTTTCAGCGCTGCATCCCGGCATGCGGCTGGCGCTGTGCGGCAAACTCTATAGGCTGCGCAACGGACGAATGGGAATGGACTGGGTGCATACCAATTGCGGCGACACCCCGCGCCCCAGTGCCCCGAACGGGTTTCTGAAACAGCTTGGCCCGGACGCAACGCCCGGGCCGAACCTTGAAAACGCCCGCGAATATTGCCGGCTTTGGTAAAGCCCGGCGCGCGTCTGAATCTAACCCGCCATTTGTCAGCCTTTAGGTAGCCGGCACGAGGCTGGCCGCGCTCTTGCGCGCCATCACATAATAGACCGGGCTGATCACGCAGAGCCCAACGATCCAGGAGAGATCCACCCCATCCAGCGCCTTCGCCACCGGGCCGGTATAGAGATCGTTCGAGACAAACGGTAGCTGAATGAGAATCCCCAATATATAGCAGAAGATCGCGGATTTATTGAAGCGCCCATAGATGCCGCCCTCGGCGGTGAAAAACGCCCCGACATCATAATCCCCATGCCGCACCAGGTAGAAATCCACCAGATTGATCGCCGTCCAGGGCACCAGCACATAGAGCAGCAACAGGATGAAGTTGGTGTAGTTGGTCAGGAAGGCCCCCGCCGCGAACAAGGCGATGGCGAGACCAACTAACGTGATCGCGATGGCGGTGGTGGTGCGCGCCGCCGCCCCCGGCTTCCAGCCCGGCGCGAATGTATGCACCAGCGTGATGGTGGAGAGCACGCCGCAATACAGGTTCATCGCATTGGTGCCGGCGATGCCGATGGAAAAAATGACCACAACCGGCACCGCGACCGCCCCGGTAAAGCTGGTGAGCCCCGCGACCGGATCACCATTCGCCGCAACCAGACCTAGCATCGCCCCCAGGATCATCGGGAAAATCGAGCCGAGCGTGCAGCCCCAGTAGGAGGCCCAGAACGCATCCTTCGCACCCGTATCATGCGGCATGTAGCGGCTATAATCCGAAACATAGGGCGCGTAGGCGATCTGCCAGAGCGCGCCGACCGAGACCATGCTGCAGAACCCGGCCAGGTTGAAATGGTTCATCGCCATGAAGTTGCCCGGCAGCCCATGCACCAGCACGATCCAGGCGAAGCTGACCAGCAGTGCCAGACCGGATGCCCAGGTGATCACCCGCGCGTAGGCGTGAATAAGGTCGTGCCCGAAGATCGTCGCGATGACGCTGATCACCGCGATCAGCACGATCAGCCAGCGCTGATCGATTCCCGCCGCGATCGTGTGCAAGGATTGTCCCGCGAGCACGATATTGGACGCCAGAAACCCGACATACATGACAATGACGATGGCCACCACCAGCACCGCGCCGATGGTCCCGAACTGCCCGCGCGTCTGCACCATCTGCGGCACGCCAAGCCGCGCGCCCTGCGCCGAGTGCAGCGCCATGAAAATCGCGCCGACCAGATTGCCGATGATGATCGAAAGGCAGGAGCTGGCGAAATCCAGCTTGAACACGGCTGATGCCAGCGAGCCGGTGATGATCGTCAGCATCATGATGTTCGAGCCGAACCAGATGGTGAACAGATCCCGCCAGGTACCGTGGCGCTGATCGAGAGGGATTTGGTAGATCGTATGTTGCTCGACTTTGCCAGGAGCTTCCGTGGCCATGTTGCTGTCCTTAGGGCTGGGGGTGGTAGGCCGCGGCGGCGCGGAGATCAGGCCGAAATCGCATCGCGCCATGCCGGCAAATATTGCCGGAGGTCGCGGCGCAAGCAGCTTGCGGGCGAGACAGAACGGTCACGCGGTGCACTCCATTATTTAATCTTAGCCACAGCTTACACGAATCGCGCGGGCTTCCGCATTGAATTAACCGAACCAAGAGCCTCCCTTTTTCTGTGCATCAGGATGTTTTTTGGGCATTCCCACGCCGATCGCGCCCGCCACGCAGGCAGATCCCAGACTTCACCTCTCCCTCTCCCCACGCTAGGAGTAGGGCATGACCCGCACCACCGCGCATCTTGCCAGCCTCACCGCCTTCCCCAGCATCAGCGCCGATCCGAACGAGGACCTCATCCGCTGGAGTGCCGGGATCGTCACCGCGGCTGGTGGGCGGGTTCAAGTTTTGGCCGGTGCAAAGCCAGGAAAACTTAATATGCTGGCGAGCTTCGGGCCACAGACCGGGGCCGGCATCGTGTTGTCCGGCCATAGCGATGTCGTACCCGTAGCCGGCCAGGACTGGCATACCGACCCGTTCGCGCTGACCGCGAAGGACGGCAAACTGCTCGGCCGTGGCAGCAGCGACATGAAAGGCTTCCTTGCCGCCTGCCTCAGCGCCGCCGAACGCGCCGACAAAACCCGCCTCACCCGGCCGCTGCATCTGGCATTTTCCTATGATGAAGAAGTCGGCTGCCTTGGCGTGCGGGATTTGCTGGAGCGGCTGCAGGCGGAAAACTTCCAAGCCGAAGGCTGTATCATTGGCGAGCCGACAGCGCAGCAGGTTGGCTTTGGGCATAAGGGTAAGATTTTCGGCTGCTTCTGCTGTCATGGCCAGCCCGCCCATTCCGCCAACCCGGCGCTGGGCTGCAACGCCATCGGCCTCGCCGCGGAAATGGTCGGCGCGGCCGAGACACTTCAGGCCGAGCTCCTCGCCACCGGCCCGCGCGATGCGGCCTACCCGTTTCCGGTCACCTCCGTGCATGTCGGCACCATCAAGGGCGGCAGCGCGCTGAACATCGTGCCGGAGCGCTGCGATGTGGAATTCGAAATCCGCAATGTCGCCGGGGATGATCCGCACGCTCTGGTTGCCCGGCTGCGCGCCCGGGCGGCGGAGATCATCGCCCGGCGCGCGCAAGGCCGCATCGAAATCGAGATCGCCAACGAATATCCAGGGCTGGAGACCTCGCCCAAAGATCCGTTCGCGGCAAAGATCCTGGCCGCAGCCGGCACCAGCCCGTGCAAGATCGGCTTCGGCACGGAAGGCGGATTGTTCCAGTCGCGGCTTGGCCTACCTGTCGTGGTCTGCGGGCCGGGCAACATCGACCGTGCCCACAAGCCGGATGAATATGTCACCCAGGACGAGCTCGATCACTGCGATGCTTTTCTGGACCGCGTGATCGCCTCCCTGAGCGCCTGAAATCGCCTCAGCGCGTGCCGGGAAGTTTCTGATTCAGCAGCAGCTCCCGGCATAATTCGAGAAAGGCCTCCGCCGTCGGCGTGCGCCGCAGCCCTTTCAAAGTCGCGACACCATAGACCAGAGGCCGCAACTTATCCTCCAAGGTCAGGTAGGCGAGCTTGTGCCCGTCCAGCGTCGAGGGGTTTTTCGGCTGCGCATTGGCCAGCCCATACCCTTCGCCCCGCGCCACCAGGCTGCGAATGATGTCGATATAAGCATAGCGCCCGGCAATGCGCGGCGCGATGCCAACCTCACGGAACAAGGACAAGAAATAATCGCGGCTCATCGGCAGATCGAGCAACAGAAAATCCTCGCCCTCCAGCTCCTTCAAACTAACCGAGCGCCGCCGTGCAAAGCGATGCGACCCGCCGACAAACGCGTAGGGCGGCAGCGGCGCCATCGGCATGAAGTCGAAATCCGGTGGGATGTTCATATCGTAGGTCAGCAGCAGAGCAATTCGGCCCTGGCGCAGGCTCTCGAACAATTCCGCCTGGTTTCCATCCAGCGCATTCATCCGCGCCGCCTCGTGGCGCTTGCGAAACACCGAGAGCAGCTCCGGCACGGCCAGCGGAAACAGCGTCGAGAGACAGCCGATTTCCAGCGGTCCGCCGATCTTCGCTGAAATCACCGACGCCGCCGCCTGCACCTCTTCCGCCTGCATCAGCAGCGCCTTCGCTTCACGCAGAAAACGCTGCCCCTCGGCGGTAAGCGAAAGTCCCTGCGCGTGGTGGCGGATAAAAAGCTGGATGCCAAACTCTTCTTCCAGCGCCGTGATCGCCGAGGAAATTGAAGGCTGCGAGATATTCACCCGCTCGGAGGCCTGGGTGATGCTGCCGGTCTCTGCCGTCGCGACGAAATAGCCGATCTGTTTCAGCGTGAAGCGCATGTTCCCGCCCTCAAGAAATTTGAATCAACATATCAGAAGTTTATATTTTACAAAACCAGCAACAACGTGGAAACCGGATGCGACCGTTCAGGAGTTTCGCATGACCTTCTCCCTCGTCGCGCGCTGCCCGCGTTCAGGCCAGTTTGCCGTTGCCGTCACCTCCTCATCGCCCGCCGTCGCGGCACGCTGCGCCTTTGCCCGTGCGGGTGTCGGTGCCGCAACAACCCAGAACGTGACCGACCCGCGGCTGGCACCGCAACTTCTGGATGCGCTGGAATCTGGCCTCACCGCCGCTGCGGCGATCGAAAAAATTGCAGGCAGCGCAAGCTTCCCCGAGTTCCGGCAACTGACCCTCATCGATACCCACGGAAAAACTGCAGTATTTTCCGGCGCCCGGACGCTTGGTGTCACCGGCGAGGCGCGCGGAATCAACGCGGCCGCCGCCGGCAATCTGCTGGCCGATAACGGCGTTCCGCAGGCTGTGATCGACGCGTTTGTGGCCAGCGATCCGAACCTGGAACTTGGCGCGCGTGTGATCGAAGCGATGCTGGCGGGGCTTGCCGCCGGCGGCGAAGCCGGGCCGATCAAATCCGCCGGCCTCATCGTGGTCGACAAACAAGCCTGGCCGCTGGCGGATCTGAGGGTCGATTGGCACGACGCGCCGCTGCACGAACTCGCCCGGCTCTGGGAGATTTGGCAACCGCAAATGCATGACTACGTCACCCGCGCGCTGAACCCGACCGCCGCCCCCGCCTACGGCGTGCCGGGCGATGAGTGACGCCGGCGACTAGTTCAGATAATCCTGATCCAGCCGGCGGCGCATCTGCGCGAAATGCGCTTCGGCGAATTCCGGCTCGCTGTCCCAGGCTTGCGCGGTCTTCTCCGCCACCTCGTCATTCAGCACGCTGAGCGTCTGCCCGGTCGCGTAGGCCAGCATCAAGGTTCGGGCCCCGCGCTCGAAATGATAGAAGGCATCGAAGGCTTCGGCGGCAGTTTCGCCCGTGGCCAGCAGCCCGTGATTGCCCATCATCAGGATCTTCTTCTCGCCCAGAATCTTCGCCAAGCGCTCACCCTCGGCCTGGTTATCAGCCATCCCCGCATAGGCGCCATCCACCGCGACGCGGTTGAAGAACCGCGCACAGGTCTGATCCACCGGATATAATGTAGGGTCTTTCAGGCAGGCGAGCGCCGTGGCGTAGGCCGGGTGCAGATGCACCACACAGCGCGCCCGGGGCACCAGCCGATGGATCGCGCCATGGATCGCCCAAGCGGTGCTGTCCACATCTTCCGGCAATGCATTGGCCGCCCCATCCAGCAGCGCCAGTTCCGAGGCTTTCAGCGTCGCGAAATCACGCCAGCGGCGATTGATGAGGAATTGCGTGCCGTCATCGGACATTGCCAGCGAGATATGGTTGGCGGTCGCCTCCTGCCAATCCAGCATGGCGGAGAGCCTACATAAAGCCGCGAGCTCGCCGCGCAGCTTCATCTCACGTCGTTTCAAGTCGCTCATCACAATCCTCCGACAGCTCAGGGCAGTTCAGCGATCACGTCGATCTCGACCAGCCATTCCGGCCGCGCCAAAGCCACGATAACCAGCCCGGTGAACACCGGATAGACCCCCTTCAGCCAGCGTCCCGCGGTGCGATACACCGCCTCGCGATGCCGGATATCGGTGATATAGACGGTCACCTTGCAGATATGCTCCAGCGTCGCGCCACATTCGCGCAGCAGCAGATCGATATTCTGCATCACCTTCTCAGTCTGCGCCACCGGATCGCCAACGCCGACATTCTCGCGCGTGTCCAGATCCTGCGGCACCTGCCCGCGCAGATAGATCATCTTGCCCGTCACCACCGCCTGGCAGAGATCATTATCGAGATTCTGCTCCGGGTAGGTCTCCTTGGTGTTGAAGGGGCGAATACGCTTGTGAATCATCTCGAAAACTCCGCAGCCTACCCTACCATAGGCCGCCCGCCCCCTTTGTTAAACCTGATACTGCAAAGCCGTTGCATAAATTAAACCGAACCAATTGCCGGATTTTTCAGCAACAGACCTATAATGAGGGTAGGTTGAGGCCAAACTCCCGGGCGCAGTCCTTGGCGATGTCATAGCCCGCATCGGCATGGCGCATCACGCCGGTGGCCGGGTCGTTCCACAGCACCCGCTCCAGCCGCCTCGCCGCATCCTCGGTGCCATCCGCGCAAATCACCATGCCGGAATGCTGCGAAAACCCCATCCCGACCCCGCCGCCATGATGCAGCGAAACCCAGGTGGCGCCCGAGGCGCAATTCAGCAGCGCATTCAGCAACGGCCAGTCGGAGACAGCATCCGAGCCATCCGCCATCGCCTCCGTTTCGCGATTGGGCGAAGCGACGGAGCCGCTATCCAGATGGTCACGCCCGATCACGATCGGCGCCTTCAGCTCGCCCTTCGCTACCATCTCGTTGAAGGCGAGCCCCAGCCGATGCCGGTCCCCCAGCCCGACCCAACAGATGCGCGCCGGCAGGCCCTGGAAGGCAATGCGCTCCTTCGCCATCTCCAGCCAGTGATGCAGATGCTTGTCGTCAGGCAGCAGCTCCTTCACCTTCGCGTCGGTCTTGTAGATATCCTCAGGATCGCCCGAAAGCGCCGCCCAGCGGAACGGGCCGATGCCCCGGCAAAACAGGGGACGAATATAGGCCGGCACGAAACCGGGGAAGGTGAAGGCATTCTCAACCCCTTCCTCCTTCGCACGCTGGCGCAGATTATTGCCGTAATCGAAAGTCGGCACGCCCAATTTCACAAATTCCAGCATCGCCTCGACATGTTTGGCCATCGAGGCGCGCGCCGCCGCTTCCACCGCCTGCGGCGCGCTCTCGCGCCTGGCCTCCCACTCAGCAACGCTCCAGCCGGCGGGCAGATAGCCGTTCACCGGATCATGGGCGGAGGTCTGGTCGGTCAGCATGTCCGGCTTGATGCCGCGCTTGAGCATTTCCGGCAGAATTTCAGCGGCATTGCCCAGCAAGCCTACGGACACCGGCTTTTTCTCGGCAATGGATGTTTCGATGATCGCCATCGCCTCATCCAGCGTATCGGCGCGGACATCGACATAGCGTGTCTTCAACCGCATCTCGATCCGGCTCGCCTGGCATTCGATGGCAAGGCAGCTCATCCCCGCCATGGTCGCGGCGAGAGGCTGCGCGCCGCCCATGCCGCCCAGCCCGGCGGTCAGCACCCATTTTCCGGCGACGTCACCATTATAATGGCGCCGCCCCGCTTCCACAAAGGTTTCGTAAGTGCCCTGAACAATGCCCTGGGTGCCGATATAGATCCAGCTGCCGGCCGTCATCTGGCCATACATCATCAAGCCCTTGCGATCGAGCTCGTTGAAATGCGCCCAGTTCGCCCAGTTCGGCACCAGATTCGAGTTGGCGATGAGCACGCGCGGCGCATCCTTATGGGTGCGGAACACACCCACCGGCTTGCCGGACTGGACCAGCAGGGTTTCATCATCGCCCAGGCTTTTCAGCGCACTGACGATCCGATCGAAGCTCTCCCAATCCCGCGCCGCCCGGCCGATACCGCCATACACCACCAGCTCTTCCGGCCGCTCGGCCACCATCGGGTCGAGATTATTCATCAGCATCCGCAACGGCGCTTCGGTCAGCCAGCTTTTCGCGGATAATGTGCTGCCATGGTCGGCACGGATGATGCGGGCATTATCAAGGCGGGTCATGCGCTTAAACCTTTCAGAATGGTCTCAGGCACCGGCGGCACCGGCGCGGCGTGTTGTCCAAATCACAGGCGAGGCAAAATCTCAGGCAACCCCCGGCAGATCAAACCCAGCCAAGGCGCCCTCACCCAGCAGCGCGATGGCCATCTCGATATCTGGGGCGAAATGCCGGTCCTCTTCCAGCTTCGGCACCGCCGCGCGCAATCTTGCACGCGCCGCCTCCAACAAAGCCGAGGAGGTCAGCGTATGAAAATCGCAGCCCTGCGCCGCCGCCAGCCATTCGATGGCGATGATCGCGCGCAAATTTTCATTCATCCGCAGCAACCTCCGCGCGCCGTGGGCGGCCATCGAGACATGATCCTCCTGGTTGGCGGAGGTGGGGATGGAATCGACCGAAGCCGGGTAGGCACTCTGCTTGTTCTCGGAGACCAAAGCCGCGGCCGTCACCTGCGGAATCATGAAACCGGAATTCAATCCGGGTTTCGGCGTCAGGAAGGCCGGCAGGCCGGAGAGCACCGGGTCGACCAGCAGCGAAATCCGCCGCTCGGTCAGCGAGCCGATTTCGCACACCGCCATCGCGATCATATCCGCCGCGAAGGCCACCGGCTCGGCATGGAAATTCCCGCCGGAGAGGGCGACCGCCGGGCCGGTGAAGATCAGCGGATTATCCGTCACGCCATTGGCTTCCGTATCCAACGTCGCCGCCGCCTGGCGCAGAAGATCCAACACTGCCCCCATCACCTGTGGCTGGCAGCGTAGGCAATACGGGTCCTGCACCCGCTCATCGCCTTTCAGATGCGAGGCGCGAATGGCCGACCCCGCCATCAGCCCGCGCAGCGCCTCCGCCACCTCCGCCTGGCCGCGATGCCGGCGCACCGCATGGATGCGCGGATCAAACGGCGCATCGGAGCCCTTCGCGGCATCGGTGGAAAGCGCGCCCGTTACCAGCGCCGCGCGGAAATTCGCCTCCGCCTCGAACAGCCCGGCCAGGGCGTTGGCGGTGGAAAATTGCGTACCGTTGAGCAGCGCCAGCCCTTCCTTGGGCCCCAGCACCAAAGGCGCCAACCCGGCTTCTGCCAAGGCCAGCTCTGCATCCTTGGCCACACCACCGACGAAAATCGCGCCGACTCCCATCATCGCCGCGGTCATATGCGCCAGCGGCGCCAGATCGCCCGAGGCGCCGACAGAGCCCTGCGCCGGCACCACCGGGATCAGATCCTTCGCCAGCATCGCCTCCAGCATGCGCACGGTTTCCACCCGCACGCCCGAGGCGCCCTGGCCGAGCGAGCCCATCTTCAAGGCCAGCATCAGCCGCGCCACCGCGACGGGCATCGGCGCGCCCACCCCCGCCGCGTGCGAGAGCACGAGATTGCGTTGCAACGTTGCCAGATCCGCATCCGCGATGCGCACCGAGGCCAGCTTGCCGAAGCCGGTATTGATGCCATAGACCGGCTCGCCCCGGCCCAGAATCTCCGCCACCGCATCCGCCCCGGCCTGAACAGCCGGAAGCGCCGCTTCGTCAAGTTCGACGACAGCGCCTTGATAGATATCGCGCCATTGGGCGAGGCTCATCGCCCCGGGGGTGAGTTTCATGCGGCACTCCAGATACGTTGATGTAGCGGGTTGAACCCGATGCGATAGACCAGCTCCGCCGGGCGCTCGATGTCCCAGATCGCGAGATGGCATTTGGCCCCTGGCTTCAGCATGCCTACATCCGACCGCCCAAGTGCGGCGGCGGCATGGCGGGTGACGCCGAGCAGGCATTCCTCAACCGTGAGGCGAAACTGCGTGGCGGCCATGTTCATTGCCAGCAGCAAGGAGAAAAGCGGCGAGGTGCCGGGGTTGAGATCGGTGGAAACCGCCATGCGCACCCCATGGGCGCGAAAGGAAGCAACCGGCGGCAGCCTGGTTTCGCGCAGCGTATAGAAGGCGCCGGGCAGCAGCACGGCAACACTGCCCGCCCGCGCCATCGCCGCGGCGCCATCCTCGCTGGTATATTCAAGATGATCCGCCGAGAGCGCGCCAAACCTTGCCGCCAGCGCCGCGCCGCCAAGGTCCGAAAGCTGGTCCGCATGCAGTTTCACCGCCAGCCTGCAACGCGTCGCCGCCTCGAACACCTGCGCCATCTCCTCAGGCGAAAAGGCGATGCCCTCGCAAAACCCATCCACCGCGTCGGCCAGTCTGTGTCGCGCGACATGCGGGATCATCTCCTCGCAGAGCAGTCGCAGATAATCCTCACGCGCCATCTCCGGCGGAAATCCATGCGCGCCCAGGAAGCTGGTGACAACATCCACGGCGCCGCCAAGCGACTTTGCTACCTCAAGACATTTATATTCCGCCTCTGGCGCCAACCCGTAACCGGATTTGATCTCGATGGTCGTCACCCCTTCGGCGAGCAGTGCCTCCAACCGCAATTCCGCCGCGCGGCGCAGCTCATCGAAGCTGGCCGCGCGTGTGGCGCGCATCGTGCCCATGATGCCGCCGCCCGCCCGGGCGATCTCCTCATAGCTTGCCCCAGCCAGCCGCGCCTCGAATTCCCCCGCCCGGCTGCCGGCATAAACCAGATGCGTATGGCAATCGATCAGCCCGGGCGTGATCCAGCGGCCCTCGCAATCCACCACTTCCTCGGCCTGCATATCGCGCATCGGCCCGGCATAGAGAATGCGCCCGTGCGCCTGCGCCACCATGCCCGGCTCCACCAGCCCCAGGCCCGGCAGATCCGGGTCCATCGTCGCCAGCCTCGCATTGGTAAAAATCCGCTCTGCCCGCATATTCTGAACCTTGGCGTTGAGGGAAAAGTTGTATATACAATATGCACGTCCGGGAGAGCTGTCCAGTGTCCGATCGCATCATTTTCCGCCACGCGTTGCTCCCCCAGGGTTGGGCCGCGAATGTCGCCATCTCCTTTGCGGCCGGGCGGATCACGCAAATCGAAACCGGCATCGAAGGCGGTGCAGGCATCGCTTTGCCGGGCATGCCCAATCTGCACAGCCATAGCTTCCAGCGCGCCATGGCCGGCCGGGCCGAGCATCGCGGCGCCGGAACCGACAGTTTCTGGACCTGGCGCGAGCTGATGTACAAGCTCGCCTGGTCGCTGGACCCGGAGGATGTGCAGGCCATCGCCACCCTCGCCTTCACCGAAATGCTGGAAGCCGGCTTCACCGCGGTCGCGGAGTTTCATTATCTCCACCACGCGCCGGACGGCACGCCTTATGACGACATCGCGGAGATGGCCACGCGCATCGCCGCCGCCGCCGCCGCCGCCGGGATCGAGCTGCTGCTGCTCCCGGTTTTCTACGCCCATTCCGGCTTTGGCGGGCGGCCACCGGCTGAGGGCCAGCGCCGTTTCATCAATTCGCTGGACAGCTACGCCCGGCTGCATGAACGCTGCCAGGCGCTGGCCGCCACCGGCTGCGCCCCGCATTCGCTGCGCGCCGCCACGCGTGAGGAAATCACCGCGCTGAACCATCTGAACGGCGCCGCGCCGTTTCACATCCACATCGCCGAGCAGACCGCCGAAATCGAGGCCTGCCTGGCTTTCTCCGGCGCCCGGCCGGTTGAATATCTGCTGGCAAACGCCCCGGTTTCGGCAAATTGGTGCCTGGTCCACGCCACCCATATCACCGCCCAGGAGGCCGCCGCCATGGCAAAATCCCAGGCGGTGGCGGGGCTCTGCCCGATCACCGAGGCCAATCTCGGTGACGGTATTTTCCCCGCCCAGCATTTCACCGGCGCCTTCGGCATCGGCTCGGACTCCAACATCCTCATCGATGCCGCGCGCGAGCTGCAGATGCTCGAATATTCCCAGCGCCTGGCGCAGCGCCAGCGCAATGTCATGGCCACGGACACGACCCGCTCGACCGCCACCGCGCTCTACCAAAACGCGCTGGCCGGCGGGGCGCAGGCCATTGGGCTGCCGGCCGGCCTCGCCATCGGCGCCCCGGCCAGCTTCGTCACCATCGCCGGCGAAACGCCGGAGGATGCGCTGGCCGACGCCCTCTTCACCGCCCGCGCGCCCGCGCTGCGCGATGTCTGGGTGCGCGGCAAACGGCTGGTGGAAGCCGGACAACATATCCACGCCCGGCCCGCCCGCGCCGCGTTCGAGGCAATTTTGCGCAAGCGGCTGTGACCGCCATGCCGTCTCCCCGCCCCGCCAAACTCTATGAGCAGGTCAAGGCCTATCTGCGGGAGGGCATCGCCAGCGGCATTTGGAAGGTGGGCGAGAAAATCCCCTCCGAGTTCGAGCTGATGGAGCGCCTCGGCGCCTCGCGGATGACGGTGCATCGTGCCTTGCGCGAGCTTTCCGCCGAGGGGGTGCTGCTGCGCCTGCAGGGCGCGGGCAGCTTCGTGCAGGCTCCAGCCCCGCGCTCGCCCTTGCTGGAAATCCACGACATCGCCGAGGATATCGCACGGCGTGGCCATGCCCATCGCGCGCAGGTGCTGGCGCTGGAAGCCCGCCCCGCGCCAGCGGACATCGCCGCCGAATTCGCCCTGCGCCCGCGCGCCAGGCTGTTTTATTCCGAGATCCTGCATTTCGAGGATGAGATCCCGGTGCAGCTGGAGCAGCGCTATGTCTCGCCCGGCTTCGCCCCAGATTATCTGGCGCAGGATTTCACCCGCCAGACCCCGAACCGCTATCTGCAGACCATCGCCCCGCCGAGCGAAGTGGAGCATGTCATCCACGCCACCCTGGCCGATGCCAGCCTGCAAGCGCTGCTGCGCCTGGGCCCCCAGGACGCCTGCCTCTGCCTGCTGCGCCGCACCTGGACCCCGGCCGGCCCCGCCACGCGCTCTCTGCTCACCCATCCTGGCAGCCGCTACAGCCTGGGCAGCCGCTACAAGCTGGCGGATTTCCACGCCCGGCCAGGCTAATTCTTTAAAATCAAAAGTTTTTTGGGCCGCTTTTTTTCAAAAAAGCGGCGAACAACGTTTGGGGGTGGGCGACACGGGTGCCCCCGCCCCGCTTTTCAAACCGCCTCCCGGCGCGTAAATTTCCAGGAAGCCGCGTTGGAGGCGGAAAAGTTTGGATCACGACACGCTGTATCTCAGCGCCGGGCTGGGGGTTCTGGGCCTCGGCATACTGGCACTCTGTATCGACCTCCTGGGCGGCCGCCGCCGGCAGACGGCCCCGGCCAGCGGCCCGCAGGATGATCTGCACGCCTTCCTGCGCGCCGCTCCGCCGATGAAGGTGGAGGCCACGCCGCGCCTCGTGCCACCGGCTGAGCCCGCCGCACCCGAACCCGAATCCCAGCCCGCCCCGGAAACCGGCTTCGTCTTCCGCCGCCACGCCACCCGCGCGGCCATGGCCCCCCAAGCTGCCACCGCGCCGCGCCTGGCAGGAATGGACCTCACCTCCATCCAGAACGAAATCCGCGCCGCGCTCGATTCGCTGGTCGCCTCGCCGCCACCCTCCCCCGTCACGCAAGGGGCGCAGCTGGTCTGGGCGGAGCCGGGGCGTCTGGCCGTGCTCTCCCTCGGCCAGGCCGAGCCAGAGGACGGGCTGGCGCTGCTGCGCGAGGCCGGCATCGTCGCCCTCATCGCGGCGCAGGGCCATCCTTTCACCGCCCCCGGCGCGCTGGAAATCCTCACCTTGCCCGCCAGCGCGGACGCCGCCGCCCCGCTCGCCGCCACCCTTCGCAGCCGCCTCGCCGCGGGCGAAAAACTGGCTTTCTTTACCGATGAAACCGGGCTGAGCGGGGCCGCCGCCACGCTCGCGGCGCGGCTCTCCAGCCGGCGGGCGGGCTAGAGCAATATGTGTTTAGGTTGACGCGGCAGCGTCAAGATAAACACGTGAAATTGCTCGCCAATATCAAAATTAAAGCCCCAGCCGGCGCAGGAATTCAGGCACGCCCTCGCTGGCCGGCGCTTCGATCGCATGGTCGAAATAACGCCCCCCGGTCGGCGCCGGATTGATCTCATACAGCACGCAGCCTCGCCCGTTTCGCCGCGCCTCAGCCGCGAACCCGGCCGCCGGATACACCACCCCCGACGTGCCGATCGCACAGAACACATCCGCCCGCGCCAGCGCCTCCAGAATCTTATCCATGAAATACGGGATCTCCCCGAACCAGACGATATCCGGGCGCATCGCCGCCGCATCGCAGGCCGGGCAGATCGTCTCCACCCCGGACTCATTCAGCCACGGCCCCGCCGCACCGCATTCCGCGCAAAGCAGCCGGCGCAACTGGCCATGCATATGCAGCACATTCCGGCTGCCGGCCCGCTCATGCAGATCATCCACATTCTGCGTCACCAGCAGAAACTCACCCCGCCCGCGCCAGCCCTGTTCCAGCGCCGCCAGCGCCAGATGCCCCTCATTCGGCGCCACCTGGTTCAGCTGGGCCCGGCGCAGATTATAAAAGCGATGCACCAGCGCCGGATCCCGCAAGAACCCTTCCGGCGAGGCCACATCCTCGATCCGGTGATTTTCCCACAGCCCGTCCGCCGCGCGAAACGTGGCAATGCCTGAGTCCGCCGAGATCCCCGCCCCTGTCAGCACCACGATATTCACCGCCTGCTCCTCGTCTGCGTGCTTTCACGCTATCAGGGCCGCGGCCTCATGCAAACCGCTTCCGCCCCGGCCTCGCATCCGATAAGAAGCTCTTGAAACCCGCCGAAACCATAAGCCCAATCAGCCAGCCGGGGCGCCGCAGAGCCGCCTTGCAAAGAACATCTACCTTCCTGACGTTTTTTCCTGTTTGCAGGGGATAATGCCCAAGCCGGACGAACTCCTCTTTGCCCTGAAGACCTTCACGGGCGCCATGCTCGCCTTCTTCATCTCCTGCTGGCTGGGGCTGGACAACCCGTACTGGTCGATGGCCACCGCCTTCATCGTCGCTAACCCCTATGCCGGGGCGATGCGCTCGAAAGCCGTCTATCGCTTCTTCGGCACGCTGATCGGCGGCACCGCGGCGGTGGTGCTGGTGCCTAATCTGGTCAACGCACCGGTGCTGCTCTGCATCGCCATGGCGCTGTGGGTGGCGATGTGCCTCTATATCGCGCTGATGGACCGCAGCCCGCGCGCCTATACCTTCATGCTCTCGGGCTACACCGCCGGCATCATCGGCTTCCCCTCGGTCACCGATCCCAGCCATGTCTTCCAGACGGCGCTGACCCGCTGCGAGGAGATCACCCTCGGCATTGTCTGCACCACCATCATCGGCACCATCATCCTGCCGCGCTCGATCGGCCCGGTGCTGGCGCGGCGCATCAGCTCCTGGGTCAAGCCGGGGGTGGACTGGGCCAGCGCCGCGCTGGCCGGCGACGGTGAATCCCAGGCCGCGCGCGAGGCCCGCCGTCGTCTGGCCTTCGAGGCGACCGACACCGCGATGATGGTCTCCCAGCTCGCCTATGACGTCTCCAACATGCAATCGGCGGTGCGGCAGGTGACGAGGCTGCGCATGTATGTGATCAGCCTGATGCCGATCCTCAGCTCCATCGGCCAGCGCGTCGCCGAGCTGCGCCGGCTGGACGCGCTGACCCCGAAGCTGAAAACCGTGCTCGCCGCCACCGATCAATGGGTGCAGAGCGGCAAGGCGGATGGCGCCGATGCGCTGCTGCACGACATCCAGACGCTGGACCATGACACGCCGGACTGGGGCGGGCTGCTGCGCGCCAGCCTGGCGCTGCGGCTGGAGGAGCTGGTGCGCATCTCCAGCCATTCCCGGCAATTGCGCCGCTTCGTCACCGAAGGCGCACCGCCGCCCCCGGCGAGCCCGGCGCTGGATGCCGAATATATCGCCATCACCAAGCAGAACCGCGACCATAAGCTGGCCTTCCTCTCCGCCACCTCCGCCGCCGGCGCGGTGCTGCTGGTCTGCGCGCTCTGGATCGCCACCGGCTGGGCCTACGGCGCCGGGGCGGCGATCATGGTCGCCGTCGCCTGCTCCTTCTTCGCCGCGCAGGACGATCCCGCCCCGGCGATCGCGCAGATGCTGCGCAACGCCGTCATCGTCATCATCGGCATCTTCGTCTACAGCTTCGCCATCCTGCCCCGCGTGGTGGGGTTCGACGAGCTTTATCTGGTGCTGCTCCCGGCCGGGCTGATGACGGGCGTGCTGGTCTCGCGCCCCGCCACGTTCGGCACCGGCATGGTCATCGGCGCGGTTGGCGCCACCCAGCTTGGCCTGGGCAATGGCTATCACACCAGCTTCGTGCCGTTCGCGGACAGCTCCTTCAGCCTGATCGTCGGGCTGGGGTCGGCGCTGATCCTCACCCGCATCGTGCGCTCGGTCGGTGCCGCCTGGAGTGCGGAGCGGCTGATGCGCGCCAACTGGCGCGATGTCGCCGCCGCCGCGCAGGCCGCCCTCCCGCATGACCGGGCCGCCCTGACCGGCATCATGATGGACCGGCTGGGGCTGATGATGCCGCGCCTCGCCGCCGTGGCCAGCGGCGCCGATAGTGCCGCCTCCGGCGTGCTGGTGGATTTGCGCGTCGGCCTCAACATCATCGCCCTGCACCGCGAGCAATGGCGGCTGCCGCCCGAGGCACGGCGCTGCTGTGAACTGATCTTCGATGGCATCGCGGCGCATTATCAGGGCAATGCCCGCCAGCCCGCGCCGGACGCGCTGATGCACGCGCTGGACGGCGCGATGGTGGCGCTGATGCATGATGCCTTGGCCCACCGGGCCGCGCTGATGGTGCTCTCGGGCCTGCGCAGCGTGCTGTTTCCCGAGGCGGTTCCTCCCATTTTCCAGACCCACAGCCAGGCATTGGTGGCAGAATGATCGGTGAAATCAACATTTACGGCGTGCTGTTTCCGCCGCTGCTGATCTGGATCGGCATCGCCCTGCTGCTCTCCGTCGCGCTGCGCCGCGGCCTTTCCGCCATGGGCGTGTACCGTTTCGTCTGGCATCGCCCGCTGTTCGATCTCTGCCTCCTGGTGCTGCTCACCGGGCTGGTCTGGCTGTTGACCTCGCATTTCCTTTCATCCCCCGGAGCCCCATGAAATCCGCAAATTTCGTCAGCCGTTTTCTCGTCACCCTGGTGGTTGTGGTGCTTGCCGGGCTCGTCGGCTGGCAGCTCTGGATCTATTATATGGACGATCCCTGGACACGCGATGGCCGCGTGCGCGCGGATGTGGTCTCTCTCGCCCCTGACGTGACCGGCCCTGTGGTGCAGGTGTTCGTACAGGATAATGATTTCGTGCATACCGGCGAGCCTTTGTTCCAGATCGACCCGTCGCGTTTCAACCTGGCGATGGAGCAGGCCAAAGCCGCCCTCGCCCAGACCCAGGCGGCGCAGGACAAAGCCAAGGCGACGATGCAGAACGCCCAGCAGAACGCCGCGCGCTACGCCGCCCTCTCCAACAACGCCGCCTCCGCGATTTCGCGCGACGATGCCAGCACCCAGTCCCGCGCGGCCGAAGCCGCCTACGCGCAAGCGCAGGCCGCCACCGCGGCGGCGCAAGCCAATCTCGATGTCGCCCAGCTCAACCTCACCCGCAGCACGGTGCGCGCGACGGTGAATGGGCGGGTGACGAATTTCTCGATGAGGCCCGGCGATTACGTCGCCGCCGGCAAGCCGGTGATCGCCATCGTGGATACGGACAGCTTCTATGTCGATGGCTATTTCGAGGAAACCAAGCTGCATCACATCCAGGTCGGCGACAAGGCTAGCGTCGAGCTGCTGCAGGGCGGCCCGCCGATCCTGGGCCATGTGCAGGGCTTCGCCTCCGGCATCACCGACAATGAACGTGTCGCCGCGCCCACATTGCTGGCGGATGTGAATCCCACCTTCACCTGGGTGCGGCTGGCGGCGCGCATTCCGGTACGCATCGCCATCGACAAGGTGCCGGCCGGTCTCCATCTCGTCGCCGGGCTGACCGCGACGGTGAGCGTGCAGCCGGAGAAACGCAAAAACTAGGGTCCAGACTCATAACACCCACCAGACGACCGCTGCCACGAGGTAGATTGATGCGGCAAAATTGATGGCCAGCCGGTCATATCTGGTTGCGATCCGTCTGAAATCTTTGAGGCGGCAGAACGCATTCTCGATTTTATGCCGCTCTTTATAGGATGTCTTGCTGAAGCTGTACGGCCGCTTGCGGTTACGTTTGTTCGGGATGACGGCCTTCGTCCCGCGCTTTTTCAAGTTGCCTCGTAATTCGGCGCTATCGTAGGCTTTGTCGGCGAGAAATTTTTTCGCCTTCTTGGTTTTCTCAATCAAAGGCGCGGCC
>NZ_JHYG01000008.1 GCF_000687875.1 Acidocella facilis ATCC 35904 | reverse complement strand
CGCGAACCTCAGGCGAAAACTTGTTGCTCGTTCTGTTCGTCATGACACCATCCTCTCAAGAGTTGATGCCTCCGGCAAACATGGAGCGGTTCAGTGATCCTACAAGGCCCTGGCTTGCTCAAGCCTCGTCATTTCCCGGTCATCGCGGCGCAGATTGACGATCTTGTAGCTGATATTCATCTCTTTGGAGATCTGCTGACACCGGATGAAATAAAACTCGTCGCGGGTTTGGAAGACACCGCCAAAGGGATTCGGTCCGGTCAAATTATTCCTCCGCTGACTGTGCCAAAAGGCATTCACCCTCTGAGGTTGGCATTGATGCACGCCAACAGGTTAAAAGATGTGTTTCCACCACATCCCGATCTGCGCCGCTTCAGACGACAATCAGACCATTTGCAACTCCCACTATTCGAAAACTGGCGTCCTTACGTGGCACAAAAACCACCCTTAGCAGCGCCTAACCCTGGGCTGGGACCAGAAGCGCCGGATTTCACGCTTGTTCGTGATCTGGCGAATACAAACGTAACGAAAACATAAGTCTCGCCAGCCCCTATTTGACACAACAGTTTTGCAAACTTCGTTGGCCCGGGCAGTTCTCGGCCCACTCCCCCCCCCCCTCAAACCTCCTCCCGCAAAAACCGCCCGATCCCCGTCACCGCTTCCGACAGTGAGGACCGTATGATCCGCGCCTGTTCCGGAAAGGCCGTGAGCAGCCTTGAGGGGAAGGCGCGGTCGAGCAGGACGAAGACGCCGCGGTCGTCGGCGCGGCGGATCAGGCGGCCGAAGGCCTGGCGCAGGCGCAGGCGCACGATCGCGTCGTCGTAATCCTTCGGCGCGCCGTGGCTCAGATGGGTGCGGCGCGTGCGGTGGAGAATGTCCGGGCGCGGCCAGGGGGTGCGCTCGAACACCACCAGCCGCAGGGAATTGCCGGGGATGTCCACGCCGTCGCGCATCGCATCGGTGCCGAGCAGGCAGGAATGTTCCTCGGCGCGGAAGATATCCACTAACGTCGCGTTATCCATCGCGTCGACATGCTGGGCGTAGAGCGGGATGTTTTTCTCCTCGAGCGGGGCTGCGATTTTCGCGTGCACGGCGCGCAGGCGCGAGATCGCGGTGAACAGCCCGAGCCCGCCGCCGCCGGCCGCCTCGAACAAGGCCTTGTAGGCGCCGGCGAGCTGGCCGAGATCCTGGGTGTTGACGTCCGAGACCAGCACGACGCGGGTGCGTTCGCCATAATCGAAGGGGCTGTCGAAGGCCGCGCGGATGGCAGGTGCGGCGAGATGCGCGGCGCCGGTGCGGGCCTCGGCATTTTCCCAGGCCTCTTCCATATCCGTGCCGTCGCGCAAGGTGGCGGAGGTGATCAGCAGCCCATGCGCCGGGGCGGCGATGGATTGGGTGAAGGCCTCCGTCGGGTCCAGAAGATGCGAGAGCAAAGCGATGTCCTTGTCCGTGCCGGCCTCGCGGTCCAGACGCAGGAATTCGATGCGCGCCGGGCGCTCGCCGGGGGCGGGCTCGGCCTCCATGCCGTCCAGGATGCGGCCCCAGCCGGAGAGCGGGTCGATGGCGCGGCGTTTCAGGCTGCGGGCGGTGCTCTCCAGCCGCTGGCGCATCGCCTCTTCGAGGTCCGGCTCGGTCTCCAGCCGTTCCAGCATGCGCGCGCGCAAGGCCACCAGGGGCGCGCGCAGCAGGGCCATCGCCTGGGAGAGTTTGCGGGCGGCGGGCAGCGCGTCCTCATTCAGCGGGTGCAGATCGGTCTCGAAGCCGAAGGGGGCGTTGAGGTCGGCCTCGGTGGCGCGGGCGCGGGACTGGGCGCGCAAGGCGCGCAGCAGGGCTTCGGCCGGATTGTCATCGGCGGCGAGTTCCGGGTCGAGGCGCACGGAGAACATCGGCGCGGGCAGGCATTTGGCCAGATGCACGGCCTGCAGGATGGCTTTGTGGGTGGGCTCGTCCACCGCCGCCATGTCCTCCAGCCGTTTGGCGAGGCCGCGGGCGCGTGAGCGCGTGCCCTCCGCTCCCAGCAGCCAGCGGCGCAGCTCCGCCATCGCGGTGCCGGAGAGCTCGATGGCAAAGGCGCTGTCGGCGGCATCGAAAATATGGTGGCCTTCGTCGAACACGTAGCGTGTCGGCACGCTGTCATCATCCAGCCCGCCCCAGACGGATTGCGCCATCACCAGCGCATGGTTGGCGATGACCAGATCCGCCTGGCGGGCATTGCGGATGACGCGCTCGATGACGCAGCTGGAGAAATGCGGGCAGGCGGCATGGATGCATTCGCCGCGCCGGTCCGCGATGGAGGCCAGCAGCCCCTGGCCGTAAAGCTCGGCGAACCAGCCGGGCAGGTCGCCGCCGAAGAGATCGCCATCGGCACTCGCGGCGGCCCAGCGGGCGATGAGCCCGAGCGGGATGGCGCGGGTTTCGGCGTTCATCGCGTCTTCGAAATTCAGCAGGCAGAGATAATTCTCCCGGCCCTTGCGCAGCACGACATTGCTGCCGGCGGGCAGGCGTTGGGCTTCCTGCTCGATCTGGCGTTGCAGATGCCGGGTATAGGTGGAGACCCAGACCGCGCCCTTGTTGCGCGTGGCCCAGAGCGAGGCGGGAGCGAGATAGCCCATGGTCTTGCCGGTGCCGGTGCCGGCCTCGGCGAGCACCACTTGCGGGCTGCCCTCGACCTCCCTTGGCGCAAAGGCGGCGGTGGCGGCGGAGCAGAAATCCGCCTGGGCGGGGCGTTGTTCAGCCTCGGGGCCGAGCAGGGAGGCCAGGCGCGCGCGGGCTTCGACCGGGGTGATGGGAAAGCTCGACGGCGGCGGGCGCGGCGCGACTTCCTCCCATTTCGGCAGGCGTTTCCAGAGGCGCATGGCCATGCCGTCCGGCTTGGCGTCGGGCTGGCCGAGGGCGTTCAGGACATAGGGCGCCCAGAGCCAGCCGGCGGCGCCCATGCGGGCGGCAAGGCCAGGGGCGTCGCGGTTGGCCGGGGTGTCCTTGCCCGCGGCCAGACGGGTGAGCAGCAGTTCGGCCATTTCCGGCAGCGCCTGGGCGGCGGAGTCGAGCGAGGTCGGCACAGGGATTTCCAGCGCCCGCGCCAGCCCGGCCGGGGTGGGGGCGAGGCTTTGCGCCGGGTGCACGAAGGCGAACAGCTCCAGCAGGTCCAGCAGCTGAATCGCCGGGTTGCCGAGGCGCCGGAGGGTGGCCGGCACATGGATGGCGAGCGGGATGGAGGCGCCGACCTGGCGCGCCACCGTGCCAGGCTTGATGGTCGAAATCACCCCGTCCGCATCCAGCAGGACGGCGCGGCCATGGCCGGCGGCCAAAGCGGGCAGGGCGGGGAGGGGCGGCATCATCCCGGTTATAGGTGGCTGTTCACGGTTTGTCTTGGGGTTTGTCGAGCAAAGCGGCGAGGCGGGCGAGATCTTTCGCCTCCAGCGGGTTGTAGATGACCAGGGTCAGATCCGGCCGGCCATCGACCGCGAAGGCGGAATATTCGAAGGCGAGCGGGCCCAGCAGCGGGTGCTTGATATGCTTCACCGCCTCGCCAGGGGCGCCGTGGAGGTCGTGCTCCTGCCACATGCGGGCGAAATCCGGGCTTTTGCGGGCAAGCTCCTCGACCAGCGGGGCGATTTCGGCGGCGGCGCCGCTGCGGGCGGTATCCACCCGGAAGGCGCCGAGCACGAAGCGGGCGACGGTTTCCCAATCATGCTGGGCGGCGCGGGCGCGGGGCTCCAGGAACATATGGCGCAAGATGTTGCGGTTCTCCGGCGGCAGCGAATCGTAATCGGCCAGCAGCACGCAGGCGGCGCGGTTCCAGGCGGCGACATCCCAGATCGCGGTGCGGATGACGGCCGGGGTGGGGGAGAGTGCGTCCAGCACACGTTGCAGGCGCGGGGTGACGGGGCCGGTGCGATATTTCACCTCCGGCGGGCGGCCGAGGCCAAGCAGGAAGAGATGCTCGCGCTCGATATCGGTGAGCATCAAGGCGCGGGCGATGCGCTCCAGCACATCCGCCGAGGGGGCGCCGCCGCGGCCTTGTTCCAGCCAGGTGTACCAGGCCGGGCTGATATTGGCGCGCTGGGCCACCTCCTCGCGGCGCAGGCCGGGGGTGCGCCGGCGCGCGGCGGGCACGCCCAAAGCCGCCGGGTCCAGCCGGGCGCGGCGGTCTTTCAGATAGGTGCCGAGGACGTTGGCGGGGGCGAGGCTAGGAGACATTATAATAGGATAAACTCACGTCTTTTCTACCATAGCGCGCTGGCCAAATCTTCCGCCAGAGGCAAAATGGAAGGATTTGAGCATGCGTGTTTTTGTAACGGGTGCCACGGGGTTTATCGGCTCCGCTTTGGTGAAAGAGTTGATTCTGGCCGGGCATGAGGTGACCGGGCTGTATCGTGACGAGGCCAAGCGCGCCGCGCTGGAAGCGACCGGCGCCACCGCCCTGCACGGCGATATGAAGGATTACAAATTGCTGACCAGGGCGGCGGCTGAGTCTGATGGCGTGGCGCATCTGGCCTTCAACCATGATTTCTCCACCTTCATGGCGAATTGCGAGGATGACCGGCATGTCGTCGCAGCCCTTGGGGCGGGGCTGGCGGGGAGCAAAAAGCCGCTGATCGTCACCTCCGGCACCGGCATTGCCCGCAATGAGGCGGGGGCGGTGGCGACGGAAGACGCGCGGCCGGATGCCAGCGTGCCGCGCGCGGCTTCCGAAGAGGCGGCGCGGGCGCTGGCGGACCAGGGCGGGGCGGGGGCGATCATGCGGCTGCCGCAGGTACATGATCCGCGCCGGCAGGGGCTGGTGAGCTATTATATTCAGCTGGCGTTGCAGCATGGCTATCTGGCGCTCATCGGCGAGGGGACGAATCGCTGGCCGGCGGCGGCGCGGGCGGATGTGGCGCGGCTCTACCGGCTGGCGCTGGAGGCGGCGCGGCCGGGGGCGGTGTATCATGCCGTGGCCGAGGAAGGGGTGGCGATGCGCGACATCGCGCGGGTGCTGAGCGCGCAGCTGAAGCTGCCGGTGAAGTCGATCACCCCGGACGAGGCGCAGGGCTATTTCGGCTGGCTGGCGATGTTTGCCGGGCATGACATGCCGGCTTCCAGCGCCTGGACCCGGGAGACGCTGGGCTGGAGTCCGACCGGACCGACCATGCTGGAGGATCTGGCCAGGCTGGAGCTGGAAACGGTGTAAAAGTTTTTGAGGGTGTGGGAACTTTTTTCAAAAAGGTCCCATGAACGGTTGGGGCTGTGGCAACGCCAGTGCCAACACCCCGAACGTTTTCGCCGCTTTTTTGTAAAAAAGCGGCACCAAAAAACTTTTGCTCTATAGATCCTTGCGCAGATAGACGCGGTTCAGCCCGTCCGGCGGCGGGGCGGTGTCCGCCATCAGCTTGTTGATGTCGATCGCCGGCATCCCGGCCAGCAAGGCGGCCTGCAGCCCCTGGGCGCTATCCTCGAACACCAAGCAGGAATCGGGCGCCAGCCCCAGGCGCCGTGCGGCTTCCAGGAACAGATCCGGCGCCGGCTTGGCGTTGGCGACATCCTCGATGGTGACGATTTCGTTGAATAATGGCCGCAGCCCGGTGGCCTCCAGCGTGGTCTGCACGATCTCGGCGGGGCCGGAGGAGGCGACGGCCAGCTGCAGCCGCCCGGCCTGGGCGCGGGCGATGTTGGCGACGGCCTGGATCTCCCGCAGGCTGTGGAGGTTGTCCATCACATGTGCGCGGGTCAGCCTTGCGACGTCTTCGCGCGGCAGGGTGGTGCCGAAATGCCGCTCCACATCGTCCAGCAGCAGGTCCTCGGAGAGGCCGGCGCGGGGGCGGAACCATTCCAGCTCCAGCCGGGCCCCGAATTCCGCCAAGGCCGCCATCCAGGCCGCGGCGTAAAGGGGCGGGGTGTCCACCAGCGTGCCGTCGCAATCGAAAATCAGGCCCTGGATGTGCGCAGGAATATCCATGCGGCGATACTGGATTGGGGCAGGGTTGTTGCCAAGTGGCCATAATAGAAACGTTGCTTGCCTTGGCCCCGGAATTTGTCTAAGCGGAGGGCATGGCTTCTGCCCCCACCCTCGCTGGGCTGCTCCTTCGACTTATCCGCCCCTGAGCGATAAGTGATTTTTCGCGCGTGTCCGATGACCGCGCCCGCCGCTCAGGGGAATGCCAGAAACACCGCCCACGGCAGATAAATTCGGAGCAGAGTTATGAGCTTTACGCACCCCAATTTCGGCAAGATCGACGAAAACCGACTCATTATTTTCGACACCACGCTGCGCGACGGCGAGCAATCCCCTGGCTTCTCGATGAATCTGGACGAGAAGATCCGCATGGCGGAGGCGTTGGCTTCGTTGGGCGTGGATGTGATCGAGGCCGGCTTTCCCATCGCCTCGCCGGGCGATTTCGAGAGCGTGCAGAAAATCGCCGAGACGGTGAAGGGCCCGGTGATCACCGGCCTGTCCCGCTCCGCCCCCAACGACATCACCCGCGCCGGCGAGGCCATTCGCGCCGCCGAGCGCAAGCGCATCCACACCTTCATCTCCACCTCGCCCTTGCACATGAAATACAAGCTGAAGATGGAACCGGAGGTGGTGCTGGAGCATGTGACCAAATCCGTGACCCTGGCGCGCCAGTTCACCGACGACGTGGAATGGTCCGCCGAGGACGGCACCCGCACCGACATGGAATTCCTGCTGCGCTGCGTGGAGGCGGCGATCAAGGCCGGCGCCACCACCATCAATATCCCCGATACCGTCGGCTATGCGGTGCCGGAGGATATGGTGCGGATCTTCTCCACCGTGCGCGAGAAGGTGCCGGGGGCGGACCAGGTGATTTTGTCCACCCATAATCATAATGATCTGGGCCTGGCCGTGGCGAACACGCTGGCGGCGGTGAAGGGCGGGGCCCGGCAGATCGAATGCACGATCAACGGCATCGGCGAGCGCGCCGGCAATGCCGCGCTGGAAGAGGTGGTGATGGCCATCCGCACCCGGCCGGATGCCGCGCCCTACCAGCACCAGATCGAGACCCCGCGCATCCTGCGCACCTCCAAGCTGCTGGCGACGATCACCGGCTTCGATGTGCAGCCGAACAAGGCGATCGTCGGGCGCAACGCCTTCGCGCATGAGAGCGGCATCCATCAGGACGGGATGCTGAAGAATGCCGCCACCTACGAGATCATGACCCCGGAATCGGTGGGCTGGCAGAAGACCTCGCTGGTGATGGGCAAGCATTCCGGCCGTGCCGCCTTCCGCGACAAGCTGAACGCGCTGGGCTATGGCGACATCGGCGATAACGCGCTGAACGACGCCTTCTCCCGCTTCAAGATTTTGGCCGACCGCAAGAAGGTTGTGTATGACGAGGACATCGTCGCGCTGGTGGATGACGAGGTCGTCCGCAGCCATGAGACGATCAAGTTCATCGGTCTGGAGGTCTGGGCCGGCTCGCGCGAGCCGGCGCGGGCCAAGCTGGAGCTGGAGATCGACGGCGCGGTGAAAGCCGCCGATGAGCGCGGCGACGGGCCGGTGGATGCCGCCTTCAACGCCATGCGCCGTATTTTCCCGCACACCGCCGAGCTGGCTTTGTTCTCTGTCGGCGCCGTCACCGAGGGCACCGACGCCCAGGCCCGATGCACGGTGCGCTTGACCGAGGAGGGCAAGAGCGTGGACGGGCAGGGGGCGGATACCGACACCATCGTCGCCGCGGTGCGGGCTTATATCCATGCGCTGAACAAGCTGGTGACCAAGCGCGCCCGCACCGCCCCGGAGGCGATGAGCGCGTAACGCCCAAAACCGGGAGAATCGGGCAGTATAACACCGTTTTCCCCGGCAAAAGTTAATTTTTCGGCGCGTTTTTCACGCCCGGGACATGAGCGCAAAGCTCTTGTGCCCGGGCGTTTCAATGAATAGATAGAACTCATCTCAAAGGGGTGACTCCGGTGCTTCGGGCCGGCGCCACCCGCTGCAAAGGAGCATATATATGAGCAAAGTCATCGGTATTGACCTTGGTACCACCAATTCTTGCGTGGCGGTGCTGGAGGGCAAGGATGTCCGCGTCATCGAGAACGCCGAGGGCGCGCGCACCACGCCGTCCATGGTCGCCTTCTCTGATTCGGGCGAGCGTCTCGTCGGCCAGAGCGCCAAGCGCCAGGCCGTCACCAACCCGACCAACACGCTGTTCGCGGTCAAGCGCCTGATTGGCCGCCGTTATGACGACCCGACCGTGGCCAAGGATAAGGGGCTGGTGCCCTATACCATCGCCAAGGGCGATAATGGCGATGCCTGGGTTGAGGCGCGCGGTGAGAAATATTCGCCGAGCCAGATTTCCTCCTACATCCTGACGAAGATGAAGGAGACCGCCGAGTCCTATCTCGGCGAGACCGTCACCCAGGCGGTGATCACCGTGCCGGCCTACTTCAACGACGCCCAGCGTCAGGCCACCAAGGATGCCGGCAAGATCGCCGGGCTTGAGGTGCTGCGCATCATCAACGAGCCGACGGCGGCCGCTCTGGCCTACGGCATGGACAAGAAGAATGCCGGCACCATCGCGGTCTATGACCTTGGTGGCGGTACCTTCGACGTCTCCGTGCTGGAGCTGGGCGATGGCGTGTTCGAGGTGAAGTCCACCAACGGCGACACCTTCCTCGGCGGTGAGGATTTCGACGCCCGCATCATCGATTATCTGGCCGCGGAGTTCCAGAAGGACCAGGGCATCGACCTGCGGAAGGACAAGCTCGCCCTGCAGCGCCTGAAGGAAGCCGCGGAGAAGGCGAAGATCGAGCTGTCCTCCTCCAAGGAGACCGAGATCAACCTGCCCTTCATCACCGCCGACGCCACCGGGCCGAAGCATCTGGTGCTGAAACTGACCCGCGCCAAGCTGGAGAGCCTGGTCGAGGATCTGATCGAGCGCACCTTGGCCCCGTGCCGCGCGGCGCTGAAGGATGCCGGTGTCACCGCCGGTGAGATCTCCGAGGTGATCCTGGTCGGCGGTATGACCCGCATGCCGAAGGTCATCGAGACGGTGAAGAGCTTCTTCGGCAAGGAGCCGGCCCGCAATGTGAACCCCGACGAGGTCGTGGCGATTGGTGCGGCCATCCAGGGCGGCGTGCTGAAGGGCGACGTCAAGGACGTGCTGCTGCTGGACGTGACCCCGCTGTCGCTGGGCATCGAGACGCTGGGTGGCGTGTTCACCCGTCTGATCGACCGCAACACCACGATTCCGACCAAGAAGAGCCAGACCTTCTCCACCGCCGAGGACGGCCAGACCGCCGTGACCATCAAGGTCTTCCAGGGCGAGCGCGAGATGGCGGCGGACAACAAGCTCTTGGGCAATTTCGACCTGCAGGGCATTCCCGCCGCGCCGCGCGGCGTGCCGCAGATCGAGGTGACCTTCGATATCGACGCCAACGGCATCGTCTCCGTCTCCGCCAAGGACAAGGCGACCGGCAAGGAGCAGCAGATCCGTATCCAGGCCTCTGGCGGTCTGTCGGATGCCGATATCGAGCGCATGGTGAAGGATGCCGAGGAGAACGCGGCGGCTGACAAGGCGCGGCGCGAGGCGGTGGAAGCGCGCAACCAGACCGAAGGGCTGATCAACCAGGTTGAGAAGACCCTGAAGGATGGCGGCGACAAGATCGCCCCGGCCGACAAGACCGAGGCGGAGGCCGCGATTGCCGAAGCCAAGAGCGCGCTGGAGAGCGGCAGCGCCGAGACGGTGAAGGCCGCCTCCGAGAAGCTGACCCAGGTGGCGATGAAGATCGGCGAGGCGATGTACAAGGCCGAGGCCGCCGCCGGCGCGGCGCAGCCGGGGGCCGAGAGCACTGGGCCGAATGGCGAGAAGGTCGTGGACGCCGATTTCGAGGACGTCAACGACAAGAACAAATCCGCCTGAAACCGGGTTTGAGCTGACCAAGAAATCCCGGGGCGAGGGCCCCGGGATTTTCCGTTTCTAGAGCAATATATGTTTAGGTTGACGCGTCAGCGTCAAGATAAACACATGAAATTGCTAGCTAAAACAAAACTTAGAGCGTCAAGCTAAAAGCTTGATGCTCTAGCCGCTAGGGAATAAAGCGCCGCCATGGCCAAACAGGATTACTACGCCACGCTGGGGGTCGCGCGTGGCGCCAGCGCCGATGAGCTGAAAAAGGCCTACCGCAAGCTCGCCATGCAATATCACCCGGACCGCAACCCGGGCGACACGGCGGCGGAGGCGAAATTCAAGGAGTTGAACGAAGCCTATGACGTTCTGAAGGACGATCAGAAGCGCGCCGCCTATGACCGGTTCGGCCATTCCGCCTTCGAGAATGGCGGCATGGGCGGCGGTGGCGGCTTTGGCGGCGGCTTCGGTGGGTTTGAGGGCGGGCTCGGCGATATTTTCGAACAGATGTTCGGCGGTGGCGGCCGGCGCGGCGCTGAGCGCGCGCAGACCGGCGCCGACATCAAGGCCGCCGTGACCATCGACCTCACGGAAGCCTTCGCCGGCACCAAGGCGAATGTGCGCGTGGCGACCCGGATGGCCTGCGATGCCTGTAACGGCTCCGGCTCCGCCGACAAGAATGCCAGCGCCGATAGCTGCGCCACCTGCGGCGGAGCTGGCCGGGTGCGCGCCCAGCAGGGCTTCTTCGTGGTCGAGCGCACCTGTCCGACCTGCGGCGGCAGCGGCCATACCGTGCGCAACCCATGCCGGGTATGTTCCGGTGCGGGTACGGTGCCGCGTGAGCGCACGCTCGCGGTGCAGATCCCCGCCGGGGTGGAGGATGGCACCCGCATCCGCCTGGCCGGCGAGGGCGAGGCCGGACCGCGCGGCGCGCAGCCGGGCGATCTCTATGTGCATGTCGCGATCCGCCCGCATGCGATCTTCCAGCGCGACGGGGCGAATATTTTCTGCCGGGTGCCGCTGCGCATGGCCCAGGCGGCTCTGGGCGGGGAGATCGAGGTACCGGCGATCGATGGCAGCGCCGCGCGGGTGAAGATCCCGGCCGGCACCCAGTCGGGCGACCAGTTCCGCTTGCGCGCCAAGGGGTTTTCGGTGCTGCGTTCGACCCAGCGTGGCGATATGTATATCCAGGTGGCGGTGGAGACCCCGCAGAGCCTGACCAAGCGCCAGCGCGAGCTGCTGGAGCAGTTCGACCAGGAATCCGCCAGCCATCAGGCTGGCAGCCCGGAGCATGAGGGCTTCTTCGCGAAGGTGAAGGATTTCTTAAAAGGTGTCGCGGAGGGCAATTAGTCCTATTTCTGCCCTATAAATCCGGCAATTTCGCCACGCTACGAATTGTAATCCATTTGGCCGGCGCGTTGGCGAAGGCCCGGCCAGGGATTAGATAAGTGGGTGGTTTGAAAGCCTTGTTAGGGAGTTTCGGATGTTGAACAAAATCACGGTGGCGGCCTTGGTGCCGCTGCTGGCTCTGGGGGCCTGCACGGCGGCCACGCCGACCGGCCCTACCATTACGGCACTGCCCGGCCCCGGCAAAAGCTGGGAGCAGTTCCAGGCGGATCAGGCGAGCTGCCAGGCCTATGCGCAGTCGCAGATGCCCTATGCCGGGGCAACCGCGCAGAATTCGCAGAATAATTCCGTCGCCACCGCGGCGCTTGGCACCGCCATCGGCGCCGGCGCTGGCGCGGTGCTGGGCTCGCTCTCCGGCAATGTCGGCGCGGGGGCGGCCATCGGCGCCGGGGCGGGGCTGCTTGGCGGCGCCGCCGTGGCGGGTAATAATACCCAGGCGACGGCGGATTCGCTGCAGCACCGGTATAATGTAGCCTACGCGCAGTGCATGGTGGGACATGGCGAGACGATCCAGCAAGCTGCCGCACCGGCCTATTACGCAGCGCCGCCCGCCTATTATGCCGCGCCCCCTCCGCCCCCTCCGGGATATTATTATTACCGTCCCTGAGCCTGCCGGGGTCGGGACTGACGATGTAATGGTGGCGAGACCGCATCTCGCCACGCCGGTTCGCAAATGGCGCCGCAACCCATGGGCCTGGGGGGCGGCGCTGCTTTTGCATGCGCTGGTGATTGCCGCCGCCCTGCTGGTGCGGGTGCGCCCCCCGCCGGAGCCGCAAAGCCCGCCTGGCCTGTCCGTGGTGTTCGACAGCGAGGGCACCGGCCCGCAGACCACCGCGCCGCAGAGCCCGCTGCACGGCCCGCCGCAGCCGGCGCAGGCGCCCAAACCGCCCCCGCCGCCGCCCGCCGCCCCGGCCCAGCCCGCGCCCAATCCGGGCGCGACGGAAGTGCAGGTGCCGGATGTGCCGCTGACGGCGCTGCCCAACCCGCCGCCCCTGCCAACTCCGCCGCGGCGTCCGGCCCATGCAGCGCGCCCGCACCGCGCCGCGCCAGCGCAGAAATATGTGCTGCTGGACGGGATGAACTACGGCAATCCGTCACCGGCCGCCCCCGCCGCGCCACCCGCGCCGCGCGGTCTGAAACTGAACATGCCGACCTCCGACGCGCAGGCGGCCACCGCCTCGGATTTCTCGGTGAAGGGCAATGCCGGGGCGGACTGGGATGCGGCGCTGACCAAATGGGTGCAGGAGCACGCTTATTATCCGCAAGCCGCGATCGAGCAGAATCAGGAAGGCACCGCCACGGTGGAATTCACCGTCGACCGCCAGGGCCATGTGACCGGGCTGAAGCTGCTGGATTCCGCCGGCTCGCCCTTCCTGGACCAGGCCTGGGAGCAGCTGTTCAGGGACAATACCCTGCCGCCTTTCCCGCCGGACGCGAAGGATGACCATGTGACGGTGCGCTACACCGTGCATTACCAGCTGATCCGCTGAACGCTTGCATCGACTCGCGCATTCTGGCTGAACCGGCGGATGGACGCGCATGTTTTCGGCATCACCCAGAGTCTGAGCGGCAAGAGCTGGATCTGGCGGCCAGGCCAGGCGGAGCGCCAGGGCGAGGGACTGGCGCAGCAGCTGGGCATCCCTGAGCTGATGGGGCGGTTGCTGGCCTCGCGCGGTGTCACCGTGGACCACGCCCCCACCTTCCTGGACCCGACGCTGCGGGCGATGCTGCCGGACCCGTCCAGCCTGATCGACATGGATGTCGCCGCCGGGCGGCTGGCCGATGCGGTGCTCAAGGGCGAGATGGTCGGCGTATTTGGCGATTACGATGTCGATGGCGCCTGCTCGGCGGCCTTGATGGTGACGCTGCTGCGCCAGCTCGGCTGCGCGGTGACCTATCACGTGCCGGACCGGCTGACCGAAGGCTATGGCCCGAACAGCGATGCGCTGCGGGCGATGGTGGAGCGCGGGGCGAGCCTGATCGTGTGTGTGGATTGCGGCACCGCGGCGCATGCCGCCTTCGCGCCGCTGCATAATGCCGCCGACATCATCGTGCTGGACCATCATAAATCAGAGGGCCCGCCGCCGCCGGTCTGCGCCACGGTGAACCCGAACCGGCTGGATTGCCCCTCGGAGCTGCGCCATATCTGTGCCGCCGCCGTGGCCTTTCTCACCGCCGTGGCGTTGTTGCGCACGCTGCGCCGGCGCGGCTTCTTCGCCGATAAGGCGGAGCCGGATCTGCGGGAGATGCTCGACCTGGTGGCGCTGGCCACGATTTGCGACGTGATGCCGCTGAGCGGGCTCAACCGCGCCTTTGTGGTGCAGGGGCTGAAGGTGATGGCCAGGCGCGCCCGCCCCGGCCTGGCGGCGCTGCTGGAGGTGGCCAAGCTGAACGAGGCGCCGACGGCGATGCATTGCGGCTTCGCGCTGGGGCCGCGCATCAACGCCTCCGGGCGCATCGCCGAGGCGGATATGGGGCTGCGGCTGCTGCTGGCCGAGGATACCGAGCTGGCCACCGCACTGGCCCAGGCGCTGGACGCGGTGAACAAGCAGCGCCAGACCGTCGAAGCCGGCGTGACGACCGACGCCATGACCCGCGCCGAGGCGCAGGTGGCGGGCGGGCACGGCATTATCCTGTTGGCGCAGGAAGGCTGGCATCCGGGGGTGGTCGGCATCGTCGCGGGGCGGGTGAAGGAGCGGTTTAATCGCCCGGCTTTGGTGGCGGGGATTGCTGATGGCATCGCCAAGGGCTCCGGGCGGTCAGTGCCGGGGATCGATCTGGGGGCGGCGGTGATCGCGGCGCGGCAGAGCGGGATTTTGGCCACCGGTGGCGGCCATGCCATGGCGGCGGGCTTCTCCGCCCCGGAGACGGCGCTCTCCACCTTCCACGGCTTCCTGAACGACCGTCTGGCCACCGCCGCGCTGCTGCCGCCGAGTGCCGAGCTGATGCTGGACGGCGTGCTGGGGCTGGCCGGCGCCGATGCCGCGCTGGCGCAGATGGTGGCGAGGCTCGGGCCGTTTGGCACCGGCAATGAGGAGCCGCTCTTCGTGCTGCCGCGCGCGCGGGTGGTGAAGACCGACCGCATCGGCAAGGACGGCAACACCATCCGGGTGATGCTGGAAGGCGAGGGCGGTGGGCGGATGAAGGCGCTGCTGTTCCGCGCCAAGGACGGCCCGCTGGCCGAGGCGCTGAGCCGCGTCGGCGGCGCGCCGCTGCATCTGGCGGGACATTTGCGGGCGGAATCCTGGCAGGGCAGGGTCTCGGCAGGTTTTTTCATCACCGACGCGGCGCCGGCTTGACGCGGGACGAAGAGGGCCTTATCAGGCGCTCCACCTTTAGTCCCCATCGTCTAGAGGCCTAGGACACCGCCCTCTCACGGCGGTAACAGGGGTTCGAATCCCCTTGGGGACGCCATATCATCTAATATATTGATATCATTAGATATTTAAGGGTGTCTTCCCCTACTTGTGACACATGCTTGTGACACACGGGACGACATTCATGGCGATGTGTTCGTACGTCGAGAGACGGCGTCAAAGATATTATTTCCGAGCCCGGTTGCCGCTTGAGGCAGCCGCTGTTTTGGGTCGTACTCATGTCGTTGGGTCGTTGATGACCAGCGATTCGAGACTGGCGAAAATTCGGGCTGCAAAAATCTACTTAGATTATGCGGCCTGCCTCCACATAATCGCTCTCAAGATGAGAGATGCACTGAACAGCTTGAACTGCAGGAGCGCGAGGGAAGAAGCCCTCGTGTCGGCCGCGTTCGAGTTGGGACGTGAATTTGAGCAAGAAAAGCAGGCTTTGGAGGCCAAGTTGCAGAGCTTGAAAAAGGAGTTTGATGAGAAACTCAAAAACCTGTTCCTCAATATTACGTTGATCGGCTTGCCAGGAGAATGCCCGCATCTACCTTGCCTGCGGGACGACGGACATGCGTAAGGATTTCGATACGATAAAGCAGTGTGTGTTTAGGTTGACGCGCCAGCGTCAAGATAAACACATGAAATTGCTTGCTAAAACAAAACTTAGAGCCTCAAGCTAAAAGCTTGAGGCTCTAGCGGCGCAGGTGCAGACCATGCTGAGCCTCGATCCGCATAACGGCACGCTCTATGTGTTCCGCGGCAAACGCGGCGATCTGGTGAAGATCCTGTGGTGGGATGGCCTTGGGGGGCTGTTTTGTAAACGGCAGCGATCTTGTTATAAACCGATCGATCTATTATTATCTGATCGATGGCACGCCCCCGTACACTCGATGATGACGCCCTGCTCGACCGCGCCCGTGACGTGTTCTGGCGTCAAGGCTACGCCGCCACCTCCCTGCGGGATCTGACGAACGCCACCAAATTATCCACGGCGGCACTTTATAACCGCTTCGGTGATAAGTCTGGATTGTTTCGTGAAGTCTTGCGCCGCTATGCCGATACCGGGCTGAGCGGTCAGCTCTTGCCGGGCTTGGCCGCCTCGCCCGACCCTCGTGACGCCATCGCCGGGTTGTTCGCGGCGCTAATCGCCCTCTCTTGCTCGACCGAAACGCCGTCAGGCTGTCTGCTCATCAACACCGCGCTGGACGGTGCGGCGGACACCGCCACACGCGGCTTGGTTCGCGAACGGCTCGGCGAGGTGGAAGCCTTCCTGCGCGCCCAGATTGAGCGTGCCGTTCTGGCCGGGCTGCTCCCGCCGGGCACCGAGCCAAGCCGCGCGGCCGAAGGGCTGTTTGGCGCCGTGCTGGCGTTGCGTGTTCTCGCCCGGTTGGACCCGGACCCGGTGCGCCTGCGCCGGCTGGTTGAGGCCAACCTGGCCCCGCTCGGACTAACCCTTAAACCAGGAGCTTGATGCAAGTGATCGATCTTTATTACTGGACCACGCCAAATGGCCATAAGGTCACAATCTTTCTCGAGGAGACCGGCCTGCCTTACAAGATCGTGCCGGTGAATATCAGCAAGGGTGAACAATTCGCGCCTGAATTTCTGGCGATTTCGCCTAATAACCGCATGCCCGCCATGGTTGACCACACGCCCGAGGACGGCGCCGGGCCGCTCAGCATTTTCGAATCCGGCGCGATTTTGGAATATCTGGCCGATAAATCCGGACAATTTCTACCCCGCGCGCCCCGCCCGCGCTTCGAAGTGCTGCAATGGCTCTATTGGCAGATGGGCGGGCTTGGGCCGATGGCCGGCCAGAACCACCATTTCGTGCAATACGCGCCGGTGCAAATTCAATATGCCATCGACCGCTATGTGAACGAGACCAACCGTCTCTATGGCGTGCTCAACAAGCGCCTGGCCGGGCGCGATTACATTGCCGGGGATTACTCCATCGCCGACATGGCCTGCCATCCCTGGATCAAGCTCCACAAAAATCAGAAGCAGACGCTAGAGGATTTCCCGCATCTGGCGCGCTGGTTCGCGCTGGTGGGCGAGCGTCCGGCGGTGCAGCGCGCCTACGCGCTGGCGGAGAAGATCAACACCGCGCCGGTGGTGAGCGAGGAGGCGCGCGCCATCCTGTTCGGCCAGACCGCGACCAACCTCACGGAGAGCAAATAATGACCACCACGATCAAGCTTTACGACCTCGCCGCCAAGGATGAGAGCATCCGCTTCAGTCCGAATTGCTGGCGCGTGCGCTTGGCCCTGGCGCATAAAAACCTGCCTGTCGAAACCATCGCCTGGCGCTTCACCGAGAAGCAGGAGATTGCTTTTTCCGGCCAGGGCAAGGTGCCGGTGCTCGTCGATGCGGGGCGCTGCGTGGTGGATAGCTGGGCGATCGCCGAATATCTGGAGGCGACCTATCCGGATCGTCCCTCGCTTTTCAACGGCGTGGCCGGCAAGGCCCTGACCCGCTTCGTCAATGACTGGACCGAGACCGTGCTGCATCCGGCGATCGCCCGGCTGATCCTGCCGGAGATCCACGCCATGCTGCATCCCAGGGACCAGGATTATTTCAAGACCACGCGCGAGGCTTTCTTCGGGTGCAGCCTGGCGGATCTGGCGGCGGAACGTGAGGCGCATCTGAGCGCGCTGCGCCAGGCACTGCGGCCGCTGGCGGCCACGCTCGGTCAGCAACCTTATCTCGCCGGTGAGGGCCCGGCCTATGCTGACCATGTCGTCTTCGCCGCGCTGCAATGGCAGCGCGTGTGCGGCGGACATGACGTGACCAGCGCCGAATCCGCTCTGTCGGGCTGGTTCACGCGCATGCTCAATGCCTATGAAGGGCTGGCTCTCGCCATGCCCGCCGCGGCTTGAAGGAGGGGCTGACATGGCGATTAAAGCTTGTGTCTTCGACGCCTACGGAACCTTGTTCGACCTAGCCTCCGCCACGGCGCGCTGCGACCAGGTTCCGCCCGAGCAGCGCGCCCCCTTGAGCGCGCTCTGGCGCGACAAGCAGCTGCAATATACCTGGCTGCGCGCCCTGCAGGGGCGCTACGCGGATTTCCGCCAGGTTACCGCCGAGGCGTTGGAATTCGCTTTGGAGAGCCTGGGTCTCGCCAGCCCGCAGCGTCACGCGGCGCTGATGGGGCTGTTCGAGACGCTGCACGCCTTCCCCGAGGTGCCAGACATGCTGCGCGCTCTGCGCCGGGCCGGGGTGAAAACCGCCATTCTCTCCAACGGCACCCCGGCAATGCTGGCATCCTCCCTGGTCAGTTCGGGGCTGGACGGGCTGTTCGACGAGGTGCTCTCCGTCCATCCGCTGCAAACCTACAAAACCGAACGGCGGGTCTATCAATATGCGTTGGACAGGCTGGGGCTGATGGCGGCGGAGATCAGCTTCCAATCCTCCAATGGCTGGGATGCGCATGCGGCGGCGGATTTCGGCCTGCACGTGGTCTGGTGCAACCGCTACGGCCAGCGCCGCGAGCGCCTGCCCGGCGCCCCGGCGCATGAGGTCACCAGCCTGGCCGCGCTGCCGGCGCTGCTCGGGCTTGCCCCCTCATGACCGGCCCGCATCTGGTTTATTTCGCTGACCCGATGTGCTCCTGGTGCTGGGGGTTTTCGCCGGTGATCGAGGCCATCACGCGTCGGTTCGGCGATGCCCTGCCGGTGCGCCTGGTTCTGGGCGGGTTGCGTCCTGGCAATATAAACGCCATGACGGAGTCAGACCGCGCCGAGATCCGCGCGCATTGGGAGCATGTGGGCGAGGCTTCCGGTCAGCCATTTGATTTCAGCTTTTTCGAGCGCGAGGGCTTCGTGTACGACACCGAGCCCGCCAGCCGCGCCGTGGTGGTTTTTCGCCAGCAGGGCATGACCAGCGGGCTCGCCGCGCTGGCGCGGATTCAACGCGCCTTTTACGCCGAAAACCGCGACGTGACGGCGGCCGAGGTGCTGACCGACCTGGCGATGGAACTGGGCATGGACGAGTTCGGCTTTAAAACGCCGTTCAATGACGCTGCCGTGGCGGCGGAAACCATGCAGGATTTCGCCCTGGCGCAGCAAGCGGGCATACGAGGTTTTCCCACACTTATCGCCGGGACGGGAGATCAGAGTGGCTATGCACTCGTAACGAACGGCTTTCAGCGGGCGGACAGGCTGATTCCAGCACTTACGGCCTGGCTGGAGACATTGTAGGTACCGCCGATTTTTCTCCCTGTTGTGAGCAAGGCGACGCCGTTGCGAGGTGTTCCCGTGTTTTGCCTTCGATGTGGCGATCATAAATCATCCACACGACAAATGCGCTGGAACGCCTGAAAGCCTCCATAGACTCACTGAAAACCTCGCATGTCATTCTTCGTGATCGCTTTTACGTCACCCGGCCCGGCGCCCCTTCGCCCGGCAGCGCCAGGCCCAGGCGCCGGCGCAGCGAGGCCATGTTGCCGGCGATGACATCCTCCAGCGTGTAGCGCTCCAGCACCGCCAGCATCGCCGCCAGCGCCTCGTCCAGCACGCGCTCCAGCCCACAGGCGCCGCGGATCGCGCAGCTGCCATCGCCCTGGCATTCCACCAGGGCGAAATCCGGCTCCAGCTTGCGCACCACATCGCCAATACGGATCTGTGCCGGCGGATGCGCCAGCCGCATCCCGCCCTGGCGGCCGCGTATCGTCTCGATCAGCCCGGCCTGGCCCAGCCGGTGCACCACTTTCGTCATATGGTTTTCCGAAACCCGGTAGGCGGCGGCAATGTCGCTGATCTGCGCCAGCCGGTCGGGCCGCATGGCCAGGTAGATCAGCGTCCGCAAGCCGTAATCGGTGAACCGGGTGAGATGCATCCTTGCACTATACCCCTCGCCGCCGGGCCGGTTAAAGCCGCTCGGCGAAAATTTGCGCGGGCGGCAGACCGGCCGCGCGCGCCACCGCCAGCACCGCGTCCAGCATCTTTGGCGGGCCGCAGACATAAAGATCCGGCGGCGTTGCCGCCGTCTTCAGCGCCACCGCCAGAGCCTCGGCGCTGCTGCCCTGGAAGGCCGTGCAGCCCGGCTCCGGCTGCCAGACGGCGAGGATTGTTTCCAGCTGCGGAAGGTCCGCGCGCAATTCCGCCAGCAGCGCCTCCGGCACTGCCTCCGCCGCGCGGTTCACCCCGTAGATCAGCTTCACCGGCGTGGGATCCTGGAAGGATGCCATCTGCCGCAGCATCGAGAGCAAAGGCGCGAAACCGCAGCCGCCGCCGACCATCCAGCGCGGGCGCGGGCTGGCCTCGTCCAGGGTGAAATGGCCGAGCGGCCCGCGCAGCTCCAGACGGTCACCCGGCTTTGCCGTAGTGGCCAGCCAGCCGGAAAAGGCGCCGCCCGGCACCAGCCGGATCAGGAATTCCAGCTCCCCGTCCCAGTTCGGCAGATTGGCCAGCGAATAGGCCCGGCTGACCGTGCCGCCGGGCAGGCGCAGCTCCATATATTGCCCGGGCAGAAAATCCGCCGCCTGGCCGCTTGCCGCATCGGGCACCAGCCGCAGCACCAGGCTCACCGCCGCCGCCCCGCACGGGTGCAGCGCCTCAACCACCGCCGCGCGCACCGGCACGCTCTGGCGGGGCAGCTGGGCATCGTCATAGGGCAGCGCCACGACGAGGTCGGCCGTTGGCAGGCAGCGGCAGAGCAGCACGCCACCCGGCCCGGCCGGCAGCGCGGCGGCGCTGTGCGGGCCCATCTCATAGCTGCCCGCGCGCACATGCGCGGCGCATTGGCCGCATTGCCCGTCCCGGCACATGGCGGGCGGGTAGAGGCCGGCGGCTTCCGCCGCCGCCAGCACGCTCTGCCCGGGAGCGGCATCGATTTGGAGGCTTACCGCGTCGCGGGTCTGCAAAGTGAGCTTCATCGTCTTGTCCCTGGAAACAGGCTGGCCGGGGAAATACCCGGCCAGCCTAGCGGTTCAGGCCGCGCGGGCCAGCGCCGCCGCGATATCCGCCTCGGCCGTGGTGATCGGCTGCACGCCGAATTTTTCCACCAGCACGTTCAGCAGCGCCGGCGTCAGGAAGGCGGGCAGGCTCGGCCCCAGCCGCAGATTGCGCAGCCCCAGCGCCAGCAGCGTCAGCAGCACCGCCGCCGCCTTCTGCTCGAACCAGGAGACCACCAATGTCAGCGGCAGATCATTCACCTCGCAGGCAAACGCCTCCGCCAGGGCGCTGGCGATCTGGATGGCGGAGTAGGTGTCGTTGCACTGGCCGACATCCAGCAGCCGCGGCAGCGGGCCGATATTACCGAACTCATGGCTGTTGAAGCGGTATTTGCCGCAGCCCAGCGTCAGCAGCACGGTATCGTCCGGGGCGTGGTCGGCGAAGTCGGTATAGTAATTGCGCCCGGGGGCGGCGCCATCGCAGCCGCCGATCAGGAAGAAATGCTTGATCGCGCCGGCTTTCACCGCGTCGATCACGGTCTGCGCCGCCCCCAGCACCGCCTCACGCGCGAAACCGACCAGGATGCTGGTCTTCGGCGCGGTGTCGGCGAAGCCCGGCATCGCCTGCGCGGCCTGGATCACCTGGGCGTAATCATCATGCTGGATATGGCGCAGCCCCGGCCAGCCCACCGGCCCGGCGGTGAAGATGCGGTTGCGATAGGCGGGGCGCGGCTCGATCAGGCAGTTCGAGGTCATCACGATCGGGCCGGGGAAGTCGGAAAATTCCTGCTGCTGGTTCTGCCAGGCGCCGCCGTAATTCCCGGCCAGATGCGGGTAGGCGTGCAGCTTCGGATAGCCATGGGCGGGCAGCATCTCGCCATGGGTGTAAATATTGATGCCGGTGCCCTGGGTGGCCTCCAGAATGTTGTGCAGATCGCGCAGATCATGGCCGGAGACCAGGATTGCCTTGCCGGCCACCGGGCTGGTGCGCACCCTTGTCGGCGTCGGCTGGCCGAAGCTGCCGGTATTGGCGGCGTCCAGCGCCTCCATCACGGTCAGGTTCAGCTGGCCCAGCGCCAGCGCCTCGTCCAGCAGCAGACCGATATCGGCCGGGTCATGCGCCAGCACATCCAGCGCATGGGCGATGCCGGCATAGATTTCGGCGCGCTGTTCGCCCAGCACCTCGGCATGGTGGGCGTAAGCGGCCACACCTTTCAGCCCGTAGAGCAGCAGCGCGCGCAGCCCGATCACATCTTCGCCGACCAGCTCCAACCCGGCTCGCACCGAGGCGATGTTGGCCTGCGCCAGCAACCCGGCCAGATCCGCCGCCGGGGCGAAATGAGCCGCCGCACTGAGGCCGGTGAGCGGCTCTCCGGCCGCCTCCAGGGCGCCGCGCAGCCCATCGCGCCGGCGCGCCGCCTCGGCGATCAGCTTGACGAAGACCGTGCGGTCGAAATTCACGTTGGTGAGGGTGGTGAACAAAGCATAGAGGATGAAGCTGTCCGCATCCTGGTCCGGCGTGCCGCGCCGGTGCAGCCGGCTGCTCAGCTCGCCCAGCCCTTTCAGCTGGTAGATCAGCAAATCCTGCAGATCCGCCGTGGTCTCATCCTTGCCGCACACGCCCTTGGCGCTGGCACAACCCGCCTGCCCGTCCTGGCGCGCCGTCTGCTCGCATTGAAAACAAAACATCGCCTGCTCCTCGAAAAATCATTCCACCCTTAAAGGTGCGTTCTAAATACATCTTTTTGCGGGGCGACCATTGATACAGATCAAGGGGCACGCTTTGCCTCCAGCCAGCCGGCGTGCATGCGGGACGCGCGGCCGCTCTTGTTTCGACAGATACATATCAGGCCGCCCCACCGCGCCTCGAACGCTTCGCTCGAGCTACAGCCTCTAAGACTGGCCAGAAGCTGCGCTCAGACTCGCTGGGCTCTGCCCGTATCGGCCGGGTTGCGTGGCTTGAGCGGGAAGGAGACGCTAGAGCAACATCCGATCAAACGGACTCGTTTGATCGGATAAAGTTGCTCGCTCGAACAAAACGCTAGAGCGTATCCCGTGCATCAACGTGAACGGAATACGCTCTACAGACCGGTTCGATGTGCTGCAGGTGAAGCTGAATTTGCCGGGGTGATATTGGTCTGCCTCTCGATTTGGTTTATTCCCTTGCAAGCGCGCCATCTTTGCCAAAGTTTTAGGGCGAAGATGAGGTGCCACGGTTTAATCATGGCCGTGACGCTGGCGCGTCCGCCCGGTTCGCGGCATAACGAGGCCGGTTTGAATACAACATAAATATATGGAGGTTCGCTTGTTCAGAACATCGTTATTGGCGCTCTCGGCCTTGTTCCTGACATCTGGCGCGGCGCTGGCGCAGCAAGGCAGCGCCGCCGCCGGCAAGGCGCTTTACATGCGCAATTGCAGCGGCTGTCACCTCGCCAGCGGCGCGGGCGGCGTGCATTTCGGTGACGCCGTCTCCGCCGATCTGCGCGCGCCGGGGCTGGAGACCACCTATCACCACAGCACGAAATTAATGTTACGTGCGATTTTGCAAGCACGTGACGAGGATGGCAAGCGGCTGGACCAACCGATGCCGGCCTGGGCCGGCAAGATCACCCAGGCACAAGCCCTTGATATCATTGCTTATCTCAAGACTTTGCACAGCTGAGCGGGAACGCCCGGCCCGCCCCCGGCGCGCCCACGCCGGGGGTTTTTTTGCCCTGTCGACATCCAACATTAAATTTTTACAAACTCACCGCCATGAAAGGGGAATGCTCCCGGCCCCCTATTCGGCATACGCGAAGTCCAAGACCGCGTGAAAAAATATAATGGGAGGATCATCTATGAAGCTTGGTGTGAGGCGCGGATTAATGAGTTCCGCCGCTATTTTGGCTGTCTGGTTTCCGATGGCCGCGCATGCGCAGTCGGTCACCGACATGCAAGCGCAGATCAACCAGCTATCGGCACAATTGAAGGCGCTCTCAAGCAAATTGCAGACGGTTCAAACGCATGAGGCGCAGGAGCGCGCGGAGCAGGCCCGCCAGCGCGCGGCCGCGGCGCAACTGGCCTCGCGCCAGGAGCGTGATGAGGCGTTGGTCATTCAGCATAACAAGGCGGCCCAGGTCGCCTTGCAGGCGGTATCGCCCACCAGGGCGGAGCAGCGTGGCGTGGTCAATGATCAATATGTCACCAAGGGCGTCCTGCCCGGTTCGTTCCTGATCCCCGGCGCGGACACCTCGATTCATGTTGGCGGTTTCGTAAATCTGCAGGCAGAATATAATGCCACGCAGAATTTGGGACCAAAATTCTCGATCGGTAATCTGCTGCCGAACAGCCCGGCGCGGCGGGCGACGCAGGGGGATTTCCAGTATAACAGCAAGGTCTCGCGGCTGGTCGTGCAGAGCAGCACACCCAGCCGGTTCGGCCCGGTCACCACGAATTTCGCTCTGGATTTTTATGGTTATGTCGCCGGTGGCGATTATAATCAGGCGCTGCAGAACAATTCTTACTCCGCACGTATCGTTTACGCCTTTGGTACGATCGGTCCGGTGACGCTGGGTATGCTCAACTCCAACTTCATCGATAATAACGACACGCCAGAGACCATGGATTTCGCCGGGCCCGCGGGTTTGCCGGCCGAGCGCACTGAGCAGATCCGCTACACCTGGCCTGTCAATAAGCAGAATATACTCAGCTTTGCGGCAGAGAATCCGCAGTCGGGCTATCAGGATACGCGGGACAATATCGAGGTCGCCTCGCCGACCGAACCGATGCCCGATTTCAGCATACGATATCAATATACCAACGATCTCGTGCATGTGCAGCTCTCTGGCATCTTGCGGGACATAGCCTACTCAGACGGATTTGGCGACCGGACCAGTCACATGACCGGTGCTGCCATCATCGGTTCGACGGTCAATCTCGGTGCTTTGAACAAGGTCTTCGGCAAAGATAATATCGGTGGCCAATATTGGACGGGCTCCATCGGCCGCTATATTCCTGACGATTTCGGCGCCAATGTCGCCTCCGTGCTGGCGGTGAATAACGGTACAACGGGCACGCCGAAGACGCTTGGCACAAAGCTTCAGGATGATCAGGGTTTCACCCTGTATTACCAGCATTTCTGGATGCCGACATTGCGCTCGACCGTGGCGATTGGCTACAACCATCAAAATCTGGCGGCGTTCTTGCCGGCCGACACGGCAAACGCCGTGGCCACAAAGACGGTCTCGGCAAATATTCTTTGGCGGGCTGTGCCAAGTGCCGATATTGGTATTGAGTTCCTTCTGGGGCAGAAGCAGTTCCAGAAATCCACTGGCGTTCCGCCGAAAAATGCCGAGAAAATCCTGTTTGGTGGTACATGGCATTTCTGAAGAAACCGGAACGCCCGCAACATGAAGGCGGGGATTTTTCCATGGTAAGTAATTCGACGAGTGGCGGAGACATCGTCCTGGAAGGCGTCACGAAACGTTTCGTGACGCCGACGGGACAGGCGATGACCGCCATCCGGGATGTCAACATCAAGATTGGCGCGGGAAAATTCTGCGCCATCGTGGGGCCCACGGGCTGTGGAAAATCAACCACGCTGACGCTGACCTCCGGGCTGGATACGTTGAGCGCGGGCACCATTCACGTGGCCGGCCGGCCAGTTATGGGCATCACGCCTGGTGTTGGCTTCGTGTTTCAGAACGATGCGTTGCTGCCATGGAAATCCGTGATCGCAAATGTCGCCTTCGGCCCGTTGATGAACGGCATACCGAAGGCACAGGCAATGGAGAAGGCGAGGGAATGGTTGGCCACGGTCGGCCTCACCGGTTTTGAAAATCATTATCCGCATCAGCTCTCCGGCGGCATGCGCAAGCGCGTGCAGCTCGCGGCGACGCTGATTAACGATCCCTCGCTGCTGATGATGGACGAACCATTTTCAGCGCTGGATGTGCAGACGCGCGCGATCATGACCAACGAGCTGATGAATCTCTGGGAGCAGAGCAAGCCCTCGGTGATGTTCGTCACGCATGATCTGGAAGAGGCGATTGCCATTGCCGATCAGGTCGTGGTGATGACGGTCGGCCCGGCGACGGTGAAGGACGTGTTCGAGATCGACTTGCCGCGCCCGCGCGGCGCCATCCAGGATATCCGCTTTCAGCCGAGGTTTTTGGAATTGTACAAGTTGATCTGGAATTCGCTGCGCGAGGAAGTCGAGCGCTCATATGCGATGGCCGCGGCCAAGAGGGAGACAGCATGATGAACGGCGGACGCGACATTGATCTGGCGCAGCTCGCGAAACAGCGCGCGCAACGCTATCGCAACCTGGTGCTGTTGGGGCGGATCGGCACCCTGGTGATCTTCCTGGGCTTATGGCAGATCCTGACCGATCTCAAAATCGTCGATCCGTTCTTTTTCGGCTCGCCGATCGGGATCGTCAAGCGGCTGGGCGACTGGTTCGTCAACGGCACGGCCTATGGATCGTTCTGGTACCAGATCTGGGTGACAATGGAGGAATCGATCCTCGGCTTTGTCTTCGGCGTGCTGGCGGGCGTGTTTTTCGGTGTGTTGCTGGGTGAAATTCCGCTGCTGTCGGATATCATGACGCCCTACATCAAGATGGTGAATGCGCTGCCGCGTATCGTGCTCGGCTCGATCTTTGTGATCTGGCTCGGTCTGGGGCTGCCATCGAAAGTGATGCTCGCGGCGGTTCTGGTGTTCTTTGTGGTGTTCTTCAACGCATATCAGGGGGTGAAAAGTGTAGACCGTAATCTCGTCGCGCATGCCCGCATCCTGGGGGCCTCAAGGCTTGACCTGGTCCGTCATGTTGTGGTGCCCTCCGCGACATCCTGGATTATCGCCAGCCTTCACGTCGCGCTTGGATTTTCCATCATCGGTGCGATTGTCGGCGAATTCCTCGGCGCGCAGCATGGTCTGGGGCTGGTGATCTCCACCGCCCAGAATAATTTCGATACGAACGGTGTGTTCGGCGCGATGCTCGTGATCGGCGTCATCGCAATCAGCGCCGAAGGCTTGATGGGGCTGGCCGAAAAACGACTCCTGGCCTGGCGTCCCGCCAGCGCCAATGACGGCGCAAGAAACTCGATCTAAATATAACCAAAGGAAACGACAAATGTTCAATAAGACGATGCGCAATGTGATCTTAGCTGCGACAGCGCTGGCGGCCGTGGCGGTCCACGCGCCGGCCGCGAAGGCCCAGGACGCGAAACTGCCGACCGTGACCATGATGATCGGCGGGATCGACAAGCAGATCTACCTTCCCTACCAGCTCGCGCAGGATCTTGGATATTTCAAGAAATATGGCGTGAACATGGTGCTCTCCACCGAGCAGGAGGGTGGCATCGGCGCCGAGGACGCGATGGTTTCCGGTCAGGTCGATTTTGCCGGTGCCTGGTATGTTCATACCATCGATTTCCAGCTGCACGGCAAGGATGTCGTGGACGTGGCGCAGCTGAGCGGCGCGCCTGGCGAGCGTATTCTCTGCGCCAAGGGCACGGACATCTCCTCGCCGGCGGATTGGAAAGGCAAGGCGATCGGTGTCACCGATCTTGGGTCGGGCACGGATGATCTGACGCTCTATCTTGCGGCGCGCTATCATCTCACCACGAAGGATTTTTCGCGCGTGGGTGTTGGCGCCGGCGAAACATTGATCAGCGCACTGAAGCATAACCGTGTCGCCTGCGCGATGACGACGCAGCCGACCGTCAACGCCATTGAAACGATGGATGTCGGCTATCCGTCCATCGATCTGGCGACCACGGCGGGTGCGGAAAAATGGCTGGGTGGCGCGTGGCCGGCGGCCTCCGTGCTGGCGCGCGCCGAGTGGGTCAAGGCGCATCCGAAGGAAACGCAGGCGGTGGTCAATGCGCTCGTCGCAACCATGCATTGGATCGACACGCATAGCGCCGAACAGATCGCCGATAAAATGCCGACGGATTTCGTCTCCAGCCCGCTTTCGACCAAAGCGCAATATATCACGGCGCTGACCCAGGATAAGGGGCAGTTCCTCCCCGATGGCATGATGCCGCAAGGTGGTCCGGAGAAGGTGCTCGACGTCGAGAAGCTCGCGGGGAAGATCACCGGGCCTGTCGATCTCTCGGCGACCTGGGATCCGACTTTCGTTGTCGCCGCCAACAAGATGTTGGGTGACGCGAAGTAAAACACTCAAAGGAAGAGGCGCATTAAAACCGCGCCTCTTTCGCTGTTTTCTATTGCTCAAATTTCCAATACGTCGGATTATGGAAAAAACATAATATGTGACGGAGGAAATTAACGATGTCTACCGCGGCTGCGGCACGAATCGCCGCGCGGCTCGACAGGCTTCCCGCGACGGGAGCCATGTGGCGCCTGGTGGCATTGATTTCGATCGGCGGCATTTTCGAGTTTTATATGGTCTTTCAGACAGGCTATCTCATGCCAGCAATGCGCGCGAGTGGCCTGTTTTCCGCGTCCAGCCTGGGGCCTCTCTCCGCGCTTCGCAGTATTTCCATAGCTGGCGGTGCCAGCTATGTGTTTTCGCTTTTTATCGGGCTTTGGGTTGGTTCGCTTTGCCTCTCACCTCTGGCCGATTGGCTGGGGCGGCGGTCGGTCTTTACCGGTGCCATTCTATGGTATTTGCTGTGCTCGGCGATCATGGCCCTACAGCATACGGGATTATGGCTGAATATCTGGCGTTTTGCCGCGGGGTTGGGGTTTGGCCTGCAGCTCGTCGTCATGGACGCTTATTTGGCGGAGCTGGTGCCGGCCAAATTCCGGGGTAGGGCGTTCGCCCTCAATCAGACCATTACATTTTCAATCGTTCCCGTCGTCGCCTTCCTGTCCTTGATATTGGTGCATCGTCATTTTGGCGGTTTGGAAGGATGGCGCGTTGTCGTGTTAATCGGTGCCCTCGGCGCGCCCGTGGCGCTTTGGCTTGGGCGCGTGCTGCCGGAAAGCCCGCGCTGGCTGGCGCTGAAGGGGCGTGAGAGCCAGGCGGAGGCGGTGATCACGCAGCTCGAAAGTGCCGCTGTCAAGATTGTCGGGACGTTGGCGGCACCAGTCCCGGTTGTCCCCGAAAAAGCCGCGACCGGCCGGTTTGTTGAGCTGTTCTCGCCACGCTATGCTGAGCGCTCGCTGATGATGGCGATTTTTAATATTGGTCAAGTCGTCGGATTTTATGGGTTTGCGGCCTGGGTGCCGACTTTATTGATGGCAAGAGGGATCAGCATCACCAATAGCCTGGAATATTCGATGCTGATCGCCCTGGCCAATCCCTTTGGTCCCATCTTGGTAATGTTGGTCGCCGACCGCATCCAACGCTCGACCCAGATTGTCATCGCGCTGTGTTTGATGGGCGCCTTCATGGTAGGCTTCGCATTGTCTGGCCGCCCGTTTGAAATTATCGGCTTTGGGATCGCCTTCACGCTGGCCTCCAACGCGATGTCGAGCGCCTTCCACACATATCAAGCCGAACTTTTTCCCACGCGTATGCGCGGCCAGGCGGTGGGGTTCGTGTATTCCTGGAGCCGCCTGTCCGCGGCATTCGCGGGTCTCGCTGTCGGTTATTTTCTCAGCGATGGGGGCGTGCCCGCCATCGCGGTGTTCATCGGCGTGACGATGGCGATTTCAATTATCATAGTTTTTGCCTTCGGTCCGCGTACATTGGCCCAACCTTTGGAGGCGATCAGTCACTGATGCAGATTCTCTTGATCGAAGATGATGCGACCATGAGCGGTTTTCTGAAGGAAGCCTTGGTCGATGAAGGTCATGACGTCGCGGTCTCCGGCGATGGCCGCGACGGCCTGATGCTGGCCACGACAAGTCCCTTCGATGTGCTGATTATCGACCGAATGCTGCCTTATCTTGACGGGTTGAGTGTGGTTCAAGCGCTTCGGTCCATGCAGATCAGTACCCCGGTGATCCTCCTGACCGCCTTGGGACGTGTGGATGAGCGGGTGCGCGGCTTGCGGGCGGGCGCGGATGATTATGTCGTGAAGCCGTTCGAAATGGCGGAACTACAAGCAAGGATCGAGGCGGTCAGACGGCGGCGTGAGATCAAGACGGATCCCAGCCAACTTCGCGTTGGCGATCTTGTCCTGGACCGGCTCACACATTCCGCGCGCCGTGGCGCTTGCGAGATTTCTTTGAAGCCGCGCGAATTCCGGCTGCTCGAATATTTGATGCTGCATGCGGACCAGGTTGTCACCCGGACGATGCTTCTCGAAGACGTCTGGGATTATCATTTTTTACCGCAAACCACATTGGTCGAATCGCATATCTGCCGGATCCGGCTGAAAATTGACCGTGGATTTTCGCGGGAATTGATCCAAACCGTTCGTGGTGCCGGATACCGAATCAGTGCGGGCACCGATACGTGACAGAGCCGAGGGTCAGGACCAACCTCTTTCGGATGGCGGGCTTTCGGCTCGCCGTTCTGGGAACGTTGTTCTCAACGATCGCCGCGATTATTGTTTTTGCTTTGATTTACAACGCCACCCGGATCGCCTCCAAGGAGGAGCTCGCGCCGATTATTGCGGGCGACCGGGCGGATGTTCTTTCCGATGCCATTTCAGATCGGCTGCCGCTGGAGCAGGAACTCAGGCAGACGGTGGCGCACGCGCCGAGCCACACCTTCTATGCCCTGCTCGATGCGCGCGGAAAGGTGTTGTTCGCCAATATCACCATGCCACCCGAGCCTACGGAATGGAGCACGATCACCCGGCTGACCGATCCACAAATGCCGCAGGGGGTGCAGCGGATCGACGGGATTGGCCGCGATCTGCCAAATGGTGGATTTTTGTTCATTGGCGAGGATGCCAGCGTCTTCGCGGCATTGAATAAGCGGGTCGCCGTCATTTTCGCGGTCGTGTTCAGCGCCCTGATCGGAATTGGCCTGTTGGCGAGCCTGCTGATCGTCGGGCATAGTCTGAAGCGCGTCCAGGCGATCAGCGATGCCAGCGTGGATATCATGACCGGCGATTTATCCCGGCGCATCGAAGCCTACGGCATTGATGATGAGTTGGATGTGCTCACCGAAGAGCTGAACCGCATGCTTGAGACGATCGAGCATCTGGTTGAAAATGCCCGCCAGGTGACAAATGACATCGCGCATGATCTGCGCTCGCCCCTGGTCCGGTTGCATGAATGGATCAAGCATCTATTGAAGCTCGATGCGGTTCGGAAAGACCCGGTTTTATCCTCGGGCCTTGAGGCGGCGCTGTCCCAGACAACGCTTATCATCTCGGTGTTCGTTTCGCTATTGCGCCTCGCGGAGGTGGAGGCTGGCTCCTTGCAGGGCGGCTTCACAGCATTGGATTTGAGCGCGCTGGTGACGAATATCTGCGACGAATTCAGTGCTGTCGCCATCGATGCCGGCCAGAGTCTGCGCTGCGCGGCGGAGGAAAATTTATGCATCAGCGGCGATTCCGCCTTGCTGACGCAACTGATCGTCAATCTGGTCGAAAATGCCATCCGCTATAGTCCCGCGGGCGGGATCATCAATGTCACCCTGTCGTCGGATAAAAAAAGCTTGTTTCGCCTGGAGATCGCGGATCAGGGGCCAGGCATTCCGGAAGAGGATAGAGACCGCGTATTTCGCCGGTTTGTGCGGCTCGACCAAAGCCGGAACACGCCCGGCCACGGGCTGGGTTTGCCCCTGGTCCGGGCGATCGCAAAATTGCACGGTGCTCAGATTACCCTGCTGGATAACCACCCCGGACTTATCGTACGGGTCGAGTTCCGGGGGTAGAGCGAGACGGGTTTACACTCCCTCGCTCTATTCATGCTTTGGCGAGCAATTTCAGGCGTTTAAGGTGACGCAGGCGCGTTAACCTAAACGCCGATTGCTCTAACGGAATGCCCTTTACGATACACGGCCGCATCATGCGAAAGCGGCGCTGCCTATCCGGCGAGTGACAAGGCGGCGGTGCGCAGATCCGCCTCGATGACGGTGGCGGTGCGCATATAATGTGCCTGTAGCAACGAAACCGCCTGCTCCTGGTTATGGTCCAGCACGGCCTGCAAGATCGCGTCATGCTCGGCGCTGACCTTGCGCACCCGGAACACCTTGCGGATGGAGATCGTCCGGTAGCGATAGAGCCGGTCGGCCAGCTGCATGCAAAAGCCGATCAGCGGCCGCGAGGCGCAGTTTTCGATCAGCCGGTCGTGAAACGCCCGGTGCAGCACCTCCCAGGCCGGATTATCCTCGAATTGCTCGGGGTTGAGCGAGCGCGGTGTGCGGGCGAGGCGGTGATGCGCCACCAGCAACGCTTCCTCCCAGGCAGGGGTGGCGTTCTGCATCGACTCGCGCAGCGCCAGCCCTTCCACCCAGCAGCGCGTGCGGGTCAGCTCGTTCAACTCCTCCAGGCTGATCGGCGTCACCGAAAAGCCGCGTTGCTCGCGGCCGATCACCAACTCCTCGATGACCAGCCGGTTCAGCGCCTCGCGCAGAGGGGTCTGCCCGGTACCGTATTGGTCCATCAGGAAGCGCAAGGAGAGTTTTTGCCCCGGCTCAAGCCGCGCGGCCAGAATATCATTCTTCAGCCGCTCATAGATGCTGGTGGCCAGCGTCGTGGCGTTATCGGGGGGCTCTTTGGCTGGGTCAATCATGCTGTTGTTTATACACAAAGCTCTCAAACAAAAAAATTTATAAATTATTTGCGCGGAAGATTGTTTTGTGTATTTTGTTGGGCGAATGAATGAGGGGGAAATGGCAAAAGCCTGGTCAATCAAAGCCTGTGGCTGCGCGGGGGTGGATGTGCATTGCCATGTCGTGCCCGCCAGCTTTCCGGCCGCGCCGGAGGGGGCGCAGGCCGGCTGGCCCAGCCTGCGCCAGGATGGCTGCGGCCACGGCACGGTGATCATCGACGCCAAGCCCTATCGCACCGTCTCCGCCGCGTGCTGGGAGGCGCGCCGCCGGCTTGAGGATATGGACCGCATGGGCATCGCCGTGCAGGCGCTCTCGCCGATGCCGGAGCTGTTCAGCTATTGGCTCCCGGCCCAGGCCGGGGCGGCGCTGATCCGCCATGTCAATGATATGATCGCGGCGCTGCTTGGCGAAGGGCAGGGGCGCTTTGTCGGGCTGGCGGCGGTGCCCTTGCAGGATCTCGATCTGGCGGTGGAGGAGCTGCGCCGGGTCATGGCCATTCCTGGCTTTCGCGGTGTCGAGATCGGCAGCAATATCAACGAAACGCCAATCGGCGATCCGGGGCTGCGGCCCTTCTTCACCGAGGCCGCGCGGCTGGGGGCGGCGGTGTTCGTGCATGCGGTGCGCCCGGCGGGCATGGCGCGGCTGGTCGGCCCCGCGCCCTTGCAGCAGGTGCTCGGCTATCCCACGGATGTCGGGCTGGCCCTGGCGTCCGCGATCACCGGCGGCCTGGTCCGGGACTGCCCGGATCTGCGGCTGGGTTTCAGCCATGGCGGCGGCAGCTTCGCCGCGCTGCTGCCGCGGCTGCGGCGCGGGTATGAGGTGTTTCCGGCCCTGCGCGAGGCGCTGGAGGAATGCCCGTCCATCACCGCGCGCCGGCTTTACGTGGATTCCCTGGTGTTCGAGCCGGACTGGCTGTCTCGGCTGGTCACGTTGTTCGGGGCCGAGCGGGTCATGCTCGGTACCGATTATCCGTTCAATTTCAGCGAGGCGGCGCCGTGCGATCAGGTCAACGCCGCATGTCCCGACGCGGATTTGCGCCAGCGCCTGATTCAGCGCAACGCGCTCGCTTTCCTGGCCATCGATGAGGTGCAAGATGCCGCCTGATTACCCCGTCGCCGCGCTCCGCAGCGTCGCACTTTCCACACCGGATCTGGAGGCGGCCCGCGCCTTCTATACCGAAACCTGGCAGCTGGAGCTGGTGGCGCAGGCGCCCGGCCGCGCCTATCTGGCCGCCAGCGCCGACGATGCCTATGTGCTGGAATTGCGCGCCGGCGCGCGTGCCGCCTTGGATGTCGTCAGCTTCCGGGTGCGCGCCGCGGCGGATCTGCCCCGGCTTTACGAAGCTTGCGTGCAAGCCGGCTGCACCATCCTGCAACCGCCCGGACCGGACCATGGCCCAGCCGGCGGCACCCATTTCATCGTCCGCGAACCGCAAGGCTGCACGCTGGAATTTCTGCATGGCGATGCGCGCCGCGAAGGCGCCATCCGCCCCAACCGGCCGCTGCGGCTGGCGCATGTGAACATCAACAGCGCCGCGATCGAGGATTTGTCGCGCTTCTGGCAGGAGGTTCTGGGCTTCCGCCTGACCGACCGCTCCCAGGCCATGGCCTTCCTCAGCTGCAATAGCGACCACCACGCCATCGTGCTCGCCCAGGCGCCGGTGAACGGGCTCAACCATGTCGCCTTCCTGCTGCCGGATCTGGAATCGGTGATGCGCGGTGCCGGGCATGTGGTCGATCATGGCTGTGGCATCGGCTGGGGGCCGGGGCGGCACGGGCCGGGGGATAATGTGTTCGCCTATTTCGTCGGGCCGGACGATGTCGTGGTCGAATACACCGCCGAGGTGCTGCAGGTGGATGAGAGCTACCGCTTCCGGGGCCCGCAGGACTGGGTCTGGCCGCCCGGCCGTACTGATCATTGGGGCGTCGCCCCGCCCAAGACCGCCGCCTGCAAGGCCGCGCAACTCGCCATCGGCTTCGCCGATGCGCCTGGAATTAACGAGACAAAGGTGAAGTCGTGACCCACGCAGATGAGCTCTTCGATGTCGTGATTGCCGGCTTCGGCCCCTCCGGGGCGACGGCGGCCGGGCTGCTGGGGGCGCATGGCTTTCGCGTGCTGGTGGTCGAACGGCAGACGGAGGTTTATGACAAGCCTCGGGCGATTGCGCTCGATCACGAAATTTTCAGGCATTTCGACAATATGGGGGTGGCGGAGGCGGTGCGGCCTTATGTCGCGCCCTTCACCGCCTCGCAGCATTTCGGCGCGCAAGGCCAGTTGATCCGCACCATCGACATGGTGCAGCCGCCTTATCCTCTGGGCTACACGCCCAGCATGGTCTTCACCCAGCCGCCGGTGGAGGCGGCGCTGCGCGCGCATGCGGCAGGTTTCGCCAATGTCAGCATCGTCACCGGCGCGGAGCTGATCGGCTTCGAGGAACGCGGCGAAGAGATCCTTGCCACGCTGCGCGCGGAAGACGGCACGCAGCGCCAGATCCGCGGCAAATTCCTGCTCGGCTGCGATGGCGCCTCCAGTACCGTGCGCCAGCTGGCCGATATGGCGCTGCGCGACCTGATTTTCGATGAGCCCTGGCTGGTGGTGGATATACGCTGCGGCGACGCGGCGCTGGCCAAGCTGCCGCAATGCTCGGCGCAGTTCTGCGACCCGGCGCGGCCGACCACCTACATCATCGGGCCGGGCAATCACCGGCGCTGGGAGATCATGCTGCTGCCGGGCGAAAACCCGCGCGAGATGGCGGCGCCGGAGCAGGTCTGGCGGCTGCTGGCCGGCTTCATGGCGCCCAGCGAGGGCGAGCTGTGGCGCGCCGCCGCTTACCGCTTCCATGCGCTGGTGGCGCAAAGCTGGCGGCGCGGGCGCGTGCTCATCGCCGGGGATGCCGCGCACCAGCAACCGCCTTTCATCGGCCAGGGCATGTGCCAGGGGCTGCGCGATGTCACCAATCTGGTTTGGAAGCTGGCGCGCGTGCTGCGCGGGCAATCGCCGCTGGCGCTGCTCGACAGCTATGAGGCGGAGCGGCGCCTTCATGTCGAGACATTGACCGGCAAGATCAAGGCGATCGGCCAGATGATCTGCGAGCGCGACCCGGCGCGGGCGGCGGCGCGCGATGAAGATTTGCTGGCGCAGGGCGGCGGCGTCCCGCCGCATGTCACGCGCCAGGATATTGTGCCGCCGCTGGAGACCGGGCTGCTCGCGCCGCCAGGCAACCCAGGGCGCGGGCTGTTGTTCGTGCAGCCGCTGATCCGCCAGGCGGGCGGCGCCGCGCTGCTCGACAGGCTGACCGGCACCGGCTGGCGGCTGATCCTGGATGGCCGCGTGCTGCGGGTGCGGGATCTTGCCGCCCTGCTGACGCCGGCGGACGGGATCGGCCTGTACGCCATCGCCCCGGTGGGGGCGGCGCTGCCGGACGCGCTTGAGGAACAGGACGGCGTCATGGCCGCCTGGTTCGACCGCCATCAGGCCCAGGCCGTGCTGGTGCGTCCCGATCATTACGTCTTTGGCACGGCGGCGAACGCCCAGGCGCTGCCGGCGCTGCTCGCCACCTGCCGGGCGCAGCTCGCCTGCGCCGAACCCATCCACCAGGAAGTGAAACATGAAGCTTGCCACAGTTGAAATCGCCAATGCCCCGCATTGGGGCGTGATCGAGGGAGAGATGTTCCTCGATGTCGGCAGCGTCCTGCGGGCGCGTTATGCCGACCTCAAATCCGCCATCGCCGGCGGGCTGGACGGGGTGGCGCAAGCCCGCGCCCAGGCGCAGGCCACGAAGCTGGAGGCGCTGCGCTTCCTGCCGGTGATCCCCAACCCGGACAAGATTCTTTGCGTCGGCCTGAACTATGAGATGCACCGCCAGGAGACCGGGCGGCCGGAGGTTGCGCATCCCACCATCTTCGCCCGCTTCGCCAACAGCCAGATCGGCCATATGGCGCCGATCCTGCGGCCGAAACTCTCCAATGATCTCGATTACGAGGGCGAGCTCGCCGTCATCATCGGCACGCCCGGCCGCTATATTCCCCGTGCCGCGGCGATGGCGCATATCGCCGGCTATGCCTGCTATAATGATGGCAGCGTGCGCGATTTCCAGCGCCATACGATGCAGTTCACCCCGGGCAAGAATTTTCCCGATACCGGCGCCTTCGGCCCGTGGATGATGACCCCCGATGAGCTGGGGCCGCTGGCGGCGCTGCGCCTGCAGACGCGCCTCAACGGCGAGGTGGTGCAGGAGGCGCGGATTGAGCAGATGATCTTCGATATCGCCACGCAGATCGAATATTGCTCGCAATTCACCCGGCTTGAGGCGGGCGACGTCATCGTCAGCGGCACGCCGGGCGGTGTCGGCGCCAAGCGCAACCCGCCACTCTGGATGAAGCCCGGGGATGTCGTCGAGGTCGAGATCGACCGGCTCGGCATACTGCGCAATCCGGTCGCGCAGGAGGTTTGATGATCTAGCCGCCGCGCCAGCAAACCGCCAGCGCGGCGGCACGTCCAAAAATAATGGGGAGACTAAAAATGAATGGTCCAAGCGAGGCCGGGCAAATGCCGGCAATCCCGACGCGCGCCTATCTGATCGTGGCGCTGCTGTTCGTGTTTCAGACGCTGAACTTCTTCGACAAGCTGGCCTTCGGCGTCTCGGGCGTGCCGATGATGCATGAATTCAGCCTCACCCCCAAGCAGTTCGGCTTGATCGGCGCGGCGTTCTTTCTGTTTTTCGCGGTTGGCGGCACGGTGATCGGCACGGTCTTCGTCGGGCGCTACCGGTCGAAATATATATTGCTGGCCCTCGCGGGGATCTGGACGGCGAGCCAGCTGCCGGTCGCCTTCACCCACTCCCTGCCAATCATCATCGCCTGCCGGTTGCTGCTGGGCATTGGCGAGGGCGCGGCGTTGGCCACGGCGATGACCGCCGCCTATGAATGGTTCCCGGACCATCGCCGCAACCTTCCCTCCGCCTTCATTCTGCAAGGCATCAGCGCCGGCTTTCTCATCGGCGGGCCGCTGCTCAGCTGGTTTGTCGTGCATGCTGGCTGGCGCTCCTGCTTCCTGGTGTGCGGGGTGCTGAGCCTGGTCTGGATGGTGCTGTTCGCGCTGATCGGGCGCGAGGGCCCGCTGGCCGGCCAGCACGCCGCGCCGGTGGCGCATGAAACCCCGTTGCCGTTTCGCCTGCTCTGGCTGGACCGCACGGTCATCGGCGTCATGCTCATCGCCTTTTTCGGCTATTGGGTCATCGGCATGGCCGCGGTCTGGCTGCCGCCTTTCCTGCGGCTGGGGCTGGGCTATGCGCCGCTGAAGGCCGGCTGGATCATCTCCGCCATCTACGTGATCCAGTCTCCGGTGCTCATCCTCGGCTCCTGGCTGACGCAGACGATGCGCCAGCGCGGCTGGAGTGCCCGCATCTGCCTGGGCTGGAGTTCGGGCCTCGCCATGCTGGTGAGTGGCGCCGCCTTGCTCGTGGCGGTGCAAAGCCCCGCCGGTGTGATGCAGACCTGCTTCCTGGCCATCGCCTTTTCCGTGCCGAGCCTGACGACGATTTTCGGGCCGGTGATCCTCGCCGCGATCGCGCCGTCCCGTCAGCGCGCCCGGCTGGTGGTGGTAATCATTTCCGCCACCTCCATCTCCGCGTTCTTTTCCACCTTCATCAATGGCTGGATCATCGGCGCCTATCCGGGAAATGCGCCGCTGGGCTTTGCCATCGCCTTCGGGCTGGGCGGGGTGATTCTGCTCGCCGGCGGGCTGGCCAGTTTCCTGCTGCTGTTTCCCGAAGCCAGTGCGGCGCGCTTCGCCGCCTATCGGCAGGCCCGCGATACCGGCGCCGTGTTTGAGCCTTCCTCATTCGCCCGCGCCAAGCCCTGATCCAACGAATATCTCAAATCCAACATAACAAGGGAGGTTTCCAATGAAGACAGGATTTCGTTTCATGCTGGCCGGTATTGGCCTGGCCGCGATGTCGCTGCCCGCCGAGGCGGCGATGGTCGGCAGCAATCCGGAATATCCGGTGGGCAATACGCTCGGCCAGCCGACGGGCCTGCTGCCGCCGCCTGGTGTGTATCTCACCTTCAAGCCGAGCTACACCCAGTCCCGCCCGGTGGACGGGAACGGCCATTTCACCGGTGCCCATGCCAATATCTGGGGCGCCACCGGCTCGATCGCCTACATTCCCGACATCCGGATCTTCGGCGCCCGCTACGGCATGTTCATCCGCTCGATCGGCTGGCTGAATGTCAGCCTCACCACGCCGCGGGCCGCCGGCGGCAAGACCTTCAACCGCACCGGCCTGGTTGATACCGAGTTCACGCCGCTGTCCTTGAGCTGGGATCTCGGCCATCATGTCTTCTTCGATGCCGATTTCGGCTTCTACCCGCCCAACGGCCAGTACAGCGACACGGCCAAGGTGAATACCGGGCAGAATCACTGGACGATCGAGCCGGACATGTCCGTCAGCTGGCTGCCAGCCCCCTACCAGTTCACGGTGCACGCGACGCTGGACAAGAATTTCGAGAACAGCGCCACGCATTACACCAATGGCACGACGATGGATTGGGACTTCACCGCGATGCGCGGCTTCGGTCACTGGTCGATCGGGCCGGTCTCGTATTTTTACAAGCAGATCACAGCGGATTCCGGCCCCGCAGCGCTCAATGGCGGGTCCCCGGAATCCTTCGCGCTGGGGGCGGATGTCGCCTATCAGGGCAAGGGCTACAAGATGAACATGTTCTTCACCCATGACGTCTATGCCCGCAATGTCGGCGAGGCCGGCAAGGTCGTGCTGACATTGAGCGTGCCGCTGATGTAGCCCCTTGGCGCATCGGGCCCAACGCCCGATGCGCCAAACCCAAGCCGCGCGGCAGCGCGCCCTAACTTTGTTGGTTTTGGCAGGCAACTTTCTGATCCTGACTGAGTCCAGTCAGGATCATCTTGCTCTCGGGCCGGCGGATTTGCGAAACCGCGCGGTTCAGCCAGGCGAAATCGGCGCCCTCCTTAGAGCATCAAGTTTTTAGCTTGATGCTCTAAATTTTGTTTTAGCGAGCCATGCCATGTGTCTAGGCTTTGCCACCGCGCCGCCGCCAGGCCTTCCTCGAATTAACAAATCATCCAGTTTGAGGCAGGATCTTTCCGCGACGTGCGGCTGCCCCTGGTGCCAGGCGGTCAGCCGCACCATGTGAGCATCACCTCTCTGACGCGGCGCGCCGGCGGCAGAGCAGTCCCTGTGTTTGCCCATCAAAAGAGATCCATGCCCGAGACTTTGTCCCTGCTCCGGTTTCTGCTGGAGGCACAACCTGGCAGCGTTGCCTTGCTCAGCGTCACCGCCATTTTCGGCGGCGGCGCGCGGGCGGTTGGCGCGCAGATGGCGGTGCGGGCGGATGGCGCGGCCTTCGGCACGCTCTCCGGCGGTTGTGTCGAGGCGGCGATCATCGGCGAGGCGCGGCGGGTGATCGCAAGCGGCCGGCCGGAGAGCATTCGCATCGGCCAGGGCTCGCGGATGATGGATCTGCGCCTGCCCTGCGGTGGCGGGATGGATGTTCTGATCACGCCGTTGAATGATTTCGCTCCGCTGCGTCAGGCCCACGCGGCCTTGCAGGCCCGCCAGGAGGTCACGCTCCGCATTTCCCCCGAAGGCGGCCTCGCCCTCATCGAAGGCGATGCCGGTACCGGCTGGGCCGGGCCAGAATTCCAGGTGGCGCTGCGCCCGGCCTTGCGGCTGGTCATTGCCGGGCAGGGGGCGGAGGCGCTGGCGCTGGCACGGCTGGGGGCGGCTTTCGGGGCCGGGCTCTGCCTGCTCAGCCCGCGCCAGGAGATGCTCGACGCCGCCGCGGCGCTGGGGGCGGAGGTCCTGCTCTGGACGGATCGCCGCCATCCGCCGGCGCTGCGGGCGGACCGGCACAGCGCCATCGTGCTGCTGTTTCACGACCATGAATGGGAGGCGGGGCTGTTGCAGGCGGCCCTGGCCAGCGACGCGTTTTACATTGGCGCCATGGGCAGCCGCGCCACCCAGGCGCGCCGGCTGCAAGGGCTGGCGGCGCAGGGCGTGGCGGCCGCCGCGCTGGCGCGGCTCACCGGGCCGATCGGGCTGATCCCGGCGGTGCGCGAGCCTGAGCTGCTCGCCCTCTCCGCTTTGGGCGAGATCGCCACGCGCCACCAGGCGGCCTGCGCGGTGTCTGCCCCGTCCTTGCTGGCGGCGGCGTCATGATCGGCGGTGACGAATTCGACATTTCAAGACGCGCGGTGCTGCTCGGCGGCGGCGCGCTGGCGGGGGCCGGGCCGGTCCGGGCCGCAACCAGAAAGGAGACGGACATGCAGGATAGCCCGACGATGATGGAGGTGAGCTTTTCCGTGAACGGCGAAGCGCGCCGTTTGCGGCTGGATACACGCACCAGCCTGCTGGATGCGCTGCGGGAGCATCTGCAGCTCACCGGCAGCAAGAAAGGCTGCGATCACGGCCAATGCGGCGCCTGCACGGTGCTGGTGCAAGGCCGGCGGATCAATTCATGCCTCAGCCTGGCGGTGATGCATGAAGGCGACGAGATCACCACCATCGAAGGTCTGGGCCAGCCGGGTGAGCTGCACCCGATGCAGGCGGCCTTCCTGCATCATGACGGGTTTCAGTGCGGCTATTGCACGCCAGGGCAGATCTGCTCGGCCGTCGCGGTGCTGGCGGAGCTGCAGGCGGGCATTCCCAGCCATGTCAGCCCCAGCCTGACAGAGGCGCCGACCCTGTCCGAAGCTGAGCTGCGCGAGCGGATGAGCGGCAATATCTGCCGCTGCGGCGCCTATTCCAACATCATGGAGGCGATGCGCGAGATCGCCGGAGAGCCGGCATGAAGGCCTTCACCTATAGCCGCGCCAGCAGCCCGGCGGAAGCGGCGGCCGAGGCGGCGGCCACGCCGAATGCGAAATTCATCGCCGGCGGCACCAATCTTCTGGATCTGATGAAATTGCAGATCGAAACCCCGGCGCATCTGATTGACGTCAACGGGCTCGGGCTGGACAGCATCGAGCCGACGCCAGAGGGCGGCTTGCGCATCGGCGCGCTGGTGCGCAACACGGATCTGGCGGCGGATGCGCGGGTGCGGCGCGATTATGCGCTGCTCTCCCGCGCCTTGCTCGCCGGCGCTTCCGGGCAGTTGCGCAACAAGGCGACGACGGCGGGCAACCTGCTGCAGCGCACACGCTGCGTGTATTTTTACGATCCGCGCCAGCCCTGCAACAAGCGCGCGCCCGGCAGCGGCTGCGCGGCCATGGGCGGGGTGGCGCGCCAGCTCGGGCTGGTCGGGGTCAGCGAGTCCTGCATCGCCACCCATCCGAGCGACATGGCGGTGGCGATGATGGCGCTGGATGCGGTGGTCGAGACGATCGGCGCGGATGGCATCAGCCGGCGCATCGCCTTGCAGGATTTCTACCGGCTGCCGGGTGAGACGCCGCAGATCGAGCATGATCTGCGCCCCGGCGAGCTGATCCAGGCGGTGATCCTGCCGCCGCCTCTGGGCGGGGCGCAGATCTATCGCAAGGTGCGGGACCGCGCCTCTTACGCCTTTGCCTTGGTCACGGTGGCGGCGGTGATCCAGCCGGATGGCAGCGGGCGCCTGGCCGCCGGCGGCATCGCCCCGCGCCCCTGGCGGGTGGAGGCGGCGGATGCGGCGCTGCCGCAAGGCGGCGCAGAAGTCTCTGCCGCCTTGCTGGACGGGGCGCGGCCCCGTCCGGACAATGCCTTCAAACAGCCCCTTCTGGCCCGGACCATCACCGCCGCGCTGGCGCAGGCGCGGGAGATGCAGGGGAAGGAGATGATGTCATGAAATTCGACGCCCCCGCCACAACCAACCCGATCGACCGGCAGCGTTTCATCGGCCAGCCGCTGGACCGCATCGAGGGCCAGCTGAAAGTCACCGGCAGCGCGCCTTACGCCTATGAGCGTCATGAGGTCGTGCCCGATCAGGCCTATGGCTATATCATCGGCGCCGGCATCGCCAAGGGCCGCATCAAGGCGATGGATCTGGACGCCGCGCGCGCCGCCCCCGGCGTGCTGGGCATCGTCACCGCCGCCAATGCCGGCAAGCTCGGCAAGGGCAAGCGCAATACCGCGCGGCTGCTCGGCGGCCCGGAGATCGAGCATTACGACCAGGCCATCGCCATCGTGGTGGCGGAGAGTTTCGAGATGGCGCGCGCGGCGGCGCTGCTGATCCGTCCGGATTATGAGGCGCAGCCGGGCCAGTTCGATCTGGCGGCGGCGCAGGAGCGCGCCGTGAAACCCGAATCCGGTGATCCCGACAGCGGATTCGGCGATTTCGCGCGTGACTATGCGCAGGCCCCGGTGACGCTGGATGAGACCTACACCACCCCCGACCAGTCGCACGCGATGATGGAGCCGCATGCCAGCATCGCCGCCTGGAAGGATGGCGCGGTGACGATCTGGACCTCGAACCAGATGATCGCCTGGGGCAAGGCGGATGTGGCGGAAACGCTGGGGCTGCCGCCGGAGAAGGTGCGGCTGGATTCGCCTTATGTCGGCGGCGGCTTCGGCGGCAAATTATTCCTGCGCGCGGATTGCATCCTGGCGGCGCTGGCGGCGCGGGAGGTCGGCCGGCCGGTGAAGGTGGCGCTGACCCGCCCGATGATCTTCAACAACACCACCCACCGCCCGGCGACGCGCCAGCGCATCCGCCTGGGCGCCGCGCCGGATGGCAGGCTGCTGGCGATCGCGCATGAAAGCTGGTCCGGCAATCTGCCGGGCGGCGCCACCGAGACCGCCGTGCATCAGACCCGGCTGCTCTACGCCGCCCCGGGGCGGCTCACCCGCACCCGGCTGGCGCGGCTGGATCTGCCCGAGGGCAATGCCATGCGTGCCCCCGGCGAGGCCTCCGGGCTGATGGCGCTGGAAGTGGCGATGGATGAGATGGCGGAGCGGCTGGGCATGGACCCGGTGCAGTTCCGGATCCTCAACGACACCCGGGTGGATCCGGAAAACCCTGGGCGGCCGTTTTCGCAACGCCATCTGGTGGAATGTCTGAAACGCGGCGCGCAGCGTTTCGGCTGGGCGCAACGCCAGGCCAAGCCCGGCCAGCGCCGGGAGGGCGGCGCTTTCATTGGGCTCGGTGTCGCCGCCGGCATCCGCAATAATCTGCTGACCAAATCCGCCGCCCGGGTGCGGCTGACCCGCGATTGCCGGCTGATCGTCGAGACCGACATGACCGATATTGGCACCGGCAGCTACACCATCATCGCCCAGACCGCCGCCGAGATGCTGGGGTTGCCGATGGCGCAGGTGGAGGTGCGGCTGGGGGATTCCGACTCCCCCGTCTCCGCCGGCTCGGGCGGGCAATGGGGGGCGAACAATGCCACCGCCGGCGTCTATGCCGCCTGTGTCGGGCTGCGCCAGCTGATCGTCGCGCGGCTGGGGCTCAATGAGGCCGATGCGGTATTCGCCGATGGCCGGGTGCAGTCCGGCGGCAACCGCACCGCCTTGGCGCAGGCCGCCCGCCAGGGCGAGCTGGTGGCCGAGGATGGCATCGAATATGGCGATCTGGCGGAACGCTATCAGCAATCCACCTTCGCCGCGCATTTCGCCGAGGTGTCGGTGGATGCGGCGACGGCGGAAATCCGGGTGCGGCGGATGCTGGCGGTCTGCGATGCCGGGCGCATCCTCAACCCCAAATCCGCCCGCAGCCAGGTGATCGGCGCGATGACGATGGGGGTTGGCGCGGCGCTAATGGAGGAGTTGGCGGTCGACCATCAGCGCGGCTATTTCGCCAATCACGATCTCGCCGGGTACGAGGTGCCGGTGCATGCGGATATTCCGCATCAGGAGGTGGTATTCCTGGACGAGCCGGACCCGCTCTCCTCGCCGATGAAGGCCAAGGGGGTGGGCGAGCTGGGGCTGTGCGGCGCGGCGGCGGCGGTGGCCAATGCTGTGTATAATGCCACCGGGGTTCGGGTGCGCGACTATCCGGTGACGCTGGACAAGCTGCTGGCGGCCATGCCGGCCTGAAACTTAGAGCAATATGTGTTTAGGTTGACGCGCCAGCGTCAGGATAAGCACATGAAATTGCGCGCTAAAACAAAACTTAAAGCATCAAGCTAAAAGCTTGATGCTCTAGGCGGGAATGATCCGGGCGAAGCGCGCCGTGCCGGCGGGCGGCGCGCTGGGCTGGGTTTGCGCCGGCGCCGAGGCTTGCCCGGCCTGCAGGCGCAGCGCGCTCTGCGCGTCCCCGCCCAGCATCGCCTGCATGCAGGTCACGCAGAGTTCGGTTTTCGCATCCGCCAGCGCATAGAAAATCTGCGTGCCCTGGCGCCGGGTGCGCACCAGCTCCTTGCGGCGCAGCTCCGCCAGCTGCTGGCTCAAGGCCGGCTGGCCGATGGCGGTGGCGGCGTCGATCTCGCTGACCGTGCGCTCGCCCTCCAGCAGCAGCGACAGGATCATCAGACGCTGCGGCTGCGCATAAACCTTCAGCAGATCAGCCGCCGCCTCAGCCCGGGCGCGGTCCTGATGCAACGGGCTCATCCTCTCACCTTATGGCAGAACCAGTCCGGCCCGGCCTCGATGCCGGCGAGCGAGGCGGCGGGCGGGGCCAGCAGCGCCTCGCCGGGGCGCCAGCCTTCCGGCGCCATCGCCTTGTCGTCATGCGTCGCCTGCAGCGCGGCGAGCAGGCGCAGCGTCTCCTCCACCGAACGGCCGACATTATGCGGATACCAGGTCATCGCCCGGATGATGCCGTTCGGGTCGATGAAATAGCTGGCGCGCACGCTGGCGCTGTCCGGCGTGGTCTCGTCCAGCATGCCATAGGCGCGGCCGACCGCCATGCTCGGATCCTCGACCAGCGGGAAGGGCACGGTGACGCCAAACGCCTCCTGGATCGCCCGCAACCAGGCCAGGTGGGAGAACAAACTATCCACCGAAAGCCCGAGCAGGGCGCAGTTCATCGCCGCGAAGCGGTCGGCGGCCTTGGCCAACCCCACGAATTCGGTGGTGCAGACCGGGGTGAAATCCGCCGGATGCGAGAAGAACAGCAGCCAGCGTTTGCGAAAGCCGGAAAGCCTGACCTCGCCCTGGGTGGTGCGGGCGACGAAATCCGGGGCGGGATCGCCGAGCCGCAACGGGCGGGGGGCGGCTTGCAGGGGGGTATCATTCATCGATCATCAGCCTCATCCTGCCAGATTGCCGCAAGTTTCACTTGACACAAGGTCAGTTTCATATTTACGTATTTAACGTAAATTATAATTAAAGGCAACCTAGATGTCAGACCCTGCCTTCGATCGCGCCTGCGCCTTGATCGCCGCCCACCCGGCCGGATCGGTGCCGGTGAAGGCGTTTTTCGACGAGCCGACCTTCACGGTGAGCTATGTGGTGCATGACCCGGCGACCCGGCGTGCCGCGATCATCGACAGCGTGCTGGATTACGACCCCGCCGCTGGGCGCACCTCCTTTGCCTCGGCGGACGCCATCATCGCCTATGTCCAGGCGGAAGGGCTCAGCGTCGAATGGCTGCTGGAAACCCATGCCCATGCGGATCATCTCTCCGCCGCGCCCTATCTGCAGGGCAAGCTCGGCGGCAAGCTCGCCATCGGCGCCGAGATCGTCGCGGTGCAGACTATTTTCGGCAAGTTATTCAATGCCGGCACGGAATTTCAGCGCGACGGCTCGGATTTCGACCAGCTGTTCAAGGATGGCGACAGCTTCAGGATCGGCGGGCTGGAGGCGATGGTGCTGCATGTGCCCGGCCACACCCCGGCGGATCTGGCCTATGTGATCGGCGATGCGATCTTCTGCGGCGATACCTTGTTCATGCCCGATTACGGCACCGCTCGCGCCGATTTCCCCGGTGGCGATGCGCGCCAGCTTTTCCGCTCCATCCGCCGGCTGCTGGCGCTGCCCGAGCGGACCCGTGTGTTCCTCTGCCATGACTACAAGGCGCCGGGGCGCGAGACCTATGCCTGGGAGACCAGCGTGGGTGCCGAGCGGGTCGGTAACATCCATGTGCGCGACGGGATTTCCGAGGATGAGTTCGTGAAAATGCGCGAGGCGCGGGACGCGACGCTGGCGATGCCGCGGCTGATCCTGCCCTCGGTGCAGGTGAATATGCGTGGCGGGCATCTGCCGCCGCCGGAAGAGAACGGCGTACGCTATCTCAAAATCCCGCTGGATTCCGTCTGATGCCGCAGGTCTGGCTGTTTGGCCTGCTGGGCGGGCTGATGATTGGCGGCGCGGCTGCGTTGATGCTGCTGGGGCTGGGGCGGATCGCCGGGGTGAGCGGGCTGAGCGCCCGCGCGGTGGGGCTGGCCGAGGCCGGCGCGCCCGCCGGGGTGGCCTGGGCCTTCATCCTCGGCCTGCCGCTGGGGGCGTTGGCGCTGAGCGCGGTGTTCGGGGCGCCGGTCTTGCGCTTTCCCTCCGCCGGGGCGCTGCTGGTGGCCGGGCTGGTGGTCGGGTTCGGCACCAGGCTGGGCTCGGGCTGCACCAGCGGGCATGGGGTGTGCGGCATGTCGCGCCTCTCCCCGCGCTCCATCGCCGCGACATTTTGTTTCATGGGCAGCGGTATTGTCACCGTGGCGGTCATGCGTCTGGTGGGGTTGTCATGAGGCAGATCTCTCTCGCGCTGTTCGCCGGGCTGCTGTTCGGCGCCGGGCTGGCGCTCTCTGGCATGTGCGATCCGGCCAAGGTGCGCGGCTTTCTGGATATTTTCGGCGCCTGGAACCCGACGCTGGCCTTCGTGATGGGCGGCGCCTTGCTGCCGATGGCGCTGGCCTGGCGGGTGCAGCGCAGACTGCGCGCGCCGCTGGCGGCGGCCTCGTTCAGCCTGCCCGGCACTTCCGGGCTGGATGCGAAGCTGCTGGGCGGTGCGGCCTTGTTCGGCATTGGCTGGGGCATTGCCGGGCTCTGCCCCGGGCCTGGCCTGGCGGACCTCGCTTTCGCCCCGGCGCGGGCTGGCCTGTTCGTGCTGGCGATGGTCGCCGGCATGGGAATTTTTAAACTGACCATAAGCCGGCAGGCCAACATGCCGGGCAGCAAGGGGCGTTGAGACGATGGAGATCAGGCCGGTTACAGCGGATTTTTCCGTAACCCCGCAGCTGCAGCCGCAAGAGCTGCAAGCGGTGGCGGATCAGGGCTTCAAAACCGTCATCTGCACCCGCCCGGATGGCGAGGATGCCAACCAGCCCAGCGCCGCCGAGATCGAGGCGGCCTGCGCCAAGGCCGGGCTCGGCTTTGCGTTTGTGCCGGTGGCCTCGCGCGCGGTCGGTGCCGAGGATGTCGGCAAGATGGCGCGGGCCCTGGCCAGCCTGCCCGGGCCGGTGCTGGGCTATTGCCGCTCCGGCGCACGGGCGGAGACGCTGTATCTCGCCGTGTCCCGGCAGCAGGCCACCCCCAGCCCGTGCAGCGCCAAGATTTATGATGTCGTCATCGTCGGCGGCGGCTCCGGCGGCATCGCCACCGCCGCCAGCCTGCTGAAACGCAAAAGCGGCCTCTCCATCGCCGTCATCGAGCCGATGGATGTGCATTATTACCAGCCGGGCTGGACGCTGGTGGGGGCAGGGGTGTTCCAGCCCCAGGCCACCTGCCGGCCGATGGCGCAGGTGATGCCCAAAGGCGTGCAATGGCTGCGCGCCAGCGTCTCCGGCTTCGCGCCGGAGGAGAACCGGGTGATCCTCGGCGATGGCGGCGATGTCGCCTATCGCGCGCTGGTGGTCGCCCCGGGGCTGCGCCTGGCCTGGGAGCAGATCCCCGGCTTGCAGGAGGCGCTGGGCTGCAACGGTGTCACCTCGAATTACCGGTTCGACCTCGCGCCTTACACCAACCGGCTCTCCGCCGAGCTGACATCCGGCCGGGCTTTGTTCACCCAGCCGCCAATGCCGATCAAATGCGCCGGGGCGCCGCAGAAGGCGATGTATCTGAGCTGCGACCGCTGGCTGAAGGCCGGGCATCTCTCCGGCATCCAGGTGGAATTCCACAATGCCGGGGGGGTGCTGTTCGGCGTGCCCGCCTATGTGCCGGCGCTGATGAGCTATGTGCAGCGCTACGGCATCGAATTGAATTTCGAAAGCAGGCTGGTGGCGGTGGATGGGCGCGCGCGCCTCGCCCGGTTCGAGCGCAAGACGCCGGACGGGGTGGAGACCATCGAGCGTGAGTTCGACATGCTGCACGCCGTCCCCCCGCAAGTGGCGCCGGATTGCGTGCGCAGCAGCAAGCTGGCGGGGCCGAGCGGCTTCGTCGCGGTGAATGAGACAACGTTGCAGCATCCGGACTTTCCCAACGTGTTCGCGCTGGGTGATGGCTGCGCCGCGCCGAATGCCAAAACCGCCGCGGCGGTGCGCCAGCAGGCGCCGGTGGTGGCGGTGAACGTGCTGGCGCAACTCGCCGGCAAGGAGATGGCGGGCGCCTATCTCGGCTATGGCAGCTGCCCGCTGACGGTGGAGCGCGGGCGCATCGTGCTGGCGGAGTTCAGCTATGGCGGCAAGGTAACGCCGACCTTCCCGCGCTGGGTGGTGGACGGCACCAGGCCCACCCGCGCCGCCTGGTTCCTGAAGGACCGCATTTTGCCGACGCTGTACTGGCACGACATGCTGAAGGGAAGGGAATGGCTGGCGGCCCCCAAGCCGCTCAGCGCCGTGCAGAACTGAGGGGGCGGGGCGATGTCACTCGATATGCTGCAATATGCGTTGGGGGCGGGCAGTGGCGGCGTGGTCGGCTTCACGCTCGGGCTGGTCGGCGGCGGCGGCTCGATTCTGGCGGTGCCGCTGATGGTCTATCTGGTCGGGGTGCCGAACGCGCATGTGGCGATCGGCACCAGCGCCCTGGCGGTGGCGGCGAATGCGCTCACCGGCCTGGCCAACCATGCCCGCGCCCAGACGGTGAAATGGCGTTGCGGCGGTATGTATGCGGTGGCGGGGATCGCCGGGGCGTTTGCTGGCTCCTCGCTGGGCAAGGCGATCGATGGGCAGAAGCTGCTCTTCCTGTTCGCGCTGCTGATGGTTCTGATCGGCATCGTGATGCTGCGCGGCCGCCACGACCAGGGCATTCCCGGCGCGCAATGCAACCGCGAGAACGCGCCGAAGGTTCTGGGCTTTGGCCTGGGCACAGGCGTGTTTTCAGGGTTTTTCGGTATTGGCGGCGGGTTTCTCATCGTCCCCGGGCTGGTTGCCTCCACCCATATGCCGATGCTCAATGCCGTCGGCACCTCGCTGGTGGCGGTGGCGGCGTTCGGGCTGACCACGGCGGTGAATTACGCCGCCTCCGGCATGGTGGATTGGGGGCTGGCGGTGATCTTCATCCTCGGCGGCATCATCGGCGGCTTTGCCGGGGCGAAGGCGGCCCGGCGGCTTGCCGGCAATCGCGGCCAGCTCACCAGCGTCTTCGCCGGGCTGATCTTCGTCGTCGCCGCCTATATGCTCTGGCGCAGCGGCGCCACGCTGCTGAAGATGGTCTGAGGCTGGCCGCTTCCCCTGGCCGGGGCTCCACGGGTAAACAGCCTTATGCAAGACGCTTATGAGACGATGATCCGTTCCATCGCCGCGGAGCTGGCGCGCGGGCTGGCGCCGTTCAGCGCGGATGAGGATTTCACCGAGCACGTCACCCGCGCGGTGGAGGCGCATTTGCGGACCCATCCCCCCGACGCGGCGATGATCGCCTTCGCCCAGGCCCATGACCAGCACGGCCGCGCCGGCGCGGCGGCCATCGCCGCGGCGATCGAGATCGGGATTTTAACGACGATCTGAGGGCGGCCGCGCCTGACGCGCGGCGCCTTGCGATGCAAAAGGCCATGGGGAATAGTTAAGCCATGTCCTCTTTTGCGCCGTTGGACGCGTTCATCGCCCGGCATCCGCGTCTGTTCATCATCACCGGGGCGGGCTGCAGCACGAATTCCGGCATCCCGGATTACCGGGACCGCGATGGGCGGTGGAAGCGCCCGCCGCCGGTCACCTACCAGGCCTTCATGGGCAGCGCGCTGGTGCGCCAGCGTTACTGGGCCCGCAGCCTGATCGGCTGGCGCAGCTTCGGCCAGGCCTTGCCCAACGAGGCGCATCGCGCCTTGGCCCGGCTGGAGGCGCAGGGCAGGGTGGCGCAGCTCGTCACCCAGAATGTCGACCGGCTGCACCAGGCCGCCGGCAGCCGCAATGTGATCGATCTGCACGGGCGGCTGGACCGGGTGCGCTGCATGGGCTGCGCGCGGCTCTGGAAACGCGCCGCGCTGCAAAGCGAGCTGGAGCGGCTGAACCCGGCCTGGGCGCGGCTGGACGCCGCCCAGGCCCCGGATGGTGATGCCGCGCTGGAAGGCGCGCCCTTTGCCAGCTTCCTTGTGCCGCCCTGCCCGGACTGCGGCGGCATCCTGAAGCCGGATGTGGTGTTTTACGGCGAAACCGTGCCGGCGAACCGGGTGCAGGCGGCACTCACCCATCTCGCCCAGGCGGATGCGATGCTGATTATCGGCTCCACCCTCATGGTCTATTCCGGCTTTCGCTTCGCCCTGGCGGCATCGCGGGCGGGCAAGCCGATCGCCGCGGTGAATCTCGGCCACACAAGGGCGGATGCGCTGCTCGCCTTCAAGCTGGACGCGCCGTGCGAGCAGGCACTGGCCGCATTGCAGCCGCCGCCGCGCCTGTCCGTAGCCTGAGCGTAAAGATTATTGACAGGGACGCTGACGCCCGACTAATTAAACCAAAGTGATTTAATTAGTCGAGGACCCAAGCCCCACCCCTGCTTTTTTGCCGGCCTTGTCATCCAAACAAATAACATCGCTCTCTTGGAGGAGACTTTCATGCGTTTGAAGATCACCGCTGCCCTCTCGGCGGCGCTGCTGGCCGCTTCCGGCACCAGCGCGCTGGCGACCACCATCACCGTCGCCACCGTCAATAATAACGACATGGTGGTGATGCAGAAACTCAGCAAAGTCTGGGAGAAAGAGACCGGCAACCATGTGAAATGGGTGGTGCTGGAAGAGAATGTGCTGCGCCAGCGCGTGACCACGGACATCGCCACCCATGGCGGCCAGTTCGATGTCGTCACCATCGGCGCCTATGAGACCCCGATCTGGGCCAAGCGCGGCTGGCTGGACAAGCTGAATGATTTCCCGGCCTCGTATGATTATAACGACCTGCTGGCCCCGGTGCGCAGCGCGCTCACCGTGAATGGCAACATGTATGCGGTGCCGTTCTATTCCGAGGCCTCCTTCACCATGTACCGCAAGGATCTGTTCGAGAAGGCCGGGCTAACCATGCCGGACCAGCCGACCTACGCGCAGATCGAGCAGTTCGCGGACAAGCTCACCGATAAATCCAAGCAGCAATACGGCATCTGCCTGCGCGGCAAGCCGGGCTGGGGTGAGAACATGGCCTTCCTCGGCACGCTGGTGAACAGCAATGGCGGCCGCTGGTTCGATATGGACTGGAAACCCCAGCTCACCACCAAGCCCTGGGAAGACGCGATCAATTATTACGTGAAGTTGATGCAGAAGGATGGCCCTCCGGGTGCCGCCTCCGATGGCTTCAACGAGGTGGAGGCGCTGTTCGCCACCGGCCATTGCGCCATCTGGGTGGATAGCACGGTTGCCGCCGGTATGCTGGAGGATCCGAAGCAGTCGCAGGTCGCCGGCAAGGTCGGTTTCGCCAAGGCGCCGATCGCGGTGACGGATAAGGGCGCCTCCTGGCAGTGGATCTGGTCGCTCGCCGTGCCCAGCTCCTCGAAGAAGGAGAAGGTGGCGAAGGAATTCATCGCCTGGGCGACCTCCAAGCAATATATCGATCTGGTCGGCAAGACCGATGGCTGGGTGCTGGCCCCGCCGGGCACGCGCATGTCCACCTACCAGAACCCGGATTACCTGGCCGCGGCGCCCTTCGCCAAGCAGGTTCTGGCGGCGGTGCAGAGTGTTGACCCGCAGCACCCGACGCTGCTGCCGGTGCCCTATACCGGCATCCAGTTCGTCACCATCCCGCCCTTCCAGCAGATCGGCACCACGGTCGGCCAGGATATCGCCGGGGCGCTGAGTGGCGGCACCAGCGTGCAGGCGGCGCTGCAATCCGCGCAGGATAGCACCACCAGCGCCATGCAGCAGGCCGGCTATCTGAAGTAAAAGCCAATGCGGGCGGCCGCGCGCCGCCCGCCTCGCAAGGGAAACCCCAGACATGGCCAACGCAAAACCCAAAATGCAGCATCGCGCCAAGCTGATGCGCACCTGGCCGCTGCTCACCCCCGCGGTGGGCGTGCTGCTGCTCTGGGCGCTGGTGCCGCTGGCGATGACGCTGTGGTTCTCCTTCCAGCGCTATAATCTCGTCGACCCGACGATCAGCGGCTTCGCCGGCTGGAGCAATTACAAATTCCTGGTCGAAAGCCCGGCCTTTCTCGCCTCCATCCTGAATGAGCTGGTGATGGTCGCCGCCGTGCTGGTGATCACGCTGGTGCTGGGGGTCGCTTTCGCGGTGCTTTATGACCAGGAATTTCCCGGCCGCGCCATCGCCCGGCTGCTGGTCATCGGGCCGTTTTTCGTGATGCCGACTGTCGCCGCGCTGATCTGGAAAAATCTGCTGATGGACCCGGTGAACGGCGTCTTCGCCTATATCGCCCGCAGCCTGGGCTTCACCCCGCTGGACTGGTTCACCCATGCGCCGATGGCCGGCGAGGTGATGATCGTCTCCTGGGAATGGGTGCCGTTCGCGACGCTGATCCTGCTCACCGCCATGCAGTCGCTGGATCGCCAGCAGATCGAGGCGGCGAAGATGGATGGGGCGCGCGGCCCGCAGATTCTGCGCTACGTGATCCTGCCGCATCTCTCCCGGCCGATCACCATCGTGATGATGATGGAGACGATCTATCTGCTGGCGGTGTTCGCGGAAATCTTCGTCACCACCTCCGGCGGGCCGGGCCATGCCACCACCACGCTCACCTACCTGATCTATCAGAAAGCGCTGGTGGCGTTCGATGTCGGTGGCGCCTCGGCGGGCGGTGTCATCGCCGTCATCCTCGCCAATATCGTCGCGCTGTTCCTCATCCGCAGCGTCGCCCGCAATGTCGATCTGTAAGGAAAGCCAGAGATGAAAGCTTCACCTTTGCAAAAACTGATCGTCTTCGTGCTGGGCTGGGGGGCGGCGTTGCTGATGTTCTTCCCCGTCGCCTGGATGGTGCTGACCGGGTTCAAGAGCGAGATCGACGCGGTGCATTCCCCGCCGCTGCTGATCTTCCACCCGATCCTCTCCAATTTCACCCATGTCATTCACGAGGGCGATTATCTCGGCGCGCTCGGCAATTCCGTCGGCATCGCGCTGGGGGCGACCGTGCTGGGGCTGTTGATCGCGATGCCCGGCGCCTACGCGATGGCGTTCTTTCCCAATCGCTGGACCAAGGATCTGCTGCTCTGGATGCTCTCCACCAAGATGATGCCGGCGGTGGGGGTGCTGATGCCGATCTATCTGATCTGCCAGAAAAGCGGGCTGCTCGACACACTCACCGGGCTGGTGCTGGTGATGATGCTCTCCAACCTGCCGATCATCGTTTGGATGCTCTATACATTCTTCAAGGAAATTCCAGGCGATATCATCGAGGCTTCGCGCATGGACGGGGCCGGGCCGCTGGCGCAATTGCGCATCGTGCTGCTGCCGCTGGCCGGGCCCGGCATCGCCTCCACCGCCTTGCTCTCGATCATCCTGACCTGGAACGAGGCCTTCTGGAGCCTCAACCTCACCTCCTCCAACGCCGCCCCGCTCACCGCCTTCATCGCCACCTTCTCCGCCCCCGAGGGGCTGTTCTGGGCGAAGCTCTCGGCGGCCTCGACGCTGGCGGTGGCGCCGATTCTGATCTTCGGCTGGCTCACCCAGCGCCAGCTCGTCCGCGGCCTGACCTTCGGCGCGGTGAAATAGGATGTTCTGCTGATGTGCACGCTCGAACTTAAAAATCTTCGCAAAGCCTACGGCAATGTCGAGGTCATCAAAGGTGTTGACCTCACCATCAATGACCGCGAATTCGTCGTCTTTGTCGGCCCCTCGGGCTGCGGCAAATCCACGCTCTTGCGGATGATCGCGGGGCTGGAGGAGATCAGCGGCGGCGAGCTGCTGATCGACGGGGTGCGGGTGAACCAGGTGCCGCCGGACAAGCGCGGCCTCGCCATGGTATTCCAGAGCTACGCGCTCTATCCGCATATGAATGTCGCGGACAATATGGCCTTCGCGCTGCGCCTGGCCGGGGTGCCGAAAGCCGAGCGCGATGCGCGCGTCGCGGTGGCGGCGAAAACCTTGCAGCTGGATGCGCTGCTGGATCGCAAGCCCGCCAATCTCTCCGGCGGCCAGCGCCAGCGTGTCGCCATCGGCCGCGCCATCGTGCGCCAGCCGAAAGCCTTTCTGTTCGATGAGCCGCTCTCTAACCTGGATGCGGCGCTGCGGGTGCAGACCCGCATCGAGATCGCCAAGCTGCATAACGATCTCAAGAGCACGATGATCTATGTCACCCACGACCAGATCGAGGCGATGACGCTGGCGGATCGCATCGTGGTGTTCAATGCCGGACGGATCGAGCAGGTCGGCACGCCGCTGGAGCTGTATCACAACCCGGCCAATCTTTTCGTCGCCGGCTTCATCGGCTCGCCGAAGATGAACTTGATCGGCGCTGAGGTGGTGCAGACGGATGGCTCTGCCAGCATGTTGAAGCTGGAAGGCGGTTCGGGCTTCGCGGTGCCGGCGCGCCTGGCGCCGGGGGCGAAGGTGACGCTGGGGCTGCGGCCGGAGCATATCGAGCTGGCGCCGGAAGGCGGGCTGGCGGGCAAGGTGGAGGTGGTGGAGCATCTCGGCAATGAGACCATCGCTTATGCCGATATCGGCGCCGCGCAGCCTTTGACGGTAAAACTCTCCTCAGATGCGCCGGTGCGGCTTGGCGAGACGCTGCATTTCGCGCTACGCGGCCACGCCGCATCGCTGTTCGATGAACAAGGTCAAGCCATCGCCCTTCCGGGCACCTGAAAGACACCCCCATGTCCCATCCTTCTGTCATTCTGCATCTCGGTCTGGGCTCGTTCCACCGGGCGCATCAGGCCGTCTATCTCCAGGCGCTGCACGATCTCGGCGATGAAAGCTGGGTGCTGGCCGGGGCCAATATCCGCGCCGACATGCAGGCGGTGGAAGCCGCGCTGATCGCGCAGAACGGCGTCTATCATGTCGAGACCGTGACCCCGGCGGGCGTGCGCGCCTACCAGGAAATCCGATCCATCCGCCATGTCATCCCGTGGGAGGAGGGGCTGGCCGGCCTCATCGCCTATGGCGCCCGGCCGGAGGTGAAGATCATCTCCTTCACCGTCACCGAGGCCGGCTATTATCTCACCCCGCAGCACAAGCTGGATCTGAATTTCGCCGATCTGGTCAGCGATCTTGAGCAGGGGACGATGCTGACCATCTATGGCGCGCTGGCCGCCATCCTGCATGCGCGCATGCGCGCCGATGCGGGCAAGGTGACGCTGCTCTCCTGCGATAATCTGCGCAGCAATGGCGAGCGCTTTCATGAAGGCTTCGCGGAATTCCTCTACCGGCGCGGCGATGAGCAGCTGCTCTCCTGGCTGAAGACCCACACCACCACCCCGGCCTGCATGGTGGACCGCATCACCCCGCGCCCGCTGCCGGATGTCGCCGAGCGCGTGCGCGCCGCCTGTGGCGGGAATGACCAATGCCCGGTGATGGGTGAGGATTTCATCCAATGGGTGATCGAGGATGATTTCGCCGCCGGCCGCCCGGCCTGGGAAAAGGTCGGCGCGGAGCTGGTGGCTTCGGTGCAGCCTTATGAGGAGGCAAAAATCCGCCTGCTCAATGCCCAGCATTCCACCATCGCCTGGGCCGGCACGCTGGCGGGCTATCTGTTCATCCATGAAGGCACGCTGGATCAGGATGTGCGCGGCTTCGCCTATGATTACGTCACCAACGACGTGTTGCCGGTGCTGGAGCCGAGCCCGATCAACCTCGCCGCCTATCGCGACAAGGTGCTGGAGCGCTTCTCCAACGCCTATATCCGCGACACCAACCAGCGCGTCGCCGCCGATGGCTATTCGAAAATCCCCGGCTGGGTGACGCCGACCATCCGCCAGCGCTTCGCCGCCGCGGCGGGGATCGAGAGTGTGGCGATGATCCCGGCTTTGTTCTTCCTGTTCCTGCAGGATTGGGCGGCGGGCAAGCTGCCCTTTGAATATCAGGACCAGGCGATGGATGAGGCCAGCGTGCGCGCCATGCTGGAAGGGCCGTTGCCGCTGCTGGCCTTCTGCCGCGACATTGTGCTGTTCGGCGATCTGGCCGGGGATGCGCGGCTGGAAGCCGCTATTGGCCGCGCGTATGAGCGCGCCGTTGCCTGGCGCGCCAGCCGGTAATGTATCTCGGGCTGGATCTCGGCACCTCGGCGCTGAAGGCGCTGCTGCTGGCGCCGGATCATCGCGTGCTGACGCAGGCGGAGCGGGGCTTGAGAATCTCCACCCCGCGCCCGCTCTGGTCCGAGCAGGACCCGGCGGACTGGGAGGCGGCGTTGCTCTCGGCGCTGGACGAGCTGGCCGAACGCGAACCGGCGGCGATGCGCGCGGTACGCGGCATCGGCCTCTCCGGCCAGATGCATGGCGCGGTGGCGCTGGATGCCGCACACCGCCCGCTGCGCCCGGCGATCCTGTGGAATGATGGCCGCAGCTTCGCTGAATGCGCGGCGCTGGACGAAGCCTGCCCGCAGGCCTCCGCACTCACCGGCAACCGCGCCATGCCCGGCTTCACTGCGCCGAAACTGCTCTGGATGGCGCGGCACGAGCCGGATCTGTTCGCGCGCATCGCGCTGGTGCTGCTGCCTAAGGATTATCTGCGGCTCTGCCTGACCGGGGCGGCGATTTCGGACATGTCCGACGCGTCCGGCACGTTCTGGCTGGATGTGGGCCGGCGGGACTGGTCGGACGAGCTGCTGGCCGCTTCGGGGATGCGCCGCAAGCAGATGCCAGGCCTGGCTGAGGGCAGCGATGTCGCCGGCCGGCTGCGGCCTGATCTCGCGGCGCGCTGGGGCATGGGGGCGGATGTGCTGGTGGCCGGCGGGGCGGGCGATAATGCCGCGAGTGCTGTTGGCATGGGCATTGTGCGGCCGGGGCAGGGGTTTCTCTCGCTCGGCACTTCGGGGGTGATTTTCCGCGCCACCGACGGGTTCGCGCCGAATGCGGCGTCCTGCATCCATGCTTTCTGCCATGCGCTGCCGGGGCGCTGGCACCAGATGTCGGTGATGCTCTCTGCCGCCGCCAGCTTGCGCTGGGTGACGCGCCTGACCGGACAGCCGAACGAGGCCGCGCTGCTGGCCGAAATCGCAGCGCTGCGACCGCAGGATCGCGAGGCTGTACCTTTATTTCTGCCGTATCTGACCGGCGAGCGGACCCCGCATAATAGCGCTACGGCGCGCGGCGCTTTCCTCGGGCTGGGGCAGGATCACGGCGCCGCCGCGCTGGGTTACGCGGTGCTGGAGGGGGTGGCGTTCGGGCTGCGGGACGGGTTGCTGGCGCTGGGCGAGGGCGCCGGGGCGCAGGGGCTGCTGCTGGTCGGCGGTGGCAGCCGCAGCGGGCTCTGGAACCAGATGCTGGCCGATATTTTGGGCGTGCCCTTGCAGCTGGCCGAGGGCGGCGCGGCGGCGGGGGCGCTGGGGGCGGCGCGTCTGGCCTGGCTGGCCGATGGCGGCGAGGAGGCGGAAGTCTGCCGCGCGCCGGCCGTGCGCGAGGTTTTCAGCCCCCAGGCCGGGTTGAATAAGGCCCGCTATCAGCGCTTTCGCGCTGCCTTCGCGGCATCGGGGCTGTGATGGCCGCCGCCTCCCGCCAAGGCAGCAATGCCATGCAGATCCGGCATTACAACGAGCGGGTGGTGCTGGAGGCGATCCGCCGGCTCGGCCAGGCCTCGAAGGCCGAGATCGCGCGTGGCGCCAACCTCACCCCGCAGGCGGTGGCGGGGATTGTCGATGCGCTGCACAAGGCTGGCTATCTGGTGCAGGCGGGCAAGCGCACCGGGCAGATCGGCCAGCCCTCGGTGCTGTATGAGGCCAATCCCGAGCGGGCCTTTTCCATCGGGCTGCATGTCGGGCGGCGGGCGATCCAGGCGGTGCTGGTGGATCTCTCCGGCAAGGTGCTGCGCCAGGTCGAGCATGAATATCCTTACCCCGCGCCGGAGACCGTCCCCAACCTGGCGCTGGAGGCCATCGCCACGCTGGAAGCCTCCCTCGCCCCGCGCCAGCGCGCCCGGCTGCTGGGGGTGGGCGTCACCATGCCCTATTTCCTGGATAACTGGCAGGAGGAGCTGGGCTTCCCCGCCGCGCTGGCGCAAGGCTGGCGGGATTTCAACTTCCCCCGTTTCCTGATGGCGCAGACAAGGCGCGAGGTGTTTTTCGAGAATGACGCCTCCGCCGCCGCCACCGCCCAGCTGGTGCGCGGCCAGGGGATGGCGGAGCGCAATTTCATCTATCTCTATCTCGGCACCATCATCGGCGGCGGGCTGGTGCTGGGCGGCAATCTGGAAACCGGGCCGAATGGCAATGCCGCCGCCTTCAACACCTTCCCCGTCTCCGCCTCCACCCTGCCGGGGGCAGTTCCACCCGCCGGGCCGTTCGAACTGCTGCAGCATCGCGCCTCGATCTATGTGCTGCTGCGGCATTTGCGGGCAAACGGGGTGGCGATCGACCGGATCGGCGATCTCGCCGGTCTGGGCGAGGCGGCGCAGCCCTGGCTGGGGCAGTGGGAGGATGATTGCGCGGCGGCGCTGGCGCAGGCGATCATCGGCGCGCTCTCGGTGGTGGATGTCGAGGCGATTGTGATTGATGGGATTTTGCCGCCGGCGCCGCTGGCGAGGATCGTGGCGCTGGTGGGCGCGGCGCTGGCGCGGCTGGTGCCGAGCGGGTTGATGATGCCGGTGTTGCGCCAGGGCGGGCTGGGGCCGGATGGGCCGGCCATCGGCGCCGCGCTGCTGCCGTTTTATGCCCATTTCGCGCCGAATAATGAGGTTCTGGCGCGCAAATTCAGCGCCGAGGCGAAGCCGCTGCTGGGCTCCGGCCCGGCGGCCGCGTGATGGTAAGGAGAGACGATGTTTCTGGTCTGTGGTGAAGCTTTGTACGATATTTTCCCGCGTGGCGAGGCCGGGGCGGCCTTGCAGATGCAGGCTTATCGCGGCGGCTCACCCTATAATGTGGCGCTCGGGCTGGCGCGGCTGGGGGCGAAGGTGGGGTTTTTCGGCGGCTTCTCCAGCGGGCCGATGGGCCAGAGCCTGCGCGCCGCGCTGGCGGGCGAGGGGGTGGAGATGCGCTTCTCCCCGGACAAGGAGGCGCTGACCACGTTGAGCCTGGTGGAGCTCGATGCGCAGGGCTCGCCGCATTACGCCTTTTATGGCGCCGGCATGGCGGACCGGCTGTTGGAGCCGGCGGATCTGCCGGACCTGCCGGCGCAGGTGCGCGCGCTGCATTTCGGCTCCTTCTCGCTGGTGGTGCAGCCTTGCGGGGCGACGCTGCTGGGCTTTGCCCGCGCCCAGGCGGGGCAGAGGGTGATTTCCTATGATCCGAATGTGCGGCCGACGGTGGAGCCGGATATGGGCGTCTGGCGCGCCAGCCTGGGTGAGTGGCTGCAAGTGGCGGATATGGTGAAGGTGTCGCAGGAGGATCTGGGGCTGCTTTATCCCGGCGAGGATCCGTTGGCGCTGGCGCGCGGCTGGCTGGCGCGGCGCCCGGCTTTGGTGGTGGTGACGCGCAGCGAGCAAGGGGCCGTGGCCTTTACCAAGGCCGGCGAGATGGCGCTGCCGGCGCCGGCGATTAGCATGGTGGATGCGGTGGGGGCGGGGGATGCGTTCCAGGCTGGGCTGCTGGAGGGGCTGGCGGCGGCCGGGCAACTGAGCCGGGACGGGCTGGAAATTTTGCCGGAGGCGGCGCTGCGCCAGGCGATCGTGACCGGGGCGCTGACCTGCCAGCGCGCCGGGGCGGATTTGCCGGGGCGGGCTGAGGTGCTGGCCGCCCTGCAAAAAATTTGAATAAGTTATAAAAGTTTTTGGGGGTGTGGGGGCTTTTTTCAAAAAGTCCCCACAAACGCTGGGGGTTGGCAACATTGTCGTCACCACCCCGAACGTTTTCGCCGCTTTTTTGAAAAAAAGCGGCACCAAAAAACTTTTGAAACTCAGGCCCGCAGCAGCCCCGCCATCGGCGGCGCCTCCAGGCTGCCGGGGAAGATGCGCTCCAGCGCCGCACCTTGCAGCCCGAACTGCGCCGCCAGCGCGCCCTTGGCCAAGGCGCGTATATCCGCCGTCGGCGCCAGATCGCGGTTCTCGAACAGCTGCCCTTGGCCCAGCCCCGGCCAGGTGGCGCGCACCTTGCCGCCCTCCACCCGCCCGCCGATGAGAAACGCCACCGTCGCGGTGCCATGGTCCGTGCCCTTGGTGCCGTTCATCGCGGCGGTGCGGCCGAATTCGGTGGCGACCAGGATCACCGTGCTGCCCCAGGCGGGCCCGAGCGATTGTTTCAGCATGGCGAGCCCGGTATCCAGATTGACCAGCGCCCCCTTCAGCGCATTCACCTGATTGCCATGCGTGTCCCAGCCCTCCAGCTCGAAGGCGGCGATGCGCGGCCCGTCCGGCGCGGCCAGCATCTGCCCGGCCTTCTGCGCCAGCAGCGGAAAGCCATAGACGCGCTTCGCACTCTTCGCCATCGGCGGCTGATCGTCGGACATTTCCATGGCTTCGGCCTGCTGGATGCGGGCATCGAACCGCATCTCCCGCACGCCCTGGGCCAAAGCGGGGCCGAGCACATGGTCCGGGGCGTTCAGCGCCAGGGCCTTCTGCACCAGATCCGGCGGGGCGGCGGCGAGGCCGAGCGGCGCGTAGGCCCCCACGGGGGCGCGGCCTTCCAGCAGCAGCGGCATCGCCAGCCCCACCGCCAGCCCTTTGGCGACCGGGCCTGGCGGGGCCGGCAGCTCCAGCAGCAGCCGGTTCAGCCAGCCGGAGCTGATGGAATTGGTCTCAGTCCCCAGCTGCAGCAGGTCCTGGGCCTCGAAATGGCTGCGGGTGCGGTAGGGCCCGGCGATGGCATGCACCGGCAGCGCCTCCCCGGCCTGGTAGAGCCCGTGCAGATTGGCCAGGGCCGGGTGCAGCCCGTAAAAGCCGCCGAGATCCAGCATGCCGTTCGGCTGGCCGATGGCGGGCGGGACCAGCCCGGCGCGCAAGCCCGCCAGATTGGCATCGCCATAAGGCGGCAGGGCGGCCATGCCGTCCAAGGCGCCGCGCAGCAGCACGACGATGAAGCGCTGCTCCGTCGGCGCGCTGGCCAGGGCCAGGCGGGTCTGCCCGGCAAAGGCGGTGGCGGTGAGGCCGAGCAGGGCGGCGCGGCGGGAGAGGGGGAGATGCGGGATCATCGCCGCAGAAACTCCGGGCTGGTGAAGAGCATGGCCAGAGCCTCGCGCGGGGAGCCGGCCTTGGCCATGGCCTGACCGGTGGCGGGCTTCTGCAAGCCTCCCAGCGCGGTTGCGGCGATGGCCTGCGGGTTGGCCCCGGCGAGCAGCCCGGCATAGGTATAGGCGGCATCCACCCGGCCCAGCATCAGATCCGGGTCTGCCCAGGCGCCGGCATTATCTGGCCAGCCATTCGGCAAGGGGGCGGCCCAGAGCGGCTGGCCGAGCTGGGCCAGCATATAGAGCACCGCGCCCGGCCTTGGCGGCTGCGGCGGCGGGGCGGCGCGCAGCAAGGAGATGGTATAGTCGAACGGGGTTTTTACCTTAGCCAGCTTCGGCGCCTGCAGCCCCAGCCCGATCAGCGTGGCATAGGCGCTGGGCAGATGCCCGCCCGAGCGCGCCAGGGACTGGGTGAGGGCCGCTACAGCCTGGGGCGGGGGATTGTCAGAGATGAAATGGGTGGCGAGGCCGGTGGCGATGCGGTGATAGGCGGTATGATAGGTGGCCAGGAATCGCAGCGCTGCGATGCCGCCTTCCTCGCCTTCCGGGAAGTGCTGCCCCATCACAATTTGCGGCCCGGGCTCATGCGCGTTGGGGCGGAATTTATAGCCGGTCAGCTCATCCCCGCCGCCTTCCGCGGTGGTGGCGACCGACCAGCCGGTGAGCAGCTTGGCCATGCTGGTGACATCCGCCTGGCTGTAGCCCGCCTCCAGCCCGACCGTGTGCAGCTCCATGCATTCGCGGCCGAGATTTTCGTTCAACCCCTTGCCGCTGCGTTGTCCGGCGGGGCTGTTGGGGCCGATGGATTGCTGGTTGTCGAGATAGAGCAGCATCGCCGGATGGCGTTCCACCGCCAGCACCATCTCGGCGAAATGGCCGCTGACATGCGGGCGGATCGCCTCGCGGATGAAGGGGCCGACCAGCGGCGCGGTGTTGCCCTGCAGGATCGAGACGCTGAAATGATTGGCCCAGAACCAGACCAGACGCTCACGGAAGGGCGCATCCGTGGTGGCGGCGAAATCGATCTGCGCCAGCGCGTCATCCAGGTAAAGCTGGTGGCTGCGCGGTTTGAAGGCGGGCTTGGCGGCGGGGGCGGTGCCGGCGGCCTGCGCTGCCAGTTCCTGACGGCGCAGCACCGCATCCTCGCGCAAAACGTCCAAAGCCGCCTGGCCGGTGGGCAGGCTGGCGAAGGCGCCGGCGGCCAGAGCCGGGTCCGGCCCGGTGATCTGCGCGTGCAGCCAGGCCGGCGCATCCGCCGGGGGCGGGGTTTGCGGGCCGCCGCCATAGCCGAAGCGCACCAAGGCGTGCATCGCGAGCTGTTCCATGGGGGGGCGTTATAGCATGGGTGCTGTTTGACATTCTGTTACGAAGGGCAACCGAGATGCCGCACTGCGGCAAATACGAATCGCCAAACCCCATTTTTGACCACGTGTTACGGCTTTTTCATTTACGTAAACGTTACAAAAGATGCGCCGCTGTGAAAGGAAGAATGGAAATTCGCAGCGTCTGATTTTGGCAAAACGAAGCTGCGACGGCCGTTCTGGGTGGACCTCACGGGTGATGATCATCTAAAATCCTTGAGATTTCGTGTTTTGCTTCTTTGAAGCGGAATGTCTCCTGACGCCTAGCAGAGGAGGGCCGCATTTGTTGCTCGATAGATTTGATGAAAATATCACAATACGATCAAAATTGCCGGAGCCGCGACGGCTTCGCCTTGATCGCCTGGACGCGGTGAATCATCGTGCGCGTCTGCCTGATTTCGATCCGATGGCGCTTGAATGCGGCATTTTGCATTTGGGCTGTGGCGCGTTTCATCGCGCGCACCAGGCGCTGGCGACGCAGCGCGCCATTGAGGCGCAAGGGGATGCAGGGCTGGGCTGGGGCATTGCCGCCGCGAGCATGACCCGCGCCACCGTGCCCGAGCAGTTGCGCCCGCAGGATGGGCTCTATACCGCGCTGGAACGCAGCGAGGCCGGCACCAAGGCGGAAATCGTCGGCGTGCTGCGCGATATCGTGCACGCCCCGACCGATCCGTTCGGCCTACCCGCGCGCATCGCGGATCCACGGACGAAAATCGTCACGCTGACGATCACGCCGACCGGCTATCTGCTGGAGCCGAGCAGCGGCCGGCTGATGGACAGCCATAAGGATATTCAGCACGATCTGCTGAAGCCGTTGCGTCCGCGCAGTGCCGTCGGCGCCATCGCCCTTGGTCTGGAGCGGATCTATGCCGAGGGCGGGCGTCCGCCGGTGATCATCAGCTGCGATAATATTTCCGAGAATGGCCGCACCCTGCGCGACGCGGTGGTGAATTTCGCCAGCCTGCGCAGTGGCCGGCTGGCCAACTGGATCGCGCGCAATGTCCGCTTCCCGAACACGATGGTGGACCGGATCGTTCCGACCGCGAGTGCGGCGGACCGTGAGGATGCGCTGAAACTCACCGGCTTTGCGGATGCGGCGCCGGTTTCGATGGAACCGTTCCTGCAATGGGTGATCGAGGATTTCGCCGGGCCGCGTCCGCTCTGGGAAGCGGCGGGGGCGCAGTTTGTCAGCGATGTCGCGCCCTATGAGCTGGCGAAGCTGCGCATGCTCAACGGCGTGCATATGATGCTGGCCTATCTCGGCGGGCTCGCCGGCTACAAGACCATTGCCGATGCGATGGCCGATGCGGCGTTCGCGGCGGCGGCGGCGCAATTCATGCAGGCCGAGCAAGGCGCGACGCTGGCGATGCCGGCAGCGAAGTTGCAAGACTATGCCTCGGTTTTAATGACACGGCTGCGCAACCCCGCGATCCGGCACGATGTTTCACGCATCGGCCGCAATGGCTCGACCAAGATGGCGACCAGGCTGTTCCGCCCGCTGCTGGAAAACCGCGTGGCGGGGCGCCCCGCGCCGCTGACCGTGCTGGCCATCGCCGGCTGGATCAGCTGGTTCACCCAGCGCCAGGGCATGGCACGGGGGCTGGTGATCACCGATCCGCGCAAGGAGGCGCTGCTGGCGCTGGCGGCGCAGGAGAGCGCGCAGCCACAGGCGCAGGCGCGGCTGTTCCTCGGCCAGGAAGATATTTTCGGCGCCGGCGCGGCGGGCGATGAGGCGTTGGTCGATGAGCTGGCCACCGCCTTGCGGGATCTGCGGGTGCTCTCGGTGCGCGAGGCGCTGCGGCTGCGACTGCGTCACGAAAACATCACACATTGATCCACGCATAAAAAACCCGGTCAGATGGCCGGGTTTTTTATGTTAGAGCAATATGTGTTAATCTTGACGCGGCAGCCTCAAGATTAACACATGAAATTGCTCGCCAATATCAAAAACCTAGAGCCTCAAGCTAAAAGCTTGAGGCTCTAGGTTGCGCGGCCTTACGCGGCCTGGCGCAGCTCCTGCAGATGGGTAACGGCATCGTGCAGCGAGGTGACGATGCGATGCGCGACATTGCGCATCTCATCGGTGGCGGGCAGCAGATCCGGGATCATGATCACGCGCATCTTCGCGGCCACCGCGGCGCGCACGCCATTATAGGAATCTTCCAGCGCCAGACAGCGATCCGGCGTCACGCCGAGCAGTGAGGCGGCCTTCAGATACGGGTCCGGATGGGGCTTGCCGCGGGTGACATCGTCGCGCGTGACGATTTGTTGAAAGCGATGCGCGATGCCGGCCAGCTGCAGATGATGGTCGGTGCGCAGCCGTGAGGAGGAGGTGGCGATGGCGCGCTTGATGCCCTGCCGGTCCAGCTCGTCGAGAATTTCAATCACGCCGCTTTTCAGCTGCATTTTTCCGGCATCGACCAGTTCGCGCAGATGCTGTTCCTGGGTCGCGAAATAGCGCTCCAGCGGGAAATCCGCGCCATATTTTTCCGTGACCAAAGCGCGGCATTTATCCGCCGGCGCGCCGATCATCAGATAGCAGAATTCGTCTTTCATGTCGTAGCCCAGCGCCTGACCGGCAGAGACCAGGGCGGCCATGGCGAGGGATTCGGTATCGAGCAGAAGCCCGTCCATATCGAAGATCACGGCCTCGACGGGCGTGGCGAATGTCATTCTTTGTCCTTTCCAAACGATGCACATCTTCAGATGCGATTTGTGCAGAAGCCGTCTGCGGAAATGCCAAATGGCAGCGGCGGGGCGGGGAGAGGAGGGTCCCCGCGCGCCTGTGGCTGTGACGCTGTCCTAGCGTTAGGGATGGCAAAAAGCAAGATTTGGGCCGATTGTCCTGGCCGGTTGGGGGCGGCGCGGCTGGGGCCTTATCCCGGCCTGAAACAGAGGGGCTGGACAAGACGTAAAATTTTAAACATTCCTGACGCGCAAGATGCCGAAATGAGTATGGGAGACTCCCGACCTGGACGTGGTTTTAACAATTCGGCCGTCATGTTAGTCTTTTGGTCGGCATGATCGATTTGCATGAATTCTGGCAAGCTCGCGTTTCCGGCGTGGAGCTGGAGCAGCGCCAGCTCGCGGCTTTGGCGCGCTATGCGGTGAGGGATGCGCCGGCGCCGGCGCCGTTCGAGCGCTTCGCCCGGCTCGCGGCGGAAGGGCTTGGCGTGCAGGCCGGGATGCTGCGCTTCCAGGATGGTCAGCGCGTCTGGAGCGGCGGCGGCCCGGAGGCGCCAGGTTGGACGGCTGAGGAGCTGGCCCTGTGCCAGGACGCCATCCGCCAGGAAGACGGCTTTGTGATCCAGGATGCCGGCCCGTCTCTGCCCTTCCGCTTTTATGCCGGCATTCCGGTCATCACGCCGCAGGGGCATCGCATCGGCATGCTGTGCGTGCGCGATGCCACGCCGGGGCGCCCGTTCGCCGCGGCGGAGCGTGGCTTCCTGCGCGACCTCGCGGGCGCGGTGATCACCGAGCTGGAGGTGCGCCGGCTGCAGCGCGAGCAGATTGCCGCCTCGGCGGACACGGCCTTCTGGAACTGCCTGGCCTCGGGCATCGCCGGGGCGCCGGATTTCGACGCGGCCCTGGACCAGGCGCTGGCTTATTGCGCCGAGCGGATGGGGGCGGCGATCTGCATGCTGATGGCGCTGCATCCGGCGGCGGCGCAGATCGAATATGTGAAATCCTATTTTCAGCCGGAAAGTGGCCTGGCGGCGTCGGAGATGTCCGGCTGGTTCGGGCGCATGCCATTCAGCCTGTTCAGCTTTGGCAGCCAGCTGGCGCAGGGCCAGGTGGCGGATACCGGGCCGCTGAGCCTGGCGGATGATCTGCACCATTATCCCCGGCTGGAGGAGCTGGTGGCCGCTGGCCTGCGGCGGCAGATCATGCATCCGTTCGACCTCGCGGCGTGGCGCTTTGGCCTGGTGCTGGGCTTCGAGCGGCCGGATGTGCCGGCCGGGATGCATGGGCTGATCCTGGAATTCATCACCCGGCTGACGCCCTTGCTGCTGGGGCGCCAGCGCGAGGATGCGCTGGCGCGCGCCAACCGGGCGCTGCGCACCATTCACGCCTCCACCGAGACCTTCGAGCAGGCCAAGCGTCCGCGTGCCTTGTTCGCCGCCGCCTGCCGGCTGGGGGTGGAGGTTGGCGGGTATCAGGGCGCCTGGATCGGGCTGGCGCGGCAGGATCAGGCACGACGCATCCAGGTCGCCGCGCATCATGGCGCGGGCGAGGCTTATACCGCCCGGCTCAATCTTTCCTGGGCGGACGTGCCTGCCGGGCAAGGCCCAGCCGGGCGTGCCCTGCGTGACGCCCGGATGGCCGTGGTGCACGATGTCGCCCGTGAACCGAGCTTCGCGCCCTGGCGCGAGCAGGCGCTGGCGAACGGGTTTCGCGCCGTCATCGCGCTGCCCTTCGGGCCGCCGGAGGCGCCCCCCGATGGCGTGTTCGTGCTCTATTCCGCGACGCCGATGGCCTTCGGCGACGAGGAGCAGATTCTGCTCAGCGAGCTGACCGCCAATCTCGGCAAGGCGCTGGAGGCGATCAAGACCCGGCAGGAGCGCGATGTCGCCCTCATCGCCCGCTCGGAGAGCGAGACCCGGCTGGAGCGGCTGCTGCAAGCCAGCGGCGTGGTGCTCTACGAGCTGGCGGTGACCGGCGAGGAGGTGACGCCGCTGGGGGTGAGCCCGAATATCCAGGACATGCTGGGCTTTGCGCCGGCCGATGTCTGCAGCCAGGATTGGTGGCGCAGCCGGATTCATCCGGAGGATCGCGCCCAGCTGGTGGATGCCATGCGGTGTGTGCTGGAAAAAGGCCAGTGCACCCTTCGCTACCAGATCCGCCATCGCGATGGCAGCTATCGCTGGATCCGCGATGAGATGACGCTGCGCCGGATGGAAGGGGCGGCGCATTTTCGCATCGTCGGCGCCTGGATCGACATCACCGAGCGGCGCACCGCGGAAGAGAAGATCTATCAGCTCGCCCATCTCGACCCGCTGACCGAGCTGCCGAACCGCCGGCTGCTGAATGAGCGGCTGGGCGAGGCGCTGGCCGAGATGCGGCGCAATGGCAGCCAGGGCGCGCTGCTGTTCATCGATCTCGACCGGTTCAAGGTGATTAACGACATGCTCGGCCATGCCGCCGGGGATGAGGTGATCCGCGAGGTGGCGGTGCGGCTGAAGCTGGTGCTGCGCGCCCGCGACACGGTGGCGCGCGTCGGCGGCGATGAATTCGTGGTGCTGCTGACCGAGGCCGGCGCCACCGGCGAGGCGGCGGCCCAGCATGCCGGAATCGTCGCGCGCAAGATCAAGGATGCGCTGGCCAGCCAGCCTTTCATGCTGGGCGAGCGGGAATATCATCTGGGGGCGAGCATCGGCTTCACCATCTTCCCCAAGCCCGACGACACGCTGGATGCGCTGATCCGCGAGGCGGACACGGCGATGTATCAGGCCAAGACCAGCGATACCGAGGTGGTGATGTTCCAGCCTGCGATGTATCAGTCGCTGATGGCGCGGCACGCGGTGGAGGATGATATCCGCGGCGCGCTGAAGGCCGGGCGTTTCGAGATCTGGCTGCAGGACCAGGTGGACGAGGACGGGCTGGCGGTGAGCACCGAGGCGCTGATCCGCCTGCGCGGGCAGGATGGGCGGATCATCTCGCCGGCGCAGTTCATCAGCGTCGCCGAAAGCTCCGGCCTGATCGTGCCGCTGGGGCGCTGGGTGCTGCGTGAATCCTGCAGCCTGCTGGCACGGGTGAAGGCGTATCGTCCGCTGACCCGGCTTTCGGTGAATGTCAGCCCCCGGCAATTCCGCGACCCGGCTTTTGTCAGCCATGTGCTGGATGCGATCGAGAGTTCCGGCATCGCGCCCGACCGGCTGACGCTGGAGATCACCGAAAATCTGCTGGTGAAGGATGTGCTGGAGATCGGCGCGATCATGCGCAGCCTGGCAGCGCATGGGGTGCGGTTTTCAGTGGATGATTTCGGCACCGGCTATTCCAGCCTGCATTATCTGCAGCAATTGCCGATCCATGAGATCAAGATCGATAAGGGGTTTGTCGGCCGGGTGCCCGAGGATGCGTCCTCTGTCGCCATTGTCGAGGTGATTTTGGCGATGGGCGGCAGGCTGGGGCTGGATGTGGTGGCGGAAGGGGTGGAGACGCCCGAGCAGGTGAGCTTCCTGCGCCGCCATGGCTGCGCGCGCATGCAGGGCTATCTGTTCACCCGACCGATCCCAGCGAGGGAGTGGCTGGAACGGATCTATGGCGCCCCGGTAGGCTAAGGGTTTTTTTAAAAATCCTTTAAAAAATCTTGGAGAAATTGAAAAATTTTTGGGTGTCGCTGCTTTGAAAAAGGCGGGGTACCAATGTGGAAGCTTTTGTACAAAGCACCCCCATCCCAAAAATTTTAGAATTTTTAAGAGGGGGATTGTTTTTCAAACAACCTTTAGAGCCATATGGGTTTAAACCCACTCGCTCTATTTATGTTTGGGCAAGCAATTTCACGTGTTTATCTTGACGCTGGCGCGTCAACCTAAACACAGATTGCTTTAAGAGACCAAGGCGGCAAAGTCGCCGGATGCCGCCTGTTCAGCGCGGCCTCTCGCCGGCGTCAGGCCGCCGACGGGTCGTGCCCTCGCCGCCGCATCGCTGATCCGGAACTGGCCTATGAGCTTGGCCAGCGTCTCGGCTTCCTGCGTTAGGCTATGGCTGGCTGCGCTTGTCTCTTCCACCATCGCGGCGTTTTTCTGGGTCACCTGATCCAGATCGTTGATGGCGCTGTTGACCTGGCCGAGCCCGGAGGACTGTTCTTGCGCCGAGGCGGCGATGTTGACGATCAAGCCGTTCAGCCTCGAGACCTGTTTGGCGATACTCTCCAACGCGTTGCCGGTCTCGTTCACCAGCCGCACCCCGGTTTCCACTTGCTGGCCGGAGGTGGAAATCAATGCCTTGATTTCCTTCGCCGCATCAGCGGAGCGCTGGGCCAGGGCGCGCACCTCGGTGGCGACCACGGCGAAGCCCCGCCCGGCATCGCCGGCGCGCGCCGCCTCGACCCCCGCATTCAGGGCCAGCAGATTGGTCTGGAACGCAATCTCGTCGATGACGCCGATGATATTGCTGATCTGTTTGGAGGAGGTTTCGATTCCCGCCATGGCGCTTACGGTCTCGGTCACCACCGTCCGGGAGCGCGCCGCGTCGGCCTGAGCCTTCTCCACAATGTCGCGCGCCGCCTTGGCACTTCCCGCGGCCTCGCTGACGGTCGTGGTGATCTGATCCAGCGCCGCGGCGGTCTCTTCGAGGCTGGCGGCCTGTTGCTCGGTGCGCCGGGCGAGGTCATCCGAGGCGGCGGAGATTTCGGACGAGCCGTTGCGGACCGCCTGCGTGTTCGTGGAAATCGCGCGCATCGTCGCGTCCAGCTTGTCCAGCGACGCATTGAAATCGAGGCGAACCGGTTCGAACTCGCGGATGAACAGATCATTGATCCGGTAGGTGAGATTATTGGCGGACAATTCCTTTAGGCCGGCCGCGATGCCTTGGACGGCACGTTCGCGCCCGGTGATATCGGTGGCGAATTTGATCACCTTGACCACCTTGCCGTTGAGATCGAAGATCGGGTTGTAAGAAGCCTGGAGCCAAACCTCCTTGCCGCCCTTGCCGATGCGCTTGAATTCCGCGGCGATATATTCGCCCGCCGCCAGTTTTTTCCAGAACGCCCGATAATCCGCGGATTGCGCATAATCAGGCTCGACCAGCATGCTGTGCTTGCGGCCTTTAATCTCCTGCAGCTGGTAGCCGATGGCCTTCAGGAAATGATCGTTGGCGGTGATGATCTGCCCATCGACGGTGAACTCGATCATCGCCTGGGCCCGGGAAATCGCCTCAAATATATTTTTTGTTTCGGCGTTTTTCAGTTTCTCGGCGGTGATGTCGGTCGCCTGCTTGACGATTTTGACGACGGCGCCGCGCCGGTTTTTAACCGGATTATAAGAGGCTTGCAGCCATACTTCGCGGCCATGCTTGCCGATGCGCTTATATTCGCTGGCTTCATAGGTGCCGCGCCGGAGCTTCGCCCAGAATTCATTGTAGTCCTGGCTCTGCGCATAGGCGGGATCGATAAATATGCTGTGATGCCGCCCTTTGATCTCGGCCAATTCGTAACCGATGGCTTTGCAGAAATTTTCGTTGGCGTTGAGGATTTTCCCGCTGGTATCGAACTCGATGATCCCCAGAGAGGCGGACAAAGCGGCCAGCGTGGCTGCTGCTCCCGCGCCGCCGAGAAAATTAAAAAGAGACATTATGCGTACCCCATCCCCAATCATCAACGAGCCAGAGCTTTGATGATTAAGCTTTCGGAATGATTAATTTTTCTCCGTCATTTAAGCGGGGGGCGCAGCCGATCGAAACTATGCCGCGCTCATTCAGTGCTCCGGCGTATCTTCTGGAATCTGTCCCAGCGCCGCGATCGCCCGTAAGGCACCGCCGGCTGTCTCTTCCGCCGCGTCCAGCACCGCCCGGTAATGCGCCAGCAGCTTTTCGCCGGTTGCGGTGAGGCGCGCGCCGCCGCCGGTTTTGCCGCCTTGCATGGTCTCGATCACCGGGGCTTCGAGCAGGCGGTTCATCTCCTCCAGCAGATCCCAGGCGCGTTTATAGGAGATGCGCTGGGCGCGGGCGGCGGCGCTGATCGAGCCTTGCGTCGCCACCGCCTGCAGCAGGGCGATCTTGCCCGGGCCGAGCCGCAGCCCGTTGGGGAGATAGATCCGCAGGCTCAGCCGATAAGGTGCCGCCGCCATTCTGTCCGCCTTGTTGCCATCCAGGGGCAGAATAGGGCAGGGGCGGTCAGGCTGGCAACGCGTTCAGCCATTCAGCTCCGGCAGCGCCATGCCCTCATAGGCGAGATAGGCGCGCTGCTTGGCGATATGGTCGGTGATGAATTTCGCATCGTGCCAGACGCCCCAGATGAAGGAGGAGCCGCGGCGGGACTGCCAGGGCAGGCCGAGGAAATACAGCCCCGGCTCCGCCGCCACGCCGCGCGCATGGTTGGGGGTGCCGTTGGCGTTGAAGCTATCCAGTTGCAGCCACCTATAATCCGCCTTGAAGCCGGTGGCCCAGATGATGCTGGTGATGCTGGCCTCGGCCAGATCAAGTTCGCGGATCGGATGGGTGACGCAATCCGGATCGGGCGGGATGATTTTGGCGTCTTCTTCCTGCGGCAGATCGAGATGGTTGCGGGCGATATAGGCGTCGGCCTCGTCGAGCAGGGCCAGATAATTGGCGTCGCCCTTGTCGAGAGTCTGTTTGAGATTGTCGGCGAAGCGCAGCTTGCCGTCCGCATGGGCTTCGGTCAGGCCGAGCAGGGTGATGCCGCGCTGGGCCAGGCGGCGGAAATCGACGGTCTCGCCGCCCCGCGCGCCGCTGACCGCGATGGTCACATGCGCGGTGCTGGACGGGGCTTCGGCGTCCCATTTATTCAGTACCCCCAGCCACCAGCAGAAATCCCGGCCGCGATAGCGCCGGGGCGGGCGGTCATGCGCGCCGACGGAGAGATAGACCTGGCGCCCGGCGCGCTGCAGCTCATCGGCGATCTGCGTGCCCGAGGAGCCGCAGCCGACCACCAGCACCGCGCCCGGCGCCAGCTGGGCGGGGTTGCGATAGGCGCTGGAATGGAGCTGGGTGAGGCCAGGCTGCTCAGGGATCAGCGCCGGATGGACCGGGGTCTGGAACGCCCCGGTGGCGACGATGACCGCGCGCGCGGCGATGCGCCCCTGGCTGGTCTGCGCGATGAAGCCGGGGCCTTCAGGGTTGCGGCGCACCGCCAGCACCTCGACGCCGCAGCGCAGATTGGCGTCGATCTGTTTGGCATAGGCCTCGAAATAATCGGCGACTTCCTCTTTCGGCACAAAGGCGTCCGGGCCGCGATGGGGGAATGCCATGTTCGGAAACCGGTCATGCCAGGCGGGGCCGTTGGCCACCAGCGAATCCCAGCGCGCACTGCGCCAGCGCTCGGCGATGCGCGCGCGCTCCAGCACCAGATAGGGGATGCCAGCCGCGCCCAGATGCTCCGCCGCCGCGATGCCGGCCTGGCCGGCGCCGATCACCAGCACCTCGATCGTTTCGTCAGCCATCACCTCAACTCGCCTTCTGCTGCAAAGCCCGGATGCTACACAGGGCCAGGGGAGAGGGGCAGAACGATTTTCCTATCCATGGCTTCGGTGGAAATAAACCAGAGTCTATCCTGGTTTGAAAATGGTGAAGCATTGGGCGGGCTGGCGAAAAATTGGGCCGGGTTTGCCGGCCGCAAAGCTGGACGGGGGCGGCCATGCTTTGTAGGGCAGGGGGGATTTTGACCCTGCCAGACTGGAATGCCTCGATGATCCCTGCTCAATTGCCGCGCCTTGTCACCCATAGCGGCAAGTTCCATTGCGACGAGGTGTTCGGCTATGCCGTGCTGCGCCTGGCTTTGGGGCTGTCGCGCCCCGGCGAGGACCATGTTCTGCTGCGCACCCGCAAGCCCGAGCTGATCGAGAGCGGGGACATCGTGTTCGATGTCGGCAGCGTGTACGACCCGCAGGCGCAGCGCTTCGACCATCACCAGATCGGCGCGCCGCAGCGCGAGGATGGCACGCCCTATTCCGCCGCCGGGCTGCTCTGGCAGGTTTACGGCGCGCGCGCGGTGGCGGCTTTGCTGCCGGACGCGGCGCAGGGCTTCGCCGCTGCGATTGCGGAAGAGCTGAATGAGGGGCTGGTGAAGCGGATCGACGAGATCGATAATGGCGTCTCGATGAGCGGGCCGGTGCTGCGTGACAGTCTGGGGCTGGCGGCGCTGATCGGCGATTACAACCCGAGCTGGGACAGTGACGAGGCGAATGGCGCCACCGCCGGGGATGCGGCGTTTCTGCGCGCGGCGGATTTCGCCGCCGGGGTGCTGGCGCTGAAGGTGGAGGGCAAGCGCAGCCGCATGGAGGCCGATGCCCGCGTGCTGGCCGCCTATCAGGCCGGGCCGGAGCCGCGTTTGCTGGTGCTGGAGACCGGCATGCCCTGGAAGAGTGCCGCCTTCGCGCATGAGCTGCCGATTCTGTTCTGCATCTCGCCGGCTTCCAACGGCAATTGGATGATCGACACGATGCCGCCGGAGCCCGGGTCCTTCGCGCAGCGCCTGCCCTTCCCCGAGGCATGGGCCGGGCTGCAGGGCGAGGCGCTGGCGGCGGTTTGCGGGGTGGAGGATGCGGTGTTTGTGCATGTGCGCCGCTTCGTCGGCGCGGCGAAGAGCCGTGAGGGCGCGCTGGCGATGGCGATGAAGATGCTGGCGCAAGCCCCGGTGGAGAGCCCCGCCGAGGCTTGAAGCCGGCGCGGGCGGCCCCAAGCTGAGGCGGATCACGCAAGCCAAGGAGGAGCCGCGATGCGCAGCATGAAACAGGCCGGCGGGCTGGAATTGCCGGCGATGGGGCTGGGCACCTGGCGCATGGGCGAGAGCCCGGCGCGCCGGAGCGAGGAGTTGGCGGCGCTGAAGGCGGCCATCGCCCAGGGCATCACGCTGTTCGACACCGCCGAGATTTATGGCGATGGCGCCGCCGAGACGCTGCTGGGCGAGGCGGTGCGGGGCGAGCGTGAGCGGCTGCTGCTGGTCAGCAAGGTCGCCCCGTCCCATGCCAGCAAGGCGGGCACCATCCGCGCCTGCGAGGCCAGCCTGAAGCGGTTGGGGACGGAGTATCTCGATCTCTATCTGCTGCACTGGATCGGCAGCGTGCCGGTGGAGGAGACGATCGAGGCGTTCGCTGCGCTGCGCGCGCAGGGCAAGATTCGCGCCTGGGGTGTTTCGAATTTCGACCTTGAGGATATGCGGGGCCTGCCCGCGGGCTGTGCGGCGAATCAGGTGCTGTATAATCCGCAATCGCGGGGGATCGAGTTCGATCTGCTGCCCTGGTGCCAGGGGCGGGGCATTCCGGTGATGGCCTACACGCCGCTGGGGCAGCACAACAAGGTGCTGGAGAGTGCGGCGGTGAAGGCGGTGGCGGCGGCGCATGGGGCAACGCCCGGGCAGGTGGCGCTGGCCTGGGGGCTGCGCCAGGAGGGGGTGGTGAGCATTCCCAAAACCGGCCATGCGGCACGGATCGAGGAAAATCTGGGCGCGCTGAGGCTGCAGCTGACCGCAGAGGATCTGGCCGCCATTGACAAGGCCTTCGCGCCGCCGAAGCGGTCCGTGCCGTTGGACATGCTATAGCTTTTTTGGGCGCGCAATTTTATTTGTTTATCTTCACGCTGCTGCGTCAACCTAAACATATATTGTTTTGGGATTTAAGACTTTCAGGCTTGTCCGGGGGCAATATTGATGTTGATCCCGCACGCGATCAGGGTGTCAAGGTCCCTGTTCAATGACAAATGATCTGATTGTCTTTGTCACCATAAGCACAGCTCTTCATCGTCTTCGGGACTTTGACGACGATTGTCTGTCTGGTGTTTTGGTACTCACACTGAATGTAAAAGGGTTTTTCCTCGGGCGAGTCCATCGTTGTGTCCCAGGCGCCGTTCACGGGAACCAAGCTCGCCATTTCCTCGGGCGGACCACTAAACATATCGACCTCGGAAATCTTGTGGCCGCTCATTGTTTCCGGACAGGACAGTACGGTTTTAGCGATGGCGGGCGACCCTAAGGAGCATAATATTGCTGCGGAGAGGCATAGGTTACTGAACGACATAATAATCATCTCCGATATTCACCGGCTTGGCGTTTTTGCCCTCAAACTGCTTCCATCGGATTGTTCGTGGCTGCGCGACGTGGGGGCGTCTTTTGCCATTATGTACATCCACCCATTGGTCTATGACCTGAATGCCGTCGGCATTCTGCCCTAGATAGATTGCGGCATGGGACGTTCCGTCCGTATGATTTCCATAGCGGCCTTTTGCATCAAAGGTGGCGATGATTGTACCCGGAGCCACGATCGCTCCTTTGACCAAAATTCCGCGGCTCCATGCCTTGTCATGCGGCGTATTTGCGGCTTTTTCTACAAGCGCAACACATTGTCCGTCACCAACAGATTGCCCAAGAAAGGCGTTTGGGTTCTGAGCTATGTAGGGCATAAAGAAGTCATTCCATAACCTTCTCTGCAACGCTAAAGCGGCAACCCGCAGTTAGCAACATCATTTCATAGGGCATTTCGATAGCTTTCGGTTCCGCGTTTCCGTGGTCAAACTGCCTCCATCTTCCCTCACCCCGCCGGCTGCGCGCGCAGCGCCGCCCGGCGAAATGCCTCAGCCATGCCGGTAGGTGATGCTGGCCGGGGCGGGCAGGGATTGCAGGCTGCGCTGGCGTTTGGCGATGTAGAGCTCGGCATCGGCGGCGGCGAGCAGGGTTTCGATCGGCGCGGCCTCTCCTGTGATCACCCCGAAGGTGACGCCGGTGACATAGCCGCGCGCCTGGCAGGCGCTGGTGAAGGCCTCGCGGATGCGGGCGGCGATGCGGCGGGCCGCGTCCTCATCGTCGCGGATCAGCATCGCGAACTCGTCACCGCCGACCCGGCCGATCAGATCGCCCTTGCGCAGATGCGCGCGGCAGACCTCGCCCAGCACGCGCAGCACCTCGTCGCCGCCGGCATGGCCATGGGTGTCGTTGACGGTTTTGAAATAATCGACATCGAACACCAGCACCGCGCAGGGCCGGTCCTGCAGCACGCGCTGGGCCAGCTCGAAAAACCGCCGCCGGTTCAACAGCCCGGTGAGATGGTCGGTATGGGCCTGGGTGCGCAGCATGTCCTGACGTGTGGCCAGCACCGCGAACAGGATCAGGAAGGCGTCGGAGAACTCATACAGGATCGCCTCGGTCGGGGTGATGTAGAGCCAGAGCTGGGTGGTATCCGGGCTCGGGAACAGCAGGGCGCAGATGCTGCGCGCGGCATAGAAGGCGGCATGCAGCAGGGCCAGCCCGGCCAGCAGCCAGCGCACCTCCACCCGGGCCGGAATGCGCAGGCTTTCATGCGCGATCGCCACCATGCAGAGGAAGCCGGCCGGGCTGAACACGGCGAAGCGCAGCAGCTCATTATGAGCGAAGATCCGCCAGTCGCTGACCACGCACCAGCAGGCGGCGACCAGCACTGGCCAGAGCACGAGCGGGCGCCCGGGGCGCAGCTGGCGCAGCCCCATCCACATCAGCCAATAGCCGGTCAGCACCAGGGCCGGCCCCAGCCCATAGGCCGCCCAGGGCCAGTATTTCACCCCGACCACCACGCCGGCGATGCCGATGGCGCCGGCCAGATAGGCGCCGCCCCAGTAGCGCAGCGTCGCCGAGCGCATGATGGTGCTGACTCCCAGCAGCAGCAGGGCGCCGACCCAGGTCATGATGTCCAGGATGAGGAACAGGTTGGCGGGCGGCATTGTCAGCTTGGGGGTTGTCCAGAGAATGAGACATATTACGGCAGGTTAATTTAAGCAATCCCAATGACATGACCGTTTTGCGCTCTGTGCGCTTTTGATGGAGAACAATTTTTATTCTGGGCTCTAGAATGGCGCCGGCAGGCGCAGCCGCAGGATCAGGCCGGGTTCATGGTCCAGCAGCGCCGCCTCGCCCTCATGCAGCCGCGCCACCGCCCGCACCAGGCTGAGTCCCAGCCCGGTGCCCGGCGTCTGCGGGGCTAGCCGCACGAAGGGGCCGAAGGCGGCCTCGCGCAAGGCGGCCGGGATGCCGGGGCCGCGATCGCTGATGGTGATTTCGATCCAGCCGCCTTGCGGCTGGGCGCGGAAGCGGATGGCGGTGCCGGGCGGGCAATGGCGCAGCGCGTTTTCGATGCCGTTGACCAGCATCTGGGCGAGCAGCTTGGCATCGCCGCGCAGCGCCAGGCCAGGGGCGATCTCGGCGCGGAAATCCTGGCCGAGATCCTCGGCCACATTCTCATAGGTTTCGGCCAGGCCCAGGCAGAGGGCGGTGAGATCGACCAGCGTGAAGCGCCCGCGCACCGCGCCGGCTTCCACCTCGGCAATCTGCAGCATGGCGGCGAAGAGTTTCAGTATCTCCTCGGTCCGTGCCGTGGCCTCGGCCAGGGCGGCGGCGTCCGGCGGCGCGGTTTTCAGGAAGTTGCGCAGCCGGGCCAGCGGCGAGCGTAGATCATGCGCGATGGCGTTGGTGACGTGGCGGGCATTCAGCACCAGCCCTTCCACCGTGGCGAGCATGGTGTTCACCTCCGCGGTCAGCACGTCCAGCTCGTCGTCATGGCCGTAGAGCTTGACCCGGCGGGAGAGGTCGCCGGCGATGATCTCGCGGCTGGTGCGGCTGATCGCCTGCACGCGTTGCAGGCTGAACAAGGCGATGACCAGGCTGATCAGCAGCCCGAGCCCGAGCGCGATGCCGAAGACGCTGGCGAAGATATAGGCGATGCGCCGGTTGAGGGCGGCGAGGGCGGAGGCGTCGGCGCCGATGAAGAGGCTTCCGCCTTGTGCCAGCGCCGTCTCCAGGCCGATGATTTCCTGCATGCCGTCCGGCAGCTGGTCCCCGGCCCAGCGGTTGAGCACCCGCCAGCCGGGCGCCGCCGCGCGCAGGGGCAGATTGCCGGCCAGCTCGCGGCCATCCGGCGCGAACAGGGCGTAGAATAACGTGCCCGGCGCCTGGGCCGCCCGGGTTACGGGGCCTTGCAGCGCGTCCGCGCTGCCATCGTTTTCCGTCAGCGCGTCCGCGCTGCCATCGTTTTCCGTCAGCGCGTCCGCGCTGCCATCGTTTTCCGTCAGCGCGTCCGCGCTGCCATTTTGTTCCGTCCGCGCGTCCGCGCTGGCGGCCTGGGCCAGCAGCGCGGCGCGGGCCTGGGTGAGGGCCGGCGCCAGATTGTGGCGGGCGGCGCTGGCGGTGGCGTTATAGATCAGCGCGAAGGCCAGCATGGCCGCCAAAGTGGAGAGCAGCGTGCCGAGCACGGCGAGGCGGAAGCTCGCCATGCGCACCAGCCGGGCGCGTTTAATCCTGCGACTCATCCGCGAGCCGGTAGCCGAGGCCGCGTACGGTCTGGATCATCTCGGTGGGAAAGCCCTGGTCGATCTTGGCGCGCACGCGGCTGATATGGGATTCCACCACCAGGGTCTGGGGTTCGAAATGGAAGTCCCACACCGCTTCCAGCAGCATCGCGCGGGTGACCACCTTGCCGGCATTCAGCATCAGATATTCCAGCAGCCGGAATTCGCGGGGTTTCAGCAGGATGGTCTTGCCGTCCCGGCTGGCCTTCTGGGTGAGCCGGTTGAGTTCGAGCGTGCCGACCCGCAGCAGCGACTGCTTGGCCTGGGCCGCGCGGCGGCGCAGCAGCACCTCCAGCCGGGCGGTGAGTTCGGCGATGGCGAAGGGTTTGACCAGATAATCATCGCCGCCGGCGCGCAGCCCCTCGACGCGCTCATCCACCCGGCTCAGCGCGGTGAGGAACAAAGCCGGGGTGGCGATGCCCATGGCGCGCAGCCCGGTGATGATGGCGATGCCGTCCAGATGCGGCAGCATGCGGTCGAGCACCAGCGCGTCGAAGCCGCCAGTGGCGGCGCGCTCCAGCCCCTGCCTGCCATCGGCCGCACTCTCCACCGCATAGCCCTCGGTACGCAGGGCGGTTTCCAGATCGGCGCGCATCTCCTCGTCATCCTCGACGATCAGCAGCCGGGCGGGGCGCGGGCTCAATGGTTGATCTCCTCCAGCGGCAAGCCCGCGCTGTCCGGCCCGAAGACGGTGATCATCACCATGCCGACCAGCATGGCGACGCCGATGAACAGAGCCACCGCCGGCACCCCGCCAGCATAGAGGAAATACCCCACCGCCAGCCCGGCGAAGGCGGCGGCCATCCGGCTCCAGCCATAGGTGAAGCCGATGGCGCGGCCGCGTATGCGCGTGGGGTAAAGCTCCGCCTGATAGCCATGATAGGCATAGGACATCAGATTGGCCGCCAGGGTGAACAGCACCCCGATCAGGATCAGCAGGAACGGCGCCCGGGCGATGGAAAAGGCGGCCATGAACAGCGCCATCAGCCCGAGCCCGAGCACGATCTGGGTGCGCCGCTCCAGCCGGTCCGCCAGCATTAGCCCCAAAGCCGGGCCGAACGGGTTGGCCAGCGCGATGATGAAGGAATATTCGAAACTATCGACGATGGTGATGCCGCGCGCGATCAGCAATGCCGGCACCCAGGCGGCGAAGCCGTAGAAGCCGACCACCTGGGCGATGTTGAACAGGCTCAGCATCAGCGTGCGCTCGATATAGCGCGGGGTGAACATCTCCCAGAGCGTGCCGCGACCCTCGGCCTCGGGCTGGGGAATGGCGGGGGCGGGCAGCGGGGCGGCGCGCTGGGCGGCGGTTTCCAGCTCCTGCATCACCGCCTCGGCCTGCGCCGTGCGGCCTTTCAGCGCCAGCCAGCGCGGGCTCTCCGGCAGCAGCCGCCAGAGCGGCCAGGCGACCAGCGCCCCCGCCGCGCCCACCAGCATCACCAGCCGCCAGCCCGGCAGAGCGGGCAGGATCTGCGTTGGCGTCAGCCAGGCGAGCAGCGCGGCGAAGGGGACGATGGTGAAGGTGATGGTCTGGTTGAGCGCGAAGGCGCGGCCGCGGGCGAAGCCGGGGATCAGCTCGGCGATATAGGTATCCATCGCCACCAGCTCGGCCCCGAAGCCGATGCCGGCGATGAAGCGCCAGAGATTGAGCGCCGCACCGCTCTGCTGACAGGCCATGATCGCGGTGCAGGCGCTGTACCAGAGCAGCGACCAGAAAAACACGCGCTTGCGGCCGCAATAATCGACCAGCGGCGCGCCCAGCACCGCCCCGGCCCAGAGCCCGGCGAAGGTGCAGAAGACGAAGGTGCCAGCGCCCGAGACCGCGATGTCGCGCAGCGCCGCGAAGGGGCCGAGGCTGGCCGGGGTGAACAGCCCGGCATCGACCATGCGCGGCGCGATATAGGCGGTGAGGAAGACGCTGTAGAACTCGAACACGCCGCCCAGCGAGATATAGAGCACCGGATGCCAGATCGCCTCGCAGAGCGGCAGCCGGTCCAGCCGGGCGGCGATGCGCGCGGCCTCCTGCGCGCTCATGCGGGCGGGGACCGGTCTGGCGTGCGGGACTGGGTCTGCATCGGCAAGACGGAAGCGCTCCTCGGCATTTTCAAACGTCTATAGCTGGGGTGGCGGGGCCTGTCAGCTTGCCGGCAGATGCCGGGCATATTCGCCGGCCACCCAGTCAATGAACACCCGCACCCGCAGCGAGAGCTGGCGGTTGCGCGGATAGAGCACGTAGAGCGGGAGCGGCGTGGGCGGGGTATTCGCCAGAACCTCCACCAGCCGGCCGTCGCGCAGCTCCGCCTCCACCCCGTAATGCGGCACCTGGATCAGCCCCAGCCCTTGCAAAGCGGCTTCCTTGTAGCTCTCCGCGCCGTTGACCGAGAGCACGCAGGGAAGGGAGACGGTTTTCACCGCCTTGCCGACGCGAAATTCCAGCGGCAGCACCCCGCCGGTGGCCGAGGAGCGGAAGCCGACCATTTTATGCCCGGCGAGCTGGTCCCAGCTTGGCGGCGTGCCGTGGCGGGCGAGATAGGCCGGGGAGGCGAAGGTGCCTTCCGGCATCAGCGCCAGGCGGCGGGCGATCAGATCGCTCTCGGTCGGCTGGCCGGCGCGCAGGGCGCAATCCACCCCTTCGCGGATTAAGTCCACAAAACGGTCGCCCTCGCTGACATAGAGTTCCAGATCCGGGTAGCGGTCCAGGAAGGCGGGCAGGGCAGGCAGGATGATCCGGCGCACCTGGGTGCCCTGCGCCTCGACATGCAGAAAGCCGCGCGGCTTGGCGCTGCTGAAGGCGCTTTCGGCGTCCTCGATATCGGCGAGGATGGAAAGGCAGCGCCGATAATAGGCCTCGCCATCCGGGGTGGCGCGGACCTGGCGGGTGGTGCGCTGGAGCAGCCGGGTGCCCAGGCGGGCTTCCAGCTGCTTCAGCGCGTCGGTGACGGTGGAGGCGGGCAGGGAGAGATCCTCGGCGGCGCGCACGAAGCTGCCGCGCTCCATGATCCGCACGAAGATACGCATATGGTCGAATCTGTCCATTCTTCGCGATCCCCGGATGATGTTGCCGGATTTTGCCCGATTATTTGCGGGGCGGAAAGGCGCATCTCAGTCTTGCTGAAAACCACAGGAGTGTTTGAGATGAGCACACGGAAAATCGCCTTGATCACAGGGGCCAGCCGCGGGCTGGGGCGCAGCATGGCGCTGGCGCTGGCAGAGCGTGGGGAAGATGTGATCGGCACCTATCACAGCAACAAGGCGCAGGCCGATGAGGTGAAGGACGCGATCGAGGCCAAGGGCGGCAAGGCGGTGTTTTTGCCGCTCGATGCCGGGGATGTGAAAAGTTTCGCGGGGTTTGCGGTGGCGGTGCGGCAGGCGCTGCGGGAGGTGTGGGGGCGGGAGCGCTTCGACCATCTGGTGAATAATGCCGGCTTTGGCCATCATGCGCCGTTCGCGCAAACCAGTGAGGAGGCCTTTGATAAACTCTTCAATGTGCATCTGAAGGGGGTGTTCTTTTTGACGCAGACGCTGCTGCCGTTGCTGGAAGATGGTGGCCGTATCGTCAATATTTCCTCCGGGCTGGCGCGGTTCAGCTTCCCGGGCGCTTCCGCCTACGCGGCGATGAAGGGCGGGGTGGAGGTGCTGACGCGCTATCTGGCGGTGGAGCTGGGGGCGCGGGGCATTACCGCGAACACGGTGGCGCCGGGGGCGATTGCCACGGATTTCAATGGCGGTGTGGTGCGGGATAATCCGGAGATGAACCAGCGCGTGGCGTCTTATGCCGCTTTGGGGCGGGTGGGTGAGCCGGAGGATATCGGCCCGGCGGTGGCGGCGCTGCTGGGGGAGGAGACTCGCTGGGTGAATGGGCAGCGGATTGAGATTTCCGGCGGGATGGTGCTGTAAAAAATTTGCAAAAGTTTTTGGGGTGTGGCCCTTTTTTCAAAAAGGGCCACTAAACGTCTGGGGTGTTGGCAACGCCGTCGTCACCACCCCAGACGTTTTCGCCGCTTTTTTGAAAAAAAGCGGCACCAAAAAACTTTTAAAATCTCCGCGCCATCGCCGTGAGATGCGCCGGCGGTTCGATCCCCGCGGTCAGCCGCTCATCGTCGATCGGCGTGCCGATCTGGGTCGTCACCGGAATCACCCCCGCCCAGATCGGCAGCGCATAATCCTCCTCATCATCCTTCGGCCCGCCAGTGCGGATTTTCGCACTGCCTTCCTCGATCTTCAGCGCCAGGATCGAGGTTGCCTTGAGCTCCTGCGCGCTGTTCGGGCGCAGCGTCGCGGCCCGGCCGGGCCATAGCCCATCGATAAACGCGCTGAGTTTGGCTTGCTTTTCCTCATCGGGTACCAGATGCGCGGTGCCGAATAGCATCACCGAGCGCGAATTCACCGAGTGATGAAAGCCCGAGCGCGCCATCACATAGCCATCCAGAATCGCCACGGTCAGGCACACCTCATGCCCGGTGGCGGCGCGCAGGGCGCGGCTGGCGGAGGAGGCGTGCCAATAGACGTGATCGCCCTCGCGCCATTGCAGGGTGGGGGTCACGTAGGGCTTGCCGTCGATCACATAGCCGACGCTGCACATTGGTTGCGCGTCCAGGATCGCGTTCACCACAGCGCGGTCGAAAGAGCCGCGCTGATGCGAACGGCGCAGGCGGGTACGGTCGGTTTGCAGAAGGTCTTCGGTCATGATGCTCTCTGATGGGACTTGATGAGGGGCAGAGTGGCGCGATATTGGTCTGTTTGAAATGACCAATTCAACCATTCAAGGCCAGGCCAATTTTGATGCCGCCTTGCTCGGCCTGACCCTGGCGCGCGGCGGGGAGGCGTTGCATGTGCAGCTGGCCGAGGCGCTGCGGCGGCTGATTCTGGCCGGGGCGCCGCCGGGGGCGCGGCTGCCGCCCAGCCGCAAGCTGGCGCAGGAGCTGTCCATCTCCCGTGCCACCGTGCTCACCGCCTTGGACCAGCTCACCGCCGAGGGCTATCTGCAAGGCCGCCAGGGGGCCGGGCTGTTCGTGGCGCGGGATTTGCCGCATCTGGCCCCGCCGCTGGCGCAGGCGGGGGATGGCCCGGCCGCGTTCGGCGCGCGCCCGGTGCTGCCCTTTCATCCCGGCCAGCCGGATATGCGCCAGTTTCCGCACGCCGCCTGGGCGCGGCATCTGGAGGCCGCCTGGCGCCAGCCGGAAGCGGGCCTGCTGGGCGTGCCGGACCGGTTCGGCTGGCCGCCTTTGCGCGAGGCCATCGCCGCGCATCTCGGCGCCTGGCGCGGCATTTTCTGTTCGGCCGGGCAGATCATCGTCACCTCCGGCGCCACCGAGGCGCTGGGGCTGGCCGGGCGGCTGCTGGCGCCGGGTAGCATCGTGCATGTGGAGGAACCCGGCCACGCCCCGGTGCGCGCCCGGCTGGCGGCGGCGGGGCTGCGTTGCGTGGCCGTGCCGGTGGATGCGCAAGGGCTGAACCCGGCTTTGCTGCGTCCGGATGCGGCCGGTGTGGTGGTGACGCCCTCGCGGCAATATCCGCTGGGGATGACGCTGCCCGCGGCACGGCGGCTGGCGCTGCTGGACTGGGCGCAGCGCGCCGGGGCGCTGGTGATCGAGGATGATTATGACAGCGAATTCCGCTTCACCGGCCAGCCGCTGCCGGCGCTGGCCAGCCTCGATCGCGGCGCGCGCACGCTCTATATCGGCAGTTTTTCCAAACTGCTCTCGCCGGGCATCCGGCTCGGCTACATGCTGGTGCCCGCGCCGTTTCTGGCGCGGCTGCATGAGGTCATCGGCCGGGCCGGCACCCAGGCCTCGCTGGTGCCGCAGCCAGCCTTGGCGCGCTTCATGCAAAGCGGCGAATTCGCCACCCATCTGCGCCGCATGCGCCGGCTCTACGCCCAGCGCCAGAGCGCGTTGCGCGAGGCGCTGGCGCCTTTGGTGCCGGATTGGCTGGTGCCGGCGATCGAGCCTTCGGGCATGCATTTCATCGTCCGCTTCGGGCCGCGTCTGGCTGGGCTGTCGGACCGGGCGGTGGAGGCGGCGGCGCGCGAGGCCGGGCTGGCGGTGGTCTCGCTCTCGCAATATTTCCACGAGGCGCCCCCGGAGCAGGGGCTGCTGCTGGGCTTTGCCGGGTTTGAGCCGGAGGATTTGCGCGCGGCGGCGTTACGGCTGGGGGCGTGCCTTGCCGGGCTGGGGTGAGGCAGGTTCCGGTGGGAAAGGCTTTGCGTTAGATCAGAAGAAATCTTTAGCGGAGCGCGCGTGATGCATGACCATGACGATCACGACCATAAGCATGAGCACGGCCACGACCATGCCGGCCACGATCATGCGGGCCATGGCCATGCCGGGCACAGCCACGCCCCGGCTGATTTCGGCCGCGCCTTCGCCATCGGCCTCGCCCTGAACCTGGCTTATGTGATCGGCGAGGCGGTCTATGGTGTCGCCGGCCATTCGATGGCGCTGCTCGCCGATGCCGGGCATAATCTCTCGGACGTGCTGGGGCTGGCCGGCGCCTGGGCGGCGACCTGGCTGGCGAAGCGCCAGCCCTCGGCGCGCTATACGTACGGGCTGCGCCGCTCTTCCATCCTCACCGCGCTGGGCAATGCCGTGCTGCTGCTCGTGGTCACCGGCGCCATCGCCTGGGAGGCGGTGCTGCGGCTGTTCGCCCCGCAGCAGCCGGCCGGGATGGTGATCATCATCGTCGCGGCGTCGGGGATTCTCATCAATGGCGGCACCGCCTTGCTGTTCATGGCCGGGCGCAAGGGGGATCTCAATGTCCGCGGCGCCTTCCTGCATATGCTGGGCGACGCGCTGGTGGCGGCGGGCACGGTGGCGGCGGGTGTGGTGATTCTGTTCACCGGCTGGGCCTGGGTGGACCCGGTGGTCAGCCTCGCGGTCAGTGCTGTCATCGTCATCGCCACCTGGTCGCTGCTGCGCGATTCGGTGAATCTCTCGCTCGATGCCGTGCCCGCCTCCGTCGATCACCATGCGGTGGAGGCTTATCTGCGCGGCCTACCCGATATCGCGGCGCTGCACGATTTGCATATCTGGGGGCTGAGCACGACGGATGTTGCGCTGACCGCGCATCTGGTCCGCGAGGAGGGTGGCAATGAGGAGGCGCTGCTGGCGCGCATCGCCCAGGAGGCGAAGGCGCGCTTTGGCATCGGCCATGTCACCATCCAGATCGAGAGCCTGGCGGTCGCCGAGGGCTGCGCGCTGCGGCTGGGGGAGAGCGTCTGATCAATCCCCGTGGCGTTTGCGGATGATGTAGGTGGGGCGCTGCTTGGCCTCCATATAGATGCGGCCGATATATTCGCCGAGCAGCCCGATCGAGATCAGCTGCACCGAGCCAAAGAAGGTGATTGCCACGAACAAGGAGGCGTAGCCCGGCACCGGATTGCCCAGCAGCAGGGTGCGCAGCAGGATCAGCACCCCATAGAGCAGCGCCAGCAGCGCCCCGGCGATGCCGAGATAGGTCCAGATTTTCAACGGCGCGGTGGAGAAGCTGGTGAAGCCCTCCAGCGCGAAATTCCATAATTTGAAGCCGGAGAATTTGCTCTGCCCGGCGCTGCGGGGGCGGCGGACATAGTCGATGGTGACGGTGCGAAACCCGACCCAGGCGAACAGCCCTTTCATGAAACGCTGGCGCTCGGGCAGGGTTTTCAGCGCCTCGACGACGACGCGGTCCATCAGCCGGAAATCCCCGACATTCTCGGGGATTTTGGTGTGGGAGAGGGCGTTGTGGAGCTTGTAGAAGGCCAAGGCGGTCTGGCGCTTCATCGCGCTGTCGGTCGAGCGGTCGACGCGCCTGGCCAGCACCACCTCGGCGCCGGCCCGCCAGGCGGCGAGCATTTCGGGGATCAGCTCCGGCGGGTCCTGCATGTCGGCATCGAAGGGGATCACGGCATCGCCGCGTGCCGCATCCAGCCCCGCGGTCATCGCCGCTTCCTTGCCGAAATTGCGGGAGAGTTCGATGACGCGGACGCGAGGGTCGCGCTGGGACAGGGCGATGAGCTGGGCCAGCGTGTCGTCCTTGCTGCCGTCATCGACGCAGATGATCTCCCATTGCGTCTCCGGGATGGCCTCCAGCAAAGGGATGATCGTGGCCGCGAACGGGGCGATGGCCTCGCTTTCGTTGTAGCAGGGTACGACGAGGGAGATGAGGGCGGGCATGTGCTGGAGTTGTGCGCGGTTGGTAAGGGCTTGTCCAGCGATTGGCCTGGCCAGAGCATTCCGCCGCAAAGCGTGGAACCAGGCCGCTATCACGGCGTCGTAATATTTGCTTGGCAACGGTAGATGGACAGTTCTATTTTCGATTTGCCGATATGGAGAAAAAGATGCCGCCACAATACGGGTCGCGCGATTTCATGGCCAATCCATCTCAATTCATGCGCGATAATATCATCGTCCCCCACCATGCAGCGATTGGGACGGATCAGGCATCGGGCCGGATACACCAGATGTGCCTCGTGCTGGGCGGTGCCCAGGGCAAACAGACAGGGCGCGATTTGCCTGTCTATATTCTGACCAAGTTCAGTACCACGCATCCGCAGGATCAAGGCTTTTTTGCCTATTGGTGTCCCTACAACCAGAATGAGACGTTGAGTTGCAACCTCGGCAACGGCGCACGCTATATGTTCACCGCGACCATGGATGGATGCTCCTTTGGAATCGGGACGCAGACAGGGGGCGGTTGCAGGGTCGCGCATGCGAATGAAGGGCGGCACGGCGGGAAGCTGAACGAAGCAGGGTTGAGTCTGGATCAGGCGCGTGAGCAACAGCGCCTGACCCAAAGAAATTCCTTATGGTCGAAATTGGGCAGTTCCCAGATCAACATCATCCAGCCGCGCGATTATATGCTTGATATTGATGGCGAGTTTGCTCTGAAATCGACAACGTTTGGCCTGCACGATCTTGGGCGGCCATGGTCGTTCTATACACAGCGCTATTGGCGCAATGGGAATAAGCTGTTTTTACGGGATGTTACGCAGCAGCTGTGACGTCGTGTCATCGACACTTAAAACTGGCCGGATGCCTTGTTTGAGGCTTGGTATTTTTGGGGAATCGATTGGTGAGTCGCCGCAAGGCGGCTGATTTTTTTTGAGAAAAACAACGCATTACAGGGAGGAGTGGCGGACAGACAGGGATGAATATATCGACTAAATATCTACGAAATTTTGAACAAATTTCAAAAAACCATATAAAAAACCATACGCCGCCAAATCCTATTTGACGGCATGTTGCGTGAACGAGGCGGTGATCGCCATGGCGGCGGTTGCGAAAAAAATACCCGCCAGCACCCAGCGCACCCATTTCCCGCCGGAAGATTTGGGCGCAACCCGGCCGGCATCTTGTTCGGCCACCGCGTGGCTGGTGGTGGAGTATGAAATGCCAGTTCCCGGCAGACCTACGGTAGTGCGCGTTCCATGCTTGCCGAAATTTACCGTCGCGCCGCGCCCTCCAACAGAAAGGCTTGTGCCACTTTTTGAGACGTTCAGGTATAAACCCTTTGCCACGCGAATGCGGCGCCGAAACCGAAACCCCATCATGCCCTCCTGTGGTTGAACAACCGTATCACGAAAAAACGGACGAGTAACAAAAAACGGCCCGAAAGCCGTTCTTTTTACTCTTGCGGCGCGCCGGGCTTGGTTTCAAACCAATCCGACATCTCGGCATAGCGGTATAGCGCCTCGCGCACCAAGGCCAGCACCCGCCGCTGATCCATCCCCCAGGCGCGCGCGGCTTGATGAAGGCCAAGATTTGAAACGACCAGATCAAAGATAAGGTCGGCTACAACGCCGGTCGTCCGGATTTGCCGCGTGGCGGATGCATCGCCACGCCACGCCGAATACCGCCGATACGCTCCGATGACCCTGACCATGGCATCCGTGGAAGTCTCGTTTCCCCTGGCACGCTGTTGCCACGACATAAGCCGCACACCGCTGGCCGAGGTTATCACCTGGAACACGGTGGCGATCTCATGGGCAGCGCGGCGCTGCTCGCCGGTGATCCGTCCGTCGATGAAGAGCGTGTCGACTACATTAGCGCTTTTGTGCCGCAAGGTCTCCGGCGTTGCATTGGCGCGCAGCTCGAGCTGAACCCGATCACGCTCTATCCGTTGCCGTTCCGCCTGGATGCGCTTGGCTTCGTCCAGGTCAGCCAGCGTTGCCATACCAGCTCCTCAATCCCTCCAGGCTGGCAGCCTCAAAATGCTTCACCGCGATTTGCAGCGGCAACATCCGAGCCGCCTTTACCAGTGAAGCGGCCTCGGATTTGTCGATCTCCACGGCCTTGTCCAGAATAAAGCCAGCAATCACGGCGGGCTCGATTCCCAACGCGACGGCCATCATTTCGATGTTCAAGATGGCCAGGTCAACGATTCCAGAATTGAAACCTGACCGACTCGCATGCTCCCCGTTCACCGGCTGCATCATGTGTCGGCATCCGGTACGAGGCGCAGCTTGGGAACAGAGTTTGCCGCCTCGCAGGCGGTCCGGAATTCGGCGAGGTTATGGCCTTTCATCGCGTCGGCGATCGCGTTGAGAATATCCCGTCGGGCAGCAATGAAATGTGGATCAGCCGGGGATTTGTCATAGGCGGCGGCGGAGTTTCTGAGTATTTTTTCCCATTGCGCGAATTCAACGCTTGTCGCGGCCGCAAGACTGGTGATGACCAGCGCGATAGCGTCACAGATCCCCGTGTTTCGGCCAGTTTGAAAATGCTGCGCCGCTCGAATTTGTGCTTCGTCCATCAACCCCTCCTGAAAGCCCGCGCCAGCGCGGGATATTTGCCGCTTGAATGAAGGCCAGACCGCACGCCGGCATTCATGGCCGCGAACACGTCTTCCACGGACACTCCGCCGTTACCCCCGGCTGAATGCACCGTGTTATGAAAGTTGAGCTGGTAGCTATCGCCGCCGCCCTGGTCGTCCATCCCGTTATTCACCATGCCCAGCAAGGGCTGGGCGATATGGGCGGGCAGCACCACTTCCTTTTCGTGCAGCTGCATGAGTGGGTTAACGCCGGCCGGGATAACTGTACCGCCTTCGGCGGACATTACCTCATAGGCCATAACGCCAGTATAGGCGGCAGCGGCGGCCGCTGGCGCCAGGATCGGGCCAATGATCGGCACCCCCGCGACCGCAGAGAACGCGCCGCCAGCGGCAGTTGCGGCATATTTGTTCATTTGCGCGATCGCAGTCGATAGAGAAACAGCGCGCCCCTGGGCATCGCCGGCAACCTTGGCAGAGAGTCGCTCAGCCTCACCGGCCTGGGTCGCCGCCGTCAGCCCCAGCTCTGTCGCCACGCCATGCGCGAGGATCTGCGTGTCAGCCTCGAGAGCGGTTACGACCTTCTTCGCGGCGGCATCAATGAAGGCGAGCGTAATGCTCTGCGCCGCCTTAGCTTCGGCACTTTGAAGCGTCTGCGTACCCTGCAGGATGCCGTTGATCGAGGTATCGAACGCCTGAGTTATGGGCTGAAACGCCAGCTGCCAAGCCTGCTTGGTTTTGTCCGCAGCTTGTTTTTGTGCATCGGCGATCTTCTTTGCATCCTCCTGCTGTTGCTGCACGAGCTCGGCCTCCAAGCGGGCCATTTCAGCAACATGCTCGGCCTCATAGACCTTCACATCATCCAGAGCCTTTTCCTTCTGCGCGGCGGACAGGTGCGCGAGATTCGCTTCCTTTTCCTTCTCCGCCAGATTGGTCTGGTAGATCTGTTGCTGAGCGGCGATCTCGTCCTGGATCTCTTGGGCCTTTGTCATCTTGCCCTGAGATACTTCCGCGTTCCATTCCGAGACCTGCGCGCTATAGAGGCTCTGCTGGATCTGGCGCTGCGCGTTCGCGGCGTCCTGCGCGATCTGAACTTCCTGGTCAGCTACTTTCTTCGCCGTTTTAACCTTGCCGGCGTCGAGCGCCGCTTTATCAATAACGGGAGCTTGTTCCTTTCCTACTCCCTGGTGCGAACCAAGTCCGGCCATAGTGCCACCATCGGAGTCTGGTTTGTTATCACCGCCGTGGTTCCAAAGCGCATTATGAGTATCGTCGAACGTTTTCTCAGCATCACTCATCTTTTTGAATGCCGTCTGCCAGTCTGTAACCATGCTGGTAGACGCAATTTTCATCATCCGTTCGGCCGTGCCGAAATTTCCGGACAAAGCCTCCATTACCGCAACCGAAATAGTGGCAACGTCGCCCAACTCTCTGCCGAGCAGCACTGCCATATCTGTAATTTCACCAATTCCCGTCACAACTGCCGTGAATACCTCTATGCCACCCTTGAACGTATCGGCGAGAGTGACCTCCGCCGCGTTCAGCGTGCTGCTGCCCTGCGACGTCGTCGTGAACGCATGTTCAAGCACGGTCAGGCCCGGAATGACCGCCTGAACCACGGTATCGCGCAGCCCCTCGAGCACCAGGCCGGAGGTTTTGATTGACGAGTTGAACTGCTCATCCGCCGCAGCGCTGGTTTGATCCATTGCTACGCCAAGCTGCTTGGCTTTCTCAGTCGCTCCGTCAAACCCCTGTTCACCGAGCTCATTGAGCATTGGGATTAAAGTGCTGCCGGAGCGGCCAAACACGTCCATCACCAAGGCGGTTTTGGCCGTGCCATCCTGATAATCCGCCAGCTTCTTCGACACCTGCTCCAGCACGTCCTGCATCGGCCGGAGATTGCCCGACGCATCGGTGACGGACACGCCCATTTCGCGGAACGCCGCCGCCGCGACTGAGGTTGGCGTCGAGACCGCCTGCTGCATGCTGCGGGCCAAGCGATCGGTGCCGGCAGTAAAGGTGGTAAGATCGGTTCCCGTCTGGATTGCCACCACGCGCAGGCCGGAAAGCGCCGAAACCGAGATGCCGGTCTTCATCGAGAGCTGATTCAGCTGCTCGCCCAGCTCGGCGACCTCTTTGAACGCATCGGCCACTTTTTCCACCGCTAGGCCAGCCATCACGAATTCGGAGACAGCGGTGGTGAGCTTCGAGAACGTCTGGAATTTTTCGGTCAAGCCTTCGACGCGCTGCGTCGTGCCCTCCATGCCTTCCATAAGGCGCCCAAAAAAGGTAACTTCTCCCTCTGGCGGCTTCCGCATTTCCGCGTTCAGCGCGGCGAGCTCCATTCGGGTGGCAGCCGCCAGCTTCGCCGCCGCGTCCAGCTGCGGCGCCAGGCTTGCCTTCATCTCGTCACTGGCGCCGACGAATTGCCCCGCAAGGCTTTTCACGGCGGCGTTGATTTCCGTCAGCTCGGCCTTGGCGATCGCGGACTTCGCCTGCAGAGATGTGACATCGGCAGTGATTTTTACTTCAAGTGAATTGTCAGCCATGTGCTATCCCTTCAGCGGCCGTGAACTGTTTGCCATATCAAGGCGATGGATGCGCAAAACCCCGAAATCGCCGAAACCGCTATTCCCAGCTTCACAAACACTTTCCAGACTTCGCGACCAGTGCGATAGTTTTCCGCAATTTCGCGAAGGGTGCACAGCTCTTCGTCGGTCAGAGTTTCACGCATGTATGGTTGTATCGTTTGGCCGAATGAATCGCACTACTTTTGGCGTTCATCGTGCCGAGGCCAAAAGTAAATTAGCAGATTATACGCGTTTGATGTCGGTAAGAAGAGATTGAACTGCGTCGAGCAACTCAATCTGGGCTTCGGCTAATGCTTCAACGGCAGGAGGAAATTCCGGCGAGTCTGTGGTGCTAGCTTGCGACATGAACATAAGTGCCTGCGCGAAACTGCCAATTTTGGTCAAAAGCATATCCGCTTCCTCGAATTTATCGTTCGACCCATCAAGCATTTTTGCTCCCCCCAGATGCTGAACCCACCATCGCCGCCGCTCGATCAATGCCGATGAGATCAATATATTTCGAAAAGCTATTGATTGCCTCTGAATTCACATCGGCAAGAACGTCCCCGGCAGGCTTTATATTCGCGAAGCGCCGTAGAATTTCGGCCTTCCTGGTGCATCCGCAAGCCAGGTAATCGATCAACTGTTCATGATTATGGGTTGGCATATTTTTGCCTTTCACTAGGTTGCGTTTTTGGTGTAATCTTGGCTCTCGTACCAAGTTAACACCTTTAATGCAAGGTTGCTTTTTTGACGCTATCTCCCGCCCAGCTCCGAGCTGCCCGCGCCTTGCTGGCAATGAGCCAGGACGAGCTCGCGCAGCTCGCCAAGGTGGCAAAACGGACAATCGCCGCTTTTGAGGCCGGCCAACGCGATCCCTACGACCGAACGCAGCAGGCCCTTCGCTGCTGCCTCGAAAACGCCGGCTGCCTGTTCATTGAGCCTGACAGGCATGGCGAGGGCGTAAGGCTTCGAGACCCTTAGCCGGTGCCGCGAACGCCGTTCGCACCATCGCCATAGCGGGCACGGTAATCCGCCACCCTCGGCGGTTCACCCCGTCCGGTTAACTCGAACAAGCGATAATCCTCGTCGTATTTTTTCTCCCATAGCGGCTTTTGGGGTTTGTTTTTCTCTTTAAGGGCGCGTTTCATGGCGGTATCGAAAAACTTTAGCGAATATACGCTCGATGACGTCTTCTCGCAGATCACCGATTTTATCATCGCCTGGTCGGCACCAGCAACCAACCACTCACGGACAACGGGCGACCCTACTGGACTTGCAAGTCCAGCCCACTTGGCCGCGAGCGGCACAATGTGGCGCCACGCTTTATCTATATCGTCATCGCCTTTCATTTCCGCCTCATCGCACCTACCACCTTCGATCACCTCGAGCTGAGGGCGGACATTCCGGCGCGGCCGGCCGCCCTTGGCCCCATTTTCGCGCGCCGTCCTGGCCCTAGCGGCCTTTTTATCTAGAGCCGGGACGGCCAAACTTTGAGTATCGACCACAATCAGACCCGCCTCGTCCAGCTCTGCAATCGCGGCGTGAAGCTGGCTGAGCCGTAGGCCGCACCTAGCCGCAACGCCTTCGGCATCGTCGAAAAACTTCGCTGCGCCTTCTTTTTCAAGGCGTAAAACGAGGCGGTGAAGAACGCGATAGGCCAAATCCGAGAGCGCGATAACGCGGGAGTCATCAAAACATGTCATGCTCTTGGCCATCAGTCACCACGCCTGAGTTTGGCGCGGGCAGGGGTTAGGCAGCTCCCTGCCCGCGCGAGGGACGGCGATGGCCGGTGGCGCCGCCCCGTCTTCGGGCCGCTGACGGACCAGCCCGAGCTTTGGAGTTACTGGTTTCATGGTTGAACCCAGGCCCCTATGGATTTTTTGCCCGCAATTTCTCAAAAGCGGCCGGACGCGATTCTCGAGAAAGTGTATCAGACGTGCCATTCCCGGCCCGAAGTTCTGCAAATTTTGCCTTGCGGGTTGCGAAGTCGTGACCCCTCAACCTCTCAACCGTAGCCATCCGCTCAGCCTGCGACGACGCGCCAGCTGTTTGCTCGCCACCCGCCAGCAAGCCGTCGATGATCGAAGACCCGGCGGCGTGATGTTCGTTGGCCTGCCGCAGCGCGGCCGCCGTCTCAGCCGAAATCCGTGCCCCCAGCTTCGACACTCCGGCCGCGCGCGCCACGACTGCCGCATCCGTGTTGGCCGGTATCGAAACAACGGAAACCTCCATGAGCGCTGATTGAGTGTAGCGCTGGCCCGCGCTCGGCTTCTTTTTGTCGATTGGCTCTGCGACAAGCGGGGCGAAGCCAATAGAAATTCCCCGCAAGATTCCTGACTTAACGAGGCCGCACACCTCGTCGGCTTTCGCGGACACTCCGGCGTCGGCAAAGTTGATCGTCATAGCCAGGCCGGCGGCGGTAAGCTGAACGTCGCTCGCGCGGCCTACCGGAGTATTGGGATCGTGCTGGTAAAGGATGATCGGGTTTGCGAGGAAGTCGCCCAGATCTATGCCGGCTTGCACCACTATATCTCCGGCACGATCCACACTTTGCGTGCTGGCGATGACGCGCACCTGCCGGGGGCCGAGCTGTTGCGTCTCGGCGTTCGAAAGGAATTTTGTAATCATGCCACCACCCCCGCCGAGCGAAGCGCGCCGGCAATGTAAGACCACAGCGTCAAGACTGCGCCGGCCGGATAAGGACCATTGGGTTGCGGGTGAGGGCCGGTCGACTCCGCGAGGGGCTGCAGCGCGTTGCCGGGCAGGGTGAGATTGATGGACTCCAATAGCGTGACCTGCTCAATTGCGTCGCCAACTGGGAGCAAAAAGCCGAGTTCAATCGTGACAGCCGTACCGTCGGCTTTCCGGGCAATTGTCGTTACCGAAACGACGCCCCCGCGTGTGTCTGACATGCGCTTTTCCCTTCAGAGCGGCGCTGGCAGAGCCGGGAAGCCGGCAAAGAAGCCGACGGCGACGGTTTCGGCCGTATCGGTCGAAGCAGCGCTGAGCGTCGGCGTGTATTTGACCTGCAGATAACGCGCCGAGCCGGTCAGATCGAGCGGCACATTCAACTGCCCGCTCACGGCACCGCCGCCAGTCGGCCCGGTAGCAACCACCGCCGAGTTGGCCGAAGCCAGCGGCGTCCAGGTCGAGCCATCCGGGCTGGTCTGGATCTCGTAGGCGATGCCGAGCGTGTCGCCCGCGGAAAGCGTCGATGCAAATACGATCCCGGTGACCAAACTATCCGGCAGCCCGGAGACGCCGAACACCAGGCGGTCAAAAACGATGCCCGAGACCTCCGCGCCGTTGCCAGCCCCGCCAGCGACGGCGGACGAAATCGCCGAGAGCGTACGCAGGGTGCCGTAGCCCCCGATATCGTGCTGCGTAATGACGTCTGCCATGTCAGATTTCCTTTATCTGCGTTGAAATTTCCTGCGCCGGCTTTTCGGTGCGAAACATTGGCGGCAATTCCCGAAGTGTTTCGGAAGGTGCGAACGTCATTCGCGTCTCAGCATCTACCGCGACCGCCCCACTGGTCAGAACGGCGCGAAAGCCCGCGAGCGTTTTGAAGTAGTTTTCCACGGAACGCGCGATAATGTCTTCCGCCACCACAACAGCGCCGCCGGCGTAAGCCGGGATACGCTGCCACCCGTGAGCCTCGCGGAAACCGGCTGCGATAAGGCGGTCGTGCGCCGCTATGGCGGCGCGCGCATGCGGCAAGAGTTTCAAAGCCTCGGCGTGATATTTCTCCACCGCTCGCTCAAGATCGCGCGCCAGCTCGAGGCCCTGGGCGCGCTTCTCAGCATCGCGTGCCGCCGCCGCCTGGTCGATAAGACGTTGCTCGATGAGGTCGAGTTGCTCAAGCTCGATGGAAATCGCCCGGTCTTCGGCCTCCAACTTAGCGACAGCTGACACTGCGTTGGCAGAGAGCAGTGCCATCTCGCGCCGCTCGGCGGCCGTCGCGGCGCGCGCTTTGACGGCCGCGCGGCGATCAGCCAGATCGCGCAGCGCCGCCTCGATTTCAGCGGCGCGACCCTTCACCGGGCCGCGATCTGGTTTCAGGAATTCGAAAAAATCCACAATCTTCATGTGACCCTCACCAGAAAAATCTAAATCGCCCGGATTGCCAAAACAATGGCCACTTTGAGCAATGGAAATGGCCACTTTGAGCAATGGAGTTGATTGTTCTCATTGTGTTTCTTCCACCGCGCGCCGAATTGTGGCCAAGGAAGGCACGGCCGCGCCGTCGCCGGCTGCGCGGCAAATTCGATGGCAGAGGCGGTCGATCTCTGGGCCTACCACAACCGGCGTGGCGCTGAGTTTTCGCCACCTTGAGCGCTCGAAGCGACGCAACGCCCGCTCGACCTCAACCGCGGCGCGATATGGCGCAGCGCTTGGCGCAATCAGCTTCGCCAGCTTCCGCAAAGCGGCGCGGCGCGTGGCCTGGCGGCCGGCGGATGACATGCACGCGAAGAGAATCTCGAGTTCCACGCGCTGATCTTCCGGTGAAAGCGCGGCCAGAGCGGCAGCAAATTTAGCAGCAGACATAGGGTTGCACCAAAGCGGCAATTTTCTATGAAAAGCCGATCAAAGAGAAAAATGATGCCAAAAAAATGTTTTCAGCAATTTCGCGGCGGTGTGCGTGAGGGGAAAACGTGGTTGGCGGGATGAAATCTGCCGCCCTTTTAAACCCCCACCCCATACCGGAGAAAATCCTTCTTTTTACTTTTTGCGGTTCCACGACTGGTCTCGCGACGTTCTTGCCGAGTGGTGACGGTGGCACATGGGTCTGAGGTTGCTCCGAACCAGCCTCAAATCTGGTCGATCCCGAACGCTCTGGATGTGGTCAACAACCGTCGCAGGCTCGCGACATCCATCAACGCAGCACCTCGGAAAATCCGCCAGGAATTCAGCGCGAAGCTTTCGCCATGCAGAATCATAACCGCGCTCGGTGGATGTTCCGCGTAGCGCATCGTGGTATTTCAGCTGCTGCTCGCGAGAGCGCCAACCGTGCGGCCGGTGCATCGGAGGTTTACTTGGCATGATCCACCCCATGCGCCTGCTTCATGGCCTCATTCCACCACGCCAACCGCTTCACCGGCTTTGCCGGCCTGCGGTCTCGGATGACCTGGAGAATTTTGTCTGGCTGGTATCCAAGGCCCAGCCACCTGCCGATCGTGTTTTCGGCAAATGCTGATGCCCGATCCAGTCCAGTTTCTTTCAAGACTTCGACTGTTAGGTTTTCAACTACGTCAGCTTTAGCTGTAATAATATTTATATTATTACTTAAGCTTAGCTTAGCTATAGAACCGACTTTTGCAGGTTCGCTTGCATTTTGGTTTAATTCCTTTCCAGCCTTCGGCCTACCACCCTTTTTACCATTGATTTTGTTGATTTCAGAGCGTCGAGCGAGCGCGACAAGGCCAGGAAACGAAATAGCGCCGTCGCTTTCCTTCGAAATTAACCCACGTTGCAAAAGCAAAGGTAAATTTGCTTTCAATTCGGTTTCCGTAACCGCTGATAGCTTCGCTATGTCAATTTCGGAAAGCACTTCATTACCTATGCGGAAAACCGAAACGCAATTTTCAGCCGCGCAAATTGCCAGCTTCAGAAGCAAGCCAGCTTCAGGCAATCCGCAAAGCTTCACGGCGGCGATGTTCAAAAAACATTGCGATATATCCAAGGTTTTTTGTGTTTTCATCATTTTGCTATTCACCGATTAGCTTCTTTATGGAAGCCATTTTGATGCGTTTGCAGTTACCGATCTTGATCGCATCGAGACGGCCATCAGCACACCAATTTGAGATGGTTCTCTTTGATACGCGTAGCAGATGCTCTGCCTCGTCCACCGTGACCAGTAGCGCGGTTTTTGGTGATGTTTTCGAAACGTGTCGACTTCCCATGTTCACGTCCTTGCCGTGTTGTTCATGGGCAAATCATTATGGTCAGCCTTTAGCGGTGTCGTGGGATTTTATTCTGATTTATTTATTCAGTTCTACTCGCCAGTAAGTGCCACTAAAAAACCCAGAAAACCCAGCGGCAAAGCTAAATTGGTTTTGGTCTGGTGATCTAGACGAAAATGCTCGCTGAAATCTTTAAATTTTTTGCTTGTTCAAGCGGGTTTGTGCATCTTTGAGCAAATTTCTAGCAGTGCAGTTGCACAACATCCGTTGAAGATATTGAGGCTCAGAGCAACAAGCATGAAGGCGATCAGGTGCTATTTTGATGATCGATTCTGCCCATTTTTGAGCAGGTGAGTTAGTGAAGGCTCCAGTTGCGGCACCGTTGCGCAAGCCCAGCTTGTCAACGCCAAATGCCTGCCGAAACACCTGCACCAACGCGTTGCCGATCATCTCGGCCGGGCTTACCTCCGAAACAGGCGGCTCCTTGGCGCCTGCAGCTCGCTCAGCAGCCTCGGCGAGCGCTCCGGCTATCGCGACAGATCGAGGAAACTCGGCCACTGAGAGCGGCCAAAATGGCGCCATGTGGGCCAGTTCGGAATAGATTGTCTCGCGATCTGCACCGGCATGATATCCAAGCCCTGCCAAGCCTGCCAAAATCTGAGACGAAGCCTTTCTCAACCGCTCGGTGCGCAAGCGATCTGGCCCGCGCGCCGTCCAGCTGACTGCCAATTCGGCGGCCTGGGCGAAATGTTGAGATAGAGCCCATGCGACTGCTTCGTCCGTACAGCCCTCGGCATAAGGCAGCGCCGCAGCATCGCGGGCCAAATTAACCTCGGCTGCCGTGAACAATGGCGCTGACCAGGATAGACCCCATGCGCCGTTTGTTCGCTGAGCCTCCATACAAGCGCGCGCCTCGCGCGCATAATCCTCAGCGGTTTCTAGCGCGGTATCCGCCTTCTGAGCGCCCCTTGGCGGCCGGCCGCGCTTGGGCTTATCCACGCGACGGCGCCACGTAATTGGCCCATGCGGCCATCAGTTCGGCGCGCTTGGCGAAAAGATCGCCGCGTCGGTAGGCGGCCTCGACCTGATTGCCCACGGCATGCGCCAGCGCCATTTCGGCAACCTCGCGCGCGAAATCCGTCTCTTCGGCCGCCCAATCGCGGAAAGCGGACCGGAAGCCATGGGCGGTCACGTCACTGCGGCCCATCCTGGCCAGCAATTTGAGCATGGCCATGTTTGAGAGCGGTCGGCCGGGTTGCTGGCCAGGAAATACCGGAGAATCATCTTCCCGACCCAGCGGCGCCACGGTTTCGAGGATCTGCATCGCCTGGTCTGATAGTGGCACGCGATGCGCGCGGCGCGCTTTCATACGTTCGGCAGGTATCGACCAGACCCGCGCCTCGAGGTCTATTTCGCCCCACCTGGCGCCCAAAATTTCGCTGGTGCGCGCGGCCGTCAGGATCAGGAAGCGAAGCGCGAAGGCGCTGATAGCTTCGATCTCGGCCGCACGCTCCATGAAGGCCATCACCTCCGCGTATGGCAACGCGGCGTGGTGCTCAACCTTGGCGACTTTCGCGCGCGACGGTAGCAGATGGTCGAGATGGCCGCGCCACCGGGCCGGGTTTTCACCGTCGCGCCAGCCACGCGACTTTGCATAGTCAAGGATGGCTTCAACCCGGCCGCGAACACGGCCGGCGGTTTCGGGCTTCGTGGTCCATATGGGCTGCAAAATCTCGAGCACCGCGGCAGTATCGATATCGGCGGCCGGCAGGCGCCCGATGACCGGAAACGCATAAGCCTCGAGCGTGGCGCGCCACTGCGCTGCGTGCTTTGCATTGCTCCATCCCGGCGCATGCGCGTCGATATACAGTTCGGCCGCCTTGTTGAACGTGACGGCGCGCGCCGCTTCCGCTGCCGCCTGGCGGCGCGCGTGTGATTTCCGGGCTATCGGGTCGATCCCGGCAAGGCGCGCTTGGCGCGCTTCCAGCGCCAGGCGCCGGGCAGTTTGAAGCGGGACAGTATGCGTCGGGCCAAGCCCCATGTCGCGCAGCCGGCCATTATCGTGAAAGCGAAAAATCCAGGATCGCGCGCCGGATGGTTTTACCGAAAGGTAAAGCCCTCCGCCATCGGCGTGAAAGCCGGTTGGAAGGCGATCAATTTCGATGGCTTTCAGACGGTTTAAAAGCCGTCCGGCTGGCGCTGGTTTTGCGTCGATGGCGTCGATCTGTACCATATATCAGACCATACGCCAGAGCGTCACGCCCTGGCAAGTATGGTCAATTATGCGCCTGTAGAGATTTTAAAAACCCTTGTTTTCCTTGGTTTTTTTCGTTTATGTGCCGTGGAATTCAAGGGTAGGTGGCGGACAGACAGGGATTCGAACCCTGGGTACGCTATTAACGTACACACGCTTTCCAAGCGTGCGCCTTAAGCCGCTCGGCCATCTGTCCAGCGCGCGGTGGGGCACTCTCTACCCAAACTCACCCCGCCTGCCAAGGGGGGCGGGGGGGATGGGCGAAAAAAACGCCACCCCGCCGGAGCCGGGTGGCGTTTTTTAGCAAAAACATTTTGAAAACAGTGGTTTAGGCGTCCATCTTGAGGGCCGCCAGGAAGGCGCTCTGCGGGATTTCCACCTTGCCGAACTGGCGCATGCGCTTCTTGCCCTCTTTCTGCTTCTCCAACAGCTTGCGCTTGCGGCTGATATCGCCGCCATAGCATTTCGCCGTCACGTCCTTGGAGAGGGCGGAGATGGTCTCGCGCGCGATCACCCGCCCGCCAATCGCGGCCTGGATGGCGATCTTGAACAGCTGCTTGGGGATCAGCTCCTTCAGCTTGCCGCAGATGGAGCGGCCCCGGCTTTCCGCCTGGGAGCGATGGGCGATGAAGGAGAGCGCGTCCACCGGCTCGGCATTCACCAGGATGGAGATCTTCACCAGATCCGATTCGGCGTAATCCTCCAGCGAATAATCGAAGCTGGCATAGCCGCGGCTGACCGATTTCAGCCGGTCATAGAAATCGAACACCACCTCGTTCAGCGGCAGTTTATAGACCGCCATGGCGCGGTTGCCGACATAGGTGAGGTCGAGCTGCTGGCCGCGCCGCTCCGAGCAGAGGGTGAGGATGGAGCCGAGATAATCATCCGGCACCATGATCGTCGCCTTGATCCAGGGCTCTTCGATATGGTCGATGATCGAGCCATCCGGCATGTCGGCCGGGTTGTGCAGCGGCTCCATCTCACCGTTGGTCTTGAACACGTGATAGACCACCGACGGGGCGGTGGCGATCAGATTGAGGTCGAACTCGCGGGAGAGGCGCTCCTGGATGATTTCCAGATGCAGCAGGCCGAGGAAGCCGCAGCGAAAGCCAAAGCCCAGCGCCGCGCTGGTCTCGGCCTCGTAATGGAAGCTGGCATCGTTGAGGCGCAGCTTCGCCAGGCTCTCGCGCAATTTCTCGAAATCATCGGCATCGACCGGGAACAGCCCGCACCACACCACCGGGATGGAGGGTTTGAAGCCGGGCAGGGCCTCGCTGGCCGGGCGGCGATCATCGGTGATGGTGTCGCCGACATTGCAATCCGCGACGGTCTTGATGGCGGCGGTGATGTAGCCCATCTCGCCCGGCCCGAGCGCCTCGACCGCGCGCATCTTCGGCGTGAACACGCCGAGCTGCTCGACCGGATGCACGGCGCCGGTGGACATCATGCGGATCTTCTGGCCCCGGCGCAGCACGCCGTTCTTGATGCGCACCAGGATGACGACGCCGAGATATTGGTCGTACCATGAATCGACCAGCAGCGCCTGCAGCGGCGCATCTTCCTGGCCCTGCGGCGGCGGCAGCTTGGCGACCAGTGCCTCCAGCACGCCTTCGATATTGAGGCCGGTCTTGGCGGAGATTTCCACCGCCTCGGAGGCGTCGATGCCGATCACATCCTCGATCTGCTGCTTCACCTTCGGCACGTCGGCGGCCGGCAGATCGACCTTGTTGAGCACCGGGACGATCTCGTGATTGGCATCCAGCGCCTGGTAGACATTGGCGAGCGTCTGCGCCTCCACGCCCTGGGAGGCATCGACCACCAGCAGCGAGCCCTCGCAGGCGGCCAGCGAGCGGCTGACCTCATAGGCGAAATCGACATGGCCGGGCGTGTCCATCAGGTTGAGCACATAGGTCTTGCCGTCCGAGGCCGGGTATTCGAGGCGCACGGTCTGCGCCTTGATGGTGATGCCGCGCTCTTTCTCGATCTCCATATTATCGAGCACCTGCTCGGTCATCTCGCGCGCGGTGAGGCCGCCGCAATGCTGGATCAGCCGGTCGGCCAGGGTGGATTTGCCATGGTCGATATGGGCGATGATGGAGAAATTACGGATCAGGTCGAGAGGTGTGCCGGTCATGGCGGGTCTTTAGGGCATTTTGGGGGGGCGCGTCGATAAGGGCTTTGGAAAAGCCGCCGCCCCTTGCGCGAATAGCGGGTTTCGGTGAAGCATTGCCAAACCGTTAATAATTCGAGGTTGTTATGGGGTTTGTTGGCGCCATCAAGGCCGGTTACGCGAATTATTTCAATTTTTCCGGCAGGGCGACGCGCCCGGCCTATTGGTGGTTTCAGCTCTGGATCCTTCTGTTGCTGATGGGGCTGGGTATTTTCGGCGTCATGGCGATTGGAGTGCATGACGGCTCGGGCTTGAAGCTGGTGGCGGAGCTGTTCGCGGCGCTTTTTGGGCTGATGTTTCTGGGCACGATCCTTCCCGCCATCAGCCTGCAGGTACGCCGGCTGCACGATGCCGGCCATTCGGGCTGGTGGGTGTTGATTTCCTTCCTGGCCCATGTCGCGCGCTCGATCTGGATGGTCGCCATGCGGCATGATCCCGGCATCGCGGCAGATCTGGTGGCGCTGCTGCTGGATCTGGTGTCGTTGGGGCTGAGCCTCACCATTCTGATTTTCTCGTTTCAGCGCTCCAAGCAGGGCTGAAGCTTCAACCGGGCACGCGGATCGCGCTCAACCCCGCCGCCAGGGCGGTCTGCATGTCGCGCCGGTTCAGCGCCACGCAGCCCGCCGTCGGGGCGTAGTCCGGGGTGGCGATGTGGAAGAAGATGGCGGAGCCGCGGCCCGGCACGATGGGGGCGAGGTTCCAGTCCAGCACGCCGATGATGTCGTAGACCCCATCCTCGCGCCACAGCGCCTCATGGCTGGGGCCGAAGGGCAGGCGGACGGGCTGGTTATAGGCTTTGTCCGCCGGGTCGTCGCACCAGCCATCGGACGGGGAGAGCGGCTCCAGCGGCACCGCGCAGCGCGGCGGGGGCAGGCGGTCGGCGCGGTAGAGCACGCGCACCAGTTTCAGCAGCCCGGCGGGGGTGGCGCCATCGCCTTCGCGTTTCTGGGCGGTGATGCCGCCGCGCCCATGGGCGGCGCGCAAGGTCAGCCCGGCGCCGCGCAGCGTCTCGCCTTGCAGGATGAACTCAACCAAGCAGATGGCCGAAGCGTTTGGCTTTCGTCTCCAGATAGGAATCATTGACGCCATTGGCCTCGAACTGGTGCGGCACACGCTCGACGATATTGATGCCGCAGGCGGCGAGGCTTTCGACCTTTTCCGGGTTGTTGGTCAGCAGGCGGATCTTCTCGATCCCCAGCGCCTCCAGCATGGCGGCGGCGATGTGGAAATTGCGCTCATCCGCCTGCCAGCCCAGGGCCCGGTTGGCATCCAGCGTGTCCAGCCCCTGATCCTGCAGCGTGTAGGCGCGCAGCTTGTTGATCAGCCCGATGCCGCGCCCCTCCTGGGCCAGATACAGCACCGCGCCGTTGCCCTCCTGGCCCATGCGGGCAATCGCCCCTTGCAGCTGCGGGCCGCAATCGCAGCGCAATGATCCCAAGAGATCGCCGGTGAAACATTCCGAATGCAGCCGCACCAGCGGGGCGTCCTGCGTCTCCGGCGTGCCGACCAGGATGGCCATGTGCTCGATGCCCTGGTCCAGCGCCCGGAAGGCGACCAGCCTGGCGTCGCGCGCCGCGTCCAGCGGCACCGAGACCTCGGCCACCTTCATCAAGGTGGAGGCCAGCTCCAGCGGATAGGCCAGCAGATCGGCGGCGGGGACGGTGAGCAAATCCGCGCCTTCGCGGCGTGTGGCCCAGCCGGGGCGCACCGGGGCCACCACCATCGCCGGCAGCAGGCGGGCGAGCTTGCCCAGCGCCAGGGCGGCGGTGGCTTCGTCCGGGGCTTCGATGGTGGAGAAGCGGGGCAGGATCTGTTCCATCGTCGGGTCGGCGGCGCGTTTCAGGGTCTGCGCGTCGATCAGCGGCCGGGCCAGCTCCAGCGCGATGGCGGGAGCGGTTTCCGGCACATCATGTTGCAGCACCGCGGCGGCGCGGGAGGGGGCGAGCAGCAGGGAAGCCGGGCCGGTGGAGAGAAGATCGATCAGCCGCAGCCCTTCCGCGCCCACCGTCTCCGCCGGGGCGATGATCAGCGGCTTGCGCGCGGCCAGCACCACCGGCACGCCGCGCCTGGCATCGGCGATGGCGCGGTGCACCGCCCGGGTGCGGGGGGTGCCGAGAGGGGCTTGAACGGAACGCAACGGCGAATTCATTTGTTTAAAATAGTGAGCCGCCGCGGATCTGGCCAGAGAGGCTGACAGGTAGGCGAAAACGGGCTAGAATTTGTTCAGATATCAAGGGAGTCGAACATGGCGGACCCGCGACCGATCCTGCTGGTTGACGACGACGTGGCGCTGCGCACGGCGCTCGCCGAGCAATTGCAGGTCAACGGCGAATTCGCGCCCGAAGAGGCGGGAAGCCTCGCCGAAGCGGAGACCCGGCTCGCCAATGGCAAACGCTATGATGCGCTGCTGCTCGATGTCGGGCTGCCGGACGGGGACGGGCGGGAATTCTGCAAGCGCCTGCGCGCCCGTGGCCTCAAGGCGCCGATTCTCATGCTCACCGCCTCGGTCGAGGAAGAGGATGTGGTGCAGGGGATGGAGTCCGGCGCCAATGATTATCTCGCCAAGCCCTTCCGACTGAATGAGCTGCTGGCGCGGCTGCGCGCGCATATGCGCAGTTTCGAGAATTCCGAGGATGCCGAGATCAAGCTTGGCCCCTACAGCTTCCGCCCCGCCGCGCGCCAGCTGCTGGATGCCAAGGGGGGCAAAATCCGCCTCACCGACAAGGAGGCGGCGATTCTCAAGCATCTCTACCGCGCCGGCAAGCCGGTGCCGCGGCAGACGCTGCTGGAAGTGGTCTGGGGCTATAATGAGGGCGTCTCGACCCATACGCTGGAGACGCATGTCTACCGGCTGCGTCAGAAGATCGAGGCGGACCCGCAGAATGCCAAGCTGCTGGTCACCGATGGCGGCGGGTATAGTTTGAACGCTTAGCGCAATGGGGGCGCTAATTTTTATTTAGACGCGCCGGAACCAGTCCGCGACGCGGGCCAGGCAGATTTCGAAAATTTCCAGCGAATCGAAGGGGCGGCCGAGCCCGTCCGCGGGCAAAGTGAGCGGCAGGCTCAGGCTGCCCTCGATCATCAGATTATCGGCGCAGCCGAAATCCTCGATGATCAGCCCGGGCAGGGCGTCGCCCACCGCCTCGATCTGCGCCCCGGCGCGGGTGGCGAAGTTTTGCGCCGAGTTGGAATAGCCGAAGACCGGCTTGCCCTGGCCGAGAAACCAGCCCAGCTCGACCAGCGTGCCGGCGTCCGCCGAGGCGCCGCGAAACGGGGTGAGGTTGGCGAGGATCGCATCGCTTTCGCGCATCATCCGCAGATCATCAGCGTAGATCGCCCGCCAGAGCTCGGCGGCGGGGCGGTTGAGGTCGAGATTTGGGTTGAAGGGGGCGATGCCCTCCAGCCCATGGGCGGCGCAGAGATCGCGCTTGGCCTGCGCCATCGCGGCGGCATGGGGCAGGAACACGTCCGGCCCGGCGAGATAGAGTTTCGGAACAGCCATGACGCAGGATTTGCGGGGCGGGCGGTGCCGGTCAAGGGGAGACGCCGGTTGGCCAGCATCACAGGGCCGCTCCGCGCCGATTCTCTCGCTCAGCCGCCGGGCAGGCGCGGCGCCGGGGCGGGGGCGGCGAACAGGGTGGCGCGCAACGGCAGCGGCAGGCTGCCATAGATCTCCGCCTCCCAATCCGGCTCGATGCAGCGCGCCCCGTTCCAGACCAGAGTCACCCGGGCGAATTCCTCGCGCTGCCCGGCGCCGGGCAGCAGATGGCGGTAGAACACCAGCCGCGCCGCGATGCGGTTGGCGGCGCGCAGCGTCTCGCGGTTGGCGGCGAGGCGGTAGCCCTCATCCCGGAACAGGATCGCCGCCGCCGGCAGGCGCAGCAGGATCGTCTCCTGCGCCAGCTGGCTGGCGGCGTGCAGATAGCGGGCATTGGAGTTGGGGCCGATGCCGCCCCAACGATGCGCGATGCAGAGATGGATGGCCTCGCCCAGCTCGCAGGCGCTGACCAGGGCCTCCGGCCCGTTGCTGCCGAATTGCCGCCAGCTGGAGAGCAACCCGGCCGGGTCGGCGAAGGCCGTGAGGCTGGCGGGCTGGCCGTCGCGCAGCAGAATGGCGCTGACATCCGCCCCCTCCTGGCGCTGGCGCAGCAGCCTGATGCAGGCCTGATCCACCGCCGCCAGGCTCTCGAAACTGGCCGGGTCCGGCAGCACGGAAAACCCGTCCTTGGCGTCGGGCAGGTTCGAGAAGCGCCAGGCGGCATAGTCGGCGATGAGGGGGAAGGCGGCGCGCTGGGCGCGCTGGGCGTCCTGGCGGGCCGCGTCCAGCGCGGCGAGGGCGAGATGATGGGCGGGGCTGCCCAGCGGCGCCTGCGCCTCGGCGGCGCGTGCCGTGGCCAGCGCCTGTTGCGCGGCCCGCGCCAGTGCCGGCCAGTCTGGATCGTAAAACGGGTTGGGCGGGCTCTGCATGGTCAAAGCCGCGTGCGCGATAGGCGGTCTAGACGGCCTCGGCCGCCCAGGCATGCTGGCGCAGCATCCCCATCAGACCGTCAAAGGCTTCATCCAGCGTCTTGCCCGAAGTGTTAAAGGCGAGGTCGGACTTGGCGTAGAAGCCGACACGGCTTTCCAGCGTCAGCCGGATATCCTCGACGCCGTTGCGGTTGCCGGGCAGCTGGCGCAGATCGCCCTGGGCCAGCACGCGGGTGAAATGATCCTCAGGCGTGGCCTGCAGCCAGACGGTGAGGCAGTTATTCAGCAGCAGATCGAAGGTGGCATTGTCGCTCACCAGCCCGCCGGCGGTGGCGATGACGCAGGACGGGTAGGTCTGCAGCGTATCCTCCAGCGCCTGGCGCTCATAGCGGCGATAGGCGTTGGAGCCGTAGAGGGCCTGGATTTCCGCAGGCGCACAGCCGGCCAGCCGGGTGATTTCCAGCCGCAGCTCGACGAACGGATAGCCGAGCTTGGCCGCCACCATCTGCCCGAGCGTGGATTTGCCCGCCCCGCGCAAGCCCACCAGCGCGATGCGGTGATGCCGTGTGGCGCCGCCATGCGGGCGGCTATTGCCGAACATGTCGCTCAAACCCTGCAAAGCGCGGGCGATCTCGCTCGGCTCGCGCCCATGCAGCAGCCGGCGGATGGAGAGCCATTCCGGGGAGGAGGTGGTTTCATCGCCCAGCAGCTCGGCCAGGGAGCAATCCAGCGCCTGGGCGACTTGCGCCAGCACCAGAATCGAGACATTGCCGGTGCCCGATTCCAGATTGGCCAGATGCCGCTCGGATACATCCGCCTCGCCGGCCAGTACCCGGCGCGTCATGCCCCTGCGGGCGCGCAGCAATTTCACGCGCTTGCCAAGGCCAGGGAGAATTTCGGACTCGTCGATCGGCGTCATGGGGTCTGGTTCAATTCGGAAGCCATCGCCGCGCGTTAGCACTTTTTTGCCGAAGGACAAAGGGGAAGTCACGAATATTTTGTAATATAGTGCACAAAGCTTTTGCGGACAGGCAGGTTTTGGGCAGTCTGCCGCGCGTTTTGCGCAAAAACCGCGCCCCTTGCCGGGCGCCGGGGCGGGTGCCATCTCTTGGGTCATGACAGAGCATAACGATCCGGTGGGCTGGCATGGCACCACCATTTTGTCCGTTCGCCGCAATGGCCAGGTTGTCGTGGCCGGGGACGGGCAGGTATCGCTCGGCAACACCGTTGTAAAGGGAAACGCGCGCAAGGTGCGGCGGATTGGCAATGGCAGCGTGATCGCCGGCTTCGCCGGGGCCACGGCTGACGCCTTCACCCTTCTGGAACGGCTCGAAGCGAAGTTGGAACGGTTTCCCAACCAGTTGGAGCGCGCCTGCGTGGAGCTGGCGAAGGATTGGCGGACGGACCGCTATCTGCGCCGGCTGGAGGCGATGCTGATCGTCGCCGACAAGGAGAGGGGCTTTACCCTCACCGGCAATGGCGATGTGCTGGAGCCCTCCGATGGCATCATCGCCATCGGCTCCGGCGGCAATTACGCCCTCTCGGCCGCGCGCGCGCTGATGACGGTGGATGATCTCTCCGCCGAGGAGATCGCCCGCCGGGCGATGAAGATCGCCGCCGACATCTGCATCTACACCAACGAAAACCTGGTTGTTGAAACGATTTAAATGGACATTCCCGTTTATTCCCCCCGCGAGATCGTCTCCGAGCTTGACCGCTTCATCATCGGCCAGAACGACGCCAAGCGCGCCGTGGCCATCGCTTTGCGCAATCGCTGGCGCCGCCAGCAGCTGCCGGAGGAGATGCGCGATGAGGTGGTGCCGAAAAACATCCTGATGATCGGCCCGACCGGCTGCGGCAAGACCGAGATCGCCAGGCGCCTCGCCAAGCTGGCCCAGGCGCCGTTTCTGAAAGTGGAAGCCACCAAATTCACCGAGGTCGGCTATGTCGGCCGGGATGTGGAGAGCATCGTGCGCGATCTGGTGGAAGCTTCCATCACCATGCTGCGCGAGCAGAACCGCAAGGGCGTGGAAGCCAAGGCGGAACTCAACGCCGAGGAGCGGCTGATTACCGCTCTGGTGGGCGAAGGCGCCTCCGCCGATACGCGGGTGAAATTCCGCCGCATGCTGCGCGCCGGCGAGCTGGAGGACAAGGAGATCGAGGTGTCGATTTCAGAGGCGCCGGGCACGCCGATCGGCATGATGGATATGCCCGGCATGCCGCCGGGCGGGGCGATCAATCTTGGCGACATGATGAAGGGCATGTTTGGCAAGCAGGCCCAGAAGAAGAAAATGCTGGTGCCGGATGCGCGCCGTGCCTTGCAGCGCGAGGAGGCGGACAAGCTCCTGGATACCGAGCAGCTGACCAAGGACGCGCTGATGCATGCCGAGCAGAACGGCATCGTGTTCCTCGATGAGATCGACAAGATCTGCGCGCGCTCCGATGCCGGCTTCAAGGGCGGGGATGTTTCGCGCGAGGGGGTGCAGCGCGATCTGCTGCCGTTGATCGAGGGCACCACGGTCTCGACCAAATACGGGCCGGTGAAGACGGATTATATCCTGTTCATCGCCTCGGGCGCCTTCCATGTCGCCAAGCCCTCGGACCTGTTGCCGGAATTGCAGGGGCGGCTGCCGATCCGCGTCGAGCTGAGCTCGCTCTCGCGCGATGATTTCAAGCGCATCCTCACCGATACCGAGCATTCGCTGCTGAAGCAGTCGGTGGCGTTGCTGGGCACTGAGAAGGTGGATCTCACCTTCGCGGATGACGCGGTGGATGAGATCGCCTCGCTCGCTTTCGACATCAATGAGCGGGTCGAGAATATCGGCGCGCGGCGGCTGGCGACGGTGATCGAGCGGATGCTGGAGGAGATTTCCTTCACCGCCACCGACCGTTCCGGCGAGGCGATCACCATCGACGCCGCCTATGTGAATGAGAAAGTGGCGCCGCTGGCCAGCAAGGGCGATCTGTCGCGTTTCATTTTGTAGAGCAACATGACCCTGATTGGACTCATTCAGGGTCATAAAGTTGCTCGCCAAAACAAAGGGCTAGAGCGCGCTGACCGTTTACGGTCAGGGCGCTCTAGCCGGCAAAAGCCGGGGGCGTGGTGAAGCTTGGCGGCAGGCGCGAAAGGGAGCAAAAGGCGGGCATGAATGTTCGTCTGGCTGGATTGATCGCCGTCGCCCTCGCCGCCGCCGCTCTCGGTGTCGCGTATTTCGCCCAATATGGGCTGCATCTGGTGCCGTGCGAGCTGTGCCTGATGGAGCGCTGGCCCTACCGCATCGTCATCCTGCTGGGGCTGCTAGCGCTGCTGTTCGGCGGGCGGTTCGGTCGGGTGCTGCTGGGGCTGGCCGGGCTGGCGATGCTGGCGGATATTTTCATTGCCGGGCTGCATGTCGGCGTGGAGTTCGGCTGGTGGCCATCGCCCTTGCCGGAGTGCAATGGCATGCTCACCCCGGGGGCGGCGCTGCCGATGACGCCGGCGGTGCCGTGTGACCGGCCGGTGCATCTGCTGGCCGGGGTCCCGATCTCGATGGCGCAGATGGATTTCTGTGCCGCCATTATCTTGACCGTGCTGTTTTTCAGCATGGCGGGGGGGCGGCCGAAGCGGAGGCGGTGATGGACGAGACGATCAAGCGGTTTGTACGTGTGGACCATGCCGGCGAATATGGCGCCGAGCGCATCTATGCCGGGCAGCTGGCGGTGCTGGGGCGCGGGCCGAAGGGTGATCTGCTGCGCCACATGCTGGAGCAGGAGACGGTGCATAAGCAGACCTTCGAAGGGCTGATCGCCGCGCGGCGCTCCCGCCCGACGGCGATGCTGCCGATCTGGCATGTGGCCGGTTTCGCGCTCGGTGCGCTGACCGCGGCGCTGGGCGAGAAGGCGGCGATGGCTTGCACCGTGGCGGTGGAGGAGACCATCGACGAGCATTACGCCGCCCAGCGCGACGCGCTGCCCGAAGGCGAGCAGGAGCTGGCGGAGACGATCGAGCGCTTCCGGCTGGAAGAGCTGGAGCATCGCGATATCGGGCTGGAGCACGGCGCCGAGCAGGCGCCGGCCTATAAATTGCTGACCGGGCTGATCAAGGCCGGCTGCAAGGCGGCGATCAAGATCAGCGAGGCGGTTTAACCAATAAACGGGAGGCGGGGATGGACCAGTACAGAACCTTGCAGGATCTGCGTGAGTATCTTGCCCGCTTGGAAAAATGGTTCGCCCGGCCGATTACGGCTGGGGAGCATCCGACACTGTATACGGAAAGCTCCTCCAGCCGGCAGTTGATCTGCGGCATTCAGCGCGATGATTATATGTTTTCTGGCGATGGGAAATGGATTTTACCCTCGCGCTGCCATGGGCTCTCCTTCTCCGCGCATTGGCAGCATCTTAAAGGTATCCACAGGCTGAAATCCAAGCGCAATCCGGGCAAGCAGATTTCGGTGTACTGGGTGCTGTCCGAGATGGATCTGCCGGACGGGCTGGAATTCGTGGCAGATGAGAAGGACCCGCAGCATTATCTGCTGTGCGTGACCGCGACCATGCGGGTGGAGGAACTGCGCGATAAGCTGATCAGGCTCGGCGATCGGATGGCGGTGATCCGGGATGCGCAGGTGGCACTTTGATCCCGTTTCGCTTTGAGGCTGACCGGCAATTGGCGCTGGACTATGCCCGCACGCTGGGCGATGCGGCGGCGGCGGCGATTTTGACCGCCGGGCGGGTGGAGAGTGCCGAGCAGGCGCGGGTTCTGGCGCGCTTCTATTGGGCGATGGTGGATGCCAGCCTGGAGGAAGATATCGAGCCGGAGCTGGAAAATCTGCATAACGCGTTTTCGGCCGGCTGCTACCAGGCCGGGTTCATCGAGATTTGGCACGCGGAGATACCTGAGGATTAGGCGCCAGGCCTAGCGCCCGCATGGCAGCCTCCCGAAGAAAAACCCTGTTTTTCAGGCGGCTTGCCCAGTAAGCGGGAAATATGTCCGCAACACTGGCCCAGCAAGCCGCGCCGCCTTTGCCTGACGGCCTTCCCAAGCACGCGCGTATGCGGGCGATGATCGCTGTTGCCATGGCGGTTTTGCTGTCCGCGGTGGATTATACGGTGGTGAATATCGCGATGCCCACCATCGCGCATGACGTCCATACCAGCAATTCCGCGGCGATCTGGATTGTGAATGCCTACCAGCTGGCGAATTTGATCGCGCTGCTGCCGGTGGCGAGCCTGGGGGAGCGCTTTGGCCATGCGCGCATGTGCGTGCTGGGATTGTTGGTGTTTTCGGCCGCGTCATTATTATGCGCGATGTCGCAGACCCTGCCGGAATTGGCGCTGGCGCGCGCGGTGCAGGGCGTGGGGGCGGCCTGTATTCTGGGCGTGAATGCCGCATTGATCCGCTATATCTACCCCGCCAATCTGCTCGGGCGGGGCATTGCCTTGAACGGCCTGACCATCGCGCTCGGGGTGGCGCTGGGGCCGTCTCTGGCCGCCCTCGTGCTGTCCTTCGCGAGCTGGAAATGGCTGTTCCTGATCAATCTGCCGCTGGGGGCGCTGGCGTTCTATTTCGCGATCACCTCGCTGCCGCGCACCCCGCAAACGCCGGCGCGGCTGGATCTGCTGAGCGTGGTGCTGCTGGCGCTCGGGCTTTCGGGCATCGTCATGGGCGGCGATAATTTCGCCCAGGGCGGGGGCGCCGCGCAGGGGCTGGGGCTGATCCTGGTCGGGGCGGTGGCGATGGCGCTGCTGGTGCGGCTGCAGCTGACCCGCGCCAACCCGCTGCTGCCGGTGGATCTGCTGGCGCGCAGCGGCTTTTCGATTGCCTTCGTCACCGGGTTTCTGTCGTTCGTGGCCTCGAATTTCTTCATGATCTCGATGCCCTTCAACCTGACCGATGTGCTGCATCGCGGCCCGGCGGAGACGGGGCTGGTGATCACCTCCTGGCCGGTGGCGATCGTGCTTTCGGCGCCGATCATCGGGCGGCTGACGGATCGGTATCCGGCGGCGATGCTCTCGACGCTGGGGATGGTGATTTGCGGTACCGGGTTTCTGCTGCTGCGGTTGCTGCCGCATGACCCGAGCGACCTCAACATCATGTGGCGGATTTATCTGGCCGGCACCGGGTTTTCGATGCTGCAGCCGCCGAACAACAAGGCGATGCTGATGACGGCGCCGAAACAGCGGATCAGCGGGGCCTCGGGGATGATCTCGGTGGCGCGGCTGTTCGGGCAGACGATTGGGGGCATGCTGGTGGCGCTGACGCTGGGGTTGGCGCATCCGATGCCGACGCAGACTTGTTTGGCGCTGGCGGCGTTCACCGCCTATGTGGCGGCGGGGTGCAGCCTGTCGCGGGTGTTGGCGAAGCAGGAAAATTAGCGGAAGTTTTTGAGGGTGTGGGAACTTTTTTCAAAAAGTTCCCACGAACGTCCGGGGTGGTGACGACGACGGTGCCAACACCCCGAACGCTTTTGCCGCTTTTTTGTAAAAAAGCGGCACCAAAAAACTTTTGAAACTTCAGGCCAGTGCTTCGGCGCAGGCATCCAGGATGGCGTCGGCGTCCATCTCATATTCCCGGTACAGCTCCGCCACCGTGCCGGACTGGCCGAAATGGTCCGGCCCCAGCGCCATCACGCGCTGGCCACGCACCGCGCCAAGCCAGCTATGCGCCGCCGGGTGGCCATCCAGCACCGTCACCAGCGCCGATCCGGGGGCCAGAGGGGCGAGAATATCCTCGATATGCGATGTCGCCTTTTCCCCCGCGCGGCGCTGGCGCTGGGCGGCGCGCCAGCCGGCATAGAGCCGGTTCGGGCTGGTGATGGCGAGCAGCCCGGCCTCGGGCACATCCTCCCGCAGCAGGGCGAAGGCCTTTTCCGCCTCCGCCGCCATCGGGCCCTGATAGGCGATGGCGATGGACGCACCCGGGGCGGGCCGGGTGATCCAATGCGCGCCGGCGATCACATGCGCCTCGTTCAGCGTGCGCACCGGCTGCGGCAGGGCGAAATTGGAGAGGCGCAGCCAGACCGCCGAGCCGTCCGGTTTCTGCATATATTCGAAGGCATGGCGCATCATGATGCGCAGCTCGTCGCAATAGGCCGGCTCGAAGGTGGCCAGCTTGTCCTGCACGATGCCCAGCAGCGGGGTATTGGTGGCCTGGTGCTGCCCGCCTTCCGCCGCCAGCGTGATTCCGGACGGGGTGGAGACCAGCAGGAAGCGCGCATCCTGGTAACAGGCATAATAGAGCGCGTCATGGCCGCGATTGACGAAGGGGTCGTACACCGTGCCCACCGGCAGCAGCCTTGTGCCGTATAGATCCTGCGCCAGCCCGGCGGCGCCCAGCAGCAGGAACAGGCTCTGCTCGGCGATGCCCAGCTCGATATGCTGGCCGCCGGGATGCATGTCCTTGCGCACCATCGAGGCGACCTTGCTCTTGCGGAACACATCCTCCTGCGCCTTGCGGGCGAACATCGAGCGGCGATTGATCCAGGAGGTGAGGTTGGTGGAGGTGGCCACATCCGGGCTGGAGGTGACGATGGCCTGCGAGAGCGCCTTGCTCTCGCCCTGGGCGCGGCCGATTTCGGAGAGGATTTCGCCGAACCCGGCCTGGGTGCTCATTTTGCGCCCGGCGGTGCGCGGGCCGGGCAGGGTGGCGGGCACCGGCACGGCTGGGGCGGTGAGCCGACGCCCGGCCGGGGAGAGCGGCTGCGCGTAGGGGGCTTCGTTGATGAAGCGCTCGATCCGGTGCGGGTCCTCCAGCCCTTCCAGCCGGTCCCATTCATGGCCGGGGCGGATCTTCATGGCGGCGCGGAATTCGTCCATCTGCTCGGGCGTCATCAGCCCGGCATGGTTGTCCTTATGCCCGGCCAGCGGCAGGCCGTTGCCCTTGATGGTGTGGGCGAGAAAGAGGGTCGGCTGGTCGGAACTGGCGGCCTGGGAGAAGGCACCGGTGAGGGTGCCGAGATCATGCCCGGCGAGGTTGGTCATCAGCGCCGCCAGCGCCGCATCGTCCAGCGGGTCGATCAAGGCGCGCAGCGGGCGGCTGCGGCCGATATCGCGCAGCAGCGCCTCGCGCCAGGCCGGGCCGCCCTGGAAGGTGAGTGCCGAGTAGACGGAGTTGGGGCAGTCATCCAGCCAGGCGCGCAGGGCGCTGCCGCCGGGGCGGGTGAAAACCTCCTGCAAGGCGCGGCCATAGCGCAGCGTCACCACGCGCCAGCCCATGTCGCGGAACAGGCCCTCGAAGCGGCCGAAGAGGCGGTCCGGCATCACCGAGTCCAGGCTCTGGCGGTTGCAATCCACCACCCACCAGACATCGCGGACGTCATGCTTCCAGCCCTCCAGCAAGGCCTCGTAGATATTGCCCTCATCCAGCTCGGCATCGCCGGCGACGGCGACATTGCGGGCGCGTTTGGCGCCTGCGGGCAGCATCTCATGCGCCTGCACGTAATCCTGGATCAGCGCCGAGAAGCTGGTGATGGCGACGCCGAGCCCGACCGAGCCGGTGGAGAAATCGATCTCGGCGCCATCCATGGCCCGCGACGGATAGGCCTGGGCGCCGCCGAACTGGCGGAACAGCTCCAGCTTCTCCCGGCTTTGCCGGCCGAGCAGGTAATTCACCGCATGCAGCACCGGCGAGGCGTGGGGTTTGACGGCGACGCGATCCTGCGGGCGCAGCGCATCGAAATACAAAGCCGTCATGATCGAGGTGACGGAGGCGCAGCTGGCCTGATGCCCGCCGACCTTCTCGGCGGTGAGGTTGGGGCGGATATGGTTGGCGTTATGGATGATCCAGGAGGACAGCCAGAGCAGCTTGCGCTCGATGGCCGCCAATGTTTCCAAGGTTCCCGTGCTGTGCCCGAGCGGCCGCATCTCATTCATACCGGCATTATAATGCCTTTTGCGTCAACATGGAATGCATAACCCCGCCCTTGCGGGCGGGGTTATGGCAGGGGCGACGGCTTTAATAAGCCGAGCCGGCGATGATGCTGGCGATGATGCCGCTGCTGATCGCGATCATCAGGAACTGGCCGTTATAATTCACCCACTCATAGCCCGGCGGCGGGCGATGCAGATGGTAGCGGTCCCACTCGTCATGCGGCACTACCCGGCGCGCGCCGTTGAAATGGTCGCCCCGCGCCCAGTGACCATCCGGGCCGCTGGGGCCGTCGCGGTATTGCGGGCCGCCATGATATTCGGCGCCTTGCGGGCGGTGGTCGGCGGGCGGGCGGTGGTCGCCGCCTTGCGGGGCGCCGTGGTTGTCCCCCTGCAGGCCGAAGAAGCCGGACCCGTTATGCTGGCCGCCCTGCGGCCCGCCATGGTCTCCACCCTGCGGCGCGCTGTGATTGCCACCCTGCGGACCGCCGTGATTCTCGCCTTGCGGGGCGCCATGCGGCTGGCCGCCATCCGGGCCGCCATGGTCGGGCTGGGCCAGGGCCGGGCCGGCCAGCAGGGCCAGCGCGGCGACACCGGAGAGGAAAGTTTTACTAAAGCGCATGACTGCGTCTCCTTTCGATGACAGGAGTATTGGGGTGGAAAAGGGCAATTCCAGGCCAGGGCAAATGGATTTTGTGATAAAATTTTTCTCCATTGCGGCGAGATTATGTCGTAGACTTTGACCTATTTTCGGTCAACCGGCCTGCCGGCTCAGCCTTTGCCAATGGGCGCGTCGGCGGTGGCCGGGCGCGGGGTGAAGTCATCCTTGCGCCAGCGGGCCGAGCTGCGCCGGCAGATCCTCCGCCAGCAGGCCCGGCCCGATCTTGGTGGCGGCCGCGCCATGCAGCCAGACCCCGGCGCAGGCGGCGGCGAAGGGGGCCATGCCGCGCGCCAGCAGGGCGGCGATCAGCCCGGCCAGCACGTCGCCCGTGCCGCCGGTGGCGAGCCAAGGCGGGGCGTTGGCGTTGATGACGGCCTCGCCATCCGGGGCGGCGATGATCGTATCCGGCCCTTTCAGCACCAGAACCGCGCCGATGCGCGCGGCGGCGGCGCGGGCGGCGCCCAGCCTGTCCGGGCCGATGGCGCCGAACAGGCGGGTGAACTCGCCCTCATGCGGGGTGATGACGGTGACACCGCGCAGACGCTCCGGCGCCCCGGCGCAGGCGGTCAGCGCGTCCGCATCCGCGACGATGCGCCTGTCCCCCGCCGCCAGCAGCGCCGCCAGGGCGGGGCCGGCGGCATCGATGCCAAGCCCCGGCCCGACCACCCAGTTTTGCCGGCGCTGATCCTGTAACAGCTCTGCCAAAGGCTCCCGCCGCAGCATGATGCCGGCTTCGGGCAGGGCGGCGGCATCGGGCGCGGCGATGCTGACCATGCCTGCCCCGGCCCGGCGCGCCGCCATCGCCGCCAGCCGCGCTGCCCCGGGCAGGCTGCCGGAGAGGAGGGTGACCTCGCCGCTGCCATATTTATGGCCGGTGGGCGCGCGCAGGGGCAGGGTGAACAGGGCCGGGCTGTTCTCCCAGCAGCGCGGCGCGAGCCCGGCAATGATGGAGTCGGGCAGGCCGATATCGCGCAGCAGCACCTCCCCGCACAGGCCGCGCCCCGGATAGAGCAGATGGCCGGGCTTCTTGCGCACGAAGGTGACGGTGAATTCCGCCTGCGGCGCAAAGCCGCGAATCTGGCCGGTGGCGCCGTCCAGCCCGGACGGCACATCGATGGCGACCAGCCGTTTCGCGGCGCGCAGCAGGGCGGTGCAATGCGCATCCAGGTCCCGCGACAGCCCGGCGCCGAACAAGGCATCGATGACCAGCCCGGCGCGGGCGACATCATCCGGAGTCGCCTCGCCGGGGGACTTGACCCGCACATGCCAGCCGGCCCGCGCCAGATAGGATGCGGCGACATGGCCATCGCCGCCATTCTTGCCCGGCCCGGCCAGCACCAGCGTGCGCGTGGGGCGGATGCGTTGCAGGATGGCGCGCGCCACCGCCCGCCCGGCCGCCTGCATCAGCGCCGCGCCGTCTCCAGCCCGGGCGTCGGCCGCGCCCATCTCCGCCGGGGTCAGCAACGCACCCGCAAAATTCTCTGGCCGTTCAAACGAATATGCCATTTACTCCACCTGAGGCAGGAGGCTTTAGATGGGACAGATTATCGCGGTTGCACAGCAAAAAGGCGGTGCCGGCAAGACCATGATCGCGGCACAGTTCGGCGCCGCCCTGGCCGAGCAAGGGCGGGTGGCGCTGCTGGATATCGATCCGCAAGGCAGCCTGACCGCCTGGGGCCGGCTGCGGGAGGGCGCGGCGAAGGCCAATCCCGGCCTGGAGGTGATCGCCGTGTCCGGCTGGCGGCTGGCGAATGAGCTGGAGAAGCTCAAATCCAGCCATGATTACGTGCTGGTGGATACGCCGCCAGTGATCGACAGCGATGCCAGGCGGGCGATTCGCGGCGCGGATCTGGTGCTGGTGCCGATGAACCCGGCCCCGCCCGATCTCTGGGCGGCGGAGGGGACGCTGAAGCTGGCGGCGGAGGAGCGACGCCCGGCTGCACTTTTGTTCAACCGCGCCCCCGCCGCCTCGAAATTGCGCAAGCGGCTGGAGGCGGAGATCGCGGCGCGGCGGCTGACCCTGTTGCCGGTGGCGCTGGCAAACCGCGCCGGCTACGCCAACGCTTTTGCCGACGGGCTGGGCGTGACCGAAGCCGGTGCCACCACCCAGGCGGCCGAGGAGGTGCGCGCGGCGGTGCAGGCTCTGCGTGCGCTTCTTGGCTGATTTGTCACCGGAGAGCGGCATGAAAGAAAATTCTTGTTAACGCTGTTATCCTGCAAAAAACAGCATCTCGGGGGTTGTCAGCCTGCCTTTTTTCCGCCATGAACGCACCCGTGGCACATAACCGTCATCAAAATGCTCCGAAATGGAGCAGATTGGAGAACGGGGCAGTTAATGCCAGCCGCCAAGTTTAGGGAGCCAAGAAACGTAGGCATCGAATCAGATGCTAAAGGCCGGTCTCTTATGGAGACCGGCCTTTTTTAATGAAATATAATGCAGACCCGCCTCAGGGCATTGGCAGGTCCCGGCCCGGGGAGCGGCGGCGATAAAAGCGGGTCACGCTCACCTCGCCCCACACATTTTCACGGGTGAACGGATCATCCTGCACGAATTTGTCGATCGCCTCGCGGTTCTCCGCCTCCAGCAGCAGCAGTGAGCCGATCATCTGCTCGCCATCGTCGGTCTGCAGCGGGCCGGACATGATGACGCTGACCTTGCCGATTTCGTCCTGCTCCTCCAGGAAAGCCCGATGGGCGGCGTAATGCTCCAGCCGGAGATCCAAGGCATCCGGGCGGTCCTTGGCGTGAAGAATGAACATCGGCATGGTATTGGCGACCCCTCCAGATCTGTTCGCGCATGGTTAGTATGAAACCAGTGTCTTGACACGCCGCATGTTCGCCACCCAGCTTTGTGTTGAACGCTGACGGCTGAAAGAAAGGATAAACGAATGAAATTGCTGCGCTATGGGGATGAAGGCCAGGAGAAATGGGGTATTCTCGACGGGCAGGGGCAGATCCGCACGTTGGAGGACGCGCTGATCCATGTCACCGGCGAGGAGATGACGCTGGACTGGCTGGCACAATTGCAGAAGCTGGAGCCGGAGACGCTGCCGATTCTGAAGGCGGAACATCGCATCGGCGCCTGCATTCCGCGGCCGCGGAATTTTGTCTGTATCGGGCTGAATTATGCCGACCATGCCGCCGAGACCGGCGCCAAGGCGCCGAAGGAGCCGATCGTGTTCCTGAAATCCCTCTCCGCTTTCTGCGGGCCGTATGATGATGTGATCATCCCGCCCGGCTCCGAGAAGACTGACTGGGAAATTGAGCTGGGGGTGGTGATCGGCGCCAAGGCGTCGCGCGTCTCCGAGGATGCGGCGCTGGATTATGTCGCCGGCTATGCGGTGGTGAATGATGTCAGCGAGCGGCACTGGCAGACCGAGCGCGGCGGCAGCTGGGACAAGGGCAAGGGGGCGGATCATTTCGGCCCGGTCGGCCCCTGGCTGGTGACCAAGGATGAGGTCGCCGACCCGCAGAATCTGAAGCTGTTCTGCGAGGTGGATGGGCAGATGATGCAGGACGGGACCACCGCGAACATGATCTTCGGGGTGAAGACGCTGGTGTCCTATGTCTCGCAGTTCATCACGCTGTATCCAGGCGATATCATCGCCACCGGCACCCCGGCGGGCGTGGGGATGGGGCAGAAGCCCAACCCGATCTTCCTGCGGCCGGGCCAAAGCCTGCGCCTGGGCGTGGAAGGGCTGGGCGAGCAGCGCTCGAAAACGGTGGGGGGCTGAGAGATGGTCACTGAATTCGCGGATATTCTGGTCAAGCCCGGGATGGAGCAGGATTTCATCGCGGGGGCGCAGAAGAGCAAGCCGCTCTTCCTGGCTTCAAAGGGCTGCCATGGCATGAGCGTGCAGCGCCTGGTGGAGGAGCCGACGCGTTTCGTGCTGCTGGTGCAGTGGGAGAGTGTGGCGGCGCATGAGGCGTTCCGGGCCACGGAGGCGTTCACCCAGTGGCGGGCCAATGTCAGCGCCTGCTTCGAGAAGCCGCCGCAGGTCTGGCATGGGGAAGTGGTGATCTAAAAGTTTTTGGGGTGCAGCCCTTTTTTCAAAAAGGGCTGCAAAACGTTCGGGGCGGTGGCAACGAAGCTGCCAAAACCCCGAACGGTTTCGCCGCTTTTTTGAAAAAAAGCGGCACCAAAAAACTTTTACACCAAAGCGATCCCAAACGAGATCGCCGCCGCCGCGCATAGCCACAGAGCGGCGGGCAACATCGCGCGGTTGCGGGAAAACCCCAGCGCGTAGGCCGCCTTCAGCAGATTATTGCTGGCGCTGGCGATCAGGATGGCCGCCGTCACCGCCTGCGGGCTGACCGCGAATTTGCCGTCCAGCAGTGAGAGGATGAACGGGTCGATATCCGAAAACCCGACCGCGAAGCTCAGCACATGCAGCCCTGAGGCGCCAAAGCGCGTGGTGACCAGCTGGGTGATGAAGGCGAACAGCACGAACAGCCCGGCGAAGAGAAACGCCACCGGCAGATCCAGCGGGTTGGCGCTCACCGCCGGATGGGCTTGCGTGCTGGCGCCGCGCGCCCGCCAGGCCAGCACCCCGGCCAGCGCCAGCGAGGCGGCGAACAGCCCGCCAAAGGGCAGCGCCAGCGCCAGGGCCGCCTGCACATGGCCGAGCAGCGCGATCAAGGCCAGCAGCCGCGCATACATCATCGCGGTGGCGAGAATAACGGCCGCGGGGGCAAAGCCGGCATCCTCCGGCGCGGCGCGCAGCCCGCGCGCCAGCACCAGCGTCGCGGCGGTGGATGAGTAGAGCCCGCCCAGCAGCCCGGTGAGCAGCGTGCCGGCGCGCGGCACCAGATAGCGATGCGCCAGATAGCCGAGATAGGAGATGCCGGAGATCACCAGCACCGCCATCCAGATCTTGGTCCAGCCGATGCCGGGCAGATAAGGCAGGTCGGTCGCCGGCAGCAGCGGGTAGATCAGCCCGGCCAGCACCAGGAATTTCGCCAGCGTGACGCCTTCTTCCGGCGGGAAGGCATCCGAGAAGCGGCGGATGCGCGCCTGTTCGCCCAGTGCCAGCAGCACCAGCACGGCAAGGGCGGCCAGCAGCGCCAACGGGGCGGTGAGCGCCAGCGGCCCCAGGCTGTAGGCGATGAGCCCGACCACGCTGGGCACCAGCGAGCCATCGCCGCCCTGCACGCGTTTGCGGTAATCCAGCAGCAGCGCCAGCCCCAGCACCGCCAGCCCGACGCAGAACGGCGCCACCGGGGCGATGACCCAGAGCACGAAGCCCAGCACCGCGATGAGGGTGATGGTGCGGGTGGTGCCAAAGCCTTCGGCTTCCGGCGCCAAGGCCCCGGCGCCGCGCCGCCGATAGGCGTGCAGCTCCAGCCCGATGATAAAGGCCAGCCCCGCCGTGCCGAGAAACCCTGACAGCAGAGGCGGCAGCGGGCTCATGTGCGTCTGAGCGCCGCCAGGCCTTGTTCGAGATCGGCGATCAGATCCTCGACGCTCTCCAGCCCGATCTGGAAGCGCGCCGCCTCGCCCTCGAACTTGCCGGTGCCGGCGGAGCGGCGGATGGTGCCGGTGGTGGGCAGCACCAGGCTCTCGAACCCGCCCCAGCTGGCGCCGATGCCGAACATGGTCAGCGCGTCGATCATCCGCACCACATCCTCGGCGGAATAGGCGGGCTGGAAGACGACGCCGAACAGGCCGCAGGCGCCGGTGAAGTCGCGCTTGAAAATCTCATGGCCGGGGCAGGAGGGCAGGGCCGGATGCAGCACGCGGGCCACCTCCGGGCGGGCCGCGAACCAGTTGGCGATCTCCAGCCCGGCTGTTTCCGCCGCCTTCAGGCGCAGATGCAGCGTGCGCAGGCCGCGCAGCGCCAGCCAGCAATCATCCGGGCTGGCGTAATTGCCCAGCTCCAGCGAGCCCAGACGCAGCCAGCGCCAATCCTCTTCCGAATTGACCACGACGCCGCCGAGAATAATGTCCGAATGGCCGCCGACATATTTGGTCAGCGCGTGGATGGAGACATCCACCCCGTGCTCGAACGGGGCGAAATGCAGCAGCCCCCAGGTGTTGTCGAGAAACACCTTGGCGCCGTGCGCGTGGGCGACCTTGGCCAAAGCCGGGATGTCCTGCACCTCGAACGTATGGCTGCCGGGGCTTTCGGTGAACAGCACCCGGGTATTGGGCTGGAACAGGGCCTCCAGCGCCGCCGGGGTGATCATCGGGTCGTAATAGGTGGTTTCCACCCCGAAGCGCTTCAGCAGCGAATCGCAGAAGCTGCGGGTGGGGCCGTAGACGGAATCCGGCACCAGAATATGTTCGCCGGTTTTCAGATAGGCCAGCAGCGGCACGGTGATGGCGGAGAGGCCGCTGGCGGTGACCTGGGCGCGGGTGCCGCCCTCGATCTCGGCCAGGGCGGCTTCCAGGGCGAAATGGGTGTCGCTGCCCATCACCCCGTAATTTTCCACCGGCTCGAAGGCGGCGCGCTGGCCGACCTCCTTTTTTGCCGCGATGCTCTCATGCAGCACGGTGGAGCCGCGCTTCAGCGGCGGGTTGACGAAGCCATAGTGGCGCACCGGGGCGCGGCCGGCCTGGACCAGGGCGGTTTCGATCTTGCGTGCCATTCAGACCTCGATCGGCGTGTCGGACCGCCCGCCCCATTCGGACCAGGAGCCATCATAAATCGCGGCTTCCGGCAGCCCGGCTTGCACCAGCCCGAGGGCCAGCACGCAGGCGGTCACACCCGAGCCGCAGGAGGCGATGAGCGGTTTGGTGCCATCCACCCCGGCCTTGGCGAAAATCGCGCGCAACGCCTCCGGGGACCGGTATTGGCCGTTTTCCAGCAGATCGCCAAAGGGCAAGGAGCGCGCGCCGGGGATATGGCCGCCGCGCATGCCGGCACGTGGCTCCGGCACCTCGGCGCGAAAGCGTGCCCCGGCCCGGGCATCCAGCATCAAGGCCGCATTGGTTTCGAGATTGGCGCGCATATCGGTGAGGCTGCGCACCATCTGCGGCCGGAACGCCGGGATGAACTGGCCGGCCAGGGCGGGGCCGGGCGCGCCGGTTTCGGTGATGCCGCCGGCGTCGATCCAGCCTGGCAGCCCGCCATTCAGCACCTGCACATTGTCGTGGCCGAAGACGCGCAGCATCCACCACAGGCGCGGCGCCGAGAAAATGCCGCGCTGGTCATAGACGATGATGCGGGTGGTGTTGCTGATGCCGAGATCCCGCATCGCCGTGGCGAATGCCTCCGGCGTGGGGAGCATATGCGGCAGGCCGGAAGCGTGATCGGCCACCGCGTCGATATCGAAAAACCTGGCACCGGGGAGATGCGCCTGGCGGAAATTCGCGGCGCCGTCCTGGCCTTCATTCGGCAGGAAATAGGTCGCATCCAGAATGGCCAGATCCGGCTGGCCGAGCGCGGCCAGCAGCTCTGCGGGCCGCAGCAGCGGGCTCATCAGCCGCGCACCGCGGCGATCAGCTCACGCACCCGTGCGGCCGCGGTCGCGCCCTTCACCGCCTCGCGCCAGGTCAGCTCGGAGACGCGCTGATGCGCGGCCACGGCGTCCTCGGCACTGGTGATCATCGCCACCCCCGATTGCAGGTTGGGCGGTGCGTCCGCCGGGAACGGGTTGATGGCGAGCGAGGCACGCTCACGCGAGCGCAGCAGCACGAACGGGCCATTCGGCTCGCCCTGCGCCATCAGCCCGAGCTGCAGGCCGATCGGCTCGCTTTCCATCAGATTGGCCATCAGCTCCATCTCCCGGATCGCCGCTTCGCGCGCCAGCACACGCAGCCGGTCGGAGACGCGCGCCGCCGGGGCGATGCCCTCGGCCAGGAATTTCTGGATCGCCGCATTGGTGAAAATGCCGATGATCGAGGGCTTGCGGGCCTGGTACATTTGCTTGCGGGCGATCAGCACGCCCATCAGCTGCTCGGCGGCGGCGCGGGCGGCGTGCTTGTCGGCCCCCATCGATTCGGCGTGCTCGTCGAGCATCTGGGAGAGAATCGCGTCGAAATGATCGGAGGTGATCAGGTAGCAGACCGCGCCGAAGACCTGCAGGATCTGGTCGGCGGTTTCCTCGATCTGGCGCAGCCGCTCAGTATAGCCAACCGGCTTGGAATAATATTCGACGCCGATGCCAAGCAGCGTCAGCGGCGAGATTTTCAGCAATTCCGCCAGACGGTTGACGGTATCGAGCTTGATGACCTCGCCTTTTTCATAACGGTAGAGGGCGGCACGGGAGACGCCGAGCCGGGCGGAAATCTCTTCCGCCTTCAGGCCGGATTCCATTCGATAGGCCCGCAATTGCTGGCCGATTTCATTGAAACGCATCATGACGTGCCATCCCCAACAGGCGCTGTACCTTCCCAACTTCCTGGAAAAAATCTCATAAATCAAGACCGAGTAGCGGATATTTTCCTAACCGGTACAAATTCCGAAATGTGAAGACGCTTTTTTGGCTGTGAGATTCGTCCCAGTTCCCGCAGGCTTGCGCGTTTTCCGGAAGCCCGGCACACAGATCCCATGAGACATGACCGGCTGATCCTGCTTGCCCTGGCGATTGCGCTGGGGCTTGGCTGTGCCTTGATCTTGCTGCCTTTTCTGCCGGCGATGCTGTGGGCGGGGATCCTGGTCTTCTGCCTTTGGCCGATCTACACGAAAGGCTGCGTGTATGTCAGGCCGGTTCTCGCCGCAGGGTTGATTACGCTGGTGGTGGCGGTGCTGCTGCTGGTGCCGCTGGTGCATCTGGCCATGGTGGCGGCGAAAGAGGCGCGTGTCAGCCAGGGCTGGGTGGCGGATGCCCTGCAGAACGGTCTGCCGCCGGCGCCGCCCTTCATGCAGAAAATTCCGGTCATTGGCGGTTTCCTGGCGGATTTCTGGAATAATTCCGCGGACGATCTCGGCGGGGTGGTCAGCTCCGCGCGGCCGGTGATCGGCACGGTGGCGCATACCGGGATCCAGCTGCTGTTTCATGTCACCCATGGGCTCGTGGAAACCGTGGTGGCGCTGCTGTTCACCTTTCTGTTCTTTGTCTCGGGCGCGCAGATGATCGAGCGGATCCGGCTGGTGCTGGTGCGGGTAATTGAGCCGGTGATGTTGACCGAGCTGATTACGCTGGTGGCGGCGACCGTGCGGGGCGTGGTGTTCGGGATTCTGGGCACGGCGGCGTTTCAGGGAATATTATACGCGATCGGGTTCGAGGTGGCGCGCGCGCCGCAGGCGCTGGTGCTGGCGGTGTTCGCGGGGCTGATCTCGATTGTCCCGGCCGGGGCGGTGCTCGTTTATGTGCCGCTTTGCTTGTATATGATCGCGGCCGGGCATCCGGTCGCGGGGATTTTGCTGGCGATTTATTGTTTCGTCGTCGTCGGCGGGGCGGATTCCGTGCTGCGGCCCTGGCTGATCGCCCGTGGCGCGGCGCTGCCTTATGCGGTGACATTGATCGGCGTGCTCGGCGGCGCGCTGGCCTTCGGCGCGCTGGGTATTTTTCTGGGGCCGGTGCTGCTGGCGCTGGGCATCGCCATGGCGGAACAGTTCGCCCGGCAGCCGCGCGGGACGTGGCGGCAGCCCTGAGAGGGCGGAAATTAGGAAAAAATTAATTAATTTGTGGTGTACTGCAGATATGAGACTGCAGACGGACCAGATTTGCCCGCTTGTTCCTGTTTTTCCTGCCCATGCGCGCGGGCGTGCGGGACGGCGCGCGGCCGAGACGCAGGGGCGGCGGGCGGAGGATGAGGTCGCGGCGATGTTGCGCCGGCGGGGCTATGAGATTTTGGCGATGCGGTTGAAGACCGCCGGTGGTGAGATCGATATCGTCGCCGCGGATGCGGCCTGTCTGATCTTTGTCGAGGTGAAGGCGCGGCCCAGCCTGTCCGAGGCGGCTTACGCGCTCTCGGCCCGGCAGCAGGCGCGGCTGATCCAGGCGGCCTCGATTGCTTTGGCAAACAACCCTGGCTGGGCGCGGGAGGCGATGCGCTTCGATGCGGCCTTGGTTGTGCCGGGCGGCATTGAGATCATCGAGGATGCGATCCGGCTGAACTGAAGCGGCTCGCGCGCCGGGGCAGAGCAATATCCGATCAAACGGACTCGTTTGGTCGGATAAAGTTGCTGGCTCGAACAAAAAGCGAGAGCAATATGTGTTTAGGTTGACGCGCCAGCGTCAAGATAAACACATGAAATTGCTCGCTAAAATAAAACATAGAGCATCAAGCTAAAAGCTTGATGCTTTATAGCGTGTTCCGTGCACCAACGTGAACGGAATACGCTCTGGAGCCGCTTCAGGGCCAAGGCGCGATGCGTTCAGCCGGCGAAGGCGGCGAGCAGCCTGGCATGGGCGCGGGTGCCGCGATGGAAGCAGGCCAGCTCGAATTTCTCGTTCGGTGAATGGATGCAATCATCATCCAGCCCGAAGCCGGCGAGCAGCGTGTCGAGACCAAGGATGGTTTTGAAGGCTTCCACCACCGGGATCGAAGCGCCGGAGCCGATCAGGGCGGGTTGGATGCCATATTCGGCCTGCAGCGCCGCCTGGGCGGCTTTCAGGAAGGGGGCGTTCGGGGCCAGGCTGTAGCCGGGGGCGGCGCCGCCCCGGGTGAACTCTGCCCGTGCATCTTTGGGCAGGCGGTCCGTGACGAAGCGTTCGAAAGCATCGAGCACCTTCACCGGGTCCTGGCCGGCGACCAGGCGGAAGGTGAGCTTGGCGGTGGCGTGGGCGGGGATCACCGTTTTGCTGCCATCGCCCTGATAGCCGCCATAAATGCCGTTCAGCTCCGCTGTCGGCCGGGCCCAGAGCTGGGCCAGGGGGATTTGGTCGGCCTCGCCCGCCGGCTGGTGCAGCCCGACATCGCCGAGGAAGGCAGTCACATCGAAGCCAAGTCCGGCCCAGGCGGCTTCCTGTGCGGCGGAGACGGGGGCGATATTGTCGTAGAAGCCCGGCAGCTGGATGCGGCCCTGATCATCCTTCAACTGGCCCAGAATATGGGTGAGGGCGAAGATCGGGTTCAGGGCGATGCCGCCGAACAGGCCGGAATGCAGATCCCGTGAGGGGCCATGCAGCCGCACATCGATCGCCGCCAGGCCGCGCAGGCTGGCGGTGATGGCGGGGGTTTCGAAATTCCACATATTGGTGTCGGCGACCAGCACGAAATCGGCGCGCAGATTGTCGCGCTCATTGGTCAGCAGCTCGGCCAGAGAGGGGCTGCCATTTTCCTCCTCGCCCTCCAGCAGCACGGTCAGGCGCACCGGCAGCTTGCCGTTGACCGCCAGATGCGCGCGCACCGCCTCCAGGAAGCTGACCACCTGGCCCTTATCGTCCACAGCACCCCGCGCCACGATGCGCGGGCCGCGCGGGCCTTCGACCAGCTGCGGGTCGAACGGCTCGGAATTCCACAGCTCCAGCGGGTCGGCGGGCTGCACATCGTAATGGCCATAGAACAGCACGTGCGGGGCATCCGGCCCGGCGGAAAAGTTGTGCGCGATGACGCCAGGATGGCCCTTGGTCTCCGACAGCCGGGCCTCGAAGCCCATGCCGGCCAGGGTTTCGAGCGCCCATTCGGCGGCTTTGCGGCAATCTCCGGCATGGGCCGGCTGGGCGCTGATGGAGGGGATGCGCAGGAAGGCGAACAGCCGCTCCAGCGAGGCGGGCAGGGCGGTATCGACCGCGTGCAGGATCTTTTCCATGGCCGCCATCAGAGACCCCAGGGGAGAAAAAATCAATGCGGCTTGATTTGGCGGCAAAACCCGCCAAAAGAGCCGCATCATGTCGCATCTCAGCCTCTATAATACCCGCACGCGCGCCAAAGAGCCCTTCATGCCGATCGACCCGGCCAATGTGCGGGCCTATCTGTGCGGCCCGACGGTCTATGACCGCGCCCATATCGGCAATGCCCGCAATGTGGTGATTTTCGACGTGCTGATCCGGCTGCTGCGCCGGATCTATCCCAAGGTAACCTATGTCCGGAACATCACGGACGTGGACGACAAGATCAATCTCCGCGCCAAGGAGCGCGGTGTGTCGATCGCCGAGGTCACGGAAGGGCCGATCCGCTGGTATCATGAGGATATGGCGGCGCTGAATGCGCTGCCCCCCGATATCGAGCCGCGCGCGACGGAACACATGGCCGAGATCATCATGATCATCGAGAAGCTGATCCAGAATGGTCACGCCTATGAGGCGGAGGGGCATGTGCTGTTCTCCGTCGCCTCGGACTTGAATTACGGCAAATTCTCCGGCCGCACGCCTGATGAGCTGATCGCGGGTGCGCGGGTGGATGTGGCCACCTACAAGCGCGATGCCGGGGATTTTGTGCTGTGGAAGCCCTCCACCCCGGACCTGCCGGGCTGGGAGAGCCCCTGGGGTTTCGGACGGCCGGGCTGGCATATTGAGTGCTCGGCAATGTCCTGGAAGCATCTGGGCGAGACTTTCGACATTCATGGCGGCGGCGACGATCTGATCTTCCCGCATCACGAGAACGAGATCGCCCAGAGCTGCTGCGCCTTCCCCGGTTCGACCTTCGCCAATATGTGGGTGCATAACCGCATGCTGCTGGTGAATGGCGAGAAGATGAGCAAGTCGCTCGGCAATTTCCTGGTGCTGCATGAGGTGTTGGAGAAGGCGCCGGGCGAGGCGGTGCGGTTTCTGTTGATGCGCAGCCATTACCGCTCGACGCTGGATTTCTCCGATGCTGCCCTGGTTGAAGCGCGCAAGGAGCTGGACCGGTTCTACCGCGCCATCCAGCTCCACCCGAACGCCCGTGAGCGCAAAGTGCCGCTGCATCTGGTCTGGGACGCGCTGCTGGATGATCTGAACACGCCGGGCGCCATCGCTGCCCTACATAAATATGCGGATCTGGCCTTTGCCGGGAATGAGGTCGGGGCGGTGGCGTTGAAGGCGGCGGGCGAGCTGCTCGGGCTGTTCGCGCTGAGCCCGGATGAATGGTTCCGGGGCGGCATCGATGAAGCCGCCATCGAGGGGCTGGTGGCGCAGCGCGTGCTGGCGCGCATCGCCAAGGATTTCGCTGAGTCCGACCGCATCCGCGATCTGTTGCTCAGCGAACACGGTGTGATCATCGAGGACGGGCCGAAGAATACTTACACACTCAGGAAGGCCTGATGACCGGGCGTAGCGGCGGGGCGGAGCTGAGCCCCATCGAGCCTTCGCCGGTGGTGATTCTGGTGCGTCCGCAGATGGCCGAGAATATCGGCGCGGTGGCGCGGGCGATGGGCAATGGCGGGCTGTTCCATCTGCGCATCGTCGCCCCGCGCGATGGCTGGCCGCTGCCGCGCGCCTGGATCACCGGCTCGGGCGCGCATCGCATCCTGGATAACGCGCAGGTGTTCGAGAGTGTAAGCGAGGCGGTGGCGGATCTGCACCGCGTCTTCGCCACCTGCCCGCGCCCGCGCCATATCATCAAGCCGGTGCTCACCGCGCGCGGCGGGGCGAATGAGATCGTTGCCATCGGGGCGCGGGGGCTGAAGGCCGGCATCTTGTTCGGGCCGGAGCGCACCGGGCTGGATAATGACGATATCGCCAATGCCGACAGCCTGATCCGCTACGATCTCAACCCGGATTTCATGTCCCTCAACCTCGCCCAGGCGGTGATGGTGATGGGCTATGAATGGTGGCTGGCGCGCAGCCCCGAGCAGCCGCCGCGCGAGTTGCAGGTGAATGAGACGGCGCCGGCGACCAAGGGGGAGCTGGATAATTTCATGGCGCATCTGGTGCGCGCCTGTGATGAGTCCGGGTTCCTGCGCAATGAGCAGAAGCGCCCCGGCATGGTGCGCAATCTGCGGCATTTCTTCACCCGTGGCGAGGTGACGCGCCAGGAGTTGAATACGCTGCACGGGATTATCTCGGAATTGCGGCGCGGGCCGCGCTGAGCCATATCCGCGCGGAAATCCTGATCCGGCCGCATAAAGTCGATTTCGAAACAGAAACGCCTGGGGCTGCGCCAGCGCGTCTCGTCTCTGTGGTCGGAGGCTGACAAACACAAGGCTGGCCGGTTGCGCACGCGCACCTGCCTCCCCATATGCGCGCCGTTCAGGAGATTAACCGGATGAAATACAAGCAGCTGGGCCGCACCGGCCTTTACGTGTCTGAAATCTGCCTTGGCACCATGACCTTTGGCGGCAATGAGAATGCCGGGTTCTGGAAAGCCATCGGCGCGCTGCGCCAGGAGGAGGTGGATGGCATTGTCGGCACCGCGCTGTCGGCCGGGGTCAATTTCATCGACACGGCGGATGTCTATTCCTTTGGCGAGTCGGAGCGTCTGCTCGGGCAGGCCTTGAAGAATCTCGGCACCAAGCGGTCGGACGTGGTGATTGCCAGCAAGGTCTATGGCGAGATGGGGCCGGGGGTGAATGAGCGCGGGGCCTCGCGCGGGCATATCATGGATGGGGTGAAGCAGAGCCTGGAGCGGCTGCAGCTGGATTATCTCGATCTCTACCAGATCCACGCCAATGACCCGATCACCCCGATCGAGGAGACGCTGCGCGCGCTGGATGATCTGGTGAGCCAGGGGCTGGTGCGTTATGTCGGCGTGTCCAACTGGTCGGCCTGGAAGATCGCCAAGGCGCTGGGCGTGTCCGAGCGGCGTGGCTTTGCGCGGTTCGAGACGCTGCAGGCTTATTATTCCATCGCCGGGCGGGATCTGGAGCGCGAGATCGTGCCGCTGCTGAATGAGGAAGGGCTGGGGCTGATGGTCTGGTCGCCGCTGGCGGGGGGCTATCTTTCGGGCAAATACGGGCCGGGCGGCGAGAAGGAGAATGATTCCCGCCGGCTCTCCTTCGATTTCCCGCCGGTGGACAAGGACCGGGCGGATCGCTGCATCGAGGTGATGCGCGAGATTGGTGACGCGAATGCGGTGTCGGTGGCGCGGGTGGCGCTGGCCTGGCTGCTGGCGCAGAAACACGTGACCAGCGTGATTATCGGCGCGAAAAACACGCAGCAGCTGGAGGATAATCTGGCGGCGGCCGATTTGATGTTGACCGAACATGAGCTGGATAAGCTGGCCGAGGTGAGCGCGCTGCCGCCGGAATATCCTGGCTGGATGATCGAGCGCCAGGCCCGCAACCGCGTGCCGCTGCCGTTCGAGCCGAAGGATAAGGAATAAAAGTTTTTGGAGGGCGTAGGCGCCCAAGGTTCCGGCGCTGCGATAGCAGCGCTGGAAAGGCGCCGGAGGGGTGGGGACTTTTTTCAAAAAGTCCCCACAAAAATTTGGGGTGATGGCAACGTTGTTGCCACCACCCCAAATTTTTTCGCCGCTTTTTTGTAAAAAAGCGGCACCAAAAAACTTTTATAACCTACGCAGCACGAACAGCTCCGCCAGCGACTCCTCGATCGCCTCGCCATGCGCCGCGTCGCGCGCCTCGATCATCACTTCCAGCTGCGCATCCTGCACCGAAGGGCTGGAGAACAGGCGGTGATGCGCGACTTCCAGAATATTCCCGCCGAGATCGCCGATGCGGCGCGAGACCTCAGCCAGCATGCCGGGCCGGTCCGGCATCTCCAGCACCAGGCGCAGCAGCCGGCCATCGCGCAGCAGGCAGCGCATCAACGTATTGGCGAGGATGCGCGGATCGATATTCGCGCCGCAGATTGAGATGCCGACCTTCTTGCCGCGGAAATGCTCGGGGAAGCTCATCACCGCCGCGAGGCCGACAGCGCCCGCACCCTCGGTGACCTGCTTGGCGTTTTCCGCGAAACTATCGATGGCGCTTTCCACCGCATGTTCGGAGACGACCAGAACCGGCACCTGCAGCGCCTTCAGCACCGCTAGTGGGCGCTGGCCGATATCGCGCACGGCGATGCCCTCGGCGATGGTCGGGCCGCCGACCTTGATCTCCTGGCCCGCCAGCGCCTGGGCGAAGGCGGCGTAATGCTCGACCTCGACGCCATACACCTGACAGTCCGGGCGCAGATGCCGGGCCACGGTGACAGAGCCGGCGACCAGACCGCCGCCGCCGGTGGCAACGACGATGGCGTCCAGATCCGGCACGTCCTGCAGCATTTCCAGCGCCATGGTGCCCTGGCCGGCCATCACCGCAGGATCGTCATAAGGGTGGATGAAAAACAGCCCTTCCTCGGCCTCCAGCCGGCGCGCCTCGGCCGCGGCCTCGGCCAGGGTTTCGCCGTGCAGCACCACATGCGCGCCCCAGCTGGCGGTGCGGGTGACCTTGGTGGCCGGGGTGTGGCGAGGCATCACGATGGTGGCCTTGATGCCGGCGAGGGCGGCATGGCGCGCCACCGCCTGGGCATGGTTGCCAGCCGACATGGCGACGACGCCGCGCTGGCGCTCATCTGCGGTGAGCAGCGCGATGCGGTTGGCCGCGCCGCGCTCCTTGAAGGCGCCGGTGGCCTGCAGATGGTCGAGCTTCACATACAACTCAGCCCCGGTCAGGCGGGAGAGCCCGTCCATCCGCAAAAACGGCGAGCGCAACACCGACCCCTGAATCCGCGCGGCGGCGGCCAGGACATCATCGTAAGTGATCATCTCAGACGTAGCTGATTTTCAGGATTTCGTAGGAGCGATCGCCGCCCGGGGCGGGCACCGCCACGGTGTCGCCGACGCGCTTGGAAATCAACGCCTTGGCCAGCGGCGAGGTGACGGAGAGGCGGGCCTGCTTGATGTCGGCCTCATGCACGCCGACGATCTGGTAGGAGACCTCGGCATCGGTATCCTCATCCACCAGCAGGATGGTGGCGCCGAACTTCACAGTGTCGCCGGAGAGTGAGGTCGGGTCGATCACTTCGGCGGCGGAGGTGATCTCCTCCAGCTCCGCGATGCGGCCTTCGATGAAGGACTGGCGTTCGCGCGCGGCGTGATATTCGGCGTTCTCGGAGAGGTCGCCATGGGCGCGCGCCTCGGCGATGGCGCGAATGATCGCCGGACGCTCAACGGCCTTCAGGTTCCGCAATTCGTCTTCGAGGGCCACCAGGCCGCTCGCGGTCATGGGAAATTTCTGCACTGCATCTCCTCAAGGGCGCGGACGCGCCCTCGGGTGGTTAGAGGTCAAAAAGACGGACGCCGGCGGTCGCCCGCCGGCGCTCCATCAGAAGGATTGGGGAAAGTACGACTGAAGCGGCGCAACTTCAAGAGTGCCGCCGATCAGGGCGGCGATGGCATGCGCCGCCGCCCGCGCGCCGGCGATGGTGGTGAAGTTGGGCACGCCATGGGTGAGGGCGGAGCGGCGGATATCGAAACTGTCCGCCACCGATTGCGCGCCGGAAGCGGTGTTGATGATCAGCTGCACATCGCCGGAGAGGATGGCATCCACGCAATGCGGGCGGCCTTCCAGCACCTTATTCACCTTTTTCACCGGAATCCCCGCCTCGGTCAGCACCTTGGCGGTGCCCCCGGTGGCGAGCAGGGTGAAGCCCAGCTCCGTCAGGCGGCGCGCCACCGGCAGGAAGGCGGCTTTATCCACATCCTTGACCGAAACGAAGGCGGTGCCGGACAGCGGCAGCTTCACCCCCGCCCCCAGCTGCGCCTTGGCGAAGGCGCGGGCGAAATTGGTGTCCAGCCCCATCACCTCGCCGGTGGATTTCATCTCCGGCCCGAGCAGCGTGTCGATATTCGGGAAGCGGGCAAAGGGGAACACCGCCTCCTTCACCGCCACATGGCGCGGCTGCACGCTGTCATCCAGCTTGAAGCCAGCGAGTTTCTCGCCTGCCATCACCAGCGCGCCGATCTTCGCCACCGGCACGCCGGTCGCCTTGGCGACGAAGGGCACGGTGCGCGAGGCGCGCGGGTTCACTTCCAGCACATAGATGGTGTCGTTCTGGATGGCGTATTGCACGTTCATCAGCCCGACCACGTTCAGCGCCTTGGCCAGCGCCACCGTCTCCGCCCGCAGCTCGGCGACGATGGCCGGCGAGAGCGAGTAGGGCGGCAGCGAGCAGGCGGAATCGCCGGAATGGATGCCGGCTTCCTCGATATGCTCCATCACCCCGGCGACATAAACGTCGGTGCCGTCGCAGATGCAGTCCACATCCACTTCCAGCGCCTCGTTCAGATAGCGGTCGATCAGCACCGGGTTTTCCGCCGAGGGGCGGATCATCTCGCGCATATAGCGGGCCAGGCCGTGGCGGTCGTAAACGATCTCCATCGCCCGGCCGCCCAGCACGTAAGAGGGGCGGATGATGATGGGAAAGCCGATGCGCTCGGCAATCGCCTCGGCCTGTTCGGCGGAGCGGGCGATGCCGTTATCGGGCTGGCGCAGCCCGAGCTTCTGCAGCAGGGCGGCGAAACGCTCGCGGTCCTCGGCGAGATCGATCGCATCGGCGGAGGTACCGAGGATGGGAATCCCGGCAACTTCCAGCGCCTGCGAGAGCTTCAGCGGGGTCTGGCCGCCATATTGCACGATGCAGCCCAAGAGCGTGCCCTTTTCCTGCTCCTTGCGCAGCAATGAGATCACGTCCTCTGCGAAGAGCGGCTCGAAATAGAGCCGGTCCGAGGTGTCGTAATCGGTGGAGACGGTCTCCGGGTTGCAATTGACCATGATCGTCTCATAGCCGGCCTCGCGCAGGGCGTAGGCGGCATGGACGCAGCAATAATCGAACTCGATGCCCTGGCCGATGCGGTTCGGTCCGCCGCCCAGGATCACCACCTTGCGCTTGTCGGAGACATCCGCCTCGTCCAGCGGGGTGCCGTAGCTGCCCTCATAGGTGGAGTACATATAGGAGGTGGCGGAGGCGAATTCGCCGGCACAGGTATCGATGCGCTTATAGGCCGGGGTGACGTTCAGCTTCAGCCGGGCGGCGGTGACGGCGGCCTCTTTCTGGCCGGAAAGCTGGGCCAGGCGCTTATCGGCAAACCCCATCGCCTTCAGGCGGCGGAAGCCGAACGCGTCCTTGGGCAGGCCATTGGCCTTCACCTCGTTTTCGGCGGCGATGATGCCCTGCATCTGCTCCAGGAACCACGGGTCGAACTTGGTGGCGGCGTTGACGTCCTCCAGGCTCATCCCGGCGCGCAGCGCTTGGGCTGCGACCAGCAGCCGGTCCGGGCGCGGGGTGGAGAGGGCGGCGCGGAACGCATCCATGCCGCCATCGCCGGGTGCTGTCATCTCATCCAGGCCCGACAGCCCGGTTTCCAGCGAGCGCAGACCCTTTTGCAGCGCCTCCTGGAAATTGCGGCCGATCGCCATCGCCTCGCCGACGGATTTCATCGAGGTGGAGAGCAGCGCCGGGGTGCCGGGGAATTTCTCGAAGGTGAAGCGGGGAATCTTGATAACGACGTAGTCGATCACCGGCTCGAAGCTGGCCGGGGTCGCCTTGGTGATGTCGTTCTGCAGCTCATCGAGCGTATAGCCGACCGCGAGCTTGGCCGCGATTTTGGCGATGGGAAAGCCGGTGGCCTTGGAGGCCAGGGCCGAGGAGCGAGAGACGCGCGGGTTCATCTCGATGACCACCATGCGGCCATCTTCCGGGTTGATGCCGAACTGCACGTTGGAGCCGCCGGTCTCGACGCCGATGCGGCGCAGACAGGCGATGCTCGCATCGCGCATGATCTGATATTCCTTGTCGGTGAGCGTCAGCGCCGGGGCGACGGTGACGCTATCGCCGGTATGCACGCCCATCGGGTCGATATTCTCGATGGCGCAGATGATGATGCAGTTATCCGCCTTGTCGCGGACGACCTCCATCTCATACTCTTTCCAGCCCAGCACGGATTCCTCGACCAGCACTTCATTGGTCGGCGAGGCCTCGATGCCGCCCATGCAGATTTCGAAGAATTCCTCGCGGTTATAGGCGATGCCGCCGCCCGTGCCGCCCAGCGTGAAAGAGGGGCGGATAACCGCCGGCAGCCCGACCTGCTCAAGGGCTGCGGCAGCCTCCTCGCGGGTATGGGCGATGGCGGATTTCGGGCCCATGACGCCGATTTCGGCCATGGCGTCGCGGAATTTCAGCCGGTCCTCGGCGCGGTCGATCACCTCGGCATTGGCGCCGATCAGCTCCACCCCCAGACGCTCCAGCGCGCCGGACTTGGCCAGCGCCATCGCGGTGTTCAAAGCGGTCTGCCCGCCCATGGTCGGCAGCAGCGCGTCCGGCTTCTCCTTGGCGATGATCTTTTCCACCATCTCCGGGGTGATCGGCTCGATATAGGTCGCATCCGCCAGCGACGGATCGGTCATGATCGTCGCCGGGTTGGAGTTGACCAGGATCACCCGGTAGCCCTCCTCGCGCAGCGCCTTGCAGGCCTGGGCGCCGGAATAATCGAACTCGCAGGCCTGGCCGATGACAATCGGCCCGGCGCCGATGATCATGATGGACTTGATGTCTGTGCGTTTGGGCATGGGCGGAGTCCTTACTCGAAACCGGGGAAAGGGAGTTTATGCGCGTCGATCAGCGCACGGAATTCAGGCGAGATGGCGTGCAAATCGACGAGGTCGACATTGAAGGGCAGGGGTGCGTTTTCAAAAGCGTCGGCAAGATGCGCCTTGGCGGCGAAGGGCAGGGCCGCGCCGATATCGATGGCGAGATCGAGATCCGAGCCGCGTTTGGTCGTGCCCTTGGCGCGGGAGCCAAACACCCAGACACGCGCCGCGTGGTCCGGCAGACCGGTGCGAAGAATGGTTTGCACTAGGCTCAGTTCATGCGGGGCGATGTCGATCACGATTGCAGCGCCTCAAGCCGCTGCGCCATGTGCTTGGCGGCGGCGGCGAATGCTGGCAGCTGGGCGAGAACCTCTTCGGCCTTGCGTTCGTCATAGGCGTGGCTGGTGGCGTTGAGGGCTTCGCGGAACAGCTTCCACTCATCCCAGCTTTGCGCCAGTACGCCGCGTGCATAGCCAAGCCGGATCATCTGCGGAAAGGCCAGCTCCGCAACGCCGCCCGGCTCGCTGGCTTCCAGATAGCGGCGCAGCATTTTATGGCTCAGCTCGTAGCTGTACTCAAAGCGCTGGATGCAGGCGTCGCGGATGAATTTGTCCTCCGGTGCGCGCGCATGCGCGATCAGCGCTTCATCGAGCGTGGCCAGAGCGCGCTTGAGGGAGGACAGATCGAGCATCCGAAAGCTTAGCCCATCAGCTCAACAAAACGCTTGAACAGGTAAGAGCTGTCGCTCGGCCCTGGGCTTGCTTCCGGATGGTACTGCACGGAAAACACCTTCTTCGCCGGGGCGGCGATGCCTTCGTTGGAGCCGTCGAACAGCGAGACGTGGGTCACTTCAACGCCCGCCGGCAGGCTCTTTTCATCCACCGCGAAGCCGTGATTTTGCGAGGTGATCTCCACCTTGCCGGAGCGCAAATCCTTCACCGGCTGGTTGGCGCCGCGATGGCCGCGCTCCAGCTTGTAGGTTTTGGCGCCCAAGGCGGTGGCCAGCAGCTGGTGGCCGAGGCAGATGCCGAAAATCGGCACGCCGGCCTGCATCACGCCCTGGATGGCGGGCACGGCGTAGGCGGCGGTCGCCGCCGGGTCGCCGGGGCCGTTGGAGAGGAACACGCCGTCCGGCTGGTGGCGCAGAATATCCTCGGCGGTGGCGGTGGCGGGCACCACGGTCACCTGGCAGCCGGCGGAGGCCAGGGAGCGCAAGATGTTGCGCTTGGCGCCGTAATCAACCGCGACGACCTTCTTGCCGCCATTGGTCTCGGCGAAACCATTCGCCCAGTCCCAGGTGCCGCCGGTCCATTCATAGGACTGGGTGCATGAGACCTCCTTGGCCAGATCCAGCCCTTCCAGCCCGGCCCAGCCCGCCGCCTGCGCCGCCAGGGCCTTCAGGTCGAACTTGCCGTCCTCGGGGAAGGAGATCACCGCATTCGGCGCGCCGAGATCGCGGATGCGCAGCGTCAGCGCGCGTGTATCCACGCCGGAAATGCCGGCGATGCCCTGGGTTTTCAGCCAAGAGCCGAGCGGCGCGGTGGAGCGGTAATTGGAGGGGGAGGTGACATCCTCCTTCGTCACCATGCCGCGCGCGAAGATCTGGGTCGCTTCCATATCCTCGGCATTGGTGCCGACATTGCCGATATGCGGGAAGGTGAAGGTGACAATCTGCCCGGCAAAGGAGGGGTCGGTCATCGTCTCCTGATAGCCGGTGAGGCCGGTGGAGAAGCACAGCTCGGATGGGGCGCTGGTGGTGCGCGCGCCAAAGCCGCGGCCCCAGAACACGGTGCCGTCCGCCAGCACCAGGGCGGCGGTGGCGCCGGGCGGCACCTCGGTGCTCTCCGGTGCGGCGGAAAGCTCTTCCCAGGTGAGCCCGGTTGCCGCCATAATGGCGGGCCAATGGCGCGGCGGGATGGCGTTGCTGCTCCGCCATTTGCGCACGGCTTCGGGGGAGACGCCGGTCAGCGTGGCCGCGGCGTCGCTGCCGCCGAGGCGGCGCAGGATTTCATCGAGGGAGATTGCCATGGCAGCCTCTTTAGCGGAATTTTGCTCCGATCTCAATTATGGAATAGGACGGTCCGGAAATTTTTTCCGGACCAGCAAGTGAGGGTATGAAATGGCTATTCGCGAAGATCTGACCGCCGCCGTGAAGGCGTCCATGCTGGCGCGCAATGCGGAGCGCACCTCGGCGCTGCGCATGATCCAGGCCAAGCTGAAGGATACCGACATCGCCGCCCGGCCGAAAGGCGTTGAGCAGATCCCGGATGATGAAATTCTGGCGATGCTGCGCTCGATGATCAAATCCCGCCGGGATTCGGTCGCACTTTATCGCCAGGGCGGGCGTGAGGAGCTGGCGGCGAAGGAAGAGGCCGAGATCGCGGTGATTTCCGAATTTCTGCCGCAGACGCTGGAGGGCGACGCCCTGAACGCCGCCATCGCCGAGGCGATCGCCGCCACCGGCGCCAGCTCGGCCAAGGATATGGGCAAGGTTGTCGGCGCGCTGAAGGCCAAGCATGGCGCGGCTTTGGATATGGGGGTCGCCTCGCAGGCGGTGAAGGCGGCTCTGGCCGGCTAAATGGCGCTCCCGGCGAATTTCCTCGACGAGCTGCGCGCCCGGCTGCCGATCGCCACCGTGATCGGCAAGAGCGTGAAGCTCAGCCGCTCCGGGCGCGAGCGCAAGGGCTGCTGCCCGTTCCATGGGGAAAAGACGCCATCCTTTTATGTGTATGACGACCATTTTCATTGCTTTGGCTGCGGCGAGCATGGGGATGTCATCAGCTTCGTGATGAAAAGCTCCGGCGCCTCCTTCATGGAGGCGGTGGAGGATCTGGCCGGGCAGGCCGGGCTGGAGGTGCCCAAGCAAAGCCCCCAGGCGGCCCAGGCCGAAGCCCGGCGCTCCAGCCTCTCCGAGGTGCTGGAGGCCGCCTGCAAGGAATATCAGCTCTGGCTCTGGGGCCAGGAGGGGCGGGCGGCTTTGGCCTATCTGCGCGGGCGGGGCTTGTCAGACGACACCATCCGGCGGTTTCAGCTGGGATTCTCCGGCGAGGGCAGGGGGCAGCTCGCCACCGCCTTGCGCGGGCAGAACATCAAGCCGGACCAGCTGATCGAGGCCGGGCTGATGAAGCAAGGCGAGCGCGGCCCCACGGATATGTATTTCGGCCGGGTGATGTTCCCGATCCGCGACCGGCGCGGGGCGCTGATCTCGTTTGGCGGGCGGATCATGGGCGATGGCCAGCCGAAATATGTGAACGGCCCGGAAACTGCCTTGTTCTCCAAGCGCCGCTCGCTCTACGGGCTCAATCTGGCGCGCGAGGCGGTGCGCAAGGGCGCGGTTTTGATCGTGGTCGAGGGCTATATGGATGTCATCGCCTTGGCCCAGGCCGGGTTTGGCGGGGCGGTGGCGCCACTGGGTACGGCGCTGACCGAGGAGCATCTGGAGGAAATCTGGCGCCTCTCCCCGGCGCCGGTGCTGTGTTTCGATGGCGATGCCGCCGGCCAGCGCGCCGCGCTGAAAACCGCCGAGCTGGCGCTGACCCAGCTCACACCCGACAAAACCCTGAAATTGCTGCGCCTGCCGGCCAAGGACGACCCTGACAGCCTGATCAAGCGCGCAGGCCGGGCTGGCTTCGAGGCGGAGTTGGGCAAGGCGCAGCCGCTCTCGGCCGTGCTGTTCGACATGCTGAAGGCCGGGCAGGATCTGGCGACCCCGGAGGGGCGCACCCGCTTTCGCCAGCGCCTGCTGGGGGCGGCCAACACGATTCCGGATAAATTCCTGGCCGAGGAATATCGCAACGCGTTGAAAGAGGCGTTTTTCGCCGCCACCCGCCGCGCCCCGGCGCCGCGCTTCCAGCCTGGCGGCTTTGGCAAAGGCGGGCGCTTCGCCCCGCCGCCGCCACCGGTGAAGATCCCGCCGCGCAGCGCGCCGGACGCGGAGGCCGCCAATGCCAGGCGGGCGCGGCTGATGCTGGCCATTCTGCTGGCCCACCCGGCCTTGCTGCCGGAATTCGAGGAGCCGTTCTCGAATATCGCCTTGCCGGCGGAGGATGAGCCCTTCCGGGAGGCGCTGCACGCCTATGTGCTCTCCGGCAAAACCCTTGACACCGAATCGCTTCTCACCCATCTCCGGAAGCTCGGCCTTGCTGCGCGTGCCGCCGAACTGGCGGCGCTGGCCAAGACCGAATTGAGCCTCATCAAGGGTGCAAGCCCGGCGGAAGCCGGACGAAGTTGGTGGAGTTTGTACGAATTGATGGATTTCAGCATCGACTCGTTGCGTCGGCAGCGTGACGAAGCCCAGGCCTTCTGGCTGGCCCATCCTGAGGACCAGAGCGCGAGCGACCGCTTCATACGCTATGTGCAGCTGCTGGACCGCGCCCGCACGGGGGCGGCCGGGGTTGAAGAAATCTGAACCATTCTGGGCGCGCATGTTGCCTAGTAAATGACTTGTAAAATATACGAGCCGCTTAGACCGGAGACCTGACCTGACCATGGCCACCAAGCCGACCGCCACCACGGAAAATGCCGCCCCCGAGGCAGAGGCGGATGCCAATGTGCTCGACACCCAGTCCGGTGCCGTCAAACGCCTGATCGCCAAGGGCAAGGAGCGCGGCTACATCACCTTTGATGAGCTGAACGCGGTCCTGCCGGCGGAGCAGAACAGCTCCGAGCAGATCGAAGACATCATGGCGATGCTCAATGAAATGGGCATCCAGGTGGTCGAGTCCGAGGAGAGCGAGGAGGCGGAGACCGCCGCCGCGCCCAAGGACGAGATGGACAGCGACGACGAGCCGTCGGGGAATATCTCCGAGGCCTCGGTCAGCCGTACCGACGATCCGGTGCGCATGTATCTGCGCGAGATGGGCACGGTGGAGCTGCTCTCGCGCGAAGGCGAAATCGCCATCGCCAAGCGCATCGAGGCCGGGCGGGACATGATGATCCGCGGGCTCTGCGAGAGCCCGCTGACCTTCCGCGCCATCATCGCCTGGCATGAGGCGCTGAATAATGGCCGGGTGCTGCTGCGCGACGTGATCGACCTCGAAGCCATGCAGGCCGGCGCCGAGCCGGTTGAGGCGGCGGCGAGTTTCGACGCCAATGAGGAGCTGGACGAGGACGAGGAGGGCGAGGGCGCAGGCATGTCCCTCTCGGCCCTGGAAGAGAAACTCAAGCCCGAGATTTTCCAGAATTTCGACGAGATCGAGAAGCTCTACGACAAGCTCTCGAAGATGCAGACCAAGCGCATCGAGAACCTGACCGCCGGCGGGGATGTGAATGCCCGCAACGAGAAGGCCTATGAGAAGCTGCGCGATGAGCTGGTCGCCAAGGTTGAGCAGGTGCGGCTGCATAATAATCGCACCGAGGAGCTGGTGGCGCAGCTGAAGGTGCTGAACCAGCGCCTGAACGGGCTGGAGGGCCAGCTTTTGCGCCTGGCCGAGAGCACCAAGGTGCCGCGTGATGAGTTCCTGGCGCATTACCGGGGCCGGGAGATGGATCCGGGCTGGGTCGAGGCGGTGGCGGAGCTGCCGGGCAAGGGCTGGAAGGATTTCGGCAAGAAGCACGGCGCGCAGGCGAATGAGCTGCGCGCGCAGATCGGCCGGGTCGCGGCCGAGGCGGGCCTGCCGATCGAGGAATTCCGCCGGGTCTACACCACGGTTTCGCGCGGCGAGCGCGACAGCACGCGCGCCAAGAAAGAGATGATCGAGGCCAATCTGCGCCTGGTGATCTCGATTGCGAAGAAATACACCAATCGCGGCCTGCAGTTCCTGGATCTGATCCAGGAGGGCAATATCGGGCTGATGAAGGCGGTGGATAAGTTCGAATATCGCCGCGGCTATAAGTTCAGCACCTACGCCACCTGGTGGATCCGCCAGGCGATCACCCGCTCGATCGCCGATCAGGCCCGCACCATCCGGATTCCGGTGCATATGATCGAGACGATCAACAAGCTGGTGCGCACCTCGCGCCAGATGCTGCACGAGATCGGCCGCGAGCCGACCCCGGAGGAGCTGGCCGAGAAGCTCGGCATGCCGCTGGAGAAGGTGCGCAAGGTGCTGAAGATCGCCAAGGAGCCGATCTCGCTGGAAACCCCGATCGGCGACGAGGAAGACAGCCATCTGGGCGATTTCATCGAGGATAAGGCGGCGATCATCCCGCTGGATGCTGCCGTGCAGGCTAATCTGCGCGAGGCGGCGACGCGCGTGCTCTCCTCCTTGACGCCGCGTGAGGAGCGCGTGCTGCGCATGCGTTTTGGCATCGGCATGAATACCGACCACACGCTGGAAGAGGTCGGCCAGCAATTCAACGTCACCCGCGAGCGTATCCGCCAGATCGAGGCGAAGGCGCTGCGCAAGCTCAAGCATCCCAGCCGCTCGCGCAAGCTGCGTAGCTTCCTGGACGACTGATTGTTTCGCGAGCAACTTAATCGGATCAGATGCAGGCATCTGATCCGATATTGCTCTAGTAGAAGTTTTTGGTGCAGCTTTTTTCAAAAAGCTGCAAAAAACGCCTGAGGTGGAGACGACGAAGCCGTCACGCCCCCGGCCCCCAAAACCCGTGAGGCAACGCCATGCCCGAGATCCTGGATTACGCAAAGCCGGCCCCGGGTGAGGCGACCGAGCGCGCTCATGTCACTGTCATCTTCCTGCGGATGATGGCCCGGCCGGCGCGGCCGAAAATTGTGCTGCCGGAGGGTGTCGCCGTCACCCGCGAGCGGCTGGATCTGGCGAGCTACCGCGCCCTTTACGAGGAAATCGGCACGCCCTGGCTCTGGTGGCTGCGCCGGGTGATGCCGGATGCGATGCTGGAGCGGCATCTGGCCGCCAGCACGCTCTCGCTGCATCTGTTGCGGGTAGGGGGCGAGCTGGCGGGGTTCTATGAGCTGGATGCCGCCCACTGGCCTTATATCAATCTGAATTATTTCGGTCTGCGGCAAAGCTTTATCGGCCGCGGGCTGGGCCGGCCGTTTCTGGACCATGCGGTGGATGTGGTGTTCGAGGGCGCGACCGCCCTGCGCGGCATGACGGTGAATACCTGCAATGCCGACCATCCCCGTGCGCTGCCGAATTATCTGGCGGCGGGGTTCCGGGAATATCGGCGGGGCGATGAGGTGTGGGATATCCCGACCCGGCTGGGCTTCACCATTCCAGAGCATCTGCGCCGCTGATGGAGCTGCTGTTTCAGGATAACCGGGCGCTGGTGGTGAACAAGCCGGCGGGGCTGCCGGTCTATCCCGGCCGCGCGGGCGGGGCCTCGGTTGAGGACCATTTCCCGGCCTGGCGCCGGGGCAATACCGGGCCGTGGCTGGCGCACCGGCTGGACCAGGATACGGCGGGCTGCCTGCTGGTGGCGCGCGGCAAGCAGTTTCTGCTGGCGGCCCAGGCGGCCTTGGCGGCGGGCGAGGCGGAGAAGCTTTATTGGGGCATTCTCGGCTCGGTGCCGGCGCAGGAAGCCGGGGAAATCAATGCGCCATTGCTGAAGGAAACCCAGGAGCGGCGCTGGCGCATGGTGGTCTCGCCCGCAGGCGCCAGCGCGCGGACCAGCTGGCGGGTGCTCGGCACGCATGATGGCCGGGCGCTGGTGGAGTTCATCCTGCATACCGGCCGCACCCATCAGATCCGCGCCCATGCCGCGCATCTGGGCCATGCGGTGCTGGGCGATCCGGTTTATGGCGATGGCCAGGGCATGATGTGCCTGCTGGCGCGCAAGCTGGTTCTGCCGGGGCTGGGGGTGGCGGCCACCGCACCGCCGCCGGCGCATATGGCGGATTTCGTGGAGGCCTGCCTTGGAACGCTCTGAGTACGAGCCGGGCCAGTATGTCCGCCATCCGCAGCGCCCGGATTGGGGGCTGGGGCAGGTGCAGAGCGCCATCGGCAACCGGGTGACGGTGAATTTCGAGCATGCCGGCAAGGTGCTGGTGGATACGGATCGGGTGATATTGGACCTCGCCGATCCGGCGTGATTGCAATCGGACCGGAACAGTCCGAAATAGAGCGCCATGATCGATCCGTTCGGCCGTATTGTCTCTTATCTCCGCGTCTCGGTGACCGACCGCTGTGATTTCCGCTGCGCCTATTGCATGGCCGAGGATATGCAGTTCCTGCCCAGGGATGAGCTGCTGACGCTCGAAGAGATGGAGCGGCTTTGCGCCGCCTTCATCCGGCTGGGGGTGAAAAAACTGCGCCTGACCGGCGGCGAGCCGTTGGTGCGCCGGAATGTGATGAGCCTGATCGAGGGGCTGGGCAGCCGGCTGGGGCAGGGGCTGGAGGAGCTGACGCTCACCACCAACGGTTCGCAGCTCGCCAAACATGCGGCCGGGCTGGCGCAGGCCGGGGTGAGGCGGATCAATGTCAGCCTGGACACGCTGGATGAGGCGAAATTCGCCCGCATCACCCGCTGGGGCCGGCTGGGCCAGGTGCTGGCCGGGCTGGAGGCCGCGCAGGCGGCGGGACTGGCGGTGAAGATCAACATGGTGGCGCTGAAGGGCGTGAATGACGATGAGTTCGACGCCATGCTGGAATGGTGCGGCCGCCAGGGTTTCGATCTCTGCCTGATCGAGACCATGCCGATGGGCGAGGTGACGCACCGGGAAGAGACACATCTGCCGCTGGCGGCGGTGCGCCGGGATCTGGCGCGGCGTTGGAGCCTGAGCGCCAGCGATTACCAGACCGGCGGGCCGGCGCGCTATATGCGGGTGGCGGAGACCGGGCAGCGCATCGGCTTCATCACCCCGCTCAGCCATAATTTCTGCGAGGGCTGCAACCGGGTGCGGCTGACCTGCACCGGCACGCTTTATATGTGCCTGGGCCAGGAGGATGCGGTGGATCTGCGCCGGCCGCTGCGGGCCAGCGCGGATGATGCGGGGCTGATCCAGGCGATCGAGCGCGGCATCGCGGCGAAGCCGAAAGGGCATGATTTCGACATCAGCCGGGTGGCGGTGGCGCGGCATATGTCCGTCACGGGCGGCTGAGGCGCAGATTTTTGGGGGTTGGCTACGTGTGTGCGACCGCCCCGAACTTTTTTCGCCGCTTTTTTGTAAAAAAGCGGCACCAAAAAACTTTCATGTTTCCTCGGCTTTGATCGCCTTTGCCCCGGCCAGGAACATCCGCACCGCCGTGCGGATGCGGGTGTTCAGCACTTTCGGCGCCGGCGCCGTGCGCAGCCCGCACAGCACCCCGAACACGAATTCCCCCAGCGCCATGCCGAACAACATGCCCGACATCTCCGCCGCCATTTCCGGGCTCGCCCCTTGGGTGATCGCGATCTCCACCAGGCAGCCTTGCAGATGCGTCTTGCCCTTGCGCATCCGCCCGGCGAGGAAGCTCTGGGTGAAATCCGGATCATGGCTGAATTCGGTGATCAGCAGCCGGGTCATGGCAATCTGCACCGGGTCCAGCAGGAATTGCGCCAGCGCCGCCAGGGTGGCGCAGAGCGTGTCCTCCAGGCTGGCGCCAGGCGGCGGCTCGGGGAATTGCAGCCTGGTCTGGCGCTGATGCGCCATCAGCTCGCCGAATAAATCCGCCTTGGAGGGCACCAGCGTATAGACGGTGCGCTTGGACATGCCGGCCTGGCGCGCAATGTCCGCCATGGTGGTGTTGTGGTAGCCTTTGCTCAGGAAAAGCTGTTCCGCCGCGGCAATCAGCGCCTCCAGCCGTTCTGGCGACGGGGGGTGGGATGTTTCGGCGGGCGGCAATGCGGGACTCATGGATCACCTATAGAGCGGCACAAAGGAAACCATCAAGTTTTCATATTTAAATAATACCGTTAAAAATCAGCTTGACGGTAGGAGGAAAGCCACGTACCCGTGCTGGCATGAAACCCGCTGGTTTCCGTTCCGGAGTAAGTTCAGCCGCCTTGGCTCTGGCGCTGCTGCCGGCGCTCGCCGGCTGCGCGGTGGGCCCCAATTACCATCCGCCCGCCGCCCCGAATGTGGCCTTGACGCCGCAGCCTCTCCCCGCCGCCACCAGCCGCGCCGATGGCGCCGCGCAGGCCTTCCGGCCGGGGGCGGATATCCCTGGTGATTGGTGGCATCTCTTCCGCTCCCCGGCGCTGGATGCGCTGATCGCCCAGGCGCTGGCGAATAATCCCAGTCTGAAAGCAGCGCAGGAGACCTTGGTGCAGGCGCAGGAAACCGTGCGCGCCGCCCAGGGCAGCCTGATCCCCAGCATCTCCTCCAGCCTCGGCGCGCAGCGCGACCAGGGCTCCTCCGCCGGGCTTGCCGCCTTCGGCGGCGGCAGCGGCGCCAAGCTGCGGCCCTACACGCTCTATAACGCCTCGCTCTCGGTTTCTTATTCGGTGGACGTGTTCGGTGGCGAGCGCCGGCAGATCGAGAATTACATCGCCACCGCCGAATATCAGCGCTGGGAGCTGGAAGCCTCCTATCTGACGCTGACCTCCAATATCGTCACCGCCGCGGTCAACGAGGCCTCGCTGAACGGGCAGATCCAGGCGACCCGGCAGGTCATCGGCGACGAGCAGAAGCTGCTGACGATTTTGCAGACCCAGGCGCGCCTGGGTGGGGTGCCGCAGGCGCAGGTGCTGCAGCAGCAATCCACCCTGGCGCAGCAGCAGGCCAGCCTGCCGCCGCTGCAATCCCAGCTCGCCCAGGCGCAGAACCAGCTCGCCGCCTATGCCGGGCAGTTTCCGGGCAATTTCCATCTGCAGAGCTTCACGCTGGATGATCTGACCCTGCCGGCGGATCTGCCGGTGAGCCTGCCCAGCGCCATCGTCGCGCAGCGGCCGGACATCCAGGCCGCCGCCGCGCAGCTGCATGAGGCCTCGGCCAATGTCGGCGTCGCGGATGCGAATATGCTGCCGCAGATCACGCTCTCGGCGCAGATCGGGCACGAATCCCTCACCCCCGGCACCTTGTTCACGCCGCAGACTCTGCTTTGGAACCTCGTCTCCGGGCTGACCCAGCCGATTTTCGAAGGCGGGCAGCTGGCGGCGCAGCGCAAGGGCGCGCTGGCGGCGCTGCGCGGGGCTGGGGCGCAATATCAATCCACCGTCATCTCCGCCTTCCAGAATGTCGCGGATGCGCTGACGGCGCTGCAATATGACGCCGCCACGCTGGCCGCCGCGCAGACCGCGCGCGATTCAGCGGCGCAAAGCCTGCAAGTGACCCAGGCGCAGTATAAATTGGGCGGCCAGCCCTTCACCGCGGTGCTGAATGCCGAGGTGACCTACCAGACCGCCGACATCGCCGCGGTGAAGGCCAAGGCCACGCGCCTGGCCGATACCGCGGCGCTGTACCAGGCGCTGGGCGGCGGCTGGTGGCACCGCCAGGACGTGACCAGCCAGTGCTGCGGGGTGATTCCATGAAGGACAGCATCGTAATGAGCAAGCCGGCCAGACCCGTGAAGCGCACCATCATCATGCTGCTGATCGTGGTGCTTATTCTGGGCATGGTCTTTGGCTGGGGGGCGCTGCGCGCGGTCTTCATCGCCAAATTCCTGAAAGGCTTCGCCAATCAGGTGCAGACGGTGGCGACCATTCAGGCGCAGGAAACACCCTGGCAGCCGGCGATACAGTCCGTCGGCACGGTGACCGCTATCAATGGCGCCTCGCTCTCGGCCGAGGTCGGCGGCATCGTCGATACCATCCATTTCGAATCCGGCCAGGATGTGCAGAAGGGCGATGTGCTGCTCACACTGCGCGCGAATAACGACCCCGCCGTGCTGGCGCAGCTGCAGGCGCAGGCGAAGCTGGATGAGATCAATTACGCCCGCGACCTGAAGCAGTTCGCCGCCAATGCCGTGGCGCAATCCACGGTGGATACGGACCGCGCCAATCTCGCCGCCGCGCAGGCGCAGGTGGCGGCGCAGCAGGCGAGCATGGATGAGAAGATCGTCCGCGCCCCCTTCTCCGGCCGGCTGGGCATCCGCCAGGTCAATCTGGGCCAGTATCTGCAGCCCGGCACCGCCATCGTCACGCTGGAGCAGCTGAGCCCGCTCTTTGTGGATTTCTACCTGCCGCAGCAGGCGCTGGTGGCGCTGAAGGTGGGGCAGGTGGTCAATTTGAAGATCGACGCCTATCCGGGGCAGACTTTCCCCGCGAAGATCGCCGCGATCGGCGCCACGGTGGATTCCGCCACCCGCTCCATCGCCGTGCGCGCCGTGCTGCAGAATGACGATCTGCGCCTGCGCCCGGGCATGTTCGCCAGCGTCTCGGTGGAGACCGGCGCGCCGAAGGAGGCGGTGACGCTGCCGCAGACCGCCATCGCCTACAGCTCTTATGGCGATACCGTCTATGTGGTGAAGCATGGCCAGGGCAACGCGCTGGTGGCTGACCAGGTGTTCGTGACGCTGGGGGCGACGCGCGGTGACCAGGTGCAGATCCTGGATGGGGTGAAGCCTGGCGACGAAGTTGTCACTGCCGGCCAGGTGAAGCTGCATAATGGCTCGCCGGTGGCGGTGAACAACACGATCCAGCCCAGCAACGATCCCAACCCGAACCCGCCGAACGAGTGAAAAAGCGATGAAGCGCTTTACCGATCTCTTCATCGCCCGGCCGGTGCTGGCCATCGCCGTGTCCGTGCTGATCCTGGTCATGGGCTTGCGCGCGGTGGGCACGCTGCCGGTGCAGCAATTCCCCGAGACCGAGAACGCCACCATCACCATCACCACGACCTATCCCGGCGCCTCGCCGGATACGATCGCGGGGTTCGTGACCACGCCGCTGGAAAACGCCGTCGCCCAGGTCAATGGCATCGACTACATGACCTCGTCGAGCAGCATCAGCGTCTCCACCATCACCATCAATCTGGTGCTCAACCATAATCCGGATCAGGCGCTCACCGAGGTTTCGGCGCGGGTGAATTCGGTGCTGAACCAGCTGCCCAGCGGCACCGAACAGCCGGTGATCACGCTGGCGGTGGGGCAGTCGGTCGATGCGATGTATATCGGCTTTCGCAGCTCGGTGCTGAACGCCAACCAGATCACCGACTATATCACCCGCGTCGTGCAGCCGCAGCTGCAGGCGGTGCAGGGCGTGCAGACGGCGGAGATTCTGGGCGGGCAGAATTATGCCATGCGCATCTGGCTGGACCCGCAGAAGCTGGCCGCCTTCGGCCTCACCCCCAGCGATGTCTGGACCGCGCTCTCCACCAATGATTTCATCTCCGCCCTGGGCAACACCAAGGGCACGATGACGCAGGTGACGCTGACCGCGAATACCGGCCTGCACAGCGCCGCCGAATTCGGCCAGCTCATTCTCAAGCAGCAGAACAATGCCATCATCCGGTTGAAGGATGTGGCGAAGGTGGAGTTGGGGGCGGATAGCTACGACCAGCATGTGACCTTTGATAACAAGCTCGGCGTCTATATCGGCATCAAGGTGGCACCGCAGGCCAATCTGCTCAACGTGATTTCCGGCGTGCGCAAGATCATGCCGGAAATCCAGACCAATCTGCCCACCGGCCTGACCGGCGCGATTGTCTATGACAGCACGGTGTTCGTGAATGCCTCCATCCGCGAAGTGGTGGAATCGCTGCTGGAGGCGCTGCTGATCGTGACTTTGGTGGTGTTCGCCTTCCTCGGCTCGCCGCGCTCGGTGCTGATCCCGGTGGTGGCGATTCCGCTCTCGCTGATCGGCGCCTTCGCGATGATGGCGGCGTTCGGGTTCTCCATCAATCTGCTGACCCTGCTGGCGCTGGTTCTGGCGATCGGGCTGGTGGTGGATGATGCGATCATCGTCGTGGAAAACGTCAATCGCCATCTCGATCTCGGTGAAACCCCGCTGGTGGCGGCGCGCGCCGCGGCGGCGGAGCTGGGCGGGCCGATCGTGGCGATGACGGTGGTGTTGATCGCGGTCTATGTGCCGATCGCCTTCCAGTCCGGCCTGACCGGGGCGCTGTTCACCGAATTCGCGCTCACACTGGCGGGCTCGGTGACGATCTCGGCGGTGGTGGCGCTGACCCTGACGCCGATGCTGAGCGGGCGGTTTCTCAAGCATGTGGATCGCGAGCAGCCCAACTGGGAAGGCAAGCTGATCAATTTCATCGATGCCGCCTTCGCCCGCGTGCATCGCGCCTATACCAGGATGCTGCATTCCAGCCTGGAGACGGTGCCGGTGACGCTGATCTTCGCGGCCATCGTGCTCGGCAGCATCTATTTCCTCGCCGCCGGGGCGAAGAGCGAGCTGGCGCCGGTGGAGGATCAGGGCATCGTGCTGTTCAGCTCCACCTCGGCACCGGACAGCACCACCGGCCAGCGCGCCATGTGGGACAGCCATTTCAACGCCTCGCTGCTGAAATATCCAGACGTCGCGCACAGCTTTCAGATCGACGTGCCGGGCACCAACATCATCGGCACGGTGCTGAAGCCCTGGGGCGAGCGCCGCCCGGCCGCGACGCTGCAGACGCTGATGCAGGCGGATGCCAACAAGGTGGATGCCGGCCAGCAGGTCGCCGCCTTCCCGCTGCCGCCGTTGCCCGGCTCCTCGGGCCTGCCGGTGCAGTTCGTGGTGAAGAGCACCAGCGACTTCAACGTGCTCTATCCCGACACCCAGAAGCTGCTGCAGGCGGCGCTGGCCAGCGGCAAATTCATCTTCCTGCAGAGCGATCTGAAGATCGACCAGCCGGAGGCGGAGGTGGTGATCGACCGCGACAAGGCGGCGGCACTGGGTCTGAATATGAGCCAGATCGGCGCGGCGCTGGGCGAGGCGCTGGGCGGCGGCTATGTGAATTATTTCGATCTCGATGGCCGCTCCTACAAGGTGATCCCGCAGACGCAGCGCGCCGCGCGGCTGAATGTCGCCGATCTGAACGATTATTACGTGCTCTCCTCCGGCGGCATCAATGTCCCGCTCTCCTCGATCGCGACCATCAAGACCAGCGTGATCCCGGAGACGATCAATCATTTCCAGCAGCAGAATTCGGCAACCTTGCAAGGGGTGGTGGCGCCGGGCGTGGCCGAGGCGGATGCGCTGCACACGCTGCAAAGCCTGGCCAAGAAAATTCTGCCGCCGGACGACACGCTGGATTATGGCGGGCTGATGCGCCAGTTCGTGCAGACCAGCAGCGCCTTCATCTTCACCTTTGCCTTCGCGCTGATCATCATCTTCCTGGCGCTGGCGGCTCTGTTCAACTCCTTCCGCGACCCGCTGATCATCCTGGTCTCGGTGCCGATGTCCATCGCTGGCGCCTTGATCTTCATCTATATCGGCATTGGCGGGCTGAGCCTGAATATCTATACCGATGTCGGGCTGGTGACGCTGATGGGGCTGGTCTCCAAGCACGGCATTCTGATGACCGAGGTGGCGAACGAGGCGCGGCTGGCCGGCATGGGCAAGCGCGAGGCGATCGAGCATGCGGCCAATATCAGGTTGCGGCCGATTTTGATGACCACGGCGGCGATGGTGGTCGGCGTGCTGCCGCTGGTCTTCGCCAATGGCGCCGGTGCTGCCTCGCGCTATGCCATGGGCATGGTGATCGCCGGGGGCCTGTCCATCGGCACCTTGTTCACGCTGTTCGTGGTGCCGGCGGTGTATCTGGTGCTGGCCGAGGATCACAAACCGGTATCGAACTAAATAAAAGGTTGAAAAACTTTTAAGTTGTGGCAATTTGTGCGTGCATGAAACGAACGCGTGCACCGACGGGATTTGCCGAAATGTCGATGCTGGAGGCGTTGACCCCGGAGCTGCGCCCGGCACCGATGTCGCTTGGCACCGATGGCCATCGCGCCCGGCTGCGGGCGCGCTTTCTCACCGGCGGGCCGGAGGCGCTGGCCGATCACGAGCTGATCGAGATGACCTTGTTCCTGGCGCTGCCGCGGCGCGACACCAAGCCGATCGCGCGGGCTTTGCTGGCGCGCTTTGGCTCCTACGCCAATGCCATCTCCGCCCCGGTGCCGGATCTGCTGGGCATTGCGGGGCTGGGCGAGGCCGGGGTGGCGGCGTTGAAGCTGGTGCAGGCCGCCTCCCAGCGCCTGGCGAAGGCGGAAGTGCTCTACCGTCCGGTGCTCAGCAACTGGGACCGGTTGATGGAATATCTGCAGGCGGTGCTGGCACGCGAGAAGATCGAGCAGTTCCGGCTCTTATTCCTGGATAACCGCAACCGGCTGCTGGCCGACGAGCCGCAGGCGCAGGGCACGGTCAACCACACCCCGGTCTATCCGCGCGAGGTGGTGAAGCGCGCGCTGGAGGTGAACGCCACCGCGATTATCCTGGTGCATAACCATCCCAGCGGCGATCCCTCGCCCTCGGAGGAGGACATCGCGATGACCCGCGAGATCAAGAAGGCCGCCAGCGCGCTGAGCGTGGTGCTGCACGACCATGTCATCGTCGGCAACGGACGCTGGCTGAGCTTTCGCAAGGCGGGGCTGTTATGAGGCCCAGCCGGTAAGCATGGCCAGGCGCAGCGCCACGGCCAGCCGCCCCTCCTGCTGGGGCAGCGCCGCCAGCGCCGCCGCGAACAGGGCGCGCGGCGGGATGGTGCGGCTGCGCCCGGCCAGCGCGTTGGTCTCGCCGGCATCGCGCAGCTCATGCAGCAACGCCAGGGGATTGGCATACAGGAAGGTGATCTCCTCCAGATCCGCCACCGGATGGCTGAAGCCGGCGCGCTGCAGCAGCCCGGCGCAGTCGCGCAGCTCTGGGAAGGGTGAGACGCGCGGGCTGACCTTGCCGGTCAGCGCCTCCTCCGCCTCCAACAGCGCCAGGCGCAGCTCATGCAGCGTACCCAGAGCCGGCAGGCTGGCCAGCAGCAGCCCGCCCGGCTTCAGCGCCCGGCGCAGCTGGATCAGCGCGCCCGGCAGATCATCCAGCCAATGCAGCGAGAGCGGGGCCACGACCAGATCATACGCTCCCGGCGCCAGGCCGAAATCATCGGGGCCGGGCAGGATCAAGGGCCGCCCGCCGGCCAGCGCCGCCAGGCGCGGTGAGGCATCCGCGCTGTCCACCAGCATGCCGCGCGCCGCCAGCGCCGGGGCGACGGCGCCGCGACCGCCAAAATCCAGTGCGCGCTCGAAGCGGATGGTGGTATCGTCCAGCCGGTCGAGCAGCCGCGCGGTCAGATCCTCCAGCACCGGGGCGATATTGCCCAACCGGCCGGCGGCGCGCTCGCGATGCTTTACCATTGTGGTGAAATCGAAAATGCTCTGCACATGAAACCCCTGTTGCGCTGGGTTCTGGATAGCGTCCTGCCGCCTTCCTGTCTCGCCTGCCACCGTCTGGTGGAGGCGCAGGGGCAGCTTTGCCTGGACTGTTTCAAGACCGCGCATTTCATCACCGCGCCGCTCTGTGCCTGTTGCGGCGTGCCGTTGAGCCTTGCCGCGTCGCCGGCGGAAACCCTGCATTGCGCGGCCTGCGCGGCATCGCCGCCGGCCTTCACCCAGGCCCGCGCCGCGCTGCGCTATGACGAGACCGCCAAGCGGATGATCCTGCCGCTGAAATATAGCGACCAGAGCGAGGTGGCCGCCGGCATGGCCAGGCTGATGCGCCGGGCCGGGGAGGAGCTGCTGCAAGCGGCCAATCTGCTGCTGCCGGTGCCGCTGCACAATGCCCGGCTGCGCCAGCGCCGCTATAATCAGGCGGCGCTGCTGGCGATCGCTTTGGCCAGGCTCACCGGCCGGCCGGTGAGCCTGGATGTGCTGCGCCGGGCGCGGGCCACGGCGAAGCTGGAGGGGATGGGCGCGGCGCAACGCCAGGCGGCGCTGCAGGGCGCCATCCATGTCCGCCCTTATGCCGGGCTGGCGGGCAAGCGCATCCTGCTGGTGGATGATGTGATGACGACAGGGGCGACGGCGCATCATTGCGCCCTGGCGCTGCGCGCCGCCGGGGCAATGCGGGTGGATGTGCTGACCCTGGCGCGCGTCGCGGATCCGCGTTTGCAATGAAGGGGCGCTGAGATTCACCTTGCATTCGCCCGCCCGCAAGCTAATTGGGAGGCAAATGCCTGAAATCGAGATCTATACCCAGCCTTACTGCCCCTATTGCATGCGCGCCATGGCGTTGCTGGAGCGCAAAGGGGCGGCCTTCACGGAAATCAGCGCCCCGCACGGCACGCCGGCGCGCGAGGCGGCGATCGGCCGTTCCGGGGGGCGCACCACCGTGCCGCAGATCTTCATCGCCGGCCAGCATATTGGCGGCTGCGACGATCTGCTGGCGCTGGAGCGCGCCGGCAAGCTGGAGCCGCTGCTTACGCCATGATCCATTACCAGCTGCGCTGCGAAGCTGGCCATGAGTTCGATGGCTGGTTCCGGGATTCCGAAGGCTTTGAGAGCCAGGCGGCCGGCGGGCTGGTGGCCTGCCCGTCCTGCGGCAGTGTCGAGGTGAACCGGGCGCTGATGGCCCCCTCGATCCCGCGCAAGGGGCGCGAGCTGGTGGTCTCGCCTGAGCCGCCGCCGGCCGATGCGCTCCCCCCCGGCCCGCAGACCGCCGGCGGCGCGCTGCCGGATGCGGTGCGCGCGGCGCTGCAGAAGCTGCGCGAGGAGGTCGAGAAAAACTGCGACTATGTCGGCGCGGATTTCGCCGAGGAAGCCCGGCGGATCCATTATGGCGAGGCTGCGCCGCGCGGGATTTATGGCGAAAGCTCCGAGGAGGAGGCCGAGGAGCTCGCCGAGGACGGCATCGCCTTCGCCCGCATCCCCTGGGCGCCGCGCAACGATAGCTGAACCATGCGCGAGATCATCTTCTCCGCCGATGATTTCGGCCTGACCGAAAGCGTCAACGAGGCGGTGGAGCGCGCGCATCGCGAGGGCCTGCTGGGCCAGGCGAGCCTGATGGTCGCCGCCCCCGCCGCCGAGGATGCGGTGCGCCGGGCGCGGATGCTGCCGGGGCTGAAAGTCGGACTGCATCTGGTGCTGGTGGATGGCGATTCGCTGCTCGGCCATGCCCGCCTGCCGCACATCACCGGCCCGGATGGGCGGTTTTCCACCAATCAGGCGGCTCTGGGCGTGCGCTATTTCTTCTCGCCCGCGGCAAGACGGGAACTGCGCGCCGAGATCGAGGCACAGTTCGCGGCCTTCGCGGACTCCGGGCTGGACCTGCACCATGCCGATGCGCACAAGCATTTCCTGCTGCACCCGACCATCGCCCGGCTGATGATCGAGATCGGCCGGCGCTACGGGCTGAAGCGGCTGCGGGTGCCGGCCGAGCCGCCGGCGGTGATGGCGGCGCTGGGCGAGCGCGTCACCTTCGGGGACCGTGCTTTATATGGCTGGACCCGGCTGCTGCGCGCCCAGGCCCGCGGGCTGGAGGTGCCGGACCAGGTGTTCGGGCTGAAATGGTCCGGGCATATGACCGCCGAACGCATCGCCCGGCTGCTGCCGCTGGTCCCGGAGGGGCGCACGGAAATCTACACCCACCCGGCTACGCGCCGGGATGAAGCGCTGGTCCGGCTGATGCCGGATTATCAGCATGTGGCGGAGTTTGAGGCGCTGCTGGCCCGCTATCGCCGCTAGAGCCTCAAGCTTTTAGCCTGAGGCATCTAATGATGCCAGGCGGCACCGGTATAGAAATATTGCCCCAGCCCGATGGTGAAAACCAGACAGCCATAGAGCGCATGCTCGACGCCGCTGAATGTGAGCGAGCGTGTGGCGGCGTAAGAGCGCGCGAATAGCCAGCCGCCGGCGAGGGTGAGCAGCACCGCCCAGGCGTTGAGGAAGATGATATGGGCATAGCCGAAAGCCAGGGCTGAAACCGCCACGGTGGCGCGCCCGAAGATGGGCTCGTAACGGGCGAACAGGAAGCGCCGGAAGATGATCTCCTGAGGCCAGACTGAGAGCAGCGGGTAGAGCAGCATGATCAGCGCCCAGAAGCGCGGGCGGTGCAGCGGCAGCGAGAGAAACAGGCCGGGGGCCAGAAGCCAGGTGGCGAGGGTGAGGGCGGCCCCGCACAGCGCGAAGCGGCGCAGCATTTCGCGCCATCCCTGCGCGGAGCCACGCGGGACAGCGCGGCTGGCCAGCCAGCAGGCCAGGCCGCCGCCCCAGAGCACCAGAAACAAAATCCCCGGCCGGCGCAGCATGAGGATGAGCAGCGGCACGCCAGCGAACAGGAACAGAAATTCAGCCCATAAAAAAACCCGGCTTTCGCCGGGTTTTTCGGAGCGCATCAGCGCTTGGAGAACTGGAAATTTTGTAAGACATTGTTTTTGCTTGATTATTTTTGACGAAAATAATCTGTGAACGATCTGTGAAAAAAATTGGATCGCTTGCTTGGCCATTAGGTGCACCTTCCGTATCGCCCCCCTTTTCTTCCGGAGAAGCCGATCCCGCTTTTGAGGACTGGAAGCTTTGCAAGGCATTGTTGTTTCCGTGATTGTTTTTGAACGAAATGAACCTGTGAATGATCTGTGAAAGCCGTCTGGTAGATTTCTTGCTCATCAGGCCACCTTTCGCAAGGGAAAGTCCACATGCACCGCCTCATATGGAAAGATTACGCGCCGGCAATCACTAGCGCCTGCATGTGACGATGCGAGGCCTTCGCGTCTCGGTCAACGCGCCAGGCAATCTCCTGAATGGGTCCGAAATCCGCGTTCAGAGTCGCTAGGTCGGTGAAGCGGTACGGCGCCTTGCGTTCCCCGGCATGATTGTAGCCCCCTTGCCGCCCTCGTTGACGTACCGCAGGGAGCACACGTATTCCGGCACCAATGTTGAGCGATAGTTTTTTTAAGTCCGGTGCGTCATAAAATAACTTATTGATATAATTCGTAAAAAATAGCCTTATTTGTTTTTGTGTGTAAGATAATGTGTAAGTTTTGATGGCTTCTGTACGCTTTCAGTATCATTTGACTGATTCGGCAAGGGATTGTTTTTGCTGTGAATTTTCAGCTTTGGGCGTCGCCAAAGAGGGAATCGCCCTCGTTTTCGTGGATTTGATCACGTCAAGCCCTTTCGAGACGAGTCGCGCGGGTGACTAAGGCGCGCAGGCGTAAAAAAGCGTCTGGGTCGGCGACTTCAAACAGGCGATCTTCGGCTTTCGCGGCACGGATCCGGCACTGATGGAGACGGTGCTGGCGCAAGCTACCTGCCGCAACTGCTGCAATACCGAATGGTATTGCAGGCCCCGGGCTTTATCGTAACAAATCTCGCCGTGCATTTTCTGCTGCTGGGCCAGGCGGCAGAATTGCAAGCGTAACATACGTCCTGTTCTGACGCACCTATCCCGCATACAGACCATTATCGTGCGCCAAAAACAGGAGCCCCCCATGTTTCGCATCGTCGGTAGGCTCGTCGTCACAGGCTTCGCCCTCTACGGCCTTGGCCGTTTCATGGACGAGCATGTGGTCAGCGAAAAAGAATAACGCGGCCATGGTTTTTCCACCGCGCGGCGGCGAATGGTTTTTATGCTCGAGCTGCAAGTATTTATTTGCCGTATCAAAGCTGACAGCCCTGTTGTGCCGCCGGCCAAAAAGCCCCACTTGCGGCGAGCACCACGTCGTAAAACCATATTTTTAGCCGCGCTATTACAGAAGCGCGACTGCGTGTTTTCCCGCCCGGTGCAAGTCTTGCGTCCATCGCAAAGGCGCATCACAACCGTACCAACCTAACGTTAATTTTCAGGGGTGCTCATGTTCCTGGTGCCGACCACCGTCCTCGACGAAATGCTGACCGCGTCCCTGCAACTGCGCGGCGGCCTTACCGCAAAAAACGATGCCGCTCTGCGTGCCAGGCTAGAAGTTCTGCTGCAGCGTATCTTCGTCGCACGCCTCGTATCGCAAGATGTGGTGGTAGCCATCGGCGGTACCCAGGGCGCCGGCAAAACCACTTTGGTACGCCAGCTCTATGATATAAGCAGCGATTCAAAATGGCTTCCAGCCAATGAAGGGCAGGGGGAGCGCATCCCCGTGCTCATCCAGGAATCTCCGGACGTCACCGAACCTGAAGGCTGGGTCCATCAGCTCATTGCGCCCGCCGATGTCCATGACGCCTACACCGTCGAGCTGCTTCAAGTGGACGCAGCCCAATTCCATGAGGCCACGCGAGGTGATAATCCCTCCTATCTGCTGCCCGTCCTCAAAGTTCCAGCGCGGCATTTTTGCACCAGCCGCACAGCGCTGCTGTTGCTGCCCGGTTATGAGCACCGCCACCGCCAGAATGAAATCTGGCAGGAGCTGATGCGCCAGGCTTTGGCCCTAGCCGGCGGCTGCGTTATCGTTACGGACCAGACGCGCCTCGCCAACGTGGCCAACCAGGAAATCCTGCGCGACCGCGAATTATCCGGGATCGAGCCGGTGGTGGTCATCACCAAAACTGAGGAAGCCGGCGAAGAATTGCGCGAAAAATTACGCGTGAGCGCAGCCGAAACCTTCAATGCCGCCGGCGGTAAGGTCGCCACCGTCATCTGCACCGGCCTCGACACCGCCCTCGTCCCCGATTTCACCAAACAATGGAGCGCAGCACTTATAGAGGCGATCGGCAGCGCCGGCAGCAGCGCTAGCAATGTCCAAGGCCTGCGCACCAAGCATCTCCTCCAATTGCTGGACGACGTCAGAAAACTCATCAACGATGTCGAGAAAGAGCTCGCCGCGAACCGCGACAATGCGGACGATGTCTGGGAAAAATTCATCGAGGACCAGATCAACCCCTACGACAAGGCCGCAAAAAAATTGCGTGCCTCCTATCTCAAGCAGCTGAATATTTCGCTGTCTCAACATCGTTACGAAGCTGGAAAACAATTGCTGCAGGCCGTCAAACCCGACGAGGGTTTGAATGGTTGGCTCAACGGACTGTTCAGATCCACGAGCGACCGCCTGGAGCGCCAGCGCGCCTTGATCGAGCAGGCGTGGAACACACCTGGAGACAGCCGAGAATGTCATTTGCAAGCCCTCACGCACGCGACGTTCGAAAAGCTCAACGGCCCCGGCATGGCGCTGTTGCCCCGCCCAGCATTTTCGCACGGCACCCCCCTCATAGAGCGCACCGGCTACCAGAACATAGCGGACCAGAACCAGCCAGTCCTGCCGCCCGATGCGGAGCGGAATCTCAGCATCCTTCTCACCGCGGGAGATGAGCGCGGTCTGAGCCATACGGCCGAAAAGGATATTGCGCTCTTGCCTGCATTGGCGCTGGAATTCAGCCGGCTATCACAACTCGCGGCGGTCGATCAAAAAATCCTGCGTACCGAGAATGAGAGCGTCTCCGCGCTCGAAGCTGCCAGCCAGGCGAAGGACAATTTTAACAAGCTGATGGGCATGCAGAATGAGGTGGTCGTTACCATCGGCACCGTCTTCGGCGTCAAGCCCGACGGTAATTTCTACACGCTGATCGATGATCTTAAAGCCAAGGTGCCGAAAGGGCAGGGGGCCGGTCGCATGGACCGTATCGCCGGCGGCCTGCTGCTGTCAGCGGATATTTTCGTCACCGGTGTCGGCGCCGCTTCGGTGCTAGGTGTCGGCATCATGGCGGTCGGCCTGCTCATCCGCGCTGCCGAAAAGGAGCGGATCGGTCAGGCCGACGCGGTGCTGACTGCGCTGGAGGATGCACACCGCACAGCCTATACTGCCGCTTTCGATGAGACCATCGAGAAGGTCAAAGACCGCATGATCGAGGTGCAGCGCGGTCGCCTGAATCTTGATCAGGGCGCCTATGAGCGGGACCGCCTGGCCCGTGCTGTACGGCGCCTGCAAAAATCCGCTGATAGGCTCGACAACGTCTTGCCGCCGCTGAACTGATGGATGGCCACATGCCGGCCCCCACTTTGCGGCGCCTATGGGCCGAGGGAGAAAAGGGCCGCAAGAGCTGGGCGCTGGACGCTTATGAGCATTTCCGTATGGAATTGAGCGAGTGGACGCGCGGCCAGCTCCCCGAAGCCAGGGACGAAACCACGATCGTTCTCTTCGGCCCCACCCAGGTCGGCAAAACCACCCTCCTGCTTGAGCTTCTGGGGATCTCAGCTTCTGCGTTGAAGCATGTCAGTGAAGCGCTCCGCGGCGGCCGTGCGGCCGGAAACTCCTCCACCTCCGTACCAATGATTTACCATGAAAGTGCCGATGAGCACTGGCGCATCGACAATGGAAAGCCGCTGAATGCTGCCGGCCTGCAAAAAGCTCTCGAAAAACTGCGCGACTGCGTCGAAGCGGATGAGATGGAAGACACGCGCGTCGCCACGTTGCATATTCCAAAGCAATATTTCAATCCAGCCCGGCCCGCTCTACCGCGCGTGCGCATTCTCGACCTGCCAGGCATCAACCCCACGAATCTGAATGAAGGAAAATTCGTCCGCAGCGTGGCGCAAAGATACGTATCTACGGCGGATCTCGTATTGTTGATTACCCGCGCGGATGATCTCGGTTTTCTCAATCCAATAACACTCGCGGCCGGCGGTCTGCGGGCGCTGGATTGGCGGGTCTCCTCCGCCCGCTTCTGTGTCGTCACAAGTTACGCCTTCAAGCTCCAATCAGTGCAGGAGTGGCTCGACGCACCGGGTGAGATCCGCGACGTCGACGCGTTGCGGAAACGTTGCGCCGAGCAGATGGGGACGTTTGGCATCAAGGTCACGGACCTGCATTGCCTTTTTCCTCTGGATTTCGGCGATTCCTGGGAACAAGCTTCAGCAGAGCGGCGTGAGCGGGCCGGCCCGCTCATGGATCAATTGCGCAAAGAGCTGTGCGCACGCATCACCAATGCGGCGGACCCGCTTGGCCGTCTGCGCCATGCGCATGATGCCTTCAGTATCGCCATGAAATTGGAAGAGGAAGCAATTGCACGTCATAAGGAGGCACAGGAAGCTGCGGATAAAGACCTGCGGCAGCGCGAGGCCGATCTGGAAAAATGGCGTCAGCAGCATGCGCGCCGCACCAAACGTCTGGCAGCTTTGGCAGATACCCTGCCAATCTCCGGCGCCCGCGACGAATTATGCCTGGAATTCGAGAAAAAACTGAAAACCATGTCCGCGTGCCTGCCCGCGGCCGACGATACGAGCGCCATGAAAAAAAGCTACCTGCGCAGCACCGCCCGGCGCTTCCAGGCGCTTATGTGGCACGCTGTCGCAGACCTGGGGAGTCTGGCATCCGAGTCTGAGACGGACCATGTGGATGAAATCCTCACGCTCATGGCGGTTGAATTCGAAGAGAAGAAATTCGCCAGACGCGCAGCGTTCTTCTTCAAGGAAATCGACAAGCAGCTCGAAAACCCTATGATCGACGGTTATTGGCAGCTGGTGCCGGGTCACAGTTTTGCGGAAGACCGGGAGCAGCTCACGGACTGTATGGAAAAAGCCACCACCTGGCTGCGCACTCGCTTCGTCGAGGCATGCGACAGCGCCATTCTGGCTCACGAGGCCGTGCTGCAGCATGCGCAGAAGCGGATGCAGCGTGCGCGGCAGCGCGTACAGGCGCGCATCGAGCAGCTGGATCATGAGCTGGCGGAACAACAAGCGGCAACAGTGCAACGGAAAAAAGAGCTCGCCGAGCTTAAGCGCTCACTCGCCGCCGACCAGCAACGAGCTGCGGCATTCGACGAATTACTGCGGGCAGCTCTGCGCAAAGATCTGCGCGCCCGCCGCGATATCATGGCCAGAGAGCCCGTCCCGGCGCGGCGCTTTTTACAACTCGTTGGAGCGGTCGCCATAAGTACCCGTTTTCGCAACCACTTCACCACATCGTGCGCAACCACAGAGGATATATAATGAGCGACACAGACGACCAGCTGGAAGACGAATTGCGTGCCCTACTCGAACGCGTATTAGCCGTGCAACTCAATGGCCTGACAGAGGAAGTCGCGAAATTATCGGGTTACGTCAACACGTTCTCCAGAAATTTACCCCGCCAGCTCAAAGAGCTCGTTGAAGCCAATGGAGAACTCGTCGGGCAAGTCCAAGAGCAAACGGAGACGCTGACCGTAAGCATCGCCCAAGCCGGAAAAATTTCTGACCAGCAAGGCCAGCGGCTGGATCAAATTCTCAGCGCGCAAACGAACATCACTGGCCTGTGCGAGGCATTGCCCGCGCAATTCAAGTCGCAGGCTGAAAGCTTGGCACAGGAACTGATGAACTCTATCGCATCAGCTCAGAATGCAGCGCATCAGCGCGATGAGAAACGCGCCGCTTCGTTGGCCGACGCCATTGCCCAGATCGCCCAATCCATTGAGGAAAAAAATACTGCCCAGCAAAACCGCATAATTGAGCTGGAACGCAAAGCAGGATTCTTGCGGATATTGAGCATCGCAACGCTCGCTATCCTCTCCCTCACCGCCGCCAGCGCCACGACGTTCTATATTGTGGGGCATACCGCTCACCCTTAGAACGAGGAGAAATCGCAAACACTAAGATCGAAGGCGGTCGTGGATTGTGCGGCGGAGATAGTTTTTATCGGCACAGGCTCCCCCATCTAGGCCGAAGTGGGGAGCGGGTCGGTTCCCTCGCTCAAGATGGCGAGATATCGCCGGTAACTGAACACACGCCCCCGTTTGCGCCCGGTGATTTCCTCGACGATGCCAAATCGCTCCAGATCGGCGAGCGCGGCATTGACCGTGGGAGCTGAGAGACCTGTTTTCTGAACGAGCTGGTTTGCCGTCAGGAAAGGGTTTTGCTGAAATAGATCGTGAATACGCAGCGCGGAGCCTGCCCGGTCGCTTTGTGTGGTAATCTGCTCGCGATCTTCCTTGAACAGATCGACGATCCGGGTAGCAGCCTCGAAGGCTTGATTAGCCGTATCCGCAACGCCGGTGAGGAAGAAATCGAGCCAGGCTTCCCACGCGCCTTGTTCGCGCACCTCCTGAAGCAGGCGGTAATACTCGGCACGATGGGTTTTCAGGTAGAGGCTCAAATAAAATAACGGCTTGCGCAGCACACCGTTGACGCAGAGATACAACGTCACCAGCAAGCGGCCGATCCTGCCATTTCCATCAAGGAATGGGTGGATGGTCTCAAACTGAACATGCAGCAGGCCGGCCTTGATGAGGGCCGGTAGGCGCGAGCCGTCTTCGTGCATGAAGCGCTCAAGCGCATCGAGACAGGCTTCCATCTCGGCCGGCGGCGGTGGCACGAACAGCGCGTTACCGGGACGTGAGCCGCCGATCCAGTTCTGAGACCGCCGAAACTCGCCGGGATTTTTTGTGCCGCCCCGCCCGCTTTGTAGTAGTCGTTGGTGCATCTCGCGGATCAGCCGCAGCGACAGCGGCAGGTCTTCCAGACGGTCGAGTCCGTACATCATCGCATCGACATGATTCGAGACTTCGCGGATGTCGTCGATCGGCTGCCCGGCTTGCGCTTCGGTCTCGAAGCGGAGCAGGTCCGAAAGGGTCGATTGCGTGCCCTCGATCTGAGATGAAAGGACCGCTTCCTTCCTCACATACATGTAGAGGAACAGCTCTTGGCGCGGCAGCAGCATGGTAATGCCGTCTAAACGCCCCAAGGCGCGTTCCGCCAGACTTAGCCGCTCCAAAAGAGCCAGCACGTCGATCTGCGGCTCCGGCGGCAGTGGGGGCGGCACGAAGGCCCGCACGATCTCACCCGCTACCGGGGTTTCGACAAAGCGGCCTAGCCTGAGGTTGGAAGCCGATTCGGACATGCCTTACTATGCGGGTGTTGCGTTATTTAATCAATTGGCGATTGGCTTAAATAGTGGTTGAGCTAAGGTAAGCGCTCTTAAATAACGGGCGACACCACCGTGGGCGGCTATCCACCGCAAGTGATGCGGCAAATATGCGAATTTATGAGCGATAGGAGGCTTTTCTATCGCTCATGCCGAGCAATCTCTCGCGCCCTCAGACCCGCTTTGAGCGATGACGGCAACTTGCTGACACACCGGCATTTTCTCAGGGCGAAAGGGCGATTTGCCTGAATTTTGCCGACAAGCTGGGTCTCATGGAAAACCGGTGTGGGTGCTATCAGGGAGCCCCCGGCAAATCAGCAGTCTTACTGGCGGCGGTCATCTCTATGCCCAGGGCTTTGCCAACCCTCAAAGCCATGCCCAACCGGCAGGACGCTTTGCCCGCTTCGAGATCGATGATGAAGCGCAGGCCGGTGCCGGAGATCAAGGCAAGCTCGGCCTGGGTCAGCCCAGCCTTGCGCCGGTTGGCCCGAACCATATCTCCAAACGCTTTAGCCAGATTGTCAGTCATGTGATGCCACAAAATATTCCCGATCGGGAACATGTGCTCGGATTTCCCGGGTTTCGAGGTAAATATGCGCGATCGGGAATGCCGTAACGTAAGGCTCATCTTCCCAATCTCGGTCCTCGTGGCCTGAGCGTGTTGCGCAGTTCTTGCGCTTTTCTCATTTCCTCGGCCTGCCGCGCCCGTTCGGCCTGCGCGGCGATCAGTATTTCCCGGCCCTTCTCCAAGGAAGCGCGCAGTTTTTGATCGGCCGCATCCGCTGCCGGGCCGGAATTCGTGTGATGGGACGGAGTGGCCTCAAACCGTAGCGACGTCCCCCCTATCCTCGCGCTGCCGCATGATCTGGCCGGTCAGGACGGTCAGGTCCGGCGCCAGCTCGCGTGGCACGAAGAGCCGGTAATCCTCCCAGTGCCGTGTGCCGATGACATAGGCCGCGCGGGCATCCCAGGCATAGGAATTGTCATAGACGGCCGCCGTTGTGGGCTGTGTCTTGCTCTGGCCCTTATAGCCCGTGCCGCTATAGCCCAGCCCCATTTGTCGTATTTCACCGGGTCGAACGCGACGGTTGCCCCGTCTCGGAGGCGGTGGGCTTGCTGGTAGAAGCTCTCGACCATGATCCAAACTCCACAATTTCTGTGAAAGTTCTGTGCAAAACGCTGACTGGAAACAGCGTCGGAAACAAGGGTCTGTAAAGCGTCTGTGAATGTGAAAACAGGGGCCTTGTATTCATCAAGCCACTGTTCTGATTGAATAATTTGAAGCCTAAGACTTAGCGCTCCCAGGGGTTGATGATCCTCACGCCGCAGTCCTCAAAATCCGCCACGTTGCGGGTGGCCAGTTCCGCGCCCCTGGACTGGGCGATGGCGGCGATCTGCGCATCGAACTGGGAGATCGGCTTGCCCATCTGGCGCCGCCCAGTGGAAATCGCCGCAAAGGCGCTTGCCGCAGGGCTGTCAAACGGCAGGATGCGCCCGGCGAAATCCACAGCCAGCATGGTTTCAAGGGCGGTGAGCAGTTCTCCTCTCCGCCGCCCCTCGGGCAGCAGCATAACGCCATAGCGCAACTCGGCCTCGGTGACGGTGGAGAGGAACAGGCTTGCCGGCGGCTGTGCGGCCACCCAGGACATCACCCCCTGGGTGGGAGCGGGGCGCATAAGCTCCGAGACGACATTCGTATCCAAAAGGATCATCAGTCGAACGCCGGAGGCTCAGGCATCGGTTCACGCGGCGCTATGGGCAGGTCGGCCCCGCCCAGGGCAGCGAAGCGGGCATGGATGGTTTCCGCCAGGTTGGCGGCGGACGGGGCTTGGCGGCTGAGGGCCGAGCGGAGGATGTCCCGCGCTTCGTCTTCCATGGACCGGCCATGGACCGCCGCCTGCACGCGAAGGCGGGATTTCAGCCCGTCTTCAAGATTGCGAATGGTGATGCTGGCCATGAGCTTGCTCCTGACGTTCTAGCGTTGATGGCATTCGCAGCAATGATTGCATAAATTAGGCCTGCCCGCCAGTGCGATTGCGCGATTACGGTTCTTTGTTCGGACCGGCAAAACCCGGTTCTTCGTCCCGTCCCTGGTGGCAGGAACCCGGAAGGCGCGCAGCCCGTCAAAGGATGGTGGCGCAGCCGCCACCGCCATAGGCGGCGCGCAGACACGCGCAGCCCGTAGGGCGAGCATGGCGAGCGTCCTTGCACGGGCAAGCGCATGGAGGGAGAATCGAGCCTAGAAGGCGGCGTTGGGGGCGGTCGGCAGCGTCGTTATGCGGATTCCGACGAAGCCGGCCATGCATTCCAACTTGAATCCGGCCACTGATTCCGAATTGAAGCCGGCCAGCGTTCCGATTTGATGTCGGCCACCTGAACGTCTTCGTTTGGGTCTGGTTGAATGATTATCGGGTCCTTGTTTGGGGTCAAGTTCAGGCGGTAGCGGTAGCCTGATCGCGCTTTTTGCGCAGGCTCTCGCCGGTGAGTTCGATGCGATAGGCATTGTGGACGAGGCGGTCGAGGATGGCGTCGGCGATGGTTGGATCGCCGATGATTTCGTACCAGCGCTCGACCGGTACCTGGCTGGTGATGATGACGGAGCGCAT